>NZ_JBIRGO010000025.1:0-109721 GCF_044328065.1 Streptomyces sp. NPDC017993
CCCTGTGGGAGAGTAGGACGCCGCCGAACAATTTTTGTGAAAAGCCCCGTGAGGAACTCAGGTTCCTCACGGGGCTTTTTCGCGTTTCCGGCACGGTGATAGCGCTGATCGAGCTGGGCTCTCTCAGTCCTCAGGTGCTGTAGGAGCGGGCAGCGCGGCCGGCGTGCGGTACGTCGGCTCACCAGCGAGGGCCTCACTCCGGCCGGCGTCTCCAAGCGCACGCGTACGCAACATCATGGCGGAGGTGCTGCGGCTGCCGACGGAGCTGTTGGAGACCTGGCAGGAAGGGGGGCCTCGGCCGGTGCAGCGAGAGCTGACGCGGCGACCGGCCGAGGCGTCGGATGGGGGCCACTTCATGCAGCTGGTGGGCACGGAGGTGACTCAGGCGTCGCGCTACGGAGCGCTTGAGTGTCGCCGGAGTTCGTGGAGAAGAGCGTCAGCAATGGTGTGCAGACGTTCTGTGGCGATAGGGGGCCGGGGTGAGTGGCTGACGGCCTTCGGGGCGGACCGGGGCGCGTACGGGCTCAGGAGGGCGTACGGGCGGCGTGGTGCGGTGATGTGGCGGGCCGTCAGGCCGGGAGGGACTTGTGGGGCCAGCGTGCGCGGGCCTGTTCCTGGGAGCGCATGGTCGCCAGCGTCAGCATGCCGCGCAGGTGGCCCGTTTCGAGGAGATCGGGGAGCCCGGGGAGGGGCGCGAGGGCGGCGATGTCGTCCAGGACCAGGGTGAGTGGTGGGTCGAGCCGACCGTCAGATGACCGTTCGGCCATGCGGCGGCCGTGCTCGACCACGCTGGAGAGGAGTGCGGTGAGCAGCGGCATCGCACCCGGATCGGTGCGCGGATCCTCGAGGGATTCGCCCACCACGTAGAGCGTTCCCCCTTCGTCGACGAATGATTCGAGAACGAGCGAATCCGCTCGAAGAGGGTTGCAGGCGTCGCGGATGTGGATCGAGGAGAGGGCGGCCAGCGAGCGGTTGACCAACTCCTTCGCCATCTCGCGGCGTTCGGCGTGCGCGGTGAGGCCGGACTCCAGCTCGCCCGCCTGGCCTGCGGAGGACTTGGGGTTGGTGCGCAGAATGCGTACGGGGTCCTGGGCGGCGCCGGCGGCGTGGGCCCAGCGGTGCAGTTGCCGGAAGGGCCGGCCTTCCACGGCGGCGGCATGCAGCCAGCAGCGCAGCAGGGTCTGCGCGGCGTCGGCGACGGCCGAGTCCAGGGTGCTCGCCGGGCGGACGGGGGCCAGCAGGGCGGCGGCGCGGGCGGTGGCCGTGGCGATGTCCTCGCAGCCGGCGGTCGGTGACCAGCGCAGCCGGGCGGGGGTGTCCAGGCGGTGCGTGGGGTCGTAGGTGAGGACCGGACCGAGTTTGGCGCGGGCGTTCTTGGTCTCGGCCCACAGGGCGGGGTCGGACGTGGCGACGATGAGTGCGCCCTCGGCGGTCGCGATGGTGGCCGTCGCCGCGGCGCGGGCGGCGCCGCGGTCGGTGCCGAACTGCACGCGGGGGAGGGCCGGTTCGGCGAGGTCGGGGGTCGGGGGCGCGGTGTGCTGCACGAGGAGCGGGCCGTCGGCGGGGGCATCGGCGGGGGCCGGGGAGGCCGGGGCAGGTGCCGGTGTGGCCTCCGGGGGCCGGGTGGCCGCGGTGTCGGTGGGCACGGCAGGGGCGCCGGCGTCGGCGGGCGCGGCCGGGGCGAGCGCGGTGTCCGTGCGGGGTGCCGGGGTGTGCCGGGCGGGCTCGTGCGCGTCCTCGCGAGCTTCCCGCGCGGCCTCGCGGCGGGCGGCGCGGACGGCGCGGTAACGGGTGACCGTACCCAGCGTGAAGATCGTGAGGACCAGCAGGACCATCAGCTGGCTGATGAGGATGCCCCAGAACAGGCCGTAGCCGGAGAGCTGGTCCTTGGGGGTTGCGGGCCAGGCCGCGGCGAGGTTGTGGGGTGCGGAGGCGAGGTGCCGCAGGGCCATCGGGGTGCCGGGGTAGGTGACGCCGTCGGGCCAGGAGCCGTGGGCGAGCAGTCCAGCGATGCCGGTCGCCGTCCACACCAGCAGGGTCAGGCCGAGGAGGAAGGCGAGCAGGCCGACCAGCAGGGAGTCGGGGATGCCGCGCTCCCGGCCGTATCGGGGATCCCGGCCGTCCCGGCCCTGTTCGTATCCGCGCCTCACGCCACCGTCTCGCTCGACTCGTCCCTCAACTGCCGTGCCATCGCGAGGGCTTCGGCCCGCTCCTCTGCCTCCGCGTCCGCCGCGCGTTCGATGGCGCGTGCCTCGTCCGTCTGCATCGAGGACGCCTCGGTCATCGCCCGGTCGGTGTAGACCAGCGGGCGTTCGGCCTCGGTGATCAGGTGCTTGACGACTTGGACGTTGCCATTGACGTCCCAGACGGCGATGCCGGGGGTGAGAGTGGGGATGATCTCGACGGCCCAGCGTGGCAGGCCCAGTACCCGTCCGGTGGCGCGTGCCTCGTCGGCCTTCTGGGCGTAGATCGTGCGGGTGGATGCCATTTTGAGGATCGCGGAGGCCTCGCGCGCGGCGGCGCCGTCGACGACGTCGCTGAGGTGGTGGACGACGGCGACGAAGGACAGGCCGAGTCGGCGGCCGAACTTCAGCAGCCGCTGGAAGAGCTGCGCGACGAAGGGCGAGTTGATGATGTGCCAGGCCTCTTCCACCAGGAAGATGCGCTTCTTGCGGTCGGGCCGGATCCAGGTGTGTTCCAGCCATACGCCGACGATCGCCATCAGGATCGGCATCGCGATGGAGTTGCGGTCGATGTGCGAGAGGTCGAAGACGATCAGCGGGGAGTCGAGGTCGATGCCGGCGGAGGTCGGGCCGTCGAACATGCCGCGCAGGTCGCCGTCGACGAGGCGGTCGAGCACCAGGGCCACATCGAGGCCCCAGGCCCGGACGTCGTCTATGTCGACGTTCATCGCCTCGGCGGAGTCCGCCTCCGGGTGCCGCAGCTGCTCGACGATGTCGGTCAGGACGGGCTGCCGGTCGGTGATGGTCTCGTTGACGAAGGCGTGCGCGACCTTGAGGGCGAAGCCGGCGCGTTCGTCCAGGCCGTGGCCCATCGCGACCTCGATGATGGTGCGCAGCAGGGCCAGCTGGCCGGTGGTGGTGATGGAGGGGTCGAGGGGGTTGAGGCGGATGCCGCCGTTGAGGGCCGCGGTGGGGTCCAGGCGGATGGGGGTTATTCCCAGCTCCTGGGCGATGAGGTTCCACTCGCCGACGCCGTCCTCGCCCTGTGCGTCGAGGACGACGACCTGCCGGTCGCGGAAGCGGAGCTGACGCAGGACGTAGGTCTTCTCCAGGGCGGACTTGCCGTTGCCGGACTCGCCGAGGACCAGCCAGTGGGGTGCGGGAAGTTGTTGGCCGTAGAGCTGGAAGGGGTCGTAGATGTACCCCTTGCCGCTGTAGACCTCGCGGCCGATGATCACGCCGGAATCGCCGAGTCCGGGGGCCGCGGTGGGCAGGTAGACCGCCTGGGCCTGGCCGGTGGAGGTGCGTACGGGCAGCCGTGTCGTCTCCACCTTCCCGAACAGGAAGCTGGTGAATGCGTCGGTGAGTGCTCCGAGCGGATCGAGCATGGCCATGACGTACGCGCCTCCCAGCGGCTTAGCGGCGGATCCCGGTCGCGAAAGGAAGGGTGTTGACGAAGGCCCGGTGGTGCTCGCGGTCGCACCACTCCAGCTTGAGGTAGGACTTGCCGGCGGAGGCGCGGATGGTGCGCTTGTCGCGGGCGAGGGCTTCGGGCGAGCGGGAGGAGACCGTGATGTAGCCGACGAGGTTGACGCCGGCGGCGCCGGACGCGAGGTCCTCGCCGCGCTGGTCGACGCGGCCGTGGTGGGCGACGTCGCGGGGGTCGACCACGCGGTTCATCTTGGCCGCGCGGCTGGCCTCGGCGTCGTCGTTGGTCTTCTCCGTCAGCATCCGCTCGATGGCGACCTCGGTCGGTTCCAGGTCCATGCAGACCGCGACGGTGCGGATCACGTCGGGCGTGTGGACCAGGAGGGGCGCGAGGAAGTTGACGCCGACCGGGGTCAGCGGCCATTCCTTGATCCAGGCGGTGGAGTGGCACCAGGGCGCGCGGGTGGTGGACTCGCGGGTCTTGGCCTGGAGGTACGTCGGCTCCATTGCGTCCAGCTCGGCCGGCCAGGCGTTGCGCTTGCTCATCGCCTGGATGTGGTCGATGGGGTGGTCCGGGTCGTACATGGAGTGCACCAGGGAGGCCAGCCGGCCCTGGCCGAGGGGCTGGCGCACGCGGATGTCCGCCTCCGCCAGGCGGGCGCAGATGTCCGTCAGCTCACGGGCCATGACGACGGCCAGGCCGGCGTCGCGGTCGAGCTTCTGGCGGATCAGGCCGCCTCGGTGGGTGCGGGCGGCGCGGGCCATGGTGTGCGCCTCGGCGGCCAGCTCGCGGGTGTAGTGCATGCAGGCGACGAGGTAGGCGCGGTGCTGCTCGGAGGAGGTGGAGACCATCGACTGGAGCTGCTCGTAGGACTCCTGCAGCCAGTGGGGGGAGGAGTGGTCGCCGCGCTGGGTGACGTCCTTGGCGTGCGCGTCGGGGTCGGCGGGCAGCGTACGCGCCAGGATCTGCAGGCGGGTCACGAAACCGTCGCCGTTGGCGACGTGCTTGAGGAGCGTCCCGAAGCGGTCGACCAGCGCCTCCTGGTCCTCGCTGTCGCGCAGGCCGACGCCCGGTCCCTCGATCTCGATGGCGGCGGTGACGGTTTTGCGGTCGGCGTGCAGCAGTACGGCGATCTCGTCCGGGCCGAACGGGGCGGCGAGCCAGTTGATCCGGCCGATGCCGGGCGGCGGGCCGATCTCGACCTCGCGTCCGTCGAGCCGGACGCCGGCCTCGATGGCGGCGGAGCGGTAGGTGGTGCCGCGGCGGACCGTGCGGCGGTAACTGCGGTTGATCTCGAACCACTTGTAGAACGTACGGCCCTTGTACGGGACGTAGACGATGGCGAGGCCCAGCATCGGGAAGCCGGTGAGCGTCGCGATCCGCAGAGGCAGCACGGGCACCAGCAGGCCGCACATCATGCCGATGAACGCGCCCGCGATGATCAACGCGATCTCACCGGTCTCGCGGTTCTTGCCGACGATCGCGTTGGGCCGGGCGCGGCCGATCAGATACGTGCGACGGGGCGCGATCGGGTGGGACTGCGTGGTCAACGCCCATCACCTCCTGCTGTCTTGCCGGTGCGGGCGCTGCCGTGGGCGCTCGTGCTCGGGCCGGGGTTGGGATTCGATCGGGGAGCGGGGGCCGTGGGGCGGCCGCCGGCGGGGCGGGAACTGTGGGCGGCGACGCCACCGGACACCGCGTCGGCAGGCCGGGACTGGCCGCCCTGGGCGCCCTGCGACTGGCCGCCGTCGCCGCCGGAACTGCGCGAGCTGTGGGTCTTGATGCCCTGGGACACCAGCGCGGCGGGCGAGGAGATCATGGCGGCGGCCTGGCTGCCGTCGGTGGCCCGGCCCTTGCTGGAGCGGGCCGAGACCATCTCGTCGCCGAAGCCGGGGACGAAGCGGTAGATCACGGCGCTGGCGAAAATGGCCAGCAGGATGATCGCGAGGCCGGAGACGACGGCGGAGAAGGCGTTGGGGCCCTTGTCGTGGGAGAGCGCGCCGGCGATGCCGAGCACGATCACGATCACCGGCTTCACCATGATCACCGCGATCATGATGCCCGCCCAGCGGCGGACGTGGCCCCACATGTTCTTGTCGACGAGACCGGCGTACACGACGGTGCCGAGCAGCGCCCCGACGTACAGCAGCGCGGCGCGGATCACCAGCTCCAGCCACAGCACACCTGCGGCGAGGACGGAGACCAGCGACACCACGATCAGCATGATCGGGCCGCCGCCGATGTCGGTGCCCTTGGTGAGCGCCTGCGAGAACGACCCGAAGAAGGTGTCGGTCTGGGCGCCGGTCCCCTTCGCGATGATCTCGGTGACGCCGTCGGTCGCCGAGACGATCGTGTAGAGGATGAGGGGGGTGAACGCGGAGGCCAGGACCGTCAGCCACAGGAACCCCACGGCCTCGCCGATCGCCTCGGTGAGCCGCACCCCGCGCACGGCGCGCTTGGCCACCGCGAGCAGCCACAGGACCAGCGTCAGGATCGTCGACGCCGCGAAGACGACGGCGTACTGCCGCAGGAAGGTGGTGTTGGTGAAGTCGACCTGCGAGGTGGACTTCACCGCCTCGGACAGCTTGGTGACGATCCAGGCGGCGGCCTTGGCGCAGCCCTTGGCGAGGGATTCGAGGGGGTCGAGGGGGTTGTTGTCGAGGGGGTTGGTGGAGGGGGAGGGGGCGTTGGAGCCGGCTTTGTCGCCGTCCTGGCAGTACTCCTTTGCCGGACCGATGAGCAAGTCACAGGGCTCGTTGCTCTTGCCCGGTGAGGGCGTCGGCGTCGGAGCTGCCGTGGCACGTGTGGCCAACATGAAGACTGCAGTCTGCACACTCGCCAGGACGGCAGCGATGGAGACCACTCGGCGGCGCGCGCTACCTGGCATAGGTGAAGCCTCCGTACTGCTCGACCGCCTTGCTCATTTCGTCCGCTCCGGATGCGGGGACATCCCCTGCGATCGGGGCGGGACCGTTCTTCTGCGCGTCGGCGGCAACCTTCCAGTCGCCGTCGGCCCACGACAGGTCGAATGTCCAGGTCTTCCAGTCCGTGCGCACCGGGTCGGTGGAGCCGGCGCCGGCCATCCCGATGAGGCCCGTGTACCAGACGGAGACCTTGGCGGTTCCACTCGTGAACTGCTCGACCTTGGTTCCCACCGGGATGGTGCGTGAGATGAAGGTCTTGCCCTTGGGGGCGTTCCCCGCGGCATCCAGGCCGAGCTTGCGCAGGAATGCCTTTGAGTAGGCCTTGTCCTGCGGTCCCTTGAGGTTCGCTGCGGCGTCGCGCGCGTAGACCGCGTCCACGATCTGATGACGGCTGCTCACCTTGAACATCCGCTCGGACCCCAACGCCACCGCGTAATTCGCCGCCGCCGACTGCGCCCCCTGCTCCGTCTTGGCGAAGCCCGACGCGATGCTGCCGTTCTTGCCGTTGACCGGTTTGGTGCCGGTGGGGGCGGTCGGCTGGGCGGCGGTGTCCTGGGCGGCGTCGTCCGAGGTGGTCTCGCTGTTGCCGCTTCCGCCGCGGTTGGCGAAGGCGATGGCGGCGATCAGCAGCACCACCACGCCGACGATCGTGACGAGGTTCCGGCTGGACAGGCCGCCCGCCCGGGGCCGCCGCCCCGTGCCGTAGGCGTCGTTGTCGCCGTCGGGAAGTCTCGTACGCGTCTGGCCCGTCTCGGACCCGCGGTGGTCGCCGCCGTAGCCGCTGTCATCGCTGAGACTCATCGCGCCTGTGCCCCCTCTGCCGACATCGCCTTCTGTGCCGTCGTAGTGCCGCCCTCATATGACCGTAGCCGCGTGGGAGGCGGCTCGGGCGAAGTGGTACGAGTACATCTCACCGTGACGGGTCCTCAGATGCTGAGCGGCAGAGGCGAATGGGGGACTCTGGGTCATTTGTACCCGGTGCCCGGCCCGCGTCCGCCGCGGCCGTCTTGCCTCCGGGCCTTCCTGTCCCCGCGTGCCGGGCAGCCCAACCGGTCCCCTGGTGGCGGGGGTGGCGAAGGCGCGCCGGGAGGTGCGTCCGGCCGGGGTGAGTGGGCGTCAGCATGTGGCCTCTGGAGGGAGGGTGGGGCCGGTGGGAGGCGAGCGGGGGCACGGGACGGCGGAGAGATGCCGAGCGGGGGCGCACAGGGGGCGGCGCGGGGACGGGGCCCGTGCCGGGTGTGCGGCGGCGGATTGCTGCGGCTAGACCGCCATGCCGTAGACGATGGTGAAGAGCGTCCCCAGGGAGCCGATGATGAAGACGCCGGTCAGGCCGGCCACGATCAGGCCCTTGCCCTGTTCGGCGCTGAAGGTGTCGCGGAGGGCGGTGGCGCCGATGCGCTGCTTTGCCGCTCCCCAGATCGCGATGCCGAGGCACAGCAGGATCGCGATTGCCATGACTACTTCGATCATCACTCGGGCTTCGTTGCCCAGGCTGCCGAACGGCCCCCAGTCGGGGGCGATTCCGCCGATGATGGTGGTGATGTCGCCCTTTTCGGCTGCAATGAACATGTGTGAACTCACCGCCCCTTGGTGGGTAGTTGTGTGCCCGTGCCGCATGGCACAGGTCAGCCTCTATCTTCGCTGACAAAGACGCCATGGGATGTCGACTTGGCGGCTTTCTTTGACGGATCCCGTGGGAGTGGCGTGTGTGTGCGTGCGCAAGCCGTCCATCGGACCCATTAGTCTCACTGTGTGTATCACGGCGTGTCACGCTGAGCAATGATCATCAGGGGGAGGCGGGTGCGCGGTCCGCGGAGCCCGATCGGCCTCCGGGGCGGTGAGCTGGTCGAACTCGTCGGCCTCCGCGGCGAGGGGGCACGCGTCCCGTTCGGGGCGGGTGGAGGCGGTGACGGGGGCCGGGAGCGGCCCGAACCGAGAGAATGTGGCCGGTTCTCGCCGAAGGACGGCGCGTCGACGGCGTGCGGGTGGCGGGGGCGGGAGGCGTGGGTCGACGGCGGGTGTCGGGTCACGGGGCGCGCCGGTGAGGGCAGTCGCGGGTGCGGTTCATTTCGGGGCGTGGGACATGGCGAAGATCATGATGAGTGCCACGAGGTGGATGGCGAACAGGAAGTAGCCCACGCGCCACCACAGGTGGCGGTTCATCTGCTTCTCGTTGCTCGTGTCCACGGGGGCTGTCCTGTCTTCGGTGGCGCGGTGCGCGTCCCAGCCGCGCGTGGCCGGCGCCCTGCCCAGTGTCGCTCATCCCGCTCGGCCGGGGGCCCGTGCGGGGGCCCGGCTCCAGGCCCGGCGAGCCCGGCCGCGTCGGGTCCGGCCGCGGCCGGGAGCCGAACTCGACTTACCGCGAATGAGGTTGTCATGCTGGGGCGGGCGTCGCGCCCGGCGGAGCGCCCCCTGCGCCGCGCCGTGCGCTGCCGTGCGGCGGCAACGCGCGCGCGGACGGTCGAAAGGGCAGTGAACCGCGCCTGAATGGGGGAGGGTTGGGGGCGTGCGGAAATTCTGGATTGCCGGTGGGATCGGGGCGGGGCTGGTGCTCTGCCTCCTCGCGCTGCTCGTGATCGGGACGTATTCCGCCGCCGCCGGGATGGCCGGGGCCGGCGGCCGGGCCGTGGGCCTGGCGAAGGGTGCGGTGCCGGCCGCGTATCAGCCGCTGGTCGCGAAGTGGGGCACGCTCTGCCCGGCGATCAGCCCGGCGCTGCTCGCCGCGCAGCTCTACCAGGAGAGCGGCTGGAATCCGAAGGCGCAGAGCCCCGCCGCCGCGCAGGGCATGGCGCAGTTCATCCCGGGGACCTGGCAGACCCACGGCATCGACGGCAACGGCGACGGCAAGCGGGACGTCTGGGACCCGGCGGACGCGATCCCGTCCGCCGCGTCGTACGACTGCGAGCTGGCGAAGTATGTGAAGGACGTGCCGGGCAACGCCACGCACAACATGCTCGCGGCGTACAACGCGGGGGCGTACCGCGTCATCCAGTACCAAGGCGTGCCGCCGTACCGCGAGACGCGGAACTACGTGAAGACCATCACCACCCTGGCGAAGAGCTTCGAGGCGCCGGTCGGTCCGGTGGCGTCCTCGAAGCAGGCCGCCGGGGCGATCTACTACGCGCAGGAGAAGCTCGGTACGCCCTATCTGTGGGGCGGAAACGGGACAGCCGAGCAGGGCGGCAGGTTCGACTGTTCCGGGCTGACCAAGGCCGCGTATCACTCGGTGGGCATCGAGCTGCCCCGGGTGGCGAACGACCAGTGGAACGCCGGACCGCATCCGCGGCGCAGTGAGCTGCTCCCGGGTGACCTGGTGTTCTTCGCGTACGACCTGAAGGATCCGCGGTCGATTCACCACGTCGGGATGTATGTGGGTGGCGGGTACATGATCAACGCGCCGTACACGGGTGCGGTGATCCGGTTCGACAAGATCGACACACCGGACTACATCGGTGCGACCAGGGTCACGTCGGATGGCGCAAAAGCGCTCCCCGGCGCGAACGCTGCGTGAACATAGGGCCCTGAACTGCGGCGATGAGTCAAGCTTCGATAACGTCCTGGTGATCATTGGGTGGAGAGTGGAACGCCGGGGCCGGACATCGCGTTTCCTTTGCGTGGGGACGTAGCAGCGCTCATGGCAGCAGACGCTCGACGACCACGGGGGCCGGCAGCACACCAAGGCGCTCGCGCGCGTGAAAGATAAGGGGCCGCGGCAGATGGCTGAACTCGCATTCGAGGGGCCGAACCCGGACGTCGACGTGCTCGACGGCATCAACGGCCTCGCGAAGGACGCCCCGCACTGGGTCAACCGCGCGATGGAGTACATCGGCGAGTACGGCATCATCGCCGCGCTCGCGGTGCTGTGCCTGGTCGCCTGGTGGGCCGCGCGCCGCAAGCCGAACGCGCCGGCCGCCGTCGCGGGCCTGGTCTGGGCGCCGCTGGCCGCCGGCCTGGCGCTGCTGGCCAACATCCCCATCCGGGCGTTCGTCGAGCGGCCCCGGCCGTTCAAGGACCACGCCGGGCTGGAAGTGCTGATCCCCGGGAAGAGCGACTTCTCGTTCGTGAGCGACCACGCGACGCTGACGATGGCGGTCGGCGTGGGCCTGTTCGTCGCCCACCGCACCTATGGGCTGATCGGCATCGGTCTGGCGCTGCTCGAAGGCTTCTGCCGGGTCTACATGGGCGTCCACTACCCGACCGACGTGGTCGGCGGCTTCGCGCTGGGCACCGCCGTCGCCCTGCTGCTCGCGCCGCTCGCGCAGGCGCTGCTCGTCCCCGTGACGGGCGCCATCGGCAGGTCGCGGATCGGCTGGCTGGTGCAGGCGCCCGGCGTCGTGGCGGAGCCCGCCGCGGGCGCGGCGCAGAGTGCCGATGGCGGCCCCGCCGACGAGGCCCCGGATGCCGCGGCGCGACACGACAAGCGCGACAAGGATCTGGCGGCCTGACGCACAGTCGGCGGGCGGGGACAGACCTCCTCGGCCCCGCGGCTGACGACCTGGCGGACACGGACGGCCCGACCCCTCGCAGGGGCCGGGCCGTCCGTGTGTGCGCCGTCAGAGCGCCTGCGGGAAGGTGCTGAAGAGCCGCTCCGGGTCGTACGTCCGCTTGACGTCGGCGAGCCGGGTGGCGGCCGGGCCGTAGTAGGCGGACTTCCAGTCGGTCAGGCCCGGGTCGGTGTAGTTCTGGTAGGCGGCGCCCGAGGAGTGGCGGCGCATCGCGCTGTGGAAGGAATCCAGCCATGCGGTGCGCGTGCCGGGCGAACCGTTGGACGGCCAGGAGGTCAAGTACTGGGCGAGGAAACGCGATCCGCGGTGCACGAACGCGGTATCGGTCCTGCCCACCCGGTTGATCGCGCCGCCCAGCGCGGTCAGCGCGACATTGCCGTTGACGCCCTTGCGGCCCGCGCTCTCGATCTGATCGAGCATCGTGCGGATGCCGGTCGCGGACAACGAGCGGTCGAAGAAGTGCGAGCGGGCGGCGTAGGTTTCGCGGCCCAGTTGGCCGGCGCCGGTCTGGCCCGGCAGGGTGCCCGGCGTGTGGCACTGCGCGGTGGACTTCGACGAACAGCCCGCGTACGCCTCCATCGCGTCGAGATACCCGATGCGGTTCAGGCGGACGGTGGTCGCGGGGCCGGGGCCGCCCGGCTGGTCGGCGAGCTTGTCGACGGCGTTCTGCAAGTCGTGGTAGCCGCCGAGGGAGAAGGCCGCCACGGAGACGGTGGGGGTGCCGCCGGGCCGGGCATCGAGATGGCAGGCGGACCAGATCTCGTCGGCCTGCACCGGGCCCCACTTCTGCCAGGAGGCCAGCACCGCCGCCGCCTTGGCCCACGGCCAGGTCATGTACGCCATCACCGCGGGCGGCGCCGGGTGGGTCCGGAAGCGCAGCTCGGTGACCACCCCGAAGTTGCCGTTGCCGGCGCCGCGCAGCGCCCAGAACAGGTCGGCGTGCCGGGAGCGGTCGCAGTCGACGGTCTTGCCGTCGGCGGTGACGAGGGTGGCGCCGACGAGGCTGTCGCAGGTCAGGCCGTACGCCCGGGAGACCACGCCGTGGCCACCGCCGAGCGTCAGGCCGGATATCCCCACGGTGGGACAGGAGCCGCCGGGGACCGTCACACCGTGCGGCGCCAGGCCCTCGTAGACGTCGATGAGCTTGGCGCCGGCGCCTATCCGGGTGATGCCGCCGGACGGCGCCCCGACCTTGGCGAGGGCGGAGACGTCCACGACGAGCTTGCCGTTGCCGCTTGACCAGCCGGCGTAGGAGTGGCCGCCGCTGCGTATGGCGACCGGGGTGTCGTGACGACGCGCGAACGCAAGGCATTCGGCTATGTCGTCAGGGTGCTTGACGTAGGCGATGGCCGAGGGCTTCAGGGTGTCGTAGCGGGTGTTGTAGAGGCGGCGGGCCTTCGCGTACGAGGCGTCGGACGCGCGGACGAGGCTGCCGTCCAGGCTCTTGCCGAGTGCGCTCCACGAGGCTTTCGAGGCGGGGCCCTTGGCGGCGTGGGCGGAGGCGGAGGCGTCGGTCCTTACGGCGCCGGTGGCCGCCCCCGTGGCGGACCGGGAGGACGCGGCGCTCGCGCCGCCGCCGGTGGCGTGGCAGCCGGTTGCCCAGGCGACCGCGGTCGCCGCGAGCCCACCGCCGGTGTGCAGGAGTGTGCGCCGTTTCACTGGATTGTGCCCCCCTCGAAGTCGTACGGCCCGGCCCCGTCGGCCGCTCGGCCGTTGGTCGTGGGGCTTGTGCCGGGAGCGCGCACGCGGACGGGCACGGCAACGCGCTTCCCTCGCGTCGCGGTGTGTCCGGTAATGCCGAGTGCTGTCCCGTGCCGTCCGTATGGTCCGGTCCCGCTGAGGGGCCCGCTGTCTCCTTACCCAGATGCGGAATGGGGGTGGGGGGTTCCCGCAGCGGACCGGGTCATTCCAGGTGGCCTCAGGAGGCCGGCTCGTCGGCGTCCTCGGCGGTGGCCAGGTGGCGCTCGGCGTCCGCACGCGCCTGGGAGCGTGCGCGCCGGGCCGGCCCGGACCAGCCGCAGGTGCAGCGGGCCAGGCAGAAGGAACCGCGTTCGGTGGTGGTGGCCTCGTGCCGCTGGGCGGCCGTGGCGTCGTCCGGAGCGGTCGGCTGCGGCGCCGGGGCGCTGTCCCCGGGGGCGCCGGAGGTCCTGGCGGGACCCCGTGGCGGATCGTGAGGGGCTCGGTCGGGCACGCGGCCACGCTACGCGCCTCGGGTGCCGGTGCGTGACGGGCCCCCGTAACGGTCGTTGAACGGGGCGGTTGGCGCTTTGTCCAACGAGCCGTTGGCGAAATGTCCGACCGTCCGGAACAGACGGCCGGCAGCGGCCGTCTCGAACACAGCGGCCGAGGGGGCTCGTACGCGATGGTGGTGCAGGGCAGGCGAGGTGGCGGCGCGGTCGCCATGGCCGTGGCGTGCGGGACGGGTCTGGCGGTCGGGCTGCTGGCGACGGGCTGCTCCCCGAACGGTGCGGCGGCCGACGACCAGGCGCCATCGGACCGGTCGGCCGCCACGGACCTCCGTAAGAGCGCCGACGTGCTGCTCAGGGCCGGCTCGGCCAAGGTCCGCACGGCGATGGAGACGGTGAGCGGCGGCACCCGTGTAGCCATTCGGGGCACCGGCAGCTACGACTTCCGCACGAACAGCGGGCAGCTGCTGGTGGTGCTGCCCGACCCGGCGGGCAAGCCCAGCGGCGGCCACCAGCCGATCACCGAGATCCTCGCGCCGGGCGCCCTCTACATGAAGAACCGGGGGGCCGGGGTGCCGGCCGACAAGTGGGTGCGGGTCGACACCGCCTCGCTGGCCGACGGGAATCTGGTGACCGGCGGTGCGACCGATCCGCTCGCCGCCGCCGAACTGCTGCGCGGGGCACGGGATGTGACGTACGAGGGTCAGGAGCTGCTGGACGGCGTCCTGGTCCGGCACTACCGCGGCACGACGGACATCGGGACGGCGGCCGCCGCCGCGTCGGCGCGCAGCCGGCCGGCGTTGGTCGCCGCGGAGAAAGGGTTCACCACCGATGCCGTGCCGTTCGACGCCTTCCTGGACGACGCCGGCCGGCTGCGCAAGGTGCGCCACCGCTTCCACTTCGCCAACGGCGTGCCGAAGGGCGCGTCGGTGACCTCCACCACGGAACTGCACGACTTCGGCACGAAGGTCGCGGTCCGGCTGCCGGACGACAGCGATATCTACGCGGGGCGGATCGCCTCCGCGGGGCGATAGCGGACGGGGCGGGTCGTCCGGGGCGGGTGGGGCATGTGCCACAGGGGCTTTCCAGGTGGCGGAAATGGTCCATCCGTGCCATGCGCGGAGGGTGCCGTCCTCCCTACTCTGGGCGGTAACCACCAGAGGCGTGGCAAGGCGCTCGGAGGAGGAGGTGTGGTACGTGTCGCCCCACCGCCATGCGATGGTCCAGGACCACGTGGCCCTCGTCGAGATCGAGCTGACTGGTGAGTTGATGATCGCGGCGGCCGCCGCCACCGAGGACCGGCTCAGCCCGGACCGTATCGACGAGGTGCTGGACGTCGACGGGGATGAGGTCGAGGTCGCGGAGCCGGTGTGGCCGTGGCTCGGTACGGCGAGACGTTCCTAGGGGCGAGAGGGCATCGGCGACGCTCTTGGGCGCGCGGCGCGTGCGTCAGGGGCCCCGCTGTCCGGCGGGCGGCCGTATCCCGCGGTGCGGGGGCGGGGTCGCCCTCCTGGGGCCGGCTCGGACGGCCCTGCCGGTGCCGTTCAGGTGCGCAGCATCCGTTCGATGGCCTTGGTGGCCTCCTGGACCTTGGCGTCGATGGCCTCGGGTCCCTTGACCGCGGCGTCGGCCACGCAGTGGCGCAGATGCTCCTCCAGGAGCTGGAGGCCGAAGGACTGCAGGCCCTTCGTGCTCGCCGAGACCTGGGTGAGGATGTCGATGCAGTAGACATCTTCTTCGAGCATCCGCTGCAGACCACGGATCTGCCCCTCGATGCGGCGCAGCCGCTTGAGATGGGCGTCCTTTTGGTGTGCATAGCCGTGAATGCCCAGATCGTGATTGGTCACGGCATTTGGGTCGCCTTTGGGGGCGGATTCCGGCTGGGTGGCGTCGGGGGCCGGGGCGGCTTCGGTGCTGCCGTTGGTGTCGGCGTCCGCGGTCGTCATGGCCGTCTCCCGTGTTATCTAGGCGATTCGTATACCCCTAGTGGGTATATGGTACCGAACTTTGCGGGCACCTGCGGTACCCCGTGCAAAGCATGCTGCCCGATGGGCGACACTGAAGGAATGCCGGTTAGCAGTGGCTGGATGATGCGCCTAGCATCAACCCGACCGAATCCGATGCACCCCGAGGATTTCACGTGCGCTTTCGTCTGACCCCCAGGGAGACGAGCTTCTACGACATGTTCGCCGCCTCCGCGGACAACATCGTCACGGGCTCGAAGCTCCTGATGGAACTGCTCGGGGCGGATGCCTCCGCGCGGGCAGAGATCGCCGAAAGGATGCGGGCGGCGGAGCACGCGGGTGATGACGCGACCCACGCGATCTTCCACCAGCTGAACTCCTCGTTCATCACGCCGTTCGACCGCGAGGACATCTACAACCTCGCCTCGTCGCTCGACGACATCATGGACTTCATGGAGGAGGCCGTTGACCTGGTCGTCCTCTACAAGGTCGAGGAGCTGCCGAAGGGCGTCGACCAGCAGATCGAGGTACTCGCGCGGGCGGCCGTACTGACCGCCGAGGCGATGCCGAACCTGCGGACGATGTCCCACCTCACCGAGTACTGGATCGAGGTCAACCGCCTGGAGAACCAGGCCGACCAGATCCACCGCAAGCTGCTCGCGCACCTCTTCAACGGCAAGTACGACGCCATCGAGGTCCTCAAGCTCAAGCAGATCGTGGACATCCTGGAAGAGGCGGCGGACGCGTTCGAGCATGTCGCCAACACGGTCGAGACCATCGCGGTAAAGGAGTCCTGAGCCCCGGCCATGGACACCTTCGCGCTCATCGTGACCATTGCGGTCGCGCTCGGTTTCACGTACACGAACGGCTTCCACGACTCCGCGAACGCCATCGCGACCTCGGTCTCGACGCGGGCACTCACCCCGCGGGCGGCGTTGGCGATGGCCGCGGTGATGAACCTCGCAGGTGCCTTCCTGGGCAGCGGGGTCGCCAAGACGGTCAGCGAAGGGCTGATCGCCACACCCCAGGGCAACAAGGGGATGGGCATCCTTTTCGCCGCCCTGCTCGGCGCGGTGGTCTGGAACCTCGTCACCTGGTACTTCGGGCTCCCCTCGTCGTCCTCGCACGCCCTGTTCGGCGGCATGGTCGGCGCGGCGCTCGCGGGTGGCACGGAGGTGATCTGGACCGGAGTGGTCGAGAAGGTCGTCCTGCCGATGTTCATCTCGCCCGTCATCGGCCTGCTGCTCGGCTATCTGGTGATGGTCGTGATCCTGTGGATGTTCCGTAAGTCCAACCCGCACAAGGCCAAACGCGGCTTCCGCATAGCGCAGACGGTCTCGGCGGCGGGCATGGCACTCGGCCACGGTCTGCAGGACGCGCAGAAGACCATGGGCGTCGTGGTGATGGCCCTGGTCATCGCCGATGTCGAGGACTTCAACGACGCCATCCCGATCTGGGTCAAGCTGGCCTGTGCGATCACGCTCTCGCTCGGCACGTACGCCGGTGGCTGGCGGATCATGCGCACCCTGGGCCGACGGATCATCGAGCTGGACCCGCCGCAGGGCTTCGCCGCGGAAACCACGGCCGCCTCGGTCATGTACACCGCGTCCTTCATGTTCCACGCGCCGATCTCCACCACGCACGTGATCACCTCCGCCATCATGGGCGTGGGCTCGACCAAGGGCTCGCGGGCCGTGCGCTGGGGCGTCGCCAAGAACATCGTGATGGGCTGGTTCATCACCATGCCGGCGGCGGCGCTGGTCGCCGCACTGGCCTTCTGGGTCATCCAACTCGGCTTCTCCTGACCGAACGGCACCGCCACAGAATTGGGCCCGCTCCCCGGGTAGGGGGGCGGGCCCCTGTGCGTGTGGGCGGGCGTGCATATGGGCGGCCGTGCGTGCGGGCTCCTTCCGCCGCCCTCCGGGAGGTGAGGTGCGCCACGCGGGAGGTGAGGTGTGCCACGGCAGGGCTGATGCGGCACCGGCCGGGCTGCGCTCTCCCGTCGGCCGTCGAACAGGCCCGACACGCCCGTGTGCCGTACGACCCCCCTCCGGTCGTACGGCACAACGGAATGGGCCCGCCCCCCGGGAAGGAGGGGCGGGCCCTTCGTCATGCGGTGGCACCGCCATGCAGCACCGCAGGACGTGAGAGGGGCCACGGGCGCGGCCCGGCCGCGCGTCGACGCTCAGCCGCGGCGACTCAGCCGAAGCGGCCCGAGATGTAGTCCTCGGTGGCCTGGACCGACGGGTTGGAGAAGATCCGCTCGGTCTCGTCGATCTCGACCAGCTTGCCGGGCTGCCCCACGGCCGCGAGATTGAAGAAGGCCGTACGGTCCGAGACGCGGGCCGCCTGCTGCATGTTGTGCGTCACGATGACGATCGTGAAGCGCTCCTTCAGATCACCGATCAGGTCCTCGATGGCGAGGGTGGAGATCGGGTCGAGCGCCGAGCACGGCTCGTCCATCAGCAGGACCTGCGGCTCGACCGCGATGGCGCGGGCGATGCACAGACGCTGCTGCTGGCCGCCGGACAGGCCCGAGCCGGGCTTGTTGAGGCGGTCCTTGACCTCGTTCCAGAGGTTGGCACCCCGCAGGGACTTCTCGACGACGTCCTTGAGGTCGCTCTTCTTGTACGAGCCGTTCAGCCGCAGACCCGCCGCGACATTGTCGAAGATCGACATCGTGGGGAACGGGTTCGGACGCTGGAAGACCATGCCGACGGTGCGGCGCACGGCGACCGGGTCGACACCGGAGCCGTAGAGGTTCTCGTCGTCCAGCATCACCTTGCCCTCGACGCGGCCACCCGGGGTGACCTCGTGCATACGGTTCAACGTGCGCAGGAAGGTGGACTTGCCGCAGCCGGACGGGCCGATGAAAGCCGTCACCGAGCGCGGCTCGACGGTCATGGAGATGTCGTCGATGGCCCTGTGGCCGCCGTAGTAGGCGGAGAGGCCGCTGACATCGATTCGCTTGGCCATGGAGATCACTGCTTCTTTCCGTTGGCCCCGATCAGGCGGAGCCGCATCATCGGGTGCCTTAACGGCCGGGCCGTTCTGGATGGTCGGACGTCGTCTCGCTTCCGCTCCGGCCGGGTGCCGCGCCTTCGTACCTCAGGCGCGACCACCGACCTCCGCTGCAGCTCAACTCCGTCCTCCGCGCGGGGCCTTCCAGCGGGCGATGCCACGCGCCAGCAGGTTGAGGACCATGACGAAGGCGATGAGGACGAAGGCCGCGGCCCACGCGCGGTCGTACGAGGCCTCGGAGCCCTGCTGCCACTGCTGGAAGACATACAGCGGAAGCGACTGCTGGGCGCCTTCGAAGGGGTTGTTGTTGATCGTCTTCGCGCCCCACACCAGGAGCAGTACCGGGGCGGTCTCACCGGTGATACGGGCGATGGAGAGCATCACGCCGGTGGTGATGCCGCCGATCGAGGTGGGCAGCACGACCTTGAGGATGGTGCGCCACTTCGGGACACCGAGAGCCAGCGACGCCTCGCGCAGCTCGTTCGGGACGAGCTTGAGCATCTCCTCGGTGGAGCGGACGACGACCGGCATCATCAGGATCGCCAGCGCCATGGCGCCGGCGAAGCCGGACGGGCCGAAGCCGAGGATCAGGATCCACACGGACAGGATGAACAGACCCGCCACGATGGAGGGGATGCCCGTCATCACGTCCACGAAGAAGGTGACGGCCTTGGCGAGCTTGCCGCGGCCGTACTCGACGAGGTAGATCGCGGTGAGCAGACCGATCGGGGCGGCGATCAGAGTCGCCAGGCCCACCTGCTCCAGGGTGCCGATGATCGCGTGGTAGATACCGCCGCCGGGCAGCGCGTCCGGGAGGGTGCCCATCGAGTGGCTCAGGAAGTAGCCGTCGAGCACCTTGGTGCCGCGGGCGACCGTCTCCCACAGCAGCGAGGCGAGCGGTACGACGGCGAGCAGGAAGGCGATCCAGACCAGGCTGGTGGCCAGCCGGTCCTTGGCCTGCCGGCCGCCCTCGACGACCGCGGCGAGCACGTAGGTGCCGACGATGAACAGGACGGCGGCTATCAGACCCCACTGGATCCTGCTGGCGAGGTCGGCGAGCAGCCCGATGCCGATGCCGACGCCCGCCGCGACGAGCGCGAGGGCCGGCGGGGTCCAGCGGGGGAGCCGGGCCTGCTTGAGGGAGACCGGGAGCGGACTGTCGCCGGAGTCCGTAAGCGGTCGGCGTTCCGTCATGACGTCGCTCATGCGCTGGCTCCCGAGTACTCCTTGCGGCGGGCGATGATCAGGCGGGCCGCGCCGTTGACGAGCAGCGTGATCACGAAGAGGACGAGGCCGGAGGCGATAAGGGCGTCCTGGCCGAACTCATCGGCCTCGCTGAACTTGCTGGCGATGTTCTGGGCGAACGTGCCGCCGCCCGGGTCCAGCAGGCTGGTGCCGATGAGGAAGCTGGGGGAGAGGACCGTGGCGACGGCCATCGTCTCGCCGAGCGCGCGGCCCAGGCCCAGCATGGAGGCGCTGATGATGCCGGAGCGTCCGAAGGGCAGCACCGACATGCGGACGACTTCCCAGCGGGTGGCGCCGAGCGCGAGCGCGGCCTCCTCGTGCATCTTCGGGACCTGGAGGAAGACCTCGCGGCTGACGCTGGTCACGATCGGCAGGATCATGATCGCGAGGAGGATGCCGACGGTGAACAGCGAACGGGCGGCCCCGTCGCCGTACGCGAAGATGCCGGTCCAGCCGAGGTAGTCGTCCAGCCAGCTGTACAGGCCGGTCAGGTGAGGGACGAGGAAGAGCGCGCCCCACAGGCCGTAGATGATGCTGGGCACCGCGGCGAGCAGGTCGATCACGTAGCCGAGCGGCGAGGCCAGCTTGCGCGGCGCGTAGTGCGAGATGAACAGGGCGATGCCGACCGCGACCGGGACCGCGATGACCATCGCGATCACCGAGCTGACGACGGTGCCGAAGGCGAGGACGGCGATGCCGAACTTCGGCTCCGCCCCGGTGGCGTTCCACTCCAGGGTGGTGAAGAAGTTGGCCTTGTCGCCGGAGATGGCGAGCACGGACCGGTAGGTGAGGAAGGCCGCGATTGCGGCCATGATCACCAGCAGGGTGATGCCCGAGCCGCGGGAGAACCCGAGGAAGATCCGGTCTCCGGGGCGTACCGCCTTGCCGGAGACGGCGGAGAGCTCGTCAGCGGGTGGGGGCGGCGGGGGTGTATCGGTTATCGACTGTGTGGAAGTCATGGTTTCTCCGGTCTGCGGAGCCGGTGGGGGCTCCTGGCGCGGCGGTGCACCGGACGGGCGGCGGCCCCTGGGGCCTCGTCGTGGCCTCGGCGGCCGTATGGCGGCCGGGTGGCCGTACGGCGGTGTGGGGCCGCCGCCCGGTGGGTCAGGAGAGCGTCTTGACGGTCTTGCGGACCTTGTCGGCGATCTCGGTGGGCAGCGGGGCGTAGCCCAGCTCCTTGAGGGCGGTCTGGCCCTCCTTGCTGGAGACGTACGTCAGGAAGGACTTGGTGGCCGGCAGCGTCTCGGCCTTGTTGCCCTTGTCGCAGGCGACCTCGTACGTCACGAGGGTGATCGGGTAGGCGCTCTCGGCCTTGGAGGTGTAGTTGAGCTCCAGCGCGAGGTCGTCGCCCTTGCCTACCTGCTCGGCCTCGGCGATCGCCTTGGAGGCGTTGTCGACGGTGGCCTCGACCGGGGCCTTGGCGCCGGTGTTCAGCTTGGCGGTGGGGATCTTGGAGGCCGTGGCGTACGACAGCTCGAAGTACGAGATGGCGCCACTGGTCTGCTTGACCTGCGAGGAGACGCCGGCCGAGCCGGAGGCCGCCTGGCCGCCCTTGCCCTCCCAGGTCTTCGCCGGCTCGTGCTTCCAGGAGCCCGGGGCGGCGCCCTTGAGGTACTTGGTGAAGTTGTCGGTGGTGCCCGAGTCGTCGGAGCGGTGGAACGCCTGGATCTTGAGGTCGGGCAGCTTGGCGCCCGGGTTCAGCTTCTTGATCGCGGGGTCGTTCCAGTTGGTGATCTCCGAGTCGAAGATCTTGCCGAGGGTCGCGGCGTCCAGCACGAGGTTGTCCACGCCGGGCACGTTGTAGCCGACCGCGATCGGGCCGCCGACCATCGGGAGGTTGATGGCCTGCCCGCCCTTGCAGATCTTCTTCGACTTCGCGACCTCTTCGGGCTTGAGCGCCGAGTCGGAGCCGGCGAACGCGGTCTGGCCCTGCAGGAAGGTGGTGATACCGGCACCGGAGCCCGTGGGCTGGTAGTTGATCTCGGTGTCCTTGCAGGCGCCCGAGTAGTTCTGCACCCAGACGTCCATGGCGTTCTTCTGCGCGGAGGAGCCGGAGGCGAGCAGCTTCCCCTTGCCGTCGCACTTGATGCTGCCGGGCTTGGCGGCCGTACCGCCGGGGGAGGCGCTGGTGTCGTCGGAGCCGCACGCCGTCAGGGCCAGGGCACCGGAGACGGCGAGAGCGCCAACGGCGAGGGCGCGAACCCGGTTCTTGCGCTGAAGCTTCACTGTCGAAAGTTCCTTCCTGGGGCGCGCCGCGTCGTCGGCGTGCGAGTGGAGAGCGGGTGGGGCTGCCGCGGGGATGCGGGTGTCAGCCGGCCGGGCCGCGCCTGGCCTGGAGGCGTGAGGCGCACTCGGTAAGGCTGAAATTAGGCAGATCAGGTGAAGCCGCCGATGGAGGGGAGTGAACGCAGGGTGAACCTCGGCCATCAGGTGGGTGTGAGGGCGCGGTGTGTCGTAAGGCTGGGGAGAAACCGCCCGTCGCTCTGTTGAATTACCGGCCGGTATGGCAGCATCCGCGCCTGAGGCGAAGACGCGAATCGGTGCGGATCGACCGGAGGTGGCTGGTGCGGAGCCAGGGGGCACAGCAGGACGAACAGGTCGTTCAGGGCGTCTGGGGCCGGAGGGAAGCCTGGGGCTTCCGTGGTGGGCGGGGTGGCCGGATAGTGACGTGCACCGCCGTCGTCCTGTGCGCGATGGGTCTGCTCGGCGGCACGGCGACGGCCGCGTACGCGGATCCCGGCCCGGGGCAGGGCAAGGATTCGGACAGTCGAGCGGACGACCGGGGTGCCGGTGGCGGCAAGAGCGCCTCGCTCGACGATCCCGGGCTCAAGCGCCTGGAGGGCGTCCGCAAGAAGATCGAGGATCTCTACCGCAAGGCGGAGCAGGCGACCGACGCCTATAACGGCGCCAAGGAGCAGGTCGAGCTGCAGCAGAAAGAGATCGTGAAACTGGCGCGGAGTATCGACACGACGCAGCACAAGCTCACCGCCCTCAAGCGGCATGCGGGTGCGCTGGCCAGTGCCCAGTACCGCGGTGGCGGAATTCCCTCCGAGGCCAGGCTGATGCTCAACACCCATCCCGAGCGCTTTCTCGACAACGCCACTCTGGTCCGCAAAGGGCAGCAGGCGACCAAGGGTGTGATCGGTCAACTCGCACGCCTGAAGGGTGATTTGGAGGGCTACTCCAAGGTCGCGACGGATCGCTGGGAGCGGCTGGAGGCGAACCGAAAGAAGAAGGAAAGCGCGCAGCGGGAGATCAAGAAGAAGATCGAAGCGGCGAAGAAAGTGGAATCCCGGCTGGCCACCGAGGAAATCGACCGGCTGAAGGAGCTGGAGGACGAGCGGGCGTTCCGGGAACAGCAGAAATGGCTCGACTCCGGCGTGTGGAAGGACATCGACAGCCGGGCGTCCGCCACCGGTAAGAAGGCCATCGCGTACGCCACTGATCAAATCGGCAAGGACTATGTGTGGGGCGCCGAGGGCCCGGACACCTTCGACTGTTCCGGATTGACCCTGCGGGCGTGGCAGGCGGCCGGCCGGACGATTCCGCGGACGTCACAGGAGCAGTGGCGGCAATTGGACCGGGTGCACGTCAAGGACATGCGGCCCGGCGACCTGATCATCTATTTCACCGATGCCAGCCATGTCGGGATGTACATCGGCGACGGCGCGATCGTGCACGCCCCGCGGCCCGGCCGGCAGATCACGGTCACCGGAGCCGGTTCGATGCCGATCCTGGGTGTGGTGCGCCCCGATAAATGACCGGTTCGTTCGGTTTCCGACGGTTGTCGCCGGCGGCCGAATATGGGTCATGCGGGGTGATGTTCGTCATTCCGCTTTCCTGCCTACGCGGGTCAAATAGCTGATGGGGCGCGGCATATGACGATGGCCGATTGCCATCGGCCATTCCGTACTGCTCGGTACTGACGCTATGGTCGCCTCTCAGTGCCCGGCAGCGCCTCGCTCATGTGACCGACGAGCGGCGTGGAACCGGGCACGGTGGCGCGCCGGTCGGCCGCCGCACCCTCGGGGGGAGGGAAAGGAAGCAGAGGAATGCCCGTACCCGTACCGCACCAGCGGACGGCCGTGCTGCCGCACCAGGCAGGACCGGTGGACGCGGCCTGCGCGGATTCGCCGCGCGCGGCCGGCGCCCCGGCTGTGGCGGACGACACGGCTCGGGGCACGAGCGCCCTGGGGCAGGCAGGCCAGGGCCAGGAGCCGCCGAGCCTGACGTCGACGGCACCGGACCAGCTGCTTCCGGCCGACCAGGGATCGCTCGACCAGGGCCTGACACTGCTCCTGATCGGCGAGGACCCCAACAGTCCCGTCCCCGACATGTGGGACTGGGCGGGCCGAAAGGTCCGTCTGCGCACCGCCCGCAACCTCACCGAGGCCGAGCGGCTGCTCACCGACGACGTGCACTGCATCCTGCTCGACCTGGCCCCGCCGGAGCGCGGCGAGCGGGACGCGGGCGACGCCGACTGCCCCGGTGACGAGCTGGGCGCGCTGCGTGAGGTGCTGCGGATGGCGCCCGCGCAGGCGGTGCTGGTGCTGACATTCGAGACGGACGCCGAGCGGGCCGCCGAGGCCGTCCGCGTCGGCGCCCAGGACTACCTCTTCCGCGACGAGCTGGACGGCGCGGTGCTCAGCCGCGCGGTGCGCTACGCCGTCGAACGCAAACGCGCCGACCTCGCACAGCGCCAGCTGACCGAATCGCGGATGCTGGCGCAGGAGAACGCCCGCCTGGAGCGCGGTCTGCTGCCCACACCGCTGCTCGACGGCTCCGATCTGCGGTTCGCGGCCTGCTACCGGCCCGGCCGCAGCCGTGCCCTGCTCGGCGGCGACTTCTACGACACCGTCCGCACCCAGGACGGCACCGTTCACGCCATGATCGGCGACGTGTGCGGCCACGGCCCGGACGAGGCCGCGCTCGGCGTCGAGCTGCGGATCGCCTGGCGCGCCCTGACCTTCGCCGGTTTGTGCGGCGACGAACTGCTCTCCACCCTCCAGAAGGTGCTGGAGCACGAGCGCGCGGACGACGAGATCTTCGCGACGCTGTGCACCGTCGACATCTCCGCCGACGGCCGGCGCGCGGGTGTGTGCCTGGCCGGCCACCCCGCACCGCTGCTGGCCCGCGCGGGGCGGGAGCCGCAGCTGCTGCCGTACGAGTTCGGCGGTCCGGCCCTCGGCCTGCTGCCGCGCGCCCGCTGGCCGCGCCGGCAGGTCGAACTGGGTGGCTCCTGGAGCCTGATGATGTACACCGACGGCCTGATCGAAGGCCGCGTCGGCGAGGGCAAGGAGCGCCTCGGCCAGGAGGGCATGACCGCGTTGGTCAGCCGTCAGATGGCGGCCGGCCTCCGGGGTGAGGAACTGCTCGACGCGTCGGTCAGGGAAGTGCGCGACCTGAACGGCGGGGAGCTGACGGACGATGTCGCGGTGCTGCTGCTGGACCGGCACTAGCCGGAGCCCGGCGGCGCGGGTCGCGCTCAGCGGCCGCCGTTGTACGGGCCGTACGGGCCGTCCGAGCTGGAGCCGCCGCGGCGCGGGCCGCGGCCGCCGCCGGTGACCTGCCGGAGGGCCGGCCGGACGTCGACGGTGTAGACGATCACGGCGATCACGCCGATGATCGGCAGGAACGACATCAGCGGCAGCAGGAACAGCAGCGCCGTGGCGATGACGAGGAAGATCAGCCACAGGCCCTTGGACTGCTTGCTCGCGGCGCGATAGGCGTCCTCGCGGCGCACGGCCGCGTCGATCAGCATCACGGCGGCGTACACGCCCAGGGCGAGCTGCACCCAGCTCAGAACGTTCTGGAACCCGTAAATCAGCACGCTGCCCACCGCCCGTTCGTCTGGATGTGTCGGTCCCTATGCGGCCCCACCGTACCCGGAGAACGGGCCGGGCACGCCATGCGTGCCCGGCCCGGCCGGTGGACCCGGCGGGGGCGCGGTGCGCCGCTGCGGCACGCCCGCTCCCTCGCCCAACCGCTCAGTGCGCGGTGAAGGAGATCACTTCGCCGGCGGCGTGGTCTTCTTCGCGGCCGGCTTTGCGGCGGGGGTGGTCTTCTTCTCCGCGGCGGGCCTGGCCTCGGTCTTGGTGCCGTTGGCGGGCTTGGCCTTCTGCTGGGCCGTCAGCGACTCCTTGACCGTCGGCTGCTTGGCCTCCGGCTCGATCGCCACGGCGAGGTCCTCGACCTGGTCGGCGGTCTCGCCGCGCCAGGTCTGCACGGCGCCCCGGCCGCGCTCGGCCAGCTCGTCGTACGTCTCGCGTGCCTTGACGGCGTACTCGGCGGCCCGGCCGACGCTCTGCATCGCCAGGTCCTGCGCCTGCTCGCGGAGCTTCTTCAGGTCACCGTCGAGCGAGCCCAGCAGCTCGTTGAACTTTCCCTGGGCGTCCTTCGCCTGCTTGGTCACCCGGTCCTGGATCTCCTTCGGGTCGGTGGCCCGCACGGACTCGAAGCGCTTGGGCGCCTCGATCCGGACCTTCTCGACCAGCGCGGGCACCTCGCCGAGCTTCTCGGCGGCCAGGTCGGCGGTGCCGGCCAGGGCGTACAGCGGGGTGGCGTCGGTCAGGGTCTTGCGGAGGTCATCGGTGATGGCCATGACGTGGTTCCTCCTGGAATCGAAATCGGTCGCTCAGGTGGCGTGCGGGCCGCCGTCGGCCTCTGCGTCGTGGGAGTCCGTACCGCGCCCGTCCTCATGCCCGTTCGCAGTGCTGTCCCCGCCGCCGACGAATCCGTTCTCCTTGCGGAAGGACTCGTAGATCTGCAGCAGGACCTGCTTCTGCCTCTCGTTCAGCGAGGGATCGGTGAGTATCGAGGTCTGCACCCCGATCTCGTCCGGCCCGTGCCGCTCGTCGAGGATCCCGGCCTGGACGTACAGCGTCTCGGCGGAGATCCGCAGTGCCTTGGCAAGCTGCTGGAGGATCTCCGCGCTCGGCTTGCGCAAGCCGCGCTCGATCTGGCTGAGATACGGGTTGGACACCCCTGCGGCATCCGCGAGTTGCCGCAGGCTCAGCTGCGCCGTGCGCCGCTGCTCCCGCAGGAATTCGCCGAGATTGCCGACGTTGAGAGATGCCATGCCTCGATAGTGCACGCTCGTGCTAACTATTGCAAGCAAGCGCTAGCAAGAGTGGCGTCCGGGGTGGCGGGCCGCCTGTGAGGCTGAGCACGACAGGTGTCGCATGTTCAGGAGAACCGTCGTGCCGCCACGTTCACCCCCGTCCCGGCGGCCTGCCCGGCTCCGGCTCCCGGTCACCCGTGCCCGACAGCCGGCCGTCCCCGGTACCAAGCCGGGCGGCCTGTCGGAACCCGCCGCCACGGGACCGCGAGGCCGTCGGGAGTGAGGGAAAGTCACTGGCGCTGCGTTCCCTCCGGCCGGGAGACTTCCGGTGTGACGCTTCACGAGGATGAGATCAAGGTCGACGAGACGCTGGTCAGGTCACTGCTGAAGGCGCAGCGCCCGGAGTGGGCCGACCTGCCGTTGTCGCCCGCAGGCGCGGGCACGGACAACACCATGTACCGGCTGGGCGATGACCTGCTCGTGCGACTTCCACGAACCGTCGGCAACGGACAGTCCGTACGGACGGAGCAGGAGTGGCTTCCGCGCCTGGCGCCCCTCCTCGCCTGCCCGATTCCCGAGCCCGTGCACGCCGGGACGCCCACCGATGCCTTCCCCGTGGTCTGGTCGGTCCAGCGCTGGATCGACGGTGACGAAGCCGGCCCGGACACCGTCCGGGACTGGGCCGCCTTCGGATCCGACCTGGCGGCCGTCGTGGGGGAACTCCACCGCATCGACCTCATGGGTGCGACTCGCGCGGAGGGCCTCAGCTGGTACCGCGGAGGCAGCCTGGGGCCGTGCGACCAGTGGGTCGGCAGAAGTCTCGACGAGTGCCGAGCCTTCGTGGGTGCCGAGCTCGACGTGGACACTCTGGAACAGTTGTGGCGGGCCGCGCTCGCCCTGCCCGAGCCCTCCGGACCGCACGTATGGCTCCACGGCGACCTCAAGCCGACCAACCTCCTGGTACGGGGAGGCAAGCTCCACGCGGTCATTGACTTCGGAGCACTCTCGGTCGGCTTTCCCGACGCCGAGCACGCCACCCTCTGGGACCTGCCGCCACAAGCACGGCGGGCCTACTGGGACACCTTGAGCCTCGACGAGGCGACCTGGGCCCGCGCCCGCGCCTGGGCGATCGCGGTGGGCGTCAGCGGAATCTCCTATTACCGGCACACCTTCCCCGCCTTCGTCGCGGAGTGCCGAGCACGACTTCAGGCGATCCTGGCTGACGCCGCTGCGCGCTGACGGCCCTCCGGGTGGGAGGGCGATCCGCGGGGAGAAGCCCTCTACAAAGGGGTGCCTCGATCGGTCACATTCCTCCCTCGGCGCGAGTCATGGCAGCAGGCCCACGAAATCCATGGGTCGGCTCCGGGAGGCCGAACTCCCGGACGGACACATCGGAGAGTGCTGGAGATGACTGTGACGAGCTCACCCCTTCTGGTCACCGGGGGTACGGGAACCCTCGGGCGCCTCGTCGTGCCGCTGCTGCGGGACGCCGGCTGCGACGTACGGGTGCTCAGCAGACAGCGCCGGGATTCCGGGGACGGCATCGCCTACGTGACCGGGGACCTGCGGAAGGGCGAGGGACTGTCGGCCGCCGTCGACGGGGCCGGGACCGTCCTGCACCTCGCGGGCGGCCCCAAGGGCGATGAGGAAGCCACCCGCAACCTCATGGAGGCCGCCTCGCGTGCCGGGGTACGGCACGTGGTGTACATCTCGGTCATCGGCGCGGACAAGGTGCCGTTGAGCTGGTTCGCGGCCAAGCTGGGCGCGGAGCGGGCGGTGGCCGGGTCGGGCCTGCCGTGGACGACGCTGCGTGCCGCCCAGTTCCATGACCTCGCCCTGACCGCGGTGGAGAAGATGGCGAAACTGCCGGTGATCCCGGTCCCGGGCGGGCTCCGGTTCCAGCCGGTCGACGCCCGCGAGGTGGCGGCGCGGCTGGTGGAGCTGACGCTCGGTGAGCCGGCCGGTCCGGTGCCCGACCTCGCCGGGCCGACGGTGTACGGGATGGCCGAGTTGAGCCGTGGATATCTGGCGGCGCGTGGCAAGCGCCGGTTGATGATGCCGGTACGCCTGCCGGGGAAGGCCGGCCGCGCCTATCGGGCCGGCGCGAATCTGTCCCTTGAGGGGGCCGTCGTGGGTGAGCGGACGTGGGAGGACTTCCTTGCGGAGCGGGTGAGTTGAGGAGGACGGCGGTCGCCTCGGGGCCGCCGCCGGCCCTCCCGGGCAGGGGATCCGGGAGTGCTCGGCGGGTCGCCCCCGGACGTCCACCGACTAGCCGTCGCGCGATGCCCGCCGCTGGTCGGGGCGGGTTCCGACGATGACCGTGGCGTACCACTCGTCGCTGGTGGCCACCTGGGGGAGCAGCCCCGCGTCGGCGAACGCCTCGACCGCGCGCTCCGCCTGGCGCTCGCTGGTCTCGACCAGCAGATGGCCGCCCGGTGCCAGCCACCCGGTCGCCTCCCGGGTCACCCGGCGGAGCACGTCGAGCCCGTCCGCGCCGCCGTCGAGTGCCACCAGCGGTTCGTGTTCGCGGGCCTCCGGCGGCAGCAGTCCGACCTCTTCGGTGGGGACGTAGGGCACGTTGGCGACCAGGATGTCGATACGGCCCCGGAGGCCGCCGGGCAGCGGAGCGTAGAGGTCGCCCTCGTACACCTCGCCGCCGAGCGCGGCGACGTTGCGGCGGGCGCAGCGCACCGCGGCGGGTTCGATGTCGGCGGCATGCAGTTCGACCGGGTCGAGGGCGGCCGCCAGCGCGGCGCCGACCGCGCCCGAGCCGCAGCAGAGGTCGACGAGGACCGTGGGCCGCCGGGAGGTGCGGTCGGCGGAGGGGCCGGCGAGGGCCAGGGCTCGCTCCACGAGGAACTCGGTGCGGCGGCGGGGCACGAAGACCCCGGGGTCCACCGCCATCCGCCGGCCGTGGAACTCGGCCCACCCCAGGACGTGTTCGAGCGGCAGTCCGTCTGCCCTGCGCCGCACCATGGCGGCGAGGTCGGCCGGTGTGCGGGCGGTGGAGAGGAGCAACTCGGCCTCGTCCTCGGCGAAGACACAGCCGGCGGAGCGGAGCGTGGTGACGACGGTGGAGCGGGAGAGAGTCGGGGGGAGGGGTGACGGGTACGTCGACATGTGAGCCTTTCGGGGCGCCGATGGCGCTTCCCGGTCACGTCTGTCGGGCGGTCACCTGCTGCGGGCGGACCGTACGACGGTGAGACGGGAGCACCTGCCTGATCTGGCGGGGAATCGGTCTCACCTCCTGGGTCGGTCCACTGCGTGAGACGGCAACATTACCCGAGCCGCCACCCCGCGTCAGCACACGCGGGCCCGTTCCGGGCGCGGTTGACTTGGAGCGCGCTCGAACTCCTACCGTCGGGAACGGCGCTCCGGGGACGGCCCCGGAGCCACTTCGCCGTACGGCACCAGGAGGTTGCAGCATGACCGACATCCCCACGCGTCACCTCGGTGAACTGACGGTCTCCGCGCAGGGGCTCGGGTGCATGGGCATGAGTCACGGGTACGGGCCGGTGGACGACGAGCAGTCCGTCGCGACCCTCAACCGGGCGCTCGACCTGGGCGTCAGCCTGCTGGACACCTCCGACTTCTACGGGGCGGGGCACAACGAGGAGCTGATCGGGCGGGCCATCGCCGGCCGGCGGGACGAGGTGGTGCTGGCGACCAAGTTCGGCTTCGCCAACCGGCTCGGTGAGCCGACCGCGATCCGGGGGGACGCCGCCTACGTCCGGCAGGCGTGTGACGCGTCGCTGCGCCGGCTGGGGGTCGACCACATCGATCTCTACTACCAGCACCGGGTCGACCCCGATGTGCCGATCGAGGAGACGGTCGGCGCGATGGCCGAGCTGGTCGCGGCGGGCAAGGTGCGCCACCTCGGGCTGTCCGAGGCGGGCGCGGCGACGCTTCGCCGGGCGCACGCGGTGCATCCGATCGCCGCGCTGCAGAGCGAGTGGTCGCTGTGGACCCGCGACCTGGAGCACGAGATGGCGCCGGTGTGCCGGGAGCTGGGTATCGGTCTGGTGCCCTTCTCGCCGCTCGGTCGCGGCTTCCTGACGGGGCGGTACACCTCCGTGTCGGGGCTGCCGGAGACCGATGTGCGCCGTAGCCAGCCACGGTTCGCCGACGGCAACCTGGAGCAGAACCTCACCATCGTGGCGAAGCTGGACGAGCTGGCCGCCGCGAAGGGCGTCACCGCAGGCCAACTCGCCCTCGCCTGGGTGCAGCACCGCGGGGCGGACGTGGTGCCGATTCCGGGCACCCGCCGGCAGAAGTACCTGGAGGAGAACCTCGGCGCGCTCGCGATCGAGCTGTCCGGGGCCGAGCTCGCCGCCATCGACGCCGCGGCGCCGGCCGGCCAGGTCGCGGGGACGCGCTACGACGAGGTGAACATGACGTTCGTGAACCGGTGAGCGGACGCGGCCGGTGCGCCGGGCGGCGTGCGCGGGACGGTGTGCGCCGGGCGGTGTGCGCGGGACGGTGTGCGCCGGGCGGTGTGCGCGGGACGGTGTGCGCCGGGCGGTGTGCGCGGGACGGGGCTTCGCCTCGGTCGGCGGAGCCGTAACGGGCCGTGAGGGGCGCCGCGGCCTAGTCTTTTCCTGGGCGTATCCAGGCCCGCGGCGACCGCCGCGGTCCGCGGTCCGCCGCCCGTACGGAAGGACGGCCGCGCCATGGACTGGAAGCTCGAACTGGTGCCGATCCCGGTGTCCGACGTGGAACGGGCGAAGCGTTTCTACAGCGAGCAGGTGGGCTTCGCGGTGGACCACGACACCCGCGTCGGCGGGGACGTCCGCATCGTCCAGCTGACGCCGCCCGGCTCGGGCTGCTCGATCGTGATCGGCGCGGGCACCGGTGTCCGGCAGGCGGAGCCGGGGACGGTGCAGGGGATGCAGCTGGTGGTGCCCGACATCGAGGCGGCCCGCGCCCAGCTGGTCGCGCACGGCGTGGCGGCCGGTCCGGTGCAGCATCTGGAGGACGGGGCGATGGCCGAGGGCCCCGGCGAGCCGTGGAACTCCTTCGTGTTCTTCAACGACCCGGACGGCAACGGTTGGGCGGTGCAGGAGCGCCCGCCAGGGGCGCAGGCGTGAGGGCTCGGCTCCTCATAGGCTCGGCGGATGACGACGGATCAGGAAGAGTTTCTCCGGACGTTCCACGCCGCGCATCCGGCGGTGACCGCGCGGGCGATGGCCCATGGGCGGGCCGAGGACGGCCGGTCCAGCTACGCCATCCTGCGCGACCGGGTCGCGGGCTGCCGGCGGGTTCTGGACCTCGGGTGCGGTGACGGCCTACTGCTGGAGCTGCTGGGTGCGGACGAGGGCCGCACCCTCGCCGGACTGGACCTGTCCGCCGAGGAGTTGGCGCTCGCACGCCGCCGCCCGCACGCCGCACGGGCCGATCTCCGGGTCGGCCGGGCGCAGCGCCTCCCGTTCGGGGACGGGCGGTTCGACGGCTGCGTCTCGCACATGGCGCTGATGCTGATGAGCGACGCCGAGCGGGTCGCGGCCGAGCTGGCGCGGGTACTGCAGCCCGGCGGCACGCTGGCGGTGGTGCTGGGCGGCGGGGCCGCGGGCGGCGAGGCGTACGGCAGATTTCTGCGGCTGGCCGTGCCGCTGATCGAGGCGGCGCCGCAGCAGCAGCGGATCCCCCGCCTGGGGGACCGGCGGCTGCGGACCCGTGAGGGGTTCGACGAGGTCTTCGGCCCGGCCGGTTTCGGCCCGGCCGACTGGGAGACCGTACGGATCGATCTGACCGGGCCGCCGGAGCAGGTGTGGCGGACCGTGGGGGGCCTCTACGACCTGGGGCCGCTCGACGCCGCCGTCGCCGCTGAGCTGCGGGCTCGTTTCGAGACGGAGTCGGCGGCCTCGGAGCTGCCCGGCGGCCGGATCCCGTGCGCGATGCGGGTGCATGTCGCGACGGTGCGTCGGGCCTGAGGTCAGGCGCCGTAGGGCCGTGCGGCGCGGGCTTCTCGCAGGGCCACCGCCCACCAGGTCAGCTGGTTGAGGAGGGCGTCGGCGGCCCGGGCGGCGGGGTCGGGGTCGTGCAGCCGGCCGGCGTCGTCGAAGAGGTTGCCCGCGAGCGGGAAGCTGACCGTCTCGCGCACGGTCGTGGCGTGCAACTCGGCGAAGACCAGCCGCAGTTGCTCGATGGCCCGCAGGCCGCCGGAGACCCCGCCGTACGAGACGAAGCCGACCGGCTTGGCCTGCCACGGTGCGTGCAGCAGGTCGATGGCGTGCTTGAGCGGGGCCGGGAAGGAGTGGTTGTACTCCGGGGTGATCACGACGAACGCGTCCGCCGTGTCGACGCGCTTGGCGAAGGAGGCGTGGTCCTCGCTGCCGGGCCGGAGCTCGTAGGGGCGGACGGTGTCCAGGTCGATGACGTCGATGTCGATGTGCGGGTGCGCTGCGGTGTGCCGGGTGAACCAGTTCGCGATGACGGGCGCGAACCGGCCCTCCCGGGTACTGCCGATGATCACTGCGAGGCGGTAGCGGTGCTCGGACATGCGGGGCCCTCCGTGGTGTGCGCGGCGGTGTTGCCGTCAGACCACGACGCTAGAACCTCAAGAAAACTTGAGGTCAAGTGCGACGGGCCGGCGCGCCACGGTGCGCACCCACGCGTCCGCCCGCGGCGCGCGCGGGCCCGCTCCGCCCGGGCAGGGCCGAGCCCCGCGGGCGCCGCCCGCCCCGCCGGGCGGTCACTGCGCGCCGAACAGCGTCAGCAGCTCCGTCTTCTCGAACATCCGGGCCGTCTCGATCGCCGAGGGGGTGCCCGCCGACGGGTCCGCGCCATGGGCGATCAGCGCCTTGACGATCTCGTCCTCGCCCTTGAAAACCGCACCGGCGAGCGGCGTCTGGCCCCGGTCGTTGGGGCGGTCGGCGTCGGCGCCGCGCTGGAGCAGTGCCTCCACGGTGGCCGCGTGGCCGTGGTAGGCGGCCAGCATCACCAGGGAGTCGCCCTTGTCATTCGTCAGATTCGCGGGCACTCCCGCGTCCACATAGGCGGCGACGGTGTCGGTGTCGCCGTGCCGCGCCAGGTCGAAGACCTTGGCCGCGAGGTGCAGCACCTCGGGGTCGTGCGCGTGCTCGACCGTCTCGGGCCCCTGCGGCTCGGTACTCGCGTCGCTCATGTCGCCGGCCTCCTGCTGTGGTGAGTGGTGCACTGTGTCCTCGCCACTTTATGCAGGCCACCGCCGTTGGGGCAGTGCCTGCGGCGGTGCGGTGGGGCCGGAGGCCACCCCGGGCGGGTCGGGCCGCGGGGGTGTGGCCCGCGGGCCGTGCACCCCCGCTCGGCACCCGGCCCGCTCCCCGCGCCCCCGGCCGGGTGCCATCGGCCGGGATGTCGATGTGGAGCCCGGCTGCGAAGACGCCAACACATCCGATCCGACGGGGAGTTCGGGCGGGCTCACGTACGGGGGGCGCCAGGCACCCGCCCGTACGGTCCGAACGCGTGCTCAGAAGGCCGCGCGGATCTCCCCGACGCGTGCGGCGCCGCCCAGCAGCGGTGCGTCCTCGATCCGGGAGAGCACGGGGGCGTCGACCCCCATCCGGCGCAGGACCCGCGCCAGCACCGGCCCGAGCGTCCGGGTCGCGCCGTCATCGATCTTGAAGGCGAGCGCCCGGCCGTCGGGCAGCGCCAGCGCCTGGACGGCCTCCGCGCCCATCTTCGACAGCGTGCCGGGCAGCGCCTGCATCAGCCACGTGTCGGGACGGCGGGTGCCGGCGACGTACTCGGGGTGGGCGCGCATCGCGTCCGCCACCCGCCGCTCCGGGGTGCCCGGCTCGGCGGCGACGAAGTGCCGGAAGGCGCGGGCCAGACCGGTCAGCGACAGGGACATCAGCGGTGCGCCGCAGCCGTCGGTGCCGATGTGCGCGACGTCCTCGCCGCTCGCCGTGCGGACGCCGTCGAGCACCAGCTGCTGGAGCGGGTGATCCTGGTCGAGGTAGGACTCCAGCGGCCAGCCGTTGAGGGCGCAGGCGGCCAGCATGGCGGTGTGCTTGCCGGAGCAGTTCATCGTCAGCCGGTCGCGGACCTGGCCGGCCGCCAGATACCGCTCCGACTCCTCGGGGTCGAGCGGCAGATCGGGCGGGGTCTGCAGCTGGTCGGCGGTCAGGCCGTGCTCGGTCAGCATCGTCCGTACGAGGTCGAGGTGGAAGGACTCGCCGGAGTGGCTCGCGGCGGCCAGCGCCAGCCGCTCGCCCGACAGCTCAAGGCCCGCCCGCAGCACCGCGGCGGCCTGCATCGGCTTGTTCGCCGAACGGGGGAAGACCGGGGCCGCGGCATCACCCAGCGCCCACTCCACGCTGCCGTCGGCCGCCAGCACCACCAGCGAGCCGCGATGACGTCCCTCGACGAAGCCGGAACGGACGACCTCGGCGAGGACGGGGGACACCGCGGACTGCGCGGCCACCGCGGAATCCGGGGACGAAGAGGATTCCTGGGACGGCTCGGATATCGGGGTGGGCGAGGTCATCGTCGGCCTTCCGGGAGTGACCCGCGTCCTCCGGGGTGGCCGGGTCAGGACAGCAGGTCGTCTACTTGTGCTTCGCCATCACGGTACCTGCGGGTGATTTCGGTACTGCAATCGTCGGCCATCCGCTGCAGCGCATGACGGCGCCGCGAGACCTGCCGCTCATGGCGGATCAGCCGGCCCATCGCGTCGTGCAGCTCCTCGTCCGTCCGCGCGGTCAGGTCGGACAGCTCGACCTCGCCGAGCATCTGCTCGGCCATCTCGCGGTACTCCTCGCTGTGCGGCGTCCCGAGGGTCACGTGCCGGGCCGAGGAGCGGTGCCGCGACGGCAGGTCCGTGAGGATCTCCGGCAGGCGGTCGAGCAAGGGCGAATGCTGCGCGGTGCGCCGGGCGATCTCGGCCCGCAGGATGTCGATCCGGCCCTGCAACAGCCGCCGCAGATAGCTCAGATCGGCCTCGTCCTGCTGCGCGTCACGCCGTACCACCCGCAGCTCGGGCAGTCCCAGGAGGGACAGATCGGGTGTCGTGACGGGGTGGCAGTGGTCACGTTGCTGCGGGGGGCGGGGGTGCTGGGCCTGGCCTGCCGGGAGCATGGGGCCATCCTCGCTGCGGGTGGGCTCGTCAGGAGCCGTTGCCGTCGTGGTCAGGGCGGGCGGTGTGGGTACGGCGGTCGTTGTCGTACGGGTGGTCGGTGCGGGACCGGGCGTCTGCCCGGAGCCGGCAGTGCTCATGAGTCGTTCCGTCCCCTCGTCCGGTGCGGCATCCAGGGCATGTTGTCCGTGAAACGCACCGCGTGCACGCATCGTGCCACTCTGGGCGGTCCATGTGCAGGGCGATGGCACCCGAACGGCCCTCGTAGGGGTACAGCCGTACGGACGCCGAAGACGGCCGGGCATGATGGCCGGTATGCGAGCTGTGGTGCAGAGGGTCGACGGCGCACGTGTCGACGTGGCGGGCGAGACGGTCGGCGAAATCGTCGGTGAAGGGCTGTGCGTGCTGGTGGGGGTCACCCACGAGGACACCGCGCAGAAGGCGGCACAGCTCGCCCGCAAGCTCTGGTCGGTGCGGATCCTGCAGGGCGAGAAGTCCTGTTCGGACACCGGGGCGCCGCTGTTGGTGATCAGCCAGTTCACTCTCTACGGTGACGCCCGCAAGGGCCGCCGCCCCACCTGGAACGCCGCGGCCCCGGGGCCGGTGGCCGAACCGCTGGTCGACGAGGTCGTCGCGCAGCTGCGGGCGCTCGGCGCCCGGGTGGAGACCGGGCGCTTCGGCGCCGACATGAAGGTGTCGCTGACGAACGACGGCCCGTTCACGGTGCTCGTCGAGGTCTGAGCCCCGAGGCACCGTCGAACGGGCCGCTCACTAGGGCTCGACGACGACTTCCTGGGCGGCGGCCGTACCCGCCACCGTGAGCTGGGCGTCCAGCGGGACATTGCGCTTGACCAGTGCCAGGGCGATGGGGCCGAGTTCGTGATGGCGGGCCGAGGTCGTGACGAAGCCCAGCTGCCTGCCCTCCTCGCCGTCCGAGGCCAGCCGCACCGGTGCGCCGTGCGGCGGCAGATGCACCTCGCTGCCGTCCAGGTGCAGGAAGACCAGCCGGCGGGGCGGCTTGCCCAGGTTGTGGACCCGGGCGACGGTCTCCTGGCCGCGGTAGCAGCCCTTCTGCAGGTGCACGGCGGTGCCGAGCCAGCCCAGCTCGTGCGGGATGGTGCGGTGGTCGGTCTCCAGACCGAGCCGGGGGCGGTGCGCCTCGACGCGCAGGGCCTCCAGGGCCAGGATGCCGATCGCCGGGCCGTGCGCCGCCGCGAACGACTCCAGGTCGGCACGGGGCAGGAACAGGTCCCGGCCGTGCGCGGTCTCGCGTGCGACGGTCTTCTCCGGCACCTCGGTGATGGAGCCGGCCGGGAGGTGGACGACCGCGATCTCGTCGGTGCGGTCGGCGACCTCGACGCGGTAGAAGAACTTCATGCTCTCCAGGTAGGCGATCAGCGCCTCCTGGGTGCCGGGTTCGGTGTGCAGCCAGGTGCTCTCGCCGTCGTCGACGAGATAGAGCGCGTGCTCGATGTGACCGTGTGCGGAGAGGATCAGCGCCTCGGTGGCATGGCCGGGCGCGAGATCGGTGACGTGCTGGGTGATCAGCAGGTGCAGCCAGGGCAGCCGCTCGGCGCCGGTGACCGTGACCACCCCACGGTGCGAGAGGTCCACGAAGCCGGAGCCGTCGGCGAGGGCGCGCTGCTCCCGGAAGAGGTCGCCGTAGTGCGCGGCGACGCCTTCGTCGGGGGCTTCTGCGGGGACCGCACCGGGCAGCGACAGCAGGGGGCTGGCTTTCGAATGTCGCAGCATGAAGCCAGCCTACGACTCGACCGCGCGCGGGCTACCCGTCGCCCTTGGCGGCCTTGGCGGCCTTGGCGGTGCAGGACGCACAGCGACCGAAGATCGCGAAGTGCTTCATGTCCGTCACGAACCCGAATCTCTCGCGCAGCTCGGCGGTGAACGGCTCGGCCACCGACAGATCCGCCTCGATGACCTCCGTGCAGTCCCGGCACACCAGGTGGATGTGGTGGTGACGGTCGGCGAGGTGGTAGGTCGGGGCGCCGTGGCCGAGGTGGGCGTGGCTGACCAGGCTCAGTTCCTCCAGCAGCTCCAGGGTCCGGTAGACCGTGGAGATGTTCACGCCGCCCGCCGTCTTGCGCACCTCGGTGAGGATCTCGTCGGGGGTGGCGTGTTCCAGTCTGTCCACAGCCTCCAGTACCAGCTGACGCTGCGGGGTCAGGCGGTATCCGCGCCTGCGGAGGTCGCTCTGCCAGTCGGTGGTCACCACACAGCCAGTGTAAGAGGCTGTACGGCCGGTGCGTATGACGTCCGCCTCAGCCGTGGTGCACCCCGCGCAGATAGCGCGCCAGGGCGCTGATCGCGGCGGGGTTGCGGGGGCTCTCGACGAGTTCGGCGTAGTCCATGACGTAGATCCGCCGGTGCTTGATCGCCGAGACGTTCGCCAGCGGGGGGTAGGACAGCAGGAATTCCTTCTTCCGCTCGGCGGTGGTGGCGCCGTAGTCGTTGATGACGATGACGTCCGGATCGCGGGCGACGACGGTCTCCCAGCCCACCGTGGTCCAGGAGTCCTTGAGGTCCTTCATGACGTGGTCGCCGCCGGCCTTGGTGATGATGTCGTGCGGGCCCGCGTAGAAGCCCGAGGTCAGCGGCTTGTCGCGGCCGTCGTCGTAGAGGAAGACGGAGGGGCGGTCGCCCGGGGCGGGGATCTCGGCGCGGACCTGGGCGACCTGCTTGCGGTACCGCTTCACCAGGGCTTCCGCCCGGTCCCGTACGTCGAAGATCTTTCCGAGCGTCCGCAGGTCGGTGTAGAGCGCCTTCAGCGGCGGCATCACGCCGCGGGCGCTGCCGTCCGGGCCCTTGCGGCAGGACTCGGTCAGGACGTAGCTGCCGATGCCGAGCTTCTTGAGGGAGGCGGGGGTGAGGCCGTTGTCCTCGCCGAAGCCGTAGTTCCAGCCGGCGAAGACCAGGTCCGCCTTGGCGTCCAGGGCCATTTCCTTGGTGATGGCCTTCTTGGAGAGCCTGGGCACCTTGCCGTAGGCGTCCTTGTAGGGCACCGAGTCGAGGTCGCCCTTGTCGTCGGGCATGACATAGCCGGCCATGTGCTTCTCCAGGCCCAACGCGAACATCAGCTCGGTGATGCCGACGTCGTTGGTGACCACGCGCTGCGGGGCCTTGTCGTACGTCGTGCGGACGCCGCAGTTCTCGATGGTGACCGGGTAGTGGCCGGAGCGCCCGGCGGCGTCGTCGCCGTCGGTGGCGATCTGCGCGCCGCAGCCGGTGAGCGCGAGCGCGAGGACGGTGAGCAGGGCGGCGGGGCGGCGGGCCGGGGTCATCGGACGGATCCTCACTGAGCGGTCGGGGCGGCCCGGTCGGGCCGGGGGAGTGCGGTGGAGGCGGCCGCGCCAGGGGCGGCGTCCTCGCGCGTCAGACGGTCGAACAGCAGCTGTACGGCGCCCGATTCGGGATGCCGTACGCGGTGCGCGCGGACGCCGAAGACCTCGGCGAGCAGCTCGGGGGTCAGGACGTCGTGCGGTGGGCCCGAGGCGACGATCCGGCCGTGCGCGATGACGTACAGCTCGTCGCAGTGCACGGCGGCCAGATTGAGGTCGTGCAGCGCGGTGAGCACCGTCAGCCGGCTGTCCCGCACCAGGGCGAGGACCTCCAACTGCTGGGCGATGTCGAGGTGGTTGGTGGGCTCGTCGAGCACCAGCACGGCCGGCTCCTGGGCCAGCGCGCGGGCGATGAGAACCCGCTGCTTCTCCCCGCCGGACAGGCTCAGGAAGCCGCGTCCCGCGAGGTGGTCCGCCCCGACCCGGGCCAGTGCCCGCGCGCACACCTCGGTGTCCGTGTGCTGGGCGCGGCCCGAGCCGCGCTGATGCGGCAGCCGCCCCATCGCCACGACCTCGGTGACCGTGAAGTCGAACTCGGTACTGGCCTCCTGCGGCAGCGCGGCCAGCAGCCGTGCGCCCTCCCGCGCGTCCATGGCATGCAGCTCCCTGCCGTCCAGGCTGACGGTGCCCGCGGCCGGGCGCAGCGCGCGGTAGACGCAGCGCAGCAGCGTCGACTTGCCGCTGCCGTTGGGGCCCACCAGCCCCACGAGGCGGCCGCTGCCGGCCTGCAGGGTGATGTCGTGGACCAGCCGGTGCCCGGCCACCTCCACCGACAGGCCGTCGATGTCGAGCCGCATCAGGCGCCGCCTCCGAAGGTGTAGCCGCGCCGCCGCATCAGCAGCACGAAGCAGGGCACACCGAGGACGGCGGTGATCACGCCCACCGGCAGTTCGACGGGCGCGAGCAGTACCCGCGAGAGCAGATCGACCCAGACCAGCAGCACCGCGCCCAGCAGCGGCGCGACCGCCAGTACCCGGCGGTGGTCGGCGCCCACCAGCATCCGCGTCACATGCGGCACCATCAGCCCGACGAAGCCGATCGCGCCGCTGACCGCGACCACCGCGCCGGTGACCGCGGCGGAGACGACGAACAGCTCACGGCGCAGCCGCTCCGCGTCGACCCCGAGTGCCGCCGCGGTCTCGTCTCCCATGGCCAGCGCGTTCAACCGGCCCGCGGAGAGCAGCAGATGGGCCAGCGCGGCGGCCACCGCGGCCGCCGCGATCGGCACCGAACCCCAGCCGGCCCCGCTCAGGCTCCCGAGCAGCCACATCATCGCCGAGCGGGCCGCCTCGCCGCGGTCGGCGGTGAACACCATCAGGGTGGTGACGGCGGAGAAGCCGTAGTACATCGCGGTGCCGGTCAGCACCAGGCGCAGCGGGGTGAGCCCGTGGGCGGTACGGGCGGCCGCGTACACCAGGGTCATCGCGATCAGCGCGGAGACGAACGCGGACACCGAAAGGGCCCAGACGCCCAGCGCGCCCAACGCCCCGAAGAGGAGTACCGCGTTGGCGCCGACGGCGGCCCCGGAGGAGATGCCGAGCACGAACGGGTCGGCGAGCGCGTTGCGGACCAGGGCCTGGACGGCGACGCCGATGGCGGACAGCCCGGCGCCGACGACGGCCGCCAGCACGGCCCGCGGGAAGCGCAGCTCCCACACGATGGTGTACGCGGAGACCTCGTCCGCGGTGAGAGTGCCGCCGGTCAGCCCCGCGCCGAGGTACCGCACCACCTGCGCCCAGCTCAGTCCGGCGGCGCCGAGGCCGATGCCGCACAGCAGGGAGCCGAGCAGGACGACGGAGAGCGCGGCCACCAGGAGCGGTACGGGCAGTCGTCGGGGCGGCACGGGGCCGGCCGCCGGTACGGGGGCGCGGGGCGTGGCCTCGGTGGTCGCCACGGGCGGTCCGCCTTCGGTCGGGCCGCGTACGGAAGAAGGTACGGCCCGGCGCGGGTGGCGGCGGAGGCGTCCCCTCGCAGACCACGGCGAGTTGTCAGGATCCGGCGCCGCCGCGGGCGATCGGGCTTGCGGACAGGGTGCTTCCGCTTACCGTTGCGGGTCAGCGCCGGACTCTCACCGGACTTCCCCCGCGGGGCGCTGTCGTGCGTGTGCAGATGTACGGCGGGGGCGGGCCGCGGTACGGGGACCGGGCGGCCCGCTCGCCGGAGGCCGGCCTACTTGAAGAAGGCGATGCCGTCGTCGGGCAGGTCCTTGAGGTCCTTGGCCCACTCGCTCGGGTCGACGACCTTCTTCAGGTGCGCGGACATGTACGGGCGCAGCGGCACCTCGGGGGTGGCCTTCTCGCCGACCCACATCAGGTCGCTGTTGACGTAGCCGTAGAGCCGCTTGCCACCGCTGTACGGGCCGGAGGAGGCGGTCCGGGCGACGGCGTCCGTGGCCAGGTCGATCTGCGGCTTCTGGTCGGCCAGCTCGCCGTACCAGACCTCCGCCACGCCCTGGTCGCGGATCATCACGACCTCGACCTTGCGGTCCGCGTCGATGCGCCAGTAGCCGCTCTCGGTCTCCAGCGGGCCGACCTTCTTGCCCTCGCCGTCGAGCACCCAGCTGTGCGAGGTGTATTCGATGAAGTCACGGCCGTCGTGGGTGAAGGTGACTTCCTGCCCGAAGTTGCACTTCTCGGTGCCGGGGAAGTCAGCGACGCCCGCGCCCTCCCAGTTGCCGAGGAGGAAGGCGAGCGGCACCAGGGCCGGGTTCAGGTCGGACGGGATCTCGATCATGAGCTCAGGCGATCTGTAGGGGAGGGGACAGCCGGGGCGCGCCAGCGCTCCTGCTGAGGGCAGGGGAGGGGCAGGTTCAGCGCTGGCCCTGGTACAGCTTCTTCCAGGTCAGGCCGGCGAAGGCGACGACGCCGACGGCGACCAGGACGAGCAGGGTGGTGAAGACTGCCTCAAGCACGAGCGCGCTCCTTGGACGGAGTGAGGTGTTACGGACCGGAGGCAAGTCTAGTCGGCGCCGGGGCGACCGGCTGTGTGAGGTTCCCCGCCAGGCCCGGTGGGCGCCGCGCGGGCGGATCGCCGGGCGCGGGCCGTACGGGCGCGGGTCCCCGGAGGCGGTCGGCGGGGCTCTAGTCTGAGGCCATGGCGAAGAAGCTCGTGATCAAGGTGACGGCGGGTGCGGACGCGCCCGAGCGGTGCTCGCAGGCGTTCACGGTGGCGGCGGTGGCGGTGGCCAGCGGCATCGAGGTGTCCCTGTGGCTGACCGGCGAATCGGCGTGGTTCGGGCTGCCGGGGCGGGCGGGCGAATTCGAGCTGCCGCACGCCGCGCCGCTGCCGGAGCTGATCGACGGCATCATCGCGGGCGGCGGCGCGATCACGGTCTGCACGCAGTGTGCGGCCCGGCGCGACATCGAGGAGAAGGACCTGATCGAGGGTGCGGGCATCGCCGGTGCCCAGGTCTTCGTCAGCGAGATCATGCCGGAGGGCGTGCAGGCGCTGGTGTACTGACGTCGGGCCGCGGCCCGACGCGGTGGCGCCGGTCGCAGGAGCTACTGCGGGTGCTTGTCGTCCTTGTCGTCCAGCTCGCGCCACCAGCGGTCGGATTCCGGGTCACCGGACTCGTCCCACCAGCGCTCGCCGGGCTCCCGGCGGTTGCCGATGATCGCCGCGACCGGCGGAATGACCATCGCGACCACGCACATCCCCACCGCCGCGGGCACCGACCAGAGCCGCACCACGCTCCACGCCAGCACGAACAGCACGATGCAGACGCCCATCAGCAGGAAGTACCTGCGATGGCGGCGTTGCGCGGGCAGCAGGCGACGGGCGTGCATACCTCCACGGTAAGACCGCACCGGGTGGGAGAGAAGTCCGGACGGCGCGCGACAGCGCGGAGGGCCGCACCCCGGTCAGGTGTCCAAACCCCTGGGGTGCGGCCCTCCGGCCGTAAGGATCGCTGCCGATCCCGTCCTCCATGCCGTCAGACGGCGATGGCGACCTCCGCCAGACCACCCTGCTGGGCGACGACGGTGCGGTCCGCGGTGCCGCCGGGGACCAGGGCGCGCAGCGTCCAGGTGCCCTCGGCCGCGTAGAAGCGGAACTGGCCGGTCGCCGAGGTGGGCACCTCGGCAGTGAATTCGCCGGTGCTGTCCAGCAGACGGACGTAACCGGTGACGGGCTCGCCGTCGCGGGTCACGTTGCCCTGGATGGTGGTCTCACCGGGCTTGATGGTCGAGGCGTCCGGGCCGCCTGCCTGTGCTCCACACATGGGGGTACTTCCTTGAGGGGTCGGGGAGGGAAGCTTGCTTACTTGTTCGCGCCGAGCTCGATCGGCACGCCGACGAGCGAGCCGTACTCGGTCCAGGAACCGTCGTAGTTCTTGACGTTGGTCTGGCCGAGCAGCTCGTGCAGCACGAACCAGGTGAGCGCGCTGCGCTCACCGATACGGCAGTAGGCGATGGTGTCCTTCGCCAGGTCGACCGACTCGCCCTCGTAGAGCTCCTTGAGCTCGTCGTCCGACTTGAAGGTGCCGTCGTCGTTGGCGTTCTTCGACCAGGGGATGTTGCGGGCGCTGGGCACGTGGCCGGGGCGCTGCGACTGCTCCTGCGGGAGGTGCGCCGGCGCGAGCAGCTTGCCGCTGAACTCGTCGGGGGAGCGCACGTCGACCAGGTTCAGGTTGTCGATCGCGGCGACGACGTCGTCACGGAAGGCGCGGATCGAGGTGTTCTGGGCCTTCGCCTTGTACTCGGTCTTCGCGCGGGTGGGCACCGCGTCGACCAGGTCGCGGGAGTCCAGCTCCCACTTCTTGCGGCCGCCGTCGAGCAGCTTGACGCCGTCGTGGCCGTAGAGCTTGAAGTACCAGTACGCGTAGGACGCGAACCAGTTGTTGTTGCCGCCGTAGAGGACGACGGTGTCGTCGTTGGCGATGCCCTTCTCCGAGAGAAGCTTCTCGAAGCCCGCCTGGTCGACGAAGTCGCGGCGCACCGGGTCCTGGAGGTCCTTCTGCCAGTCGATGCGGATCGCGTTCTTGATGTGGTTCTTCTCGTACGCGGACGTGTCCTCGTCGACCTCGACGATGACGACCTTCGGGTCGTCGATGTGGGCCTCGACCCAGTCTGCGTCCACCAGGACGTCGGTACGGCTCATGTTCTTCTCCTCCGGGGCAGTTGCGGGGGGCGGTTGCAGAAGTGCACGCGGTGACGCCGGATGCGCGCGGCTGCTGACGGCGCGCGGCGCTGCGCGAGGGCATGCGGGAATCGGCCCGAGGGGGCCGAAGGAAGACGGGACGCGAAAAAGGGCCCGTCAGACAGGGCGACAGAGCATGGCGGCGACGCGGCACAGGTCCACTGCCCGCCGCTTCGTCAGGACCGCCTGTCCCCGCGGACGGAGACCGCTCAATGAGCTCTGCATGCGACCGATCGTAGGGAGAGACGGCGGGGCGTGTCACCGGCGTGTCATATGGCGAGATGCGATTGTCCGCGATGTGGGATACGCGCGACATGGACGGTCGTACACAGGAGCGAGGAGGGGGTGCGCCCGCGCGTACGTCTGGCGGACGGACGGCCCTGTCTCAGGGGGTGGACGCTGCTCGGAGGGAGCACGCCGGGACGGGAAGGTGCGGCGCCCGGCGAGGGGGGAACGGGGTGCGGGCGGGCCGGTGGGGCGGCCCGCCGCGCGGTCAGCCGGGGAGCTTGACGTCCTTGCCCGAGGCGGCGATCGAGATGCCCTCGGCCGTCGTCACGACCTTCTCCAGCTTGAGGTTGCCGGGCAGCTGCTCCAGCTTCCACTCGTGGTCGGTCTGCGAGCGCACCTTCGACTCGCAGCCCGGAATCGTCCGGCACATCGCCGGGATCGAGTCGGCCCGCAGCCGCACCGTGTCGCCGCCGACGGTGGTGATCGAGCCGGTCACCTCCAGCGAGCTGAGGAGCGGCACGTTAGGCGAGATCTTGACCTGGCTGCGGCCGTTCTCCTGGCCGGCGTAGCTGACCTTCACGCCGCCGCCCGCCGCCCTGGTCAGGTCCGCGTAGCTGATCCTGGCGGTGCCGGTGGCCGAAGCGGCCCGCTCGACGGAGGAGTAGTCGCTGGTCAGCTGCACGTCGTGGAACTGGGCGCTGAGCTTGCTCACCCGCAGGGTGCGGCCCTGGGCGCTGGCCTGGACGCCGTCGAGGTCCGCGTCCACTTCCTGGAGGGACCGCCCGGCGACCTGGGTCAGGAACGGAAAGCCCTTGATGGAGATGCCCGGCGCCTTCGTGAGACCCCCGCTGACGCGGATCTTGTCCGCGACCTTCTCCTCCGCGAGGCTCACCGCGACGCGGTCACCGACCACGAACAGCGCCCCGAGTATGACGACGATGACCAGCAGCACCCGTAGTGCACGCATCGAACCACTTTCCCCACGCAAGGGCCGGACGCCCGGCCGTCTCCGCCATGCCTGCAGGCTCCCCGGCCTGCGCACGGGGAGCCTAGACGACCGGGTCCGGCGAGCGCTCCCGTCGGCCGTGGGAAGGCACGAGCGGCTCCCCACGGCGTGACGGGCGGACTCGCCGGTCTCTTGCCCGGCTCAGGCCAGGGCGCGCCCCAGGACGTACACGGCGGGTGCCGCGAGGGCGAGGGGCAGGGCCACGCCCGCCGTCATGTGGACGAAGCGGGACGGGTAGTCGTAGCTGGCCACCCGCAGGCCGATCAGCGCACAGCCGCCGGCCGCGAGCCCCAGCAGCGCGCCGGCAGGACCGAGGTCGGTCAGCCCCCCGGCGGCGACTCCGGCGCCCGCGGCGGCCACCAGGGCGACGGCCACCGAGACGAAGGGCGGCAGCGGCAGCGCACGGGCGAGCGTCGCGACGCCCACCGCGACGGCACCGACGACCACCGCGTGCGGCGCGGCGGCGAGCTGGCCCGAGGCGAGCACGGCGAGCGCGGTCGAGGCGAGCCCGGCGGTCAGCGCGTACATCCGCTCGTCCGCGCTGCTGCGATTGCGCAGCTGGAGGACGAGGACGAACAGGCACCACACGCCGAGCGTGCCGACGGTCACCACGGGAGCGTCACCGCGGTCCGTGGCCAGCAGCGCCACATCGGTGGTCAGGCCGGCCAGGAAGGCCAGCGCGATGCCCTGCCGGGCGGGCCACATTCCGTTCAGCCGGAACCAGCCCGCCGCCGTGACGGCCTGCAGCAGGACCACCGGCACGAGGAGCGCCGCCTGCCCCAGCGGCGCGGCGAGCGCGAGCAGGAGGGCGAGCGCGGCGGTCAGGGCGGCCGGCTTCCGCCCCGGCGGGATGATCGGCGAACGGCCTTCGGCGCGGGCCCGCTGGTGGGGCGCCAGAGGCGCGGCCGGGCGGGCGGCGGCCGCGCCCTGCGGGTGCGGCTTGGTCCGCTGGGGGTGCTGCCGGGCGTGCGTCTCCTCGGCCGGCGGCGCCGTCTGGTGCTGGGAGGGCAGGTGGGTGGTCTCCGCGGCGGCTCCCGGGACCGGCGGTTGGGTGCCGGTCTCCCAGGTCGGGGCGTCCCAGGTCTGGGTCTGCGGGCCGTGGGGCTGCGGGGGCTGCGGGGTGCCGTACGCGTCCCGGGCGGGCGGCTGCCCGGCGGCGTCGTAGCCGTACTGGCCGGAGCCGTGGGTGTGCCTGCCGCCTGCCGCCGGCCATGCCGTCGGGGGCTGTTGCCGGGGCTCCTGCTGCGGCTGGTGAGGCTGCTGCGCCGCGTAGGGCTCGTGCGGCTGTCCCTGGACCGGTCCCTGCTGCTGCCCGTACGGACGGCCGTACGGCGCCTGCGGGTCGTACGGCGCCTGCGGGTCGTACGGGGTCTGTGGGGTGTTCTGGGCGTACGGGTCCGGTGCGGCGTACGGCTCGTGGGGGCCGTGGCTCTCGGGGCGCACATAGGGCTCGTGCGGTTCGTACGGCTTGCGGTGGCGCGGCTGGTTGTCGCTCATGGTCGTGGGCTCACCCTCCCGCGAACGGCGGCAGGACCTCGACGGTGCCGCCCGGGGCCAGCGGCACCGCCGCGTGGTCGCGGGTGCCGACCGGGTCGCCGTCTACCAGGAAGGAGCAGCGCAGCAGGACGCGCGCGAACTCGGGGTTGGTGGCATGCGCGGCGCGCGCCGCGTCGAGCGCCTCGGCGAGCGTCGCCGCCGCGTACGGCTCCTCCGCCGTGCCGGCGGCGGCTTTGGCCGCGGCCCAATAGCGCACGGTGCCAGTTGTTGTCACGGCGACCTCTTCATCGTGTCGGTCGTGGGGCGGTCCGTCGGTGTGGGCCGCCCCCGTCGTTGCCGCCTCCATGATGGCGTACCGCGCGGCCGGCCCCGTTCCGGGCAAGTTCCGGCAAAGGCCGCGGGCGGGGTGACGGGGGGATGCGGATAATTCGATTGCCGAAGGCAAGCGTTCGCATAGGCTCACTCCGTGTTGGTCCGACTCGCGAAGGCCCATCTGCGGCCGCATAGGCACTCCATATCCCTGATCGTGGTGCTCCAGCTCATCCAGACGCTGGCCACCCTCTACCTGCCCACCCTCAACGCCGACATCATTGACAACGGTGTCGTGAAGGGGGACACGGGCTACATCCTCCGTCTCGGCGGCCTGATGACCGCCGTCACGCTGCTGCAGATCGTCTGCGCGATCGGTGCCGTGTACTTCGGCGCCCGCACCGCCATGGCCCTCGGCCGCGACATCCGCGCCGCCGTCTTCGACCGTGTGCAGTCCTTCTCCGCACGGGAGATGGGCACCTTCGGCGCACCGTCGCTGATCACCCGCACCACCAATGACGTCCAGCAGGTGCAGATGCTGGTACTGATGACGTTCACGATGATGGTGTCCGCGCCGATCATGTGCGTCGGCGGTGTGGTCATGGCGCTCAATCAGGACGTGCCGCTGTCGGGCCTGCTCCTCGTCATCGTCCCGGTCCTCGGGATCCTCGTCTCACTGATCGTGCGCCGGATGCGCCCGCTGTTCCGTGGGGTGCAGGAGCGCATCGACACCGTCAACCGGGTCCTGCGGGAGCAGATCACGGGCATCCGCGTCATCCGCGCCTTCGTCCGCGACCGGTACGAACGCGAGCGGTTCGGCGTGGCCAACACCGACCTCTACGATGTCTCGCTGCGCGCCGGCCGGCTGATGTCGATGATGTTCCCGCTGGTCATGCTGATCGTGAACCTCTCCAGCGTGGCCGTCGTCTGGTTCGGCGGACTCCGCATCGACAGCGGCCACATGCAGATCGGCGCGCTCACGGCCTTCCTCAGCTATCTGATGTACATCCTCATGTCGATCATGATGGCGACGTTCATGGTGATGATGCTGCCGCGCGCCGAGGTCTGCGCCGAGCGCATCCAGGAGGTGCTGGCGACCGACACCAGCGTCACCCCGGCCGAGCACCCCGTCACCGAACTGCGCCGGCACGGCGAACTGGAGCTGCGCGGCGTCGAGTTCCGTTTCCCGGGCGCCGAGGAGCCGGTCCTCAAGGATGTCTCGCTGGTCGCCAGACCCGGCGAGACCACCGCCGTCATCGGCTCGACGGGCAGCGGCAAGTCGACCCTCCTCGGCCTCGTCCCGCGGCTGTTCGACGCGACCGGCGGCGCGGTCCTGGTGGACGGCGAGGACGTCCGCACCCTCGACCAGGAGACCCTCGCCGACGCCATCGGCCTGGTCCCGCAGAAGCCGTACCTCTTCTCCGGGACCGTCGCGACGAACCTGCGCTACGGCAAACCGGACGCCACCGACGAGGAGCTGTGGCGCGCGCTGGAGACCGCGCAGGCACGCGACTTCGTCGAGCGGATGGAGGGCGGCCTCGCCGCCCCGATCGCGCAGGGCGGCAGCAACGTCTCCGGAGGCCAGCGGCAGCGGCTGGCGATCGCGCGGGCGCTGGTGCGCCGGCCGGAGATCTACCTCTTCGACGACTCCTTCAGCGCGCTGGACTACGCGACCGACGCGGCGCTGCGGGCCGCGCTCTCCCGGGAGACCGACCGGGCGACGGTGGTGATCGTCGCGCAGCGCGTCTCGACGATCCGCGGCGCCGACCGGATCGTCGTCCTGGACGAGGGCCGGGTCGTCGGCACCGGCACCCACGCCGAGCTGATGGCCGACAACGAGACCTATCGGGAGATCGTGCTCTCCCAGCTCACCGAGCAGGAGGCGGCGTGACCACCGCGGACAAGGAAGCGGCCAGGCCGTCCGAGGCCCCGCCCGCACCGCAGGAGGGGTCCCGGCGCGGCCCGGCTCCGGCGGCCGGGCCCGGCCGGATGATGGGCGGGCAGCCCATCGAGAAGTCGATGGACTTCAAGGGCTCGGGCAAGCGGCTGCTGCGCCAGATGCGGCCCGAGCGCGGCGTGATCTCGGTCGCGCTGGTGCTGGGCGTGCTGAGCGTCGCCCTGAGCGTGGTGGGGCCCAAGGTCCTCGGGCACGCCACCGACCTGATCATGGCGGGCATCGTCGGCCGGGGACTGCCCGCCGGCCTCACCAGGGCGCAGGCCGCGGAGCGGCTCCGTGCGCGCGGCGAGGACGGGCTCGCCGACATGCTCGGCACGATGCCGGTCGTGCCCGGCCAGGGCATCGACTTCGGTGCCGTCGGCGTGATCCTGCTGTGGGTCACACTGATCTACGCGGGCGCCTCGCTCTTCGGATTCGTCCAGGCGCGGATCGCCACCCGCGTCGTCCAGCGCGCGGTCTTCCGGATGCGCGAGCAGGTCGAGGAGAAGCTGGCCCGGCTGCCGCTGAGCTACTTCGACAAGCAGCAGCGCGGTGAGGTGCTCTCCCGGGCGACCAACGACATCGACAACATCCAGCAGACGCTCCAGCAGACCCTCAGCCAGATCGTGGCGTCGCTGCTGACCATCGTCGGTGTGCTGGTCATGATGTTCTGGATCTCGCCGCTGCTGGCGCTGGTCGCCCTGGTCACCGTCCCGGTCTCCGTGGTCGTCGCCACCAAGGTCGGCAAGCGCGCCCAGCCGCAGTTCGTCCAGCAGTGGAAGACCACCGGCAAGCTCAACGCGCACATCGAGGAGATGTACACCGGCCACGCCCTGGTGAAGGTCTTCGGCCGCCAGCGGGAGTCCGCGGAGCTGTTCCGCGAGCAGAACGACGCCCTGTACGCAGCCGGTTTCCGGGCCCAGTTCATCTCCGGGATCATCCAGCCCGCGATGATGTTCATCGGCAACCTGAACTACGTGCTGGTCGCGGTCGTCGGCGGCCTCCGCGTGGCGTCCGGCAGTCTGTCCATCGGTGACGTCCAGGCGTTCATCCAGTACTCCCGGCAGTTCAGCCAGCCGCTCACCCAGGTCGCCTCGATGGCCAACCTCGTGCAGTCCGGCGTCGCCTCCGCCGAGCGGGTCTTCGAACTCCTCGACGCCGAGGAGCAGGACCCCGACGCCGAGCGGCCGGCCCGCCCCGAACACGTCACCGGCCGTGTCGAGTTCGCCCACGTCTCCTTCCGGTACGACGAGGACAAGCCGCTCATCGAGGACCTGTCGCTGGCCGTCCACCCCGGCCAGACCGTCGCCATCGTCGGTCCCACCGGCGCCGGCAAGACCACGCTCGTCAACCTCCTGATGCGGTTCTACGAGGTACGCGGCGGGCGGATCACCCTGGACGGCGTCGACATCGCCGAGATGTCACGCGAGGAGCTGCGCTCCCACATCGGCATGGTCCTCCAGGACACCTGGCTCTTCGGCGGCACCATCGCCGAGAACATCGCCTACGGCGCGCCCGCGGGCATCTCGCGCGACAAGATCGTCGAGGCGGCCAGGGCCACCCACGTCGACCGTTTCGTGCGCACCCTGCCCGACGGCTACGACAGCGTCATCGACGAGGAGGGCGGCAATGTCTCGGTCGGCGAGAAGCAGCTGATCACCATCGCCCGCGCGTTCCTCGCCGAGCCCGCCATCCTCGTCCTCGACGAGGCCACCAGCTCGGTCGACACCCGCACCGAGGTGCTGATCCAGCACGCCATGGCGCAACTGCGCACCGGACGCACCAGTTTCGTCATCGCGCACCGTCTCTCCACCATCCGCGACGCCGACGTCATCCTGGTGATGGAGTCCGGCGCGATCGTCGAGCAGGGCACCCACGACGCGCTGCTGGCGGCGGGCGGCGCCTACGCGCGCCTGTACGCGGCGCAGTTCGCGGAGGCGATGGTGGAGACCGAGTGAGCGGCCGGCCCCGGGGCCGAGGTCCGGGGCCGGCCGTCGCGTCCCGACGGGTCAGCCGTGCTCGGTGATCCACTCCCCGATCCGCTCCAGCAGCTCCGGCTCCGCCGCGTTCTCCGCGTGCCCGAAGCCGTGCTCCAGCCACAGCTCGGTGCTCGCGGGGTCGGCGGCGGCCATCAGCATGTGGGGGTGGTCCACGGGGAAGTACGGGTCGCGGTCGCCGTGGACGAGCAGCAGCGGGGTCGGCGCGATCAGCGGGACCGCCTCGGTGGGGGAGAGCGGGACCGGGTCCCAGTCCTCGGGGTGGATGCGGGTGCGCAGGCCCAGGCGGGAGACCAAGCGGCCGATGGGGCGGGTGATGACCCAGTGGAGGCGGCGCATCGACGCCGTGCCGCGGTAATACCAGCGGGCGGGGGAGCTCACCGCGACCACGAGGTCGGTGTGCGCACCTGTGCGCCCCCCGCGCTCCCCCTGGCCGTAAATCGCCGCATGCCGCAGCACGACCGAGCCGCCCATCGAGAAGCCGACGGTGGCGACCCGGCGGTACCCCAGGGAGCGTGCCCAGCGGACCGCGGCGGCGAGATCATGGACCTCCCGGTCGCCGACGGTGGAGTGCCCGCCGGAGCGGCCGTGCCCGCGGAAGGAAAACGTGATCACGGCGGCACGCTGGGTGAACGCGGCGGCCGCACGGCGTAGCGCCGGGCGTTCCAGGGCGCCGCTGAATCCGTGTGCGAGGACCACGACGAGATCGTCGGACGGCGCGCCTCCGGAGGCCGTACGAGGGGCGTGAGCAGCCTCGATACGAACGCCGTCCGACGTCAACAAAGACGCCCGATGACCACTCGAAGTGATCGACGAAACACAGGAACGTGCAAAATCGGCCTCGGCTCCGGAACCCATGTGAGCTATTCTGTCGGGCATGAAGGATCCGGGCAGCGTTGCCCCCGGGTCCTTTTGTGCTTTCAGCCAGGGTGATCCACGGCTGGGAGAACCGTACGAAGCAGTGCCGCAGACTCCCCCGGCCAGTCCGGGTGGTGCCCCCGTCGCAGGGACCGAGGAGGAACCAGACGTCATGGGCGAGCGAAGCGAGCAGGACCGCGAGCAGCACAGGATGAAGCACGCCGAAAACCGAGTGGGTGGTCGGAAGTGAGTTCGCTCCTGCTGCTGACCAACGCACTTCAGCCGTCGACGGAGGTGCTCCCGGCGCTGGGCCTGCTTCTGCACAGCGTGCGGGTGGCCCCCGCCGAGGGCCCGGCCCTCATCGACACCCCAGGGGCCGACGTCATACTGATCGACGGCCGTCGTGACCTGCCGCAGGTGCGGTCGCTGTGCCAGCTGCTGCGGTCCACCGGTCCGGGCTGTCCGCTGGTCCTGGTGGTGACGGAGGGCGGCCTCGCCGCGGTCACCGCGGACTGGGGCATCGACGACGTCCTGCTGGACACGGCGGGGCCCGCCGAGGTCGAGGCGCGGCTGCGGCTGGCCATGGGCCGCCAGCAGATCACCACCGACGACAGCCCGATGGAGATCCGCAACGGTGATCTTTCGGTGGACGAGGCGACCTACAGCGCGAAGCTCAAGGGCCGGGTCCTGGACCTGACCTTCAAGGAGTTCGAGCTGCTGAAGTATCTGGCCCAGCACCCCGGCCGGGTGTTCACCCGGGCCCAGCTCCTCCAGGAGGTCTGGGGCTACGACTACTTCGGCGGTACCCGCACGGTCGATGTGCACGTCCGGCGGCTGCGCGCCAAGCTCGGCCCCGAGCACGAGTCCCTGATCGGCACGGTTCGTAACGTCGGCTACCGCTTCGTGACGCCGGAGAAGGTGGAGCGGGCGGCGGCGGAGGCCCAGGCGAAGGACAAGGCGGCGCAGGCCGCCAAAGCCGCGAATGCCGCGAAGGCTGCCGAGGGCGATGCCGGGGCCGGGGACCGCGTGGTGAAGGCCGTGGCATCGGGTGCCGAATCGGCCGGTGGACGGCCTGCCCAGCGGTAGGGCCACCCGCGTAGACTGCCGCGCGTGGCCAAGGTGACGCGGGATGATGTGGCAAGACTGGCGGGTACGTCCACCGCCGTTGTCAGTTACGTCATCAACAACGGACCAAGGCCGGTCGCCCCGGCCACGCGCGAGCGGGTGCTCGCCGCCATCAAGGAGCTCGGCTACCGGCCGGACCGCGTCGCGCAGGCGATGGCGTCCCGCCGGACCGATCTCATAGGGCTCATCGTGCCGGACACCCGGCAGCCGTTCTTCGCGGAGATGGCACACGCCGTCGAGCAGGCCGCCGCCGAGCGCGGAAAGATGGTCCTGGTCGGCAACGCCAACTATCTCGACGAGCGCGAGGTGCACTACCTGCGCGCGTTCCTCGGGATGCGGGTCTCGGGGCTGATCCTGATCAGCCAGGGCCCCAGCGAGCACGCCGCCGCGGAGATCGATGCCTGGGACGCGCGGGTGGTGCTGCTGCACCGCAGGCCGGACGCCATCGACGATGTCGCGGTCATGACCGACGACGTGTGGGGCGCCCAGCTGGCGACCCGGCATCTGCTGGAGCACGGCCACCCGTATGTCGCGTTCCTGGGCGGGACGGAAGAGACCCCGAAGTCCGGCGACCCGGTCACCGACCACGTCGAGGGCTGGCGCCGTGCCATGCAGGAGTCGGGGAAGTCGGTCGAGGGCCGCTACTTCCAGGCGCCGTACAACCGCTACGACTCCTACCAGGTCGCACTGAAGCTGCTGGCGGGCCCGGACCGGCCGCCGGCCATCATGTGCGCGACGGACGACCAGGCGATCGGTGTGCTGCGGGCCGCCCGCGAGCTGCGGATCGACGTGCCGGACGGGCTGGCGGTCGCCGGCTTCGACGATGTGAAGGAAGCGGGGCTGACCGACCCGCCGCTGACGACGGTCGCCTCGGACCGCGAGGCGATGGCGCGGGCCGCGGTCGATCTGGTGCTGGACGACGGACTGCGGGTGGTGGGATCGCGCCGAGAGCGGCTGCGGCAGTTCCCGTCGCGGCTGGTGGTCCGGCAGTCCTGCGGCTGCCGGGACTGACGCGGTCGATGCGCGGCTGAGCCACCCGTCGGTGGTCGGCGGCGCCGCGTCTTTATACCGGGCATACCCACTTCTGTCGGGTCTCTCAGGGCACTCTCAGACCGTTCTCATGCACCGGTCGCAGAGTCATAGCCATGACCGACAGCTACCGCCGAAGCGGCGACGACATCCCCCAGGACCGGCCCTACGACTACGGCCACGGCGCCCGACAGGACGCGCTGCGGGAAAGCGAGCGGGCCTTTCCCCCGCCGCCCCCGTACGCGCCGGCCCGCCCCGTCGCCGCGGGTGACGGGGTCACGGTGTGGCCGGGCGAGGGCCGGGGCGAGAGCGCGGCAGGTGACGGCGCGGGGGCACCGGGCGGGTACGCCGTCCACGGGGCACCGGCCGCGTCGGCGGCCGGCGGGGGCCAGGGCGGCGGCACGTACGCCGGGTTCGGCGCCGGGGGGCCGCAGGTTCCCGGGCCGCGGGAATCGCACCGCAAGGCCCGCCGCCCCATCGCCCTGATCGCGGCGGTGGCGCTCGCCTCCGGCCTCATCGGTGGTGGCAGCGCGGCGCTGCTCGCGGGCGCCGGCGGGAGTACGGGGAGCAGCGCCGGCACCCCGGTCGTCAACGCCGGGCAGAGCAGCGGCAGCGGCGTCTCCGCGGTGGCCAAGGCGGTCAGCCCCGCCATCGTGGAGATCAACGCGCGGACGTCCGGCGGTCAGTCGACCGGCTCGGGCGTGGTGATCACCGGCGACGGCGAGATCATCACCAACAACCATGTGGTGTCCGGGGCGGACACGGTGTCCGTCACCTTCAGCGACGGCAGCAAGAAGACCGCCGAGGTCGTGGGGACCGACCCCGACAAGGACCTGGCGCTGATCAAGGTGCGGGGTGCCAAGGGCCTGACCAAGGCCACGCTCGGCGACTCCGGGAAGGTCCAGGTCGGCGACCCGGTCGTCGCGATCGGCTCGCCCGAGGGCCTTACCGGCTCGGTGACCAGCGGCATCGTCTCCGCGCTCAACCGGGACGTCACGGTGGCGAAGGACGAGGATCAGGGCCAGGGCCAGGGGCAGGGCGGTCAGGGCGGTGGCGGCGGCTGGCCGTTCGAGTTCGGCGGGAACCAGTACAACGGCGACACCGGCTCGTCGAAGACCTCGTACAAGGCGATCCAGACCGACGCCTCGCTCAACCCGGGCAACTCCGGCGGCGCCCTCATAAACATGCAGGGCCAGATCGTCGGCATCAACTCGGCCATGTATTCGCCCAGTTCGGCGACGAGCAGCACGGCGGGCAGCGTCGGCCTCGGCTTCGCCATCCCGATCAACACCGTCAAGGCCGACCTCGACGCCCTGCGCGGCGGCGACGGCGGCAGCAGCGGCATCTGACCGCGCGACCCTTCACCGAGTACGTCCCTAGGAGGCCGACATGGCCCACAAGATCACTGTTCCGGTCCACCGTGCCCGCCGGGCGCTGGCCTCGGCCATCGCCTGGGGCGCGGGCGGCGAACACCGCAGCGCGCAGCTGCACTCCGTGCGGCACCGGTCCGGCCGCACCGGCCCGGCGGACCTGGACCTCGCACTCGCCTCGGTGCTCGCCTCGGCCGTCGCGGGCGCCGCGCGCGTGGCGGCGGTGCCCGCGGCGGACAGCCGCCCCGACGAGGTCGCCGCCAAGCCGCGCACCCGCGGACGGGCCGCGGCAACCCGGCGCCGGGCAGCCGCCCGACGGTGACCGCCCGGCGGGGCCCCGCACCGGCCGACCGGGCCCCCGCGCCGACGACGGGCCCCGCGTCGACCGCCGCGCCCCGCCCGGCACCGTGCAAGGCTGAAGGGCGTTCCGACAGTCGTCAGCCGTCCGTCATCCCACTCCCGAGGTAGTCACGCACATGAGTTCCGCCGAGCACGGTGATCAGCCCGCCCGCATCCTCATCGTCGACGACGAGCCCGCGGTCCGCGAGGCCCTGCAGCGTTCGCTCGCCTTCGAGGGCTACGGGACGGAACAGGCCGTCGACGGTCTGGACGCGGTCGAGAAGGTCGCCGTCTACGACCCCGAGCTGATCGTGCTGGACGTTCTGATGCCCCGGATGGACGGGCTGACGGCGGCCCGCCGGCTGCGGGCGAGCGGCGTGACCGTACCGATCCTGATGCTGACCGCCCGCGACACCGTCGGGGACCGAGTCACCGGCCTGGACGCCGGCGCCGACGACTACCTCGTCAAGCCCTTCGAACTCGACGAACTGCTCGCCAGGATCCGGGCGTTGCTGCGGCGCAGCTCCTATGCGACGGCGGCCGGCGCTCGCCCCGAGGAGGGCGAGGTGCTGGCCTTCGCCGATCTGCGGATGGACCTGGCGACCCGCGAGGTGACCCGGGGCGCGCGGCCGGTGGAGCTGACCCGTACCGAGTTCACGCTGCTGGAGATGTTCCTCGCCCATCCGCGGCAGGTCCTCACCCGTGAGCAGATCCTCAAGGCCGTGTGGGGATTCGACTTCGAACCCACCTCCAACTCCCTGGACGTGTACGTGATGTATCTGCGCCGCAAGACCGAGGCGGGCGGCGAGGCACGGCTGGTGCACACCGTGCGCGGCGTCGGCTACGTCCTGCGGGTGGACGGCGGTGCCGAATGATCGGCCTGGACCGCTACCGCAGACTGCCGCTGCGCTCGCGCCTGGCGATGCTCACCGCCGTCGCGGTGGCCATCGCCGTCGCCGCCTCGGCCGCCGCCTGCTGGCTGATCACCCGCGACCGGCTCACCGAACAGCTCGACACCACGCTGCGGACCGTGGACGTGAACTCCGGCTATGTGCAGGCGCTGACCGCCGCGTGCTCCGGCACCGCGCCCGACGGCATGCGTTTCCAGCCCACCCCGTACACCGTCCAGCTGGTCTCGGTCGAGGGCGAGATCTGCACCTCGCCCGAGAAGTCGCCCATTCCCGCGCAGCGGTCGGACGTGGCGGTCGCCGAGCGGCAGCTGCCCAGCTCGGTGCACACCACCAAGGCCAGGAACGGCGCGGAGATGCGGGTGTCCACCGTGCCCCACCGCGGCCCGGTCACCGACGCCAGGGGCAACCGCCTCGCGGTGTCCGTCGCCGCCCCCATGGATCAGGTGACCGACCCGCTCAACCAGCTCGCGCTGGTGCTGCTGATCGTGACGGGCGTCGGTGTGCTGGGCGCGGCGACGGCCGGCCTGTGGGTCGCCCGCGCCGGCCTGAAACCCGTCGACCGGCTCACCGAAGCGGTGGAACACGTCGCCAGGACCGAGGACTTGGCCATCCGCATCCCCGCGGAGGGTGACGACGAGATCGCCCGCCTCTCCCGCTCCTTCAACTCCATGACGGCCGCGCTGGCCGCCTCCCGCGACCTCCAGCAGCAGCTGATCGCGGACGCCGGGCACGAACTGCGGACCCCGCTGACGTCGCTGCGCACCAACATCGACCTGCTGGTCCGCAGCGAGCGCTCCGGCCGGCAGATCCCGGCCGCGGACAAGGAGGCACTGCTGTCCTCGGTGAAGGCGCAGATGGGGGAGCTGGCGGCACTGATCGGCGACCTCCAGGAACTGTCCAGGACACCGGAGGCGGGCCCCGGCAGCGCAGGAGCGATCCGGGTCGTCGCCCTGCACGAGATCGTCGGCACGGCCCTGGAGCGGGCCCGGCTGCGCGGCCCCACGCTCACCGTCACCGCGGACCTCGACCCCTGGTTCGTACGGGCCGAGCCCGCCGCCCTGGAGCGCGCGGTGGTCAACCTCCTCGACAACGCGGTGAAGTTCAGCCCGGCCGGCGAAACGGTCGTGGTCCGCCTCGCGTCCGGCGAACTGACGGTCCGCGACCACGGCCCCGGCATCCCCCAGGACGAACTGCCGCACGTCTTCGAACGCTTCTGGCGCTCACCGTCCGCCCGCAGCATGCCCGGCAGCGGCCTGGGCCTGTCGATCGTGGCCCGCACGGCAGAACAGGCGGGCGGCGGCGTCCGCCTGCGCCCCGCCGAGGGCGGCGGCACCGAGGCGGTACTGACCCTGCCGGGCGCCACGACACCCCCGCCGGAGCTGCCGACGGGGGAGGGATCCGAGTGAGACCGGCTTCGGAATCCACCGGTTCAGCGGAGCAGCGGTGACAGCGGCAAATCAAGCAGCACGTCACGCCGAATGGCGCAGCCGCCGTATCCGGTGAGGACGCAAAGGGAATCGCAGTCCGGCAAAGCATCACAAAGGATGCTTTCGTTTCCCGCTTCGGTACGGAGACCGTCGCGCGCTAAAGTGCCCGCAAGGTTTTTTTGTGGCCGGTGGCCGGTGGCCGGTGGCGGTGGCCGGTGGCCAGTCGGGTCATCAAAAAGGGCCGGCGCTCGTCGGCTTGGTGGGCACGGCCGATGAATGGCCTGATGCGCCTGAGCCCTCTTGAGCTGCCGTGCGGCATGGGTTTCTGACGGAGCAGGAGCGGCGCGCCACAGGCCCCGGCCCCTCGCCCGAAGGATCTGACGGCCTTGGGAAAGGGGCTTTCTGCCTGCCGTCGATCTCGCCGAGGAATACCGACGTGTGCCTGTCCGGCGTCGCATCCACAAAGCGCCTTCGAATGATCCGGGTGTGTTGCTGATGGGGAAGGAGACGCGATGTCGTCCAGTGCACAGAGCGTGCCGACGGCCGGTGCTGTGGAGGCCGGGGAGGTATTGAAGCGCAGTTACTCCGTCCTGCTGAAGGACGTTGCCGTACGGGCCGGCATCTTCGGCGGGCTGTTCCTGGCCGCGGCCGGGCTGCAGCAGGTGTGGGACTCCGCGCTTACCGCGGTGCTGCTCGTCCCCCCGGCGGCCGTGGGTCTCGTCCTGCTGGTCTTCAGGCTCCCTTCCACCCTCTTCGCGATGGCGCGGTGCCGGCGGGTGTTGCGCCACTATCCCCTTGAGTTCCGGCCGGGCGCCGACATGAAGAGCCGGGTACGAGGGAAATTCGGGACCGTTTTCACGCTGAGGGTCAAGGAACATCAGCCGGGGCGGTCTCCGCTGATGCGCGCTGTCGGTGCGCGACTGAGGAACAACTGGCCCGATGGCGCGGAGGACGGTGTGTGGGTCGCGGGCGATCTGCCCTTCGGCGGCGTCGTCTTCGCGCCGGGCGGCGACGCGCTCCTGCTGATCCAGCCGGCCAAGTGGGAGAAGCTGGCGCCGGAACGGGAGCAGGCCGGTGCCGACCGCAATGCGAGAGCCGCACAGGCCCGCATAGCGAAGCAGTTCTGAGGTCCGACGAAGGGTGCGCGTCCCGGCGGGGACCGCACCGCGCACCTGGCCTGTCGGGGCCAGGTGCGCGGGCTTCGGTCGGTCGTCAGCGGGGGAAGCCCGAGCCCAGTGCCGCGCCCGACTCCGGGCCGCCGAGGGCGCCGGGGCCGTAGGAGACCGCGCCGGTGGTGGTCAGGCCGGTGGGGGAGCCCAGGAGGGACCAGGCTGCGCCGGTGTCCTTGAGGGTGGTGCCGTCCTCGCCGGGGGCGCCGGTGGTCAGGTCGGCCTTGCCGTCGCCGTTCGTGTCCAGGAGGGCGAGCGCCTCGCCGTGCCGGTCGCCGGACTCGGCGACCCCCGGCACACCCGGGGTGTCCTGCGTGAACGCCTGCGAACCGGCGCCGGACAGGCCGCCCTTGCCGCCCTTGAGGAGCACGGTGCTGCCGGCGTCCTTCAACGCCCGGCCCGAGGAATCGGTGAGGTCCTCGAAGGGGACGCCGACCGCGATGTCCGCGTAGCCGTCGCCGTTGACGTCGCCGGCGCTGAGCGTGTAGCCGAACTGGTCGCCCTCCTCGCCGACGCCCGGCACACCGGCACTGTCCTGGGTGAGCGTCGTGGTGCGCGCGCCGGGGCCGCCGGCCGCGCCGTGGAGAACCTTGACGGTGCCCTTGTCGTAGGGCAGGTCCTCGACGACGCCGTTGGGCACGGGGCGGAAGACCAGGTCGCCGTAGCCGTCGTTGTCGACGTCGCCGACGGTGCCGGCCGCGGCGGCCGGCAGGGCGGAGGCCGCGCTGCTCAGGCCCTCCCCGGTGCCCCGCCACAGCTGGCTGCCCTCGGACATCTCCTCGAAGGCGTGGAAGCTGACCAGGTCGTCCTTGCCGTCGCCGGTCAGGTCGCCGGCCACCAGGTCGACGGAACCGAAGGTGCGTCCGGTGTTGATGGTCCCGGTGGAGGCCGGTTGCCCGGCGCGGGTGAACGGGCCGTAGGCGACGTGCAGTTGCGGCTCGTCGCCGTCTTCGGCGTCGGAGACCAGATCGGTGTGGCCGTCTCCGTTGAAGTCGCCGGCGGTGACGTTGCGGTCGATGCCGGGCAGCGTCGCCGCGCCTCCCTTGCCGTCGGTCGATCCCCAGAGCACGGTGACCTCGGAGTCGTAGCCGGTGTCTATGACGAGGTCGTCGCAGCCGTCGCCGTCCAGGTCGCGTGCGACCGTGCGGTACCCGAAGCCGCCGTCCTCGGTGGGTTCCCCGGGGACGCCCGCGGTGGCCTGGCTGATCACCTGGTGCTTCGCGGTGTCGGCGCCCTTCGCGGAGCCGTGGACGACGGTGACGTAGCCGGCGCCGGGCTTGCCGGCGACCGTGCCGTGCGGTGCGGTGGCAACGATGTCGGCGTAGCCGTCGTTGTTGAAGTCGGCGGTCACGGCGGTGGGGCCGGCCGCTTCGCCGTCTGCCGCGAGGGCGACGGGGCCGCTCACCGCGAGCGGGGTGGCCAGCAGAGCAGCCACCGCGATGCGGCGCGCGGCGGTGGAACGGGAGCGGTGACGCACAGGTCCTCCTGGGGCCGATGGTGACGTGTGCGCGCACGCCGCGTGCGCGCGGTCGCGCACCCACGGTCAAGCACCCGCACGCCGGTTAGGACGAAGCCTCCGTGCGCGCGGTTCTGTCGTTCACCGCCCCGTTACCTGTTCAAGTCCCCACCGAACCCCGCGCGTTCACCCCGGTGCCGCCACCAGGTGCCCGTCCCCCGATTCGTCGCCCCGCTACTTCTTCGCCGCGTCCCCGAAGGGCAGGTCCGTACCCGACAGGTCGGCGCGGATGCCGTCCCGCTCGACGCTGATGTTGCGCAGCCGCACGTCGCCGGGCGTCTTGGGCAGCTGGAAGGAGAGCGACAGCTGGTCCGCGAGCTGCGGCTTGGTCAGGGCGGTCAGCCCGCCGAGCACCTTCGGGTCGATGCCGACCTTCTCCAGCAGCCACGGGTGGTCGGCGACCACATCGACGAGGTTGACCTTCATCAGCTTGCCGATGAAGCGCGGCGACCCGGTCAGCTGGTGCAGCTTCTCCTCGCTCTGCAGCGCCTGCTGGATGTACGGACGGGGGATGCCGATCCGGTCCGCGATCGCCGGGACGGCGAGCATCGCCTTCACCTTGGCCGCTTGGCGGCTGACCTCGGCGGCGGCCTTGCGGGTCAGCCGCAGGCCCTCTTCCTTGCCGGTGCCGGGGCGGTAGACGGCGACGTCGCCGAGGTCCAGGCGCATCCGGCTGATGTCGGTGGAGATGCCGCGGTCGCCCGCGCGGTGAATGCGGGCCTCGGCCCGTACCCGCAATTCGTGCCCGGCGATCGGCAGCCGGCCGACGGCGCGCACCGCGTCGGGGCCCATTTCGCTGAATTTGACCTGGGAGGCGCCCAGCTCGCGATTCATGTCGTCGAAGGCGAGCAGCACGCTGCCGTTCATTCTGCCGATGGTGGCGCCCTTGATCGAGCTGGGCAGATCGCCGTTGATACGGACGTCGTTGGCGGTCGCCTCGAATTTCGCCAGTGAGACCCGGTCGGCCGCCAGGTCCGGAATGGCGACGCTTACCTGGTCAAGGCGCTTCCCGAAGACCTGGGTGAGGAAGGGGAAACCCTCGATATCGACTTCCGGGGTCGCTGTGAGGTGCAGCGAATCCTTCAGTTTTTCCTCGGCCTTGTTCTGCGCGTACAACAAGGCGAAACGGTCCGAAACCGTGAGGAAGGCCGTGCACGCCAGGACGGCGACCAGCAGCTTCGCGGCGAACGGGACGGCGGCGAAACGGCTGACGCCGCGCTTCCTGCGGCGGTGGTTGGGCGGCGTCCAGTTCTCGTCCTCCTCGTCCGAGCGGAGACCCAGGCCGAGCGGGTCGTCGCTGTCGTCGCGCTCGTTGAGGTAGCCGCGCGTCGGCTCGGGGTCGGCGAGGGCGGCCAGGTCCGCATAAGGATTGACGGTTTCGATCTCTCTGGTGTCGCCGCGCGGATCGTCCTGCGGGGCCGGTGCGGGCGATTCGGAATGCTGCCCGGCGGCCGGCGAGGACGACGATGAGGGTATGCGTGTGGGGGTTCGCATCCGCTTATCCCACCATGCGCGGGGCCCTTGAACGCAACTCTTACCGGAAGTAAGTGAGGTACGCGAAGGTTGTCCCGCCGACTCGGGGAAAGTTGCCCGATCGGCTTGGCGAAAATTCGCCTGGCGGCCGGGCCGCCTGAACTGCCGTCACCCTGCTCGGTGACATGAACAACGCGGTGACGCGAAAGAAGTCGCGGGATGAACAACGTGGCGGCTGAACATTCATTACGGAATGTGTCCGAGTTGTCGCCGACAGGAATGGCGTCATTGTTCCGGGGCACCCCATGATCGTCGTAACCGGAGCGACCGGCAAGAGCCGCCGGCGGCCCGAAAAAACCCGTTGATCTTTCCGAGCCGCCCGCCCTACGGTCCGCGCATGCTGCCTCGCGTGGACACGGACGACGAATGGGACGCGATCGTCCCCGACGAACAGGTGATGCGACCGGGCGTCGAGGCGCTCTGCGTGCGCCTCGGCCTGGCCGGCGCCCCGCTCGCCCGGTTTCCCGCCGGCTCCCAGCCCGTCTACGCGGTGGGCAACCGCTTCGTCCTCAAGCTCTTCCCGGCGGCCGGCGCGGACGACGGCATCGCCGAGGCCCGCGTCCTCTCCCATATCCAGGGCCGGCTGCCGGTCCCCACCCCGTACGTCCACGACGCGGGGGAGTACGACAGCGGCTGGCGCTATGTGCTGATGTCCCGGCTGCGCGGCACCGACCTGGCCGTGGCCTGGCCCCGGATTCCCGCCGCCGAGCAGGACCGCATCGCCACCGAGGCCGGTGAGACCCTCGCCGCGCTGCACTCCCTGGACCCGGCCCCGCTCACCGACGTCCTGGGCCCCGGCGACTGGGGCGCCTTCCTCGACGCGCAGCGCTCCTCGGCGGTCGCCCGGCAGGTCGACAACTCACTCGCCGAGCCCTGGCTGGAACAGATCCCCGGCTTCCTCAACTCCGTCCCGCTGCCCGCGGAACCGGCGGGCACCCTGCTGCACACCGAGTTCATGCGTCAGCATCTGACCGTCGACGAGTCCGACGACTGGCGGCTGACCGGGCTCCTCGACTTCGAGCCCGCCATGATCGGCCACCGCGGCTATGACTTCGTGGCCGTCGGCCTTTATGTCTCCCGTGGCGATCCCCGGCTGCTGGCCCGGGTCCTGCGCGCCTACGGCGAGACCTTCGACCCCCGCGAACTCCTCGCCTTCACCCTGCTGCACGTCTACAGCAACCTCCCCCGGTATCTCCGGGAGCTGCCCGCCCCGCCGGAGCCCACGCTGGAATCCCTGGCGCAGACGTGGTTCGGGACGGGCTGACGGCCGGGTTTGCCGTGGCGGCCCGCCGAGCTCAGAAGTCGACGCGGGCGCGGTCGTCCACGCGGGCCACCGACTCCTGCGCGAAGCGCTTGTTGTACGCGGCCCGGATCTGCTCGATCTTCGCGTCGTTCGGGCGGGCCCGGGACGTGGGATAGAAGAGGGTCAGCTCGTAGGAGCGCTCCCGCTCGATCGTGCCGTGCGCGTCGCGGTACTGGCCGTGGCCCTCCTGCACGGTCAGCCCTTCGGGGAATCTCGGGGTGACGAACTCGTCGACGAAGGCGCGGAACTGCCGTTCGGTGACCGCCGGACCGCCGTCCGGGCGGGCGGTGCCGAAGAACAGGCCGGTCTCCACATAGGGGTTGCCGTGCGCGAGCTGCGGCGGCTGGGCGGTGGGGGAGTGCGCGGGGGCGGCGGGGGCGGCGGCGCCGAGCAGTGCGGTGGACACCGCCAGGACGGCGAGGCGCAGGAGTGCCGGAGGCTTCGGGAGCAAGGGCTTTCCTCTCGTGGTGACTTCGGCTGGGTAACGACGAGAGGGCGGCGAGGGGATGCGGGCCGCCTGGCGGGCGCCGCTGTCCGGGTGACGCACGACGACGGCCGGTGGGCAGACCCCACCGGCCGTCGTGTGCTGTGCCGGGCCGACCGGCGGACCGGCCGAACTGTCGGCCTCGGCCGAACTGTCAGCCTCGGCCTACTGCTTCTACTTCAGGACCGTGATGCGGTCGGCCTTCGGCGGGGTGAGGGGCTTGTCCGCGGAGGAGTGGGCCGTCAGGTAGGCGGTGAAGGCGTCGAGGTCGGAGGAGCCGACGTACTTGTTCCCGCCGTCCTTGAAGGCGGTGAAGCCGTCGCCGCCCCCGGCCAGGAACTCGTTCATCGCGACCCGGTAGGTCTTGCCGGGGTCGAGGGCCGCGCCGTCCAGCTTCACCGAGTCCTTGACGACGCGGTCGGCGCCGGACTTGGTCATGTCCAGGGTGTACGTCAGGCCCTCGGAGACCTGGAGGATCTTCGGCGACGCCGCGTTCGGGCCGCTGACCTGCTGCTGGAGGCCGCTGAGCAGTTGCGCGCCGGTGAGGTCGACGACGTTCATCATGTTGGTGAACGGCTGGACGGTGAACGCCTCGCCGTAGGTGACCACGCCGTCGCCTTCCGCCCCGGACGCCTTGAAGGCGAGGTCGGAGCGGATGCCGCCCGGGTTCATCAGGGCGAGCTGGGCACCTCCCTTGTCGGCTGCCTCGGTGGCCTCCAGCTGGGCGTCGGAGATGAGGTCGCCGAGGGGCGACTCGGGGGCCCCGGCGCCGCGGCCCGCGATGTCGGCGGAGACATGGCCCACGGGGCGGCCCGCCACCGGGGCGGCGAGCTTGTTCCAGCGCGCGATCAGGGAGGTCATGTCCGCGGCCTTGGGCTGGGTGCGGTTGACGACGTGGTTGACCGCGCCGGGCGCCTTGACGCTGGTCCGCACGATGTCCTTGGTGCGGCGGTCGTAGGTCAGCGTGGTGTCCGTGAAGAGCTTGCCGTAGGAGGCGGCGGAGGTGACGGTGCGCGGCGCGCCGGACGGGTCCGGGACGGTGCAGGCGTACGCCTGGTGGGTGTGGCCGGTGACCAGCGCGTCGACCTTCGGGGTCACCTTCTCGGCGATCTCGGTGATCGGCCCGGAGATGCCGTCACCCGGGCCGGGGCTGTCGCAGCGGTAGTTGTACGAGGTGGAGGCGGGCAGGCCGCCCTCGTGGATGAGCGCGACGATCGACTTCACGCCCTGCCGGTTGAGGACCTTGGCGTACTTGTTGATCGTCTCGATCTCGTCGTGGAACTTCAGGCCCTTGATGCCGCCCGCGTTGACGATGTCCGGGGTGCCCTCCAGCGTCACACCGATGAACCCGATCTTGACGCCCTTGTGCTTCCAGACGGTGTACGGGGCGAGCAGCGGCTTGCCGGTCTTGTCGTCGGTGACATTGGCCGTCAGGTAGGGGAAGCCGGCACCCCGGAACTTCTTGCCGTCCTCGAAGCAGCCGTCCTTGGGGTGGCAGCCGCCCCGCTGAAGACGCGTCAACTCCGTGCGGCCCTCGTCGAATTCGTGGTTGCCGACGGAGGTGACGTCGAGGCCCAGCTTGTTCATGGCCTCGATGGTCGGCTCGTCGTGGAAGAGCCCGGAGAGCAGCGGGCTGGCCCCGACCATGTCGCCGGCCGCGGCCGTGACGGAGTACGGGTGGCCCTTGCGGGCCGTCCGCAGGGACTGCGCGAGGTATTCCACCCCGCCCGCCTCGACGGTCTTCTTGCTGCCGTCCGGCTGGAGCTCCTCGACGGTGCCGGAAGAGCCCTGCGGGGGTTCGAGGTTGCCGTGGAAGTCGTTGAAGGAGAGGAGCTGGACGTCGACGGTGCGGCCGGGGCGCGGCGGGCCGCCGTCCGCGCCGGCCGGCAGGGCCGTCGCGGTGACCCCGACGGCGGCGGCCAGTACGGCGGCCGCGGCCGTCAATCTGCGGACGGTACGGCGCCGTTGAGGTGTCGCTGGCATGAGATCCCCTTCGTGGACCGGACGGGCGGCCGCAGTGGCTGCCCGAGCGGTCGGCAGCATATTGTCAACGCGCGTAGCGCAACAGGGGGAAAAGGGTTACGAGCTGGTTGCCGAGAGGGCGGGCCCGCGGCCCCCGGGCGGGCACCAGGCGCCGCGGGCCCGTTCGCGGCCCGTGGGGCGGCGGGGTCGTACGCTTCACGCATGACTGACGCTGCACAGGAGACGGGCCGCAACGGCCGCAGGATTCAGGTGGCCGACGAGCTGGCGCCGGAAGAGGCCGCGGCCGTCCTCGAACTGATCGAGCAGGCCGCGCACAGGGACGGGCAGCCCGCCGTGTCCGAGCAGGGCCGGTTGCAGTTGCGCGGCGGGCCGCGGGAGGGCGTGCGGCATGTCCTGGTGTACGTGCCCGGAGACGACACGCCGGAGCTCGTCGCGTACGGACAGCTGGAGGACACCGACCCGGTGGAGGCGCCGGCCGCCGAGCTGGTCGTGCACCCCGGGCACCGCGGCCGCGGCCACGGCCGGGCGCTGGGCAGCGAGCTGCTCGGCCAGTCCGGGCGCCGGCTGCGGGTGTGGGCGCACGGCGGGCATCCGGCCGCCCGGCATCTCGCCCAGACGCTGGGCCTGACGAAGTTCCGCGAGCTGCGGCAGATGCGGCGCCCGCTGGCGGATCTGGAGCTGCCGGAGCCGGTGCTCCCGGAGGGCGTCTCGGTGCGGACCTTCCAGCCGGGCACCGACGACGCTGCCTGGCTGGAGGCGAACGCGGCGGCCTTCGCGCATCACCCCGAGCAGGGCGCGCTGACCCAGCGCGATCTGGACGACCGCAAGGGCGAGGCGTGGTTCGACCCGAAGGGATTCTTCCTCGCGGAGAAGGACGGCAGGCTGGCCGGCTTCCACTGGACCAAGGTGCACGCCGAGGAGGGCCTCGGCGAGGTCTATGTGGTCGGCGTACTGCCGGGTGCGCAGGGCGGCGGCCTGGGCAAGGCGCTGACCGCGATCGGGCTGCGGCACCTGGCCGGGCAGGGTCTGCCGACGGCGATGCTGTACGTCGACGCGGACAACGTCCCGGCCCTCACCGTCTACGAACGGCTCGGCTTCATCACGCACGAGACGGATCTGATGTACCGCTCGGAGACCTGAGCGCACGCCGGCGGTGAGGAGGGCGGGACAGGTCCTTCGCGGCCCGTCCTCCTACCCGGCCCCGCCCGCCCGTTCGGCCTCCTGCGCGCGCCATTCGCGTGCCAGGAGGGCGTAGACGACCTCGTCGGTCCATTCGCCGTCGAGGAACTCGTTCTCGCGCAGATGGCCTTCGCGGCGCATTCCCAGACGCTCCAGGAGCCGGGCCGACGCGCCGTTGCGGCCGTCCAACTCGGCCTGGACGCGGTGCAGTCCAAGGTCTTCGAAGCCGACCCGCAGCAGTGCGCGGGCGGCTTCGGTCGCATATCCGCGGCCGGCGAAGTCCGGGTTGAAGACGTAGCCGATGCCGCCCTGGCGGTGCTCGCGGTTGGTCAGGACGAAGGTGACGTCACCCACCAGCTGCCCCGTTTCGCGTACCACGACGGCGAGTTGGAGGATGTCGCCGCTGTCGCGCAGTGCCGTGCGGGCCGCCTTGGTGGTGACGGAGGCGCGCGATGCGGCCTCGTCGAAGGGGCCCCAGTAGAGATAGCGGCAGACCTCCGGGCGGCGCTGGTAGGCGTAGATCGCCTCGAAGTCGTCGGCCCGGACGGGGCGCAGATCAAGTCGCTCGGTGCGTATCGGGTAGTCGGGGCGGTACGGCAGCGGCGGCGTGAGGGGCGCGGAAGGTGTGGGCACGCGGTCAGCGTAGGCAGCCGGAGGGCCGGGTGCAGCCCGATTTTCACGTGAGCAAGTGTCGGCGCTTCCGGTACCCGGGCGCGCACGCCGGGGCGGCCGCCGGCGGGTCCGCGACGGCATCGGGGGCCGTCGGCAGGTCTGAGCCGCGCGGGCCGGGGTAGACACCCGGAGCGGGCCGCCCGGACCGCCGCACTCCGCTTCCCTCCGGGCCCGGCCTCCCCCGTGACGCCCCGGGGAGTAGCGCCCCGCTTGCCTGGCCGCCATATCCGCGTTACCGGCGATTCAATGTCGCTTGCGAGCATCACCGAATGCAGCCCGCTGTGCCGAATGTCCCGAACCCGGGGCTCCGTGTCGATCCGCCTCCGCCCGACGCGCCTGGATGGGCCGGAGCGCGGAAGAATGGGGTCATGAACCAGCAGCCCAGCGCTCAGGCCCAGGTCCAGCCCGAGGCGGCCTCCCGCAAGCCGCGGCAGGCCCCGCCGGAGGGCGGCGGCTCGTCGGCCCAGCCCTCTGTCGGCTCCATCGCCGCTCACCGGCCGCACGCCGTCGCCGCGGCGCTGCCCGAGCTGGAGCCGGACCTGGACGCGGAAATGGACGCGTACGAGGACGAGGGAGTGCCCGGCGCGGACGGCGAGGAGCTGCCCAGCGGCCGGTTCCTGGACCGGGAGCGCAGCTGGCTCGCCTTCAACGAGCGGGTGCTGGAGCTGGCGGAGGACCCGGCCACCCCCCTCCTCGAAAGGGCGAACTTCCTGGCGATCTTCGCCAGCAATCTGGACGAGTTCTTCATGGTCCGGGTGGCCGGCCTCAAGCGGCGGATAGCGACCGGCGTCGCCACCCGCTCCGCGTCCGGTCTGCAGCCCCGCGAGGTGCTGGACCTGATCTGGACGCGCTCGCGCGAACTCATGGCCCGGCACGCCGCCTGCTACCAGCAGGACATCGCCCCCGAACTGGCCGACCGGGGCATTCACCTCATCCGCTGGCCGGAGCTGACCGAGAAGGAGCAGGCCCGCCTGTTCACCCTCTTCCGTCAGCAGATCTTCCCCGTCCTCACGCCTCTCGCCGTGGACCCCGCGCACCCGTTCCCGTACATCTCCGGACTGTCGCTGAACCTCGCCGTCGTCGTCCGCAACCCGGTGAGCGGCCACGACCACTTCGCGCGGGTCAAGGTGCCGCCGCTGCTCGCCCGCTTCCTGGAGGCATCCCCGCAGCGCTACGTCCCCATCGAGGACGTCATCGCCGCGCACCTGGAAGAGCTCTTCCCCGGCATGGAAGTGCGTGCACACCACATGTTCCGGGTCACGCGCAACGAGGACCTCGAAGTCGAGGAGGACGACGCGGAGAACCTCCTCCAGGCGCTGGAGAAGGAGCTGATGCGGCGGCGTTTCGGCCCGCCGGTCCGCCTGGAGGTCGAGGAGTCCATCGACCCGGCCGTGCTGGACCTGCTCGTCCAGGAGCTGAAGGTCTCCGACGCCGAGGTGTACCCACTGCCGGGGCCGCTGGACCTCACCGGCCTGTTCGGCATAGGAGCACTGGACCGGCCCGAGCTGAAATACCCGAAGTTCGTCGCCGGGACCCACCGCGACCTCGCGGAGGTCGAATCGGCGTCCGCGCCCGACATCTTCGCCGCCCTGCGCGCCCGGGACGTCCTCCTGCACCACCCCTACGACTCGTTCTCCACCTCCGTGCAGGCGTTTCTGGAGCAGGCCGCCGCCGACCCGGACGTCCTCGCGATCAAGCAGACGCTGTACCGCACCTCCGGCGACTCGCCGATCGTGGACGCCCTGATAGACGCCGCCGAGTCCGGCAAGCAGGTCCTGGTCCTCGTCGAACTCAAGGCCCGCTTCGACGAGCAGGCCAACATCAAGTGGGCCCGCAAGCTGGAGGAGTCCGGCTGCCACGTCGTCTACGGCCTGGTCGGCCTCAAGACGCACTGCAAGCTCTCGCTGGTCGTCCGCCAGGAAGGCGAGATGCTGCGCCGCTACTCCCACGTCGGCACCGGCAACTACCACCCCAAGACGGCCCGGCTGTACGAGGACCTGGGGCTGCTGACCGCGGACCCGCAGGTCGGAGCCGACCTCTCCGACCTCTTCAACCGGCTCAGCGGCTACTCCCGGCGGGAGACCTACCGCCGGCTGCTGGTCGCCCCCAAGTCCCTGCGGGACGGCCTGATCCAGCGCATCAACGACGAGATCACGCACCACCGGGCGGGGCAGCCCGCCTTCGTGCGCGTCAAGGTCAACTCCATGGTCGACGAGGCCGTCATCGACGCGCTCTACCGCGCCTCGCAGGCCGGCGTGCCGGTCGATGTGTGGGTACGCGGCATCTGCGCGCTGCGCCCGGGCGTCACCGGCCTGAGCGAGAACATCCGCGTCCGCAGCGTGCTCGGCCGCTTCCTGGAGCACTCCCGGGTCTTCGCCTTCGGCAACGCCGGCGAGGCCGAGGTGTGGCTGGGCAGCGCCGACATGATGCACCGCAATCTGGACCGGCGGATCGAGGCGCTGGTGCGGGTGGCCGACCCGGCGCACCGTTCCTCCCTCACCAGGCTCCTGGAGACCGGGATGTCGGACGCGACGTCCTCCTGGCACCTGGGACCGGACGGCAATTGGACCCGGCACTCGGTGGACGCGGACGGCGCGCCGCTGCGGAACGTACAGGAAATGCTCATTGACGCGCGGAGGCGCCGGCGTGGCCCAGCGACATGACCAGCCGGCCGGGGGGCCGGCCGGTCTCACCGGTATCGGATACGAGCTCGGCGGGGCTCCGGGAGCCCGCGCCGCGGTGGTGGACGGGCCGGCGGGACACGGCGGCCCGTACGACCCGCACGGCCTCCACGACGGGCAGGACCCGGCGGACGAACGGCTCGGTGGCCACACGGCGGGGGAAGTGCTCGCCGGATACCTCCACCGGCAGTCCGGGGACCTGCTGCGCAGTCTGCGGCTGCACCGCGAGAGCGGCTCGGACGCGGAGGGCGCCGGCGAGGCCACCTGGCAGCTGCGCTGCGCCGCCCGCCGCATCAGCGCCACCCTGCACACCTTCCGCCCGCTGACCGAGGAGACCTGGGCCGATCAACTCCGCTCCGAACTCGGCTGGTTGTCCGGCACCCTCGCGCGCGAGGAGGCCTGCGCCGCCCGCCGCGAGCGGCTGATGACGGCCCTGGCACGGCTGACCGGGCGCGCCGAGCGGGCCGAGCGCGCCGGCCGGACGAACCGTGGGTCAGCGACGGGCCGCGGCGACCGCGGCGCCGCGTCGAAGGCCGCGGAGCCGGACCCGGAGGGCGCCCTGTCGGCCGGTGCCGCCCGCGCCGGTGCCCTGCTGGACCGCCAGCTCACCCTCGCCCGCACCCGCGCCCACTCCACCGCCCTTCAGGCGCTCGGCTCCTCCCGCTTCCACGCCCTCGCCGACTCCGTCGCGGTGCTCGCCTCCGAGGCGCCGCTGGCCCGTACGGCCGCGGACGGGCCGGCCGGCGAAGTTCTGCCGCCGCTCGCCGAGCAGGCGCACCGGCGGCTGGCGGAGGCGGTCGCGGCGCTGCCGCTGTCCCGCGCCGGCCATCCGTACAACGCCGACGCCCTGGCCGCCGACCACCGCCAGGACGCGCCCTGGCACCAAGCGCGGATGCTGGTGCGGCTGAGCCGCTACGCCCAGGAGGTGCTCGCGCCGGAGCACGCCGATCCGCGGCTGGCGGAGGCGAGCCGCGCGCTGGGGCGGCACCGGGACGCCGCGGAGGCCGCCGCCGCTGCCGCCGCCGCGGCCCGCACCCCCCGGATCACGCCGGCCACGGCGTACGCGCTCGGTGTGCTGCACGCCGACCAGCGGCACGAAGTGGAGGCCGCCCGCTTCGCCTTCGGCCGGGTGTGGCTGCCGGGCCCGGCGGGCGACCCGGGATGGGGGCGCTAGCTGCCCTCCGAAGAGCGGACCTGGCAGGCTGAAGGCCACGCGGCCACGCGGCCGCGCGTCGGCCGGCGGAGCGGAAGGGATGAGGACGTGACGGTAGCTCAGAATCCGGTACTGGCGGCGGGTTGCGTGCTCTGGCGCCGCGCGGCGTCCGAGGGCGGACTGGAGATCGGGCTGGTGCACCGTCCCAAGTACGACGACTGGTCACACCCCAAGGGCAAGCTGAAACGCGGCGAGGGCGCGCTGGCCGGGGCGGTGCGCGAGGTGGCGGAGGAGACCGGCATGGACTGCCGGCCCGGCGCCCCGCTGCCCACCGCCCACTACCTCGCGGGCGGCCGCCGCAAGCAGGTGCGTTACTGGGCGGCGGAGGCGTGCGCGGGCCGCTTCCGCCCGAACCGCGAGGTCGACCGCCTGGTGTGGCTCTCGCCGGACGAGGCCCGGGCCACTCTCACGCACGAGCGGGACCGACCGCTGGTCGACGCGCTGCTCGCCGCTCTGCACCTGGCGTGACGGCGGGCCGCGCGGGCGGCCCGCCGCGGATCAGCGCCGGCGCAGGGACGCGTCGCTGAGGGCCGGCGGCAGGTAGTAGCTGTCCGCCCGGTTGAGATCGGTGCCCGGCGGCACGATCGCGTCGATCCGGTCCAGGACGTCCGCGCTCAGCGTGATCTCGGCGCCCTCCAGCAGCCCGGTGAGCTGGTCGAGGGTGCGCGGGCCGATGATCACCGAGGTGACCGCCGGGTGGGCCCGGACGAACGCGGTCGCCAGGTGCGGCAGCGACAGGCCGGCCTCGGCGGCGACCTTCGCCAGTGCGCCGACCGCCTCCGCCTTCCGGGCGTTCTCCGGGACCGACAGATCGAACTTCTGGGTCTCAAGGCCGGCCCGCGAGCTGGCCGACAGATCCCGCCCGGACAACCAGCCCGCGCTGAGCGGGCCCCAGGTCAGCACGCCCATGCCGTAGCGCTGCGCGGTCGGCAGCACCGCGGCCTCGGCGCCGCGCGCCAGCATCGAGTACGGCGGCTGCTCGCTGCGGAAGCGGACGTGTCCGCGGCGCTCGGCCGTCCACTGTGCCTCGACGATCTGCTCGGCCGGGAAGGTCGAGGTGCCGACGGCCCGCACCTTGCCGGCCCGCACCAGGTCGGAGAGCGCGTCGAGCGTCTCGTCGATGTCGGTCGACGGGTCGGGGCGGTGCACCTGGTAGAGGTCGATGTGGTCGGTGCCCAGCCGGCGCAGGCTGTCCTCCACCGCCCGGGCGATCCACCGCCGGGAATTCCCGCCGTGGTTGGCGTCCGGCCCCATCGGGTTGAAGAACTTGGTGGCCAGCACGACGTCATCGCGCCGCCCCTTGAGCGCCTTGCCGACGATCTCCTCGGACTCACCCGCGGCGTACACATCCGCGGTGTCGACGAAGTTGATGCCGGCGTCCAGCGCGCGGTGCACGATCCGTACGCAATCGTCGTGGTCGGTGTTGCCCCAGGCGCCGAGCATCATCGTGCCCAGCGCGTACTCGCTGACCGAGATGCCGGTGCCGCCGAGGATCCTGCGCTTCATGAGCTGCTCCTTCTGCCGGACGCGTCGAGTGCGCCGGGCGCGTCGAGTGGGCCCGCGCGGGCCGAGTGGGCCGAGTGCTGAGGGGGCGGTGCGGGCGTGGCCGCGCGGCCGGTCCCTTGCCGTGGGACGGGACCTGCTTGTGCACCACCTTGCGGCCCGCCTCCGTGGCGGACCAGGCCCGTCGCAGCCTGGGTCCGGCGGAACCACCCGACCGGCGGTGCGCCGCATACTGGACGGATGCTGCATGCGGAAGTCGAGATCAGCTCATTTCTCAAGGCGCGCCGCGCGGCGCTCGACCCGGCCGAACTCGGTCTGCCGGGCGGACTCAACCGACGGCGGGTGCGGGGGCTGCGGCGCGAGGAGGTCGCCCAGATCGCCGGCATCAGCGTCGACTACTACACCCGGATCGAGCAGGGCCGGGCACACGCCATCTCCGACTCGGTGCTGGACGCGATCGCGCGGGCGCTGCGGCTGACCGACGGCGAGGTGACGTATCTGCGCAATGTCGCCGATCCGCGGCGCCGCGCGGCCGACTGCGCCGCCGCCGGCCCCCGGCAGACCGTGCGCCCGGAGATCCAGCAGCTCCTGGACACGATGGAGTCCACCGTCCCTGCCATGATCATCGGCCGCGGGATGGACATCCTGGCCTGGAACGCGCTCGGCGGCCGGGTCGCCTTCGACCTCGACGCGCTCGACCACAGCCGGCGGAACTCGGCGCTGCTGGTCTTCCTCGACCCGGCGGCGCGCACGCTGCACCCGGAGTGGGAGCGCATCGCCGAGGAGGTCGTCGGCAATCTGCGGGCCGAGAGCGGGCGCCACCCGGACGATCCGCGGCTCTGCGACGTGGTCAACGAGCTGCTCGACCGTAGCCCGGAATTCCGGCGGGCCTGGGAGGCGCAGGCCGTGCACGAGTGCCTGCGCGGCACCAAGAACATCGTTCACCCCCAGGTGGGCGAGCTGCGGGTGAACTTCGAGAGCTTCCGCCTGAGCACCGACGCCGACCAGGCCCTGGTGACCTACACCGCGCCGCGCGGCTCGGTGACGGCGGCGCGGCTGCGCCACCTGGCCGAACTGGCGACCGCCGGCCGTACCGCCACCGGCCGGACCCCCGACCGGTCAGCCCCCGACCGATCCGCTGCCGACCGAGCCACCGCGCCGGTGCCGGGTCCGGTGGCGAGGGCCGGGGCGGCGTAGGGACGTACGCGTCGGCGCCGTAGGGCAGGAAGGCAGGGGGCGGGCGTCCGCAGGCGGCGGGAGTCACAGGCAGGCGCGGCCCCGTGGCGCAGCGGCGGCCACTTGCCTCACCTCCGCGGCGCCAGGGCCTCCCACCGCACCGTGACCTCGCCCTGGCGACGGCGCCGCGGGTCGCCGGCGAGCGGCCAGTCCGCCGCCAGGCTGCGCACCGCGGCGAGCCACCGCTGGCGCGCGCCCAGCGCGCCCAGCGGGGCGGCCGCCGCCCAGGCACGGTCGAAGTCGCGCAGGAAGGCGTGCACGGGCTCGCCCGGCACATTGCGGTGGATCAGCGCCTTCGGAAGGCGTTCTGCCAGGTCGGAGGGGGTATGCAGGGAGCCGAGCCGGGTCGCGAAGGTGACCGTACGGGGCCCTTCGGGCCCCAGCGCCACCCAGACGTGCCGCCGCCCGATCTCGTCACAGGTGCCCTCGACCAGCAGCCCGCCCGGAGCCAGCCGCGCGCACAGCTGCTGCCATACGGCGGCCACCGCCTCCTCGTCGTACTGCCGCAGTACGTTCGCGGCTCGGATCAGGACCGGCGCCCGGCCGGGCTCGCCGGGCAGCGGCACCTCGAAGCCGCCGTGCACGAACTCCAGCCCCGGCCGTTCGTACTCCCGGGCGGCCTCGACCCGGGCCGGTTCGATCTCGATTCCGACGACCCGGGCCTCCGGGCGCACGGTGCGCAGCCGGCCCAGCAGTTCCACCGCGGTCCAGGGGGCGGCGCCGTACCCGAGGTCGACCGCGACGGGGTCGGCGGCGCGCCGCAGCTCGGCGCCGTGCTCCGCGGCGATCCAGCGGTCCATGCGGCGCAGCCGGTTGGGGTTGGTGGTGCCGCGGGTCACCGTCCCGACGGGGCGGGAGGGTGCGGATGCCGGGGCGGCGGAGGTGCGGCGGGCCATGCCGTTGAGCCTACGGGGGCGGTGGGCCGGGACCGGACGGCCGGAGTCGGTCACGCTTTGGCAAAGTATGAAGAGTGCGCGCCGGACGGAAATGCGGGGCTGTCTTCCCTTGTTGAGGGGGGTCGGAGGCGCGCAGCCCGCCCCGGCTAGGAGGTAGCTCGCAGTGAGCCCATACGTATCCCGGCTCCGCAGCCGTCCCCACGGCCAGTTCCCGGGCCAGTCGCGCCTGCGGCTGCCCGGCGGCGCGCGGCGGCCGCGGCGTGTCGCGATGCTCAGCGTGCACACCTCCCCGCTGCACCAGCCCGGCACCGGCGACGCCGGCGGCATGAACGTCTACATCGTCGAGCTGGCCAAGAAGCTCGCCTCGATCAACATCGAGGTGGAGATCTTCACCCGCGCCACCACCGGCACCCTCCCGCCCGCCGTCGAGCTGGCCCCCGGCGTCCTCGTCCGGCATGTCGACGCCGGACCGTACGAAGGTCTGGCGAAGGAAGAGCTGCCGGCCCAGCTGTGCGCGTTCACGCACGGCGTCATGCAGGCATGGGCGGGTCACCGCCCCGGCTACTACGACCTCGTGCACTCCCACTACTGGCTGTCCGGGCATGTCGGCTGGCTCGCCTCCGAACGCTGGGGCGTCCCCCTGGTGCACGCCATGCACACCATGGCCAAGGTCAAGAACGCCTCCCTCGCCGTCGGTGACACCCCGGAGCCCGCCGCCCGCGTCATCGGCGAGACGCAGGTGGTACGGGCCGCCGACCGCCTGATCGCGAACACCGCCGAGGAGGCCGACGAACTCGTCCGGCACTACGAAGCCGACCCGCAGAAGGTCGCCGTCGTCCACCCGGGCGTCAACCTCGACCGCTTCCGGCCCCTCGGCGGCGATGTCGCGCGGAGCAGGGCCGCGGCCCGCGACCGTCTCGGCCTGCCGCAGGACGCGGTCATCCCGCTGTTCGCCGGCCGCATCCAGCCGCTCAAGGCCCCCGACATCCTGCTGCGCGCCGCCGCCGCGCTGCTGGACGAGGACCCGTCGCTGCGGTCCCGGCTGGTAGTGCCGGTGGTCGGCGGGCCGAGCGGCAGCGGTCTGACGAAGCCCGAGGGCCTGCAGAAGCTGGCTGCCCGGCTCGGCATTGCCGACCTGGTGCAGTTCCGTCCGCCGGTCGGCCAGGAGCAGCTCGCCGACTGGTACCGCGCCGCGTCCGTACTGGTTATGCCGTCGTACAGCGAGTCGTTCGGGCTGGTCGCCATAGAGGCCCAGGCGTGCGGCACCCCGGTGATCGCGGCCGCTGTCGGCGGTCTTCCGGTGGCGGTCCGCGACGGTGTCAGCGGCTTCCTCGTCCCCGGACACGTCCCCGCCGACTACGCCCGCGCGCTCGGCCGCTTCGTCGCCGACCCGTCGCTGGCCACCCGCATGGGCACCGAGGCCGCCCGGCACGCCCAGTCCTTCGGCTGGGACACCGCGGCCGCCGCGACCGGCGAGGCGTACACCGCCGCCCTGCAGGAACACCGGCGTCACCTACGATCCCCCCATGGGTGACGTGGCTGATGTTTCTGACGGGTCCGGTGCGGCCGGTGCTTCCGACGGGCCCGGAGCGTCCGGTGCGGCCGGCGTGAATCCGGCGGGTGGGGTGGCTACCGCACACGAGGTGATCGAGCGGACCCTCGACGACGCAGATCTGGAGTGGGAGTCCCCCTCGGCGGGCAGTTACGTCGTCAAGCTGCCGGGCACCCGCAAGCTGTCGACGACCTGTTCGCTGATCGTCGGCAAGCACTCGCTGTCCGTCAACGCCTTCGTCGTCCGGCATCCGGACGAGAACCACGAGACCGTGCACCGCTGGCTGCTCGAACGCAACACCCGGCTGTACGGGGTCAGTTACGCCATCGACAAGCTCGGCGACATCTACCTCGTCGGCAAGCTGCCGCTCGCGGCCGTCACCGCCGACGAACTCGACCGCATTCTCGGCTCGGTCCTGGAGAACGCCGACGGCAGCTTCAACACCCTGCTGGAGATGGGCTTCGCGACAGCCATCCGCAAGGAATACGCCTGGCGGGTGGCGCGCGGCGAGTCCACCCGCAACCTCGACGCGTTCACGAACCTGACCGGCCGGTCGTCGGAGTAGCCGGCCGCTCGGCCGGGTGGACACGCCGGACTTCACCGGCGCCCGCTCCCGTCCGGCCCGCTGTTACGCGACGCTCTCGGCCGGCGCCGGGGCGGGCACCGGCTCCGCATCCCGCGGCGTCTTCGCCGTGGACGCGGCCACCGGTTCCGTCTGCCCCGGCACCTTCCGCAGCAGCACCCCGTAGCCGACCGCCGCCACCGTTCCCACCACCGCGCAGCCCGCCCACAGCGCGTCGGCCCCGTACCGGTCGATCACCGCGCCGCCGAGCAGCGGTGCCGCAAGCGAGGCGATCGACCAGGACAGCGCGTACATGCCCTGGTAACGGCCGCGGCCGTGCACCGGCGAGAGGCGGACCACAAGTCCCATCTGTGTCGGCGAGTTGATGATCTCGCCGAGGGTCCAGACGGCGACCGCCACCGCGTACATGGCGACGGAGCCGGCCAGAGCCGTCAGCCCGAAGCCGTAACCGGCGAGCAGCGCCGAGCCGATCAGGAGCATCGCCGGACTGCGGTGCTCGATGAAGCGGGTGACGGGGATCTGGAGGAGCACGATGAGGACGCCGTTGACCGCGATCACCAGGCCGAAGTCCGCGCTGGAGAAGCCGTCCTGACCCATCGACACCGGCATCGACACATAGGCCTGCTGGAAGAGCAGCGCCAGCAGGAGGTTCAGGCCGACTACGGTCATGAAGCGGCCGTCACGCAGCACGGTCAGCATCGAGACCCGCGCGGGCGCCGCACCGGCCGGGTCCTCGGCGCCGGCCTCCCCGCCCGCGTCCGGGCGCGATTCGGGGAGCTTCCTGAAGACCACCAGCGCGCAGGCCAGGACGAGGGTGGCCTCGCCCAGGAAGAGGGCGAGGTAGCCGTGCTGGGCGATGAGTCCGGCCGCGGCCGAGGAGATCGCGAAGCCGAGGTTGATCGCCCAGTAGTTGAGCGAGAAGGCCCGCACCCGGTCCTCGGGGGCGACGATGTCCGCCATCATCGCCTGTACCGCGGGCCGTGAGGCGTTGGACGCCATGCCGACCAGGCAGGCGACCGCCGCGATGGCCACCGGGTCCGTCATGAAGCCGAGCAGCGCCACGGACGCGGCCGTCGACAGCTGGGCGATCAGCATGGTGGGCCGCCGCCCGAGCCGGTCGGTCAGCACACCGGCCCCGATCGAGGAGACCACGCCGCCGAGCCCGTAGAGCGCGCCGACCAGGCCCGCGTACGAGGCGGAGTAGCCGCGCTCGACGGTCAGGTACAGCGCCAGAAACGTCGCGACGAAGCCGCCGAGACGGTTGATCAAGGTGCTGGTCCACAGCCACCAGAACTGCCGTGGCAGCCCGGAGACACTCTCCACGGCGGCCCGCCGCAACGCGGCCCCGCTGCCCTTACCGGCCCGGCCGGCCGAACCGCTCGCGTCGGCCGGTGGCCCTGATGTGGATGCGGACATGACATTTCCCCCGTGGAATCGTGCTCTGCGGCCGTGCGGTGATGTCGTACGGCCGCCGAAAGTGGCAGGCGGTGGTGCGGAACGCGGCGCGGGAACGCGGTGCGGCGAGCGGCGCGGGAAGCGGTGCGGGTGCGCGCGGAGCGGTTGAGCGTCGCGCGGACGCGGTGGTCTGGAGGGGTGGGAGCGCCGCGCCCGTGTGTAAGCGGTGCGAGCACGGTTCACAAGCTACTTTTGCCGGGTCTCCCGCCGCCACTCAATTGACGGCAAGCGTCAACTGTCGCCGGGTATTCCAGGTACTGGGCCCCGGCAAGGCCCTCTCCGGACTTCGATTACGCTCGACGCCATGGCCGACGCACCGTACAAGCTGATCCTCCTCCGCCACGGCGAGAGCGAGTGGAATGCGAAGAATCTGTTCACCGGCTGGGTGGACGTGAACCTCAACGAGAAGGGCGAGAAGGAGGCGGTCCGCGGCGGTGAGCTGCTCAAGGACGCCGGTCTGCTCCCCGACGTGCTGCACACCTCCCTCCAGAAGCGCGCCATCCGCACCGCGCAGCTGGCCCTGGAGTCCGCCGACCGCCACTGGATCCCCGTCCACCGCAGCTGGCGCCTGAACGAGCGCCACTACGGTGCGCTCCAGGGCAAGGACAAGGCGCAGACGCTCGCCGAGTTCGGCGAGGAGCAGTTCATGCTCTGGCGCCGCTCGTACGACACCCCGCCGCCCGAGCTGGCGGACGGCTCCGAGTTCTCCCAGAGCGACGACCCGCGCTACGCCACGATCCCCAGCGAGCTGCGCCCCCGCACGGAGTGCCTCAAGGACGTCGTCACGCGGATGCTGCCGTACTGGTACGACGACATCGTCCCGGACCTCGTCGCCGGCCGCACCGTCCTCGTCGCCGCCCACGGCAACAGCCTCCGCGCGCTGGTCAAGCACCTCGACGGCATCTCCGACGCGGACATCGCCGGCCTGAACATCCCCACCGGCATCCCGCTCGCCTACGAGCTCGACGCCGACTTCCGCCCGGTCAAGACCGGCGGCACCTACCTCGACCCGGACGCCGCCAAGGCCGCCATCGAGGCAGTGAAGAACCAGGGCAAGAAGAAGTAAGCCCACAGCAATAAGCCCCCTATCTGCGGTTTTCCCGCGTAGGGGGCTTGTCGCTGCCCTGGGGCCGTCTCTGGGCCGTCAGCAGGTCGTTCGCACAGTGGCGCGCTCCGGTTCAAGTCTGTCGCGAGGGCGAGTAAAAGCCCTGGTGAGATCGGGTCACGCGGCGGACACTGGGCTGCATGACGTTGGCGATTTGGGTCGATGCCTGGCAGATCCAGTGCCGCGGGAAGAGCTTCACACCGGGGGATGTTGTCTCGTGGAAGCTGCTGGAGGCCGATCCGGAGGACTACGCCGACGTCGTCGGTAGTGAACGTGCGGCTGAGATCGAATTCCGCGAGGAGCATCACGGCCAGGAAGAGCACGCGCCGACATGGTTGCAGGTACTGACAATCGCCGAGGTGTACTGCCGTTACGTGGCACCCCAGGCAGCACCGCCAACGTGCAATACCCGGTGCGGGGCACCACCGAATTGGTTCCGGTCAAGGAAGCCGACGGGTGGGCAGAGGCTCGGCCTGATGTCTCCATTGCGGGGTACTTGGTTACCGCCCGGCGTGCCACAGACGTGCCAGGCTGAGCGGGAGCCACGGGGAATCGGGGATGTTCCGTCGTCGGCGTCGACCTTTCTCAGGCCACTCCCTCGCAGGTCAGACGTCTAACCCCCCTAGATCACCTGGTCCTCCGAGCTGAGAGTGTGCGCCGCTCTGTCCGCGGACCCGGTGGAATCAGAGAAGGTCCCGCCAGAAGGGAGCCGTTGCCCGCGGGTTCCAGCTCTCATCAACCTCACCCCGTGCCTCGTCGAACTCCTGGTGGATGTAGTCGACCAGGTCCGACCCGTAATAGATGATGTCGGTCTGCCACATCGAGAGCACCGGATGCCCGAAGCTTCCACGGCCGGCGGGCAGGTATCGGTGTGCATACAAGGGCACCAGCACCGGCACCTCCGCCAGATGGCGCCGCGCCTTGTCCAGTGCAACCGCTCCGTCGGCTGGACGCCGGCCCCAGCCCTCGTACCAGTACCCGTTGTGCTCGATGGCGAGCAGCACACCTTCGACCGGCCAGCCGAGCTGTCGAGGCAAACTGTCCGTGTCAACGCCGCGCCACTCCGGCCACGGTTTGGACCAGGTCTGCCCGTCTTCAGGAGGAACGTTGACCGGCAGGCCGGCGGCGAGGAATGCCCGGTGATCGTCCGCGAACTCGAAGCCGTACTCGCGCTCGATGCACGCGAGCTCAGCGTCCGTCAGCCCTGGCTCAAGCGCATAGAGACCTGTCTCGGCAAGACGACGTGCGGCCTCCGCGCCCAGGTGCGCTCCCTTATTGCTGATCACCGCCGCACGTTAGCGTCGTCCGGAGCTCGTCGTCATCCGAGTTGTGTGCCGGACGGTGTGGCATGCCCGACCGTGCCGCCTGCTAGTTCTTTTGCAGGCTACGGGTTACGCCCGCAATGACGGCCGTCGTCAACCGACTGGGACGCGAGGAGTTCGAGGCACGCTTCCCCGGGCTTCTCGGCCTGCTTCTCCGGGACGACGACGCGGACTAGCCGGGCGGTACGGGTGCCGGGCCCCGCCCGCGCTGGAGCACCGAATGGGGCCCTGCGCAAAGCCGGTAAATCGCTACGACAAAGCCCCCTGCCTGCGGGTTTCCCGCGAGTAGGGGGCTTGGTAGCGCCTGGGGCAGAGGCCGGGCCGGGCAGCCCCGGCGCCGTCAGCCCTCGGTGCCTGGCGTGACCGCGGTGACCGTGAAGGTGTCACCGCACACCCGCAGGCCCTCGGTGCGCGTGGTCATCGCGTCGGTGGAGCCGGGCGCGTAGACGTGGACGATCTTCGCCGTCGGCCGGCACGGGACGTCCTTGACGCCGTCGTTGAGGGTGTGGAGGACGGCGTGCGCGCTCTGGCCCGGTGCCAGCTTCACCACCTGGCCCGCCGCTCCCTCGTGCGTCGCGGGCGCTCCGATCTGCTCGCCGTCGCCCGCGCGCAGCGAGACGCCGGGGAAGCCGCGGAGCGCGCAGGTGCTCTTGCCGGTGTTGGTGAAGACCAGCGGGTAGCGGATGTTGCCCGCCCCCGGGTCGGCGTCTCCGAGGCGCAGGCTCATGCCCTGGGCGGTGCAGCGGTCCGCGCCCAGCTGCGTCGACGCACCGGAGTCCGAGGCGGCCGGTGCGGCGCCGGACTCCTTGCCCGGGGTGTCCTGCCGCCCGGCGGTGCCGTTGTCGCTCGCCGACGAGGACGCCGCGGTCTGTGCCGAGGAGTGGGACGCCCCGCTGCTCTTCCCGTCCTGGCAAGCGGTGAGCGCGAGCGCCGCGGTGCCGATCAGCGCGGCGGCGGCGACCTGACGGCCGCGGCGGAGGGAGGTGCTGGTGAGCGACATGAGGTTCCCCTCGTTGTGTGCGTGCAGTCCTGCGGTGTACGAGGAAGAGCCTGCTGCCGCCTGCTGATGATCGGCTAACGCGTCACTAACGGGCCGGAAAGCCAAGGCGCGCGACTGCTCGCCAACGGGCCGCCCGGCCAAGCGACCAGGGGGCGACCACGCCGCGCCCGGCCCCCCGCAACGCACAGCGGCCCCGACCGGCGTTCTGCCGTTCGGGGCCGCTGCGGCGCGGTCGCGCACGCACAATCGTGCGGCGAAACCGACTCGCGCTGTGGGCGTGGTGCCGTGTTGCGCTGTACCGCCGTGTAGCGCCGTGCACCTGCTGACCTCTGCGGGCCTTCAGGGATCGCTGGGTGCTGCTGCTGCGTGGCGCGGTGGCTAGCAGCCTCCTCCGCACTGGCAGGAGCCGCCGGATTGGCAGCCGCAGCTGCAACCGGGGCCACAGCTGCAGCTGCCGAGCATCGGGAGCCGAGGGCGGCCGACGGCCGTCGGCTCGTCGCGCGGCGCCGGGTTGGGGGAGTCCGCCGTGAGTGCCATGAATTGCCTCCTAGGGGTCGCCTTGTGGCCATTGCATGCCCGGACCGAGCGGCGCGTCAACGGCGCGCGGAGGCATGGCGGCACAGCGCACGGCGGCACGAGAGGCGCTTGAGCGCCCCTCTCACGCCGTCCCGGTCACGCGCCTTCCACGGCCGTCGGCGGGGCGATCTCGTCGGCATGCTCGCCGGTCACGAGGTAGACGACCCGCTTGGCCACGGAGACCGCGTGGTCCGCGAAACGCTCGTAGTAGCGGCCCAGCAGGGTCACGTCCACGGCCGTCTCGATGCCGTGCTTCCAGCGGTCGTCCATCAGGTGCTGGAAGAGGGTCCGGTGCAGCGTGTCCATCGCGTCGTCGTCCTGCTCCAGCTGGAGTGCGAGGTCGACATCCTTGGTGATGGTGACCTGCGCGGCCTTGGCCATCAGGCGCTGCGCCAGCTGCCCCATCTCCAGGATGGTGGCGTGCAGATCGCTGGGTACGGCGGTCTGCGGGAACCGCAGCCGGGCCAGCTTCGCCACGTGCTGGGCGAGGTCGCCGGAGCGCTCCAGGTCGGCGCTCATCCGCAGTGAGGTGACGACGATCCGCAGATCGGTGGCGACCGGCTGCTGACGTGCCAGCAGGGCGATCGCGCGGGCCTCCAGCTCGCGCTGGAGGTCGTCGACCTTCTCGTCGCCGGCGATGACGTTCTCGGCCAGCTTGAGGTCCGCGTCGAGTATCGCCGTGGTGGCGCGCCCGATCGCGGAGCCGACGAGCCGGGCCATCTCGACCAGGCCCTCGCCGATCGAATCAAGCTCCTCGTGGTACGCGTCCCGCATCAGTGACCTTCTCTCGCATCGAGTGGTGGTGGTGTGGCAGGTGGAGAAGGGAAGTGAACGGCTGCCCTCTCCCACGCTCCCACGGTCTGTGCCCGCGCGAGCCGTTGTCCGAGGACCCGGTCCCCGCGGGAGCCCCCGCCCGGCGGGCCGCTGCCCGAGGAGAGGCTCCGCGGTTCGGCCCGGAGACCTCGGCTCGCGGTCCGCCCGGGGCCGTGGGCCCCGCGACTCGCCCCGCGATCCGCCGCTCCGGAGCCGGGCCCCGGGGTTCCCGGCCGCGCGCCGGTGCGGGATCGTTTCCGCACCCGCACCCTCACAGTGCGGGCGCAGCGCGACCTGCGGTCCCACCGGGAGTGAATCGCCGCCGACGTGAAGGTGAACTCTGGGCGACGCGGTCGTCTCCCCCCGAGGTGGCGCGAAAGGGTCCCGGAGCCCTCGCGAGACCGTCCGGAGCGTTCGCCGACCGTCTTCCCGGGAGTCGCCAGGTCACCCGACCGGCCCAGTAATGGCACCTGAAAAGCCATTCCGGGCCCCGCGCGGCCCTCCGGAGTGAACCAGCACCGACGCCCCGGTGAACTCTGGGCGACGGGTGTTCGAGCAGACCCTCGCACGGCTGGGGAAGTGTCCGAGCAGGCGCATAACCTGGAGTCATGAACGTGGACGCGGCCGTCGCCGCAGTGGCAGCGATCGCCGGGTTGTGTACCGGGGTCTTCGCCATGCTGGCGTTCCGATGGAGCGAGCGGGAGCAGGCCAAGCCCACCCGGTCCTCCCTGCACACCGACGCTGTCCTGCCCCCGGGCGTGGACACCGTGCTGTCGGTGCTGCGCTCGTCCGCGGTGGTCCTGGACGAGGCCGACGCCGTCGTCAAGGCCAGCTCCGCCGCGTACGCCCTCGGGCTGGTCCGCGGCGGCAAGCTCGCCGTCGAGCCGATGCTGCAGATGACCCGGGACACCCGCAGGGACGGCGAGATACGGCAGGTCGAACTGGATCTGCCCCGCCGTGGCACGGGCCGCGGAGACGCCCTCGCCGTCTCCGCCCGCGTCGCCCCGCTCGGCTCCCGCCTGGTGCTGCTGCTGGTGGAGGACCTCACCGAGGCCCGCCGCATAGAAGCGGTCCGGCGTGACTTCGTGGCCAACGTCAGCCATGAGCTGAAGACCCCCGTCGGCGCCCTGTCGCTCCTCTCCGAGGCCGTGATGGACGCCAGCGACGACCCGGAGGCGGTCAACCGCTTCGCCGGCCGGATGCAGAACGAAGCCACCCGCCTGACCAACCTCGTCCAGGAGCTCATCGACCTCTCCCGGGTCCAGAACGACGACCCGCTGGAGGACGCCGAGCCGGTCCGGGTGGACGAGCTGGTCGCCGAGGCGATGGACCGCTGCCGTCAGCAGGCCGCCACCAAACAGATCACCATGGCCAGTTCGATCGGCGGGCTCGTGGGGGCCTCCGCAGGGGGCGCCGGCCGCCCCGCCGACCTGAGCGTCTGGGGCAATCGCGGCCAGCTCGCCGCCGCGCTCGGCAACCTCGTCGAGAACGCCGTCAACTACTCCCCGTCGCGCACCCGCGTCGGGATCGCCGGCCGCCGTGTCCCCGCCCCCAGCGGCGGCGGCATCCCGGCTGCCGGCACCGGGGGATTCATCGAGATCGCGGTGACCGACCAGGGCATCGGGATATCGGAGAAGGACCGCGACCGAGTCTTCGAGCGGTTCTACCGAGTGGACCCGGCGCGCTCGCGCGCCACCGGCGGGACCGGCCTCGGCCTCGCCATCGTCAAGCACGTGGCCGCCTCGCACGGCGGGGAAGTCACGGTGTGGAGCGCTGAAGGACAGGGCTCCACCTTCACCCTGCGTCTCCCGGAAGCCGGTGCCGCACGCGACCGCGAGCGGACCACCGACCTCACTGCCACGGAGGGCCTCGACGACGAGGACCGCCCGTACGAGACCTTCAACGATCCACTTCCTGCTCACCCAGCCCCGGAGGTCCTTCCGTGACCCGAGTGCTCGTCGTCGAGGACGAGGAATCGTTCAGCGACGCACTGTCGTACATGCTCCGCAAGGAAGGTTTCGAGGTCGCCATCGCGGCTACGGGCCCCGACGGACTGGACGAGTTCGAGCGCAACGGCGCCGACCTGGTCCTGCTCGATCTGATGCTGCCGGGCCTGCCCGGCACCGAAGTCTGCCGCCAGCTGCGCGGCCGTTCCAACGTCCCGGTCATCATGGTGACCGCCAAGGACAGCGAGATCGACAAGGTGGTCGGCCTGGAAATAGGAGCCGACGACTACGTCACCAAGCCCTTCTCCTCGCGCGAGCTGGTCGCCCGCATCCGCGCGGTGCTCCGCCGCCGCGGCGAGCCGGAGGAGGTCGCTCCGCAGGCCCTGGAGGCGGGCCCGGTCCGGATGGACGTCGACCGGCACGTCGTCACGGTCTCCGGCGGCAAGGTCGACCTGCCGCTCAAGGAGTTCGACCTCCTGGAGATGCTGCTGCGCAACGCGGGCCGGGTGCTGACCCGCATGCAGCTGATCGACCGGGTCTGGGGCGCCGACTACGTGGGCGACACCAAGACCCTCGACGTCCATGTCAAGCGGCTCCGCGCCAAGATCGAACCGGACCCGGGCGCGCCGCGCTATCTCGTCACGGTCCGCGGCCTGGGCTACAAGTTCGAGCCGTAAGCCGCAGAACCGCACGCGCGATACCGCGCACCCCGGCCACAGCTCGGCAGCGCGGCGCAGGGCGGTGCTTCACCGCTCCGCGGCGCGCGGCTCCGCGTTCGCGGTGCCCGTGCCGAGCCGTGTCGGGCTCGCGCGCCGGGCCGCGACCCCGATGGCGGTATGCCGGCCCCTCCTGCCCTCCGGCCACCCGCCCGGCGGCAGCTACGCGTCAGGGGCGCCCCTCGAATCCGAGAGGCGCCCCTGACGCGTTTCGCCTTGGTGCGCGCCGGCAGGTGACCGGCTCGCGGCGTCAGTGACCGGCGTGAGCGGCCTGGGAGGCCTCGCCGGACGGGGCGGCCGAGCCGGAGGGCGACGCTGAACCGGACGGGGACGCCGAGCCCGTGGGCTCCGCGGAGCCGGACGGGGACGCCGAACCGGACGGCTCGGGCGCCTCGGTGGGGCCGTAGCTCTCGAAGTAGCTCTTCGCCGGGACGACGAACGCCGCCATCTTGATCTTGCCGCTGTTGCTGAAGCTGAAGGTCACCGGCTGGGCGTTGCCGTCCTGGACGGCCTCCCGGCCGCTGGGCAGGACGGCCTGGACGTTGCCCTGGCCGCCGATGACGACGGAGCCGCCGGCCGGCACGGTGATCCCGCCGGCGCGGCCCTTGGCGGACTTCAGCTCGGCCGAGGTGCCGGTGCCGTCGACGGTGATGGCCGTCAGCTTCTCGGTCCTGGCGCCGTTGTTGAACACGGTCGCGGTGATCACGGCCGGGCCCTTGGCGTTCAGTTCGGGCTGGGTGACCACAGAGGCGTTCTGGATCTTGATGTCTCCGACGGCGGTCGCGGCGTTGTCCGGCTTCACCTGCAGCGTCTGGGCGTCGTTCCCGGCCCCGCAGGCGGCGAGCGAGGCGATCGAAAGCGAGAGAACGGTAGCGGCGAGGACGCCGCGTCGAAGGCTGCGGCTCACGGCGGCGGCATCTCCTTGACGAGCTACGGCGGCCGAACTTCGTGCCCGGTCGCGGATGGACGGCTGGGACGGCAGTGGCGTACGCGTCATGACGACGGGTGCGTAAAGCCGCCCTAAGGGTGTGTCAGCGCCGCTAGGTTACCGAGCCGCTCCCGCGCCGCCGCACCCGACCCGCCCCCTGCGCGGCCGCACCCCGCCACGCCTCCCCGGCCGGCACTCCACCGAGCCCCCTGGCCGGCTCCTCAACGGGCTTCTCAACGGGCTTCTCAACAGCCTTCTCAACGGGCCCCGAATCGGCTGCGCGAGGGAGCGCCGTCCTTCGCCCGTCCTCCCCGCCCGGCATTCCCACCTGCCCCTGACGGACCATCATTCCCGCCGGCCATAGGGAACCCGCCACGCCCCGTGGCGACCACCGGGAAACCTGCCGAGGTCCCAGGCCGATCGCCTTCCCGTCGGCTTCCGGGCCTGGCCGAGGTTGCATTCCGCCGGCCCCTCCGGCGCATCTTTCTCATCCGCTTCCGCGCGTCGGCGCCCGATACCGATCCCGGCGCGGTTCCCGATCCCGTTCCGTTCCCGGTTGCGGCGGATGTGTGTTCACCGTTCCTCCGCGAGTCCTCCGCGGAGTCCTTCCGTGGCGTGTCCGGAGAAGGGGGATGGATATTCGACCGAAGGCCGTTCGGGTGACGGAGCCGCGTTTTGGCCGGTGAAAAGCAGTATTCGACGCGGAATGCAGGTGCCGGGCGATATTGATCAAGCCCTCGTCACCCACCGCGTGATCAATTCCGGAAACGGTCCTCCGGCGGGCCCCGCCAACCGAACGGAGTAGCGGAAGTAGCTCATACGGATCCGCGCAAAACGGGACGTTCGTCATGTCGATCATCGAGTTCGTGCGGTGTGACGGGCGTGTTTCCGGTCGCCCGCGAAGCCCCTCCGACCTGCGAATACCTGTGTCAGGCGGCCCCTCGCAGCACGTTCCGGTCGCTGTTGTCAAGCCCCGAGATGCGCCCTGACCTGCGAAAACGCCATTCAGAACGGTCCGTTCCCGTGTTAGCATGGATAGCCACGGAAGGGGTACCTGTCACATGACGTTCAAGGTTGGCGACACCGTGGTCTATCCCCATCACGGGGCCGCGCTGATCGAGGCCATCGAAACTCGCCAGATCAAAGGCGTGGACAAGACCTACTTGGTGCTGAAGGTCGCCCAGGGCGACTTGACTGTTCGTGTGCCAGCGGACAATGCGGAGTTCGTCGGCGTACGCGACGTGGTTGGTCAGGACGGGCTGGACCGGGTCTTCGAGGTGCTTCGTGCACCGTATGCCGAAGAGCCGACTAACTGGTCTCGTCGTTACAAGGCAAATCTCGAGAAGCTCGCTTCCGGTGACGTGATCAAGGTCGCCGAAGTAGTTCGCGACCTGTGGCGTCGCGAGCGTGAGCGCGGACTCTCCGCCGGTGAGAAGAGGATGCTCGCCAAGGCCCGCCAGATTCTGGTGAGCGAACTCGCTCTCGCGGAGAACACCAACGAAGACAAGGCCGAGGCTCTGCTCGACGAGGTCCTCGCGTCCTGACGACGCTGTGCATCAAGAAGTGTGCGTGAACGCCACGTGAATTGACTTTGCGTGTTGTCCGCGTGTGATTCGACGCAGCAATGCCGCGGTGCCCGAGTGACGACCCCCTTCCGATCGGGGGTCTGTTGCCGGGCGCTGCGGCATATCTGCGGTCGGTCGCCCCACCGGGCTCTTCTCTCCGCCGGCTCTTCTTCACCGGGACCTCCGCGGCCCGGTCTTCGCCGGTTGCCTCGCCACCCGCTGCTTCTGTTGCCGGTGTCTGTGTTGTCGGTGCCTGCGCCGCCGCCCAGGGCTGTCACCAGGGCACTCGCACGGTACGTATGTCCCGTGGGAGTCGCCGCGCAGCACCGCAGGCCTGAGCCCAGAGGGAAAGCCTCGTACGCCACCTCTGGTGTGCCGGGCTGGGGCAGCTGCCTCGACCGATGTCACGGAAGGGGTCCGGTCAAGGCGTCGCACCCGGCACGCTGTGGCCATACCCACCTCCCACGAGGAAACAAACCTGTCTGCGCCAATTCCGGGGTCGCCCCGGAACTCCGGAGCCTTCGATGTCTGATCCCTCCCGTCCGATCCGCACCGCCGCGGTGATTCCCGCCGCCGGCCGTGGCGTCCGGCTCGGCCCCGGCGCCCCCAAGGCGCTGCGCACGCTGGGCGGCACCCCGATGCTCGTGCACGCCGTCCGCGCGATGGCCGCCTCACGCGCCGTCTCCCTCGTCGTCGTGGTCGCGCCGCCCGACGGCGCCCTCGACGTCCGCCATCTTCTCGACGAGCACGCCTTCGGCGACCGCACCGACATCGTGGTGGTGCCCGGCGGCGAGACCCGCCAGGACTCCGTACGCCGCGGTCTCGCGGCGCTGCCGGAGGCCATCGATGTCGTGCTGGTGCACGACGCCGCGCGTCCGCTTGTTCCCGTCGACACGGTCGACACGGTGATCGCGGCCGTCCGAGCCGGGGCGCCTGCCGTCGTGCCCGCCCTGCCGCTCTCGGACACCGTCAAGCAGGTCGACCCGCAGGCCCAGGGCGCACCGGAGCCGGTGGTCGGCACGCCGGAGCGGTCCTTGCTGCGCGCCGTCCAGACGCCGCAGGGATTCGACCTGGAGACGCTGCTCAAGGCGCACGACACGTCCGTGGAGGGCGAGGGCGCCACCGACGACGCCGGGCTGGTCGAGCGTCTCGGCGCCCCGGTCGTGGTCGTGCCCGGCCACGAGGAAGCGTTCAAGGTGACCAGGCCGCTGGACCTGGTCCTGGCCGAGGCCGTACTCGCCCGGAGGAGGGCCACCGATGGCTATGTCTGAGCCGGCTGTGCCGGGCATCCCCCTCGTCGGGATCGGCACCGACGTGCACGCCTTCGAGCGGGGCCGTGAACTGTGGTGCGCCGGGCTGCTCTGGGAAGGCGAGGAGTACGGCCTGGCCGGTCACAGCGACGGCGATGTGGCCGCGCACGCCGCCTGCGACGCGCTGTTCTCGGCGGCCGGTGTCGGCGACCTCGGCGCGCACTTCGGCACCGGCCGCCCCGAGTGGTCCGGCGCCTCCGGAGTGACGCTGCTGGCCGAGGCCGCGCGGATCGTTCGTGCCGAGGGCTTCACCATCGGCAATGTCGCGGTGCAGGTCATCGGCGTACGGCCGAAGGTCGGCAAGCGCCGGGACGAGGCGCAGAAGGCGCTGTCGGCGGCGGTCGGGGCGCCGGTCTCGGTGTCCGGGACGACGACGGACGGCCTCGGGCTGACCGGCCGCGCCGAGGGCCTGGCGGCGATCGCCACCGCGCTGGTGGTCCGCACGGCCTGAGCCGTCCCAGGCAGATGCGCGCGTCCGTGCGGCGCCCGGCATTCCCCGCACCGATGTGGGAATGCCGGGCGCCGCAACGGTGTTGGTGCTTGTCGGAGAACTCGTGACCATCGGATCGACTTCGGACCTGCCCCAGGAGGCGCCCCGTGTCAGCCACACTGTCCGACGACCTCAAGAAGCTCCTCGACAGCCCGGTCTTCGTGTCCGTCGCGACGATTCAGCCGGACGGCAGCCCCCAGGTGTCCCCGGTCTGGGTGAAGCGGGACGGCGACGACCTGCTGATCTCGACGACCGTCGGGCGCCGCAAGGAGGCCAACATTCGCCGTGACCCGAGGGTGTCGGTCGTGATCCAGCCGTTCGACGCGCCGTACACCTACGCCGAGATCCGTGGCTCGGCCACCCTCAGCACCGAGGGCGGGCAGGAGCTGATCGACGAGCTCGCGCGGAAGTACACGGGGAAGGACTACGCCGAGTTCAATCCGTCGGCCGGCCAGGACGCCGCGCGCGTCGTGGTCCGGATCACGCCGCGCAAGGTAGTGGGCCGCATCTGACCGCCCCCGGCCCGTCCGCCTGGGAAAACGTGCCGGGCGGACGGCCGGGGAAACGGCCGGCGGCACCCCCGACCCGGCCGACCGTCACGCTTCTGTGTGCCGGTAACCCAAGGGGGCGCAGGGCACTGCCTCATTCCGACTACCCTGGTTCCGTGACGATTCGCCTGTACGACACCAGCGCCCGGCAGATTCGCGATTTCATCCCGCTCACGCCGGGCTGTGTCTCGATCTACCTGTGTGGTGCCACCGTGCAGGCCGCCCCGCATATCGGGCACATCCGGTCGGGACTGAACTTCGACATCATGCGCCGCTGGTTCGAGCACCGCGGCTACGACGTCACGTTCGTCCGGAACGTGACGGACATCGACGACAAGATCATCAAGAAGTCGGCCGAGCAGGGCCGCCCCTGGTGGGCGATCGGCTACGAGAACGAGGTCGCCTTCAACACGGCGTACGACGCTCTCGGCTGCCTGCGCCCGACGTACGAGCCGCGCGCCACGGGCCACGTCCCCGAGATGATCGAGATGATGCGGGGCCTGATCGAGCGCGGCCACGCCTACGCAGCCGAGGGCAACGTCTACTTCGACGTGAAGTCCTTCCCGGGCTATCTGGAGCTGACCAACCAGGAGTTGGACAACCTCCGGCAGCCGTCCGGCGAGGACGAGACCGGCAAGCGGGACCCCCGCGACTTCGCCATGTGGAAGGCCGCCAAGGAGGGGGAGCCCAGCTGGGAGACCCCGTGGGGCCGCGGCCGGCCCGGCTGGCACCTGGAGTGCTCGGCGATGGCGCACAAGTACCTGGGCAGCGCCTTCGACATCCACGGCGGCGGTGTCGACCTCGTCTTCCCGCACCACGAGAACGAGATCGCGCAGGCCAAGGCGTTCGGCGACGACTTCGCCACCTACTGGGCGCACAACGCCTGGGTCACCATGAGCGGCGAGAAGATGTCCAAGTCCCTGGGCAACTCCGTGCTGGTCTCGGAGATGGTCAAGCGCTGGCGTCCGATCGTGCTGCGGTACTACCTCGGCACCCCGCACTACCGCTCGATGATCGAGTACAGCGAGGAAGCGCTGCGCGAGGCCGAGTCCGCGTTCGCGCGGATCGAGGGCTTCGTCCAGCGCGTCGTGGAGAAGGTGGGCGTCGTCGAGCCGGCCCCCGAGGTGCCGCCGGCCTTCGCCGAGGCGATGGACGACGACCTTGGTGTCCCGCAGGCGCTGGCGATCGTGCACACCACCGTTCGCCAGGGCAATGCCGCGCTCACCGCGGACGACAAGGAGTCGGCCGTCGCCAGGCTGGCCGAGCTGCGGTCGATGCTCGGCGTGCTGGGCCTCGATCCCCTCGACGAGCGCTGGTCCGGTGGTGACGCGGACCGTGGCGCGGATCTGCACGGTGTGGTGGACTCGCTCGTCCGGCTGGTGCTCGACCAGCGGCAGGCGGCTCGTACCCGCAAGGACTACGCCACCGCCGACGCGATCCGCGACCAGCTCCAGCAGTCCGGCCTCGCGATCGAGGACACCCCGTCCGGCCCGCGCTGGTCGCTGTCCTGAGCGCCGCCGTGACCCCCCGCCGACGTCCGGATTCGCCCTTCCCGGGCGCTGCGGGCGACACTCAATCCATACGTACGTACCCACTCCACGTCGAGAGACGTCGAGAGCAGTGAAGAAACAGGTGACCCATGGCCGGCAACAGCCAGCGCAGGAACCGCCGCACGTCCAACAAGAAGGGCGCGCAGATCGGCAGTGGCGGTAAGCGGCGCCGGGGCCTGGAAGGCAAGGGTCCGACCCCGCCCGCCTCCGAGCGGAAGGGACATGCCAAGAACCGCGTGGCCAACGCCAAGGCCAAGCACGCCGCCGCGCGGCGTCCGGCCCCTCGGCGCGGCGGTGCGAAGGGCACCTCCGAGCTCGTCGTCGGCCGTAACCCGGTCTTCGAGGCGCTGCGCGACGGCGTGCCCGCGACGAACCTCTACGTCCAGCAGTTCATCGACACCGACGAGCGGGTGCGCGAGGCGCTCCAGCTCGCTGCCGAGCGCGGCAACATCAACCTGATGGAGGCGCCGCGCCCCGAGCTGGACCGGATGACCAACGGCCTCAACCACCAGGGCATGGTCCTCCAGGTCCCGCCGTACGACTACGCGCACCCCGAGGACCTGGCCGCGGCCGCCTTCGACACCGGCGATGACCCGCTGATCGTGGCGCTCGACGGCGTCACCGACCCGCGCAACCTCGGCGCCGTCGTCCGTTCCGTGTGTGCCTTCGGGGGCCACGGCGTGGTCGTGCCGGAGCGCCGCGCGGCCGGGATGACGGCCGGTGCGTGGAAGACCTCCGCGGGCACGGCCGCCCGTACGCCGGTCGCGCGTGCGACGAACCTGACGCGGACGCTGGAGGCGTACCAGAAGGCCGGCCTGACGGTCGTCGGTCTGGCGGCGGACGGCGAGATGGAGCTGCAGGACGTCGAGGCGCTGGACGGCCCGCTGGTCATCGTGGTCGGCAGCGAGGGCAAGGGCCTGTCGCGGCTGGTCGGCGAGACCTGTGACGTCCGGGTACGGATCCCGATGCCCGGCGGCGCGGAGTCGCTGAACGCCGGTGTCGCGGCCGGTGTGGTCCTGTGGGAGGCGGCGCGCCGCCGCGCCTGACACCAGCACGATCGCGTACCGGCCGTCCGCAAGACGGCCGGTACGCGCAGCAGAACAGCGGGCGACGCCCGTCCCGCACGGGGGCCGCCGAAGCGGCGGAACGCTCTCGTCGCGACCGCATCGCCCAGCCTGGGGCAAAGCATGACCCTCCGCACTTCTTGCGGAGATCCCGTGATCTTTGACGGGTCTCGGACAGATCGGGCCGGTCAAAGCAGTGTCTTAACCGCGAGTCACTCGGTTAGATGAGCGTGGACACCAGAACACCCCGCACACCTACGGGGGGACGCTCGCCGGGCTTTGATGACGAGCCGGTCCTGAGCTCGGTCAAGGTGCCGTGCGATCCCGCGCAGGTCATCGTCAACCACGCCAGCTTCCGGGTACAGCTAGCCGCCCCTGTGGTGAGCAGCAGCGCCATGGCCGACACCGCGCGTATCCCCGTGGTCCGGGGCTCGACCCCCGGAACCACCAGACGCCGGGCACCCGTGGTGTGGAGCGGCCGCACGGCCCCGGGCGGCACTGCCGGAGCCACCACCCAGCTCCTGCACGCGGTCCGCGATGCCGGCATCGGGCTCGACGGCGGCCACGGCGAGGAGATCGGCACGACCCAGGTCCTGCCCCGGGTACGCATCGACGACGCCGCCCCCGCCTCGACCGTGATCGGCCAGCGTGGCCCCACCGACTCCGAAACGGCCCCCCTGCTGCGCGGCGTACGCCCCGTGGGCAGCGCGTACGGCGACAACACCTACGGCGACGGCTCCCGCGCCGACGACGGCTACGACGAGGACCGGTTCGAGGCCCGCGAGGCGTACGACACCGGCTCCAAGCGACGCGGCACCGACACCGTCCGGCACGCGTACTACCCCGGGCGCCGGATGAACCTCGGCGTCGTCCTGCTGCCGCTGCGCGTCTTCCTCGGCCTGATCTCCGTCTACGCCGGCATGGGCAAGCTCTGCGACCCCGTGTACTTCGACGGCGGCGAGCGCGGTTCGATGGTCAAGTGGCTCCAGTCGCTGGACCCCTGGGCGCTCGCCGTGCCGCTCCGGGACTTCGCCGTCTCGCACCCCGTCGGCGCCGGCCTGACCGTCGCCTTCCTTCAGGTCGTCGTCGGCGTGCTGACCATGTGCGGTCTGTGGCAGCGGCTCGCCGCGTCGTTCGGCGCGCTGCTCTCCGCGGCCCTGCTGATGACCGTCAGCTGGCGCACGGTCCCCGCCTACGATGCCCCCGACATCATCTACCTCGCCGCGTGGAGCCCGCTGATCATCGCGGGCGCCCCGGTCTACTCCATGGACGCGCGACTGGCCGGCGAGGCCTGGCGGCGGCTCGGCCCGCGCGTCGAGGTCGCCGACCTGCGCCGCCGTGTGCTGCGCCGCGGCGCGGTGATGACCGCGGTGGTGGCCGGCCTGACGCTGCTCATCGGTTCGCTGCTCGGCGGCGCCGTACGGTCCGCGACGGTCGCGCCCGTGCCGCGGCCCGGTGAGCCCGCGATCAACAACCTCCCCGGTTCGCCGCTGCCGCGTCCGTACAAGAAGGCCACCAGGCCCGGCCAGGGCCAGGCCGGCAACGGCACCCCGCAGCGCCGGGTCAGGCCCTCCGCGGACGCCTCCCGCAAGGCGGGCCAGGCAGGCAGGCCCTCCGCATCGACCCCGGGTGCGGCCCCGTCCGGCAGTGCCAGCGGCAACGCCCAGCCCGGCGCGACCACCAGTGGCCCGCCGCAGCGGACCACGCCGACCCGGGCACCGGCGCCGTCCCAGGCGCCGACCACCTCGGGCGGCACCGGCGGCGGAACGACCGGTGGCAGCACCGGAGGCTCCGGCGACTCCGGCGGCCGCGGCAGCACCCTCGGCGGCCTCCTGGGCTGACGCCGCACCCCGCGCCCTTACGGGCGTCGCGCACCTGCCCCCGATCGCCCCCTCTGCGTCTCGACCACGAGCCGTAGGGGAGGGGCGGTCGGGGGCAGAAGTGTGTGTGGGGGGGGGTGTGTCGGTGGTCCGGGCGCCGGTGCGGGGGATGAGGCCGGACGTTGGTGGCCGGCCAGACGTATGCGCCGGTGGCCGGTGGAGGCTACGGGCTGCGGTGTGGGTGGCTGCTCACGCGCTCGGCGGGAGACCGGGCGGCTGCGGCCGTGGCTCCCGGGGGCGCTGCGTACGCATGCCCTGTGGGCGGGGCGGAAGGCGTGTGAGCGGCGACCAGGCGGCCCGGGGCCAGGTGTCGCACTGGGCGGGCGTCCGGCTGGCCCTGGAGGGCGTGTGGGGCCTGGCGGCGGTGTGGCCGCCCCGGAGGCGTCGGCAGGCTCGGGCGGGGGCACCCCCGGGCCTCCAGGCCGCCAGAGGGCGGCTCAACGCCCTTGCGCGGCCAGTTCCTTGGCGGCCTCGGTGAGGTCCTTGGCGGTGTCGATGGCACGCCAGTAGGCGCCTTGCGGGAGCGGATAGCCGGCCAGCCGGCGTTGGCGGGCGAGGCGCGGGAAGGTGGTCCGCTCGTGGTCGCCGCGGGTGGGCAGCAGATCCGTGAAGGCGGCGGAGAACACGTAGACGCCCGCATTGATGAGATACGGCGAGGGGGGCGACTCGACGAAGTCCAGAACGTGTCCGAACGCGTCGGTCTCCACGGCGCCCCAGGGGATGCGTGGACGCGCCAGCGCGAGAGTGGCTTCCGCGTCGCGCTCGTGGTGGAAGGCGGCCATCTCGCGGAGCGGGAAGCGGGTCCAGATGTCGCCGTTGGTGGCGTACCAGGGCTCGTCGGGGCGGGGGAGGGAGGCGGCCGCGTACTTGAGTCCGCCGCCGCGGCCCAGCGGTTCGTTCTCCACAACGGTCGTGACCCGCAACGGCAGTTGAGCCTGCGAGAGCCACTCCTGGAGCACCTCGGCGAGGTGGCCGCAGGAGACCACGGCGTCCGTGACGCCTTCCTCGGCCAGCCAGTTCAGCTGATGGCCGATGATCGGGGTTCCGGTTCCGGGAATCTCGACCATCGGCTTGGGTCGGTCGTCGGTGTACGGGCGGAGACGAGAGCCCTGGCCTCCGGCCAGGACCACGGCTTGCGTGGGGTACGGATGCGGGGCGCCTGTCATGGTTCGCACCCTATGCGGTGCGCGCTGCGGTCACTGCGTGGTGCGGAGGGCGGTTACTGGGACGTGGCGACGCCCGTGGCGAAGGACGTGTCGCAGACCGGCCGGGAGAAGGCCTGGGCGCGGTGTGCGGCGCCGTACTTGGCGACCGCGGCGCGGCCGAGGGCGCGGGCGATGGACGCGCAGTGCTTGGCCAGCGAGGGCCGTGCGGTGGTCGCCTTCTGGAGGTGGGTCAGGGCGACGCCGGGATCCTTCTCCTGGAGTTCGACGAGGAGACGCTTGCGGAGGACGTCCTGGGGGGCTCGGGGGCCGGCCTTGGTGGAGGCCTTTCCGGAGGACGCGGTCAGCACCTGCGACTCGGTGGCCGTCGACGCCCACGGAACGCGGGTGACCGCGAGTGTTCCGGAGAGGACGAGAACGACGGGGAGGACAAGGGCGAGAGTTCGGCCGATACGGCGGGCTGCGGAGTTCACGGACGTGATGGTAGCGAGGAGTGATGATTTGGCGACATTTGGTCACCTTATCGAGGGACGGATGGCTCGTCGGTGCGGTTATTGAGTTGACGTACCGGCGAGAAAAGTCGCGTCTGGGGGTTTTGCCGGGGGTTTTGTCGACACGCGGGCGAGGGCGGGACCGGGGCCCGGGGGACGTAGGGGGAACGCGCGCGGACCGAGGCCCGGGGACTTACGGGAAACGCGCGGCGGCGCCGGGTCCGTGAACCCGGCGCCGCCGCTCTTCCCGCTTTCCGGTGGGCGCTGCGGCCCGCTCCGCTCAGTCGGTGAGGCGCTCGCCCGACGACGTCGAGAAGACGTGCGTCTCGCCCGGCCGCGGCACGACGTGCAGCCGCGCGCCCTTGTCCGGCACCTCGCGGCCATTAACCCGCACCACCAGGTCCTTGACCTCGCCGCCGACCTCGGCCGTCCCGTAGACATAGCCGTCGGCGCCGAGCTCCTCGACGACGTTGACCGTGACGGCCAGGCCCGCCGGGGCGTCCGCGCTCTCCTTGGACAGCGACTTCGCGGCGGCACCGTTCCGCTCGACGATCTCGAAGTGCTCCGGGCGGACGCCGACCGTGACCGTGGTGTCGCCCTTGTCGGCGGCCGCGGTCAGCGCCTCACGGTTGACCGGGACGACGCTGTTGCCGAACTTCACGCCGCCGTCGGTGATCGGCACCTCGACGAGGTTCATCGCGGGGGAGCCGATGAAACCGGCGACGAAGAGGTTCGCCGGGCGGTCGTACATGTTGCGGGGCGAGTCGATCTGCTGGAGCAGGCCGTCCTTGAGAACCGCGACACGGTCGCCCATCGTCATGGCCTCGACCTGGTCGTGGGTGACGTAGACCGTCGTGATCCCCAGGCGGCGCTGCAGGCCGGCGATCTGCGTACGGGTCTGCACGCGGAGCTTGGCGTCCAGGTTGGACAGCGGCTCGTCCATGAGGAAGACCTGCGGCTCCCGGACGATCGCACGGCCCATCGCGACGCGCTGGCGCTGACCACCGGAGAGCGCCTTCGGCTTCCGCCCCAGGTACTCCGTGAGGTCGAGGATCTTCGCCGCGTCCTCCACCTTCTGCCGGATCTCGGCCTTCGGCACGCCGGCGATCTTGAGCGCGAAGCCCATGTTGTCGGCGACCGTCATGTGCGGGTAGAGCGCGTAGTTCTGGAACACCATGGCGATGTCCCGGTCCTTGGGCGGAAGGTGGGTGACGTCGCGGTCCCCGATGCGGATGACGCCGCCGTCGACGTCCTCCAGCCCCGCGAGCATGCGCAACGAGGTGGACTTGCCGCAGCCGGACGGCCCGACGAGGACGAGGAACTCGCCGTCCTCGATGGAGATGTCGAGCTTGTCGACGGCGGGCTTCTCGGAACCCGGGTAGACGCGGGTTGCCTGGTCATACGTGACCGTAGCCATGGTGATGTGTCCCTTCACCGGCAGGAACGTGCCGGACGATCCGAGTAAAAGGAGTGATGTGGTCCACTGCTGTGGACTTCGGCGTGACGCTACCGTCGCCATGGGCTGGTGTCAGTAGCCTTACGGTCACGAAAACCCGGGGACCGGCATCCGGCGCGCCTGGGTACACTTCTTCACGCACGCCTCCTTAGCTCAGCTGGCCAGAGCACCGCTCTTGTAAAGCGAAGGTCGTCGGTTCGAATCCGACAGGGGGCTCTGAGTGTGACCAGGGAAGAAGCCCCGGGCCGGATGCGGCCTGGGGCTTCTGACATCTACGGGTGACATCAACGGGGTCGGTCAGTCGAGGTACGAGCCGCCGTTTCAGGAGCCGGTCCATGTGACTGATCGCTTCCCGCTGCGTGTCCTGGGCGACGTGGGTGTAGACGTCCATGGTCAGGCTGATCTGGCTGTGGCCGAGGATCTCCATCAGGACGCGCGGCGCCACGCCGGCCGCGGTCAGCAGGGTGGCACAGCCGTGCCGGGCGTCGTGGAGACGGATCGGGCGGAGGCCGGCCGAGGCGGTGAGCCGGGAGAAGGAGCGATTCAGGTTCCGCGGCTCGATCGGGCGGCCGGATCGGGTGGTGAAGACGAGCCCGGAGGGGTCCAGCTCGGTGCCCCGCTTCTCTGCCTCGTGGGCCTGGTGGAGGCGGTGCCAGCGGAGAGCGGCCAGGCAGATCAGGGGCAGCGGTACGGGAGGGATCTTCCCGGTCTTGGTGGTGTCCTGGTACAGCTCGCCGCCGATGCGCTGCACCTGATTGCTGATGCGGATGACGCGGCCGTCCAGGTTCACGTCCGACCAACGGAGCCCGAGGACCTCACCACGGCGGAGCCCCATCGCGATGCCGAGGACGAAGGCCGCGTAGAGCGGATCGCGGCGGGCCTCTTCGAGACCATGAGACCCGGGGTGCCCAACAAGTCGGGATCGATCCAAGGACCGAGGAGCCGCACGCGCGCGGGGGCGCCGGCCGGTCGCCGTCGCGCCGCCTCCATGCCTCTGCAACCGGCCGCGCACCGTCGCCCGCCCGGCGCCACCACTCAGCGGCCAAAACCCAGCACTGGGCCATCAGGTACAGGGGATTGCCGCACAGCAGGCCACAGACGCTTTGTGTTACCGAAGAGGCCGGATCGCGGCGGCGGTTCCCCGCGGGCTACCTCGCCGCCGTGGCCGTTGCCCCGTGGCTGGGGTGGTCGGCTCCACGACTCTAGCCAGCCACTTTGGGGCCGAGCCTCGAGGATCATGGCCCCAACGTCGTGTTTTACCGGGCAGGTCCGCAGATTGCCCGACTCGCCATGAGCTTACGGGGTCATGATCACTCGCCCCAATGCAGCTCCCGGCCAAAGTCGCTCCGCCGACCTTTGTCATCCGCTAGTGTTCCGGACACTGCTAAGTCCGGCCTCTTGGCGAATTCACGGGACAAAAGGCTCTATCAAGCCGCAGGGTAACCAGGCCGAGCCTGACTGAGCTAGGTAGCCCCTGTCACGCCGTACGAGGTGTTGAGTTGCCATGCAAGCACATGCGCGGATCCTTGAGCTTGCGCTACTGTTCAAGTCGACATAATTCGGGACGAGGTATGGGGGTTGGGGATGTCTGAGGCGATTTCGAGCCATGAGCTGATTCCGATTAAGAGCCAGACAAAGACCATACAGAATTGTTTCCAACAGTGCCTGTATGAGGTTCCAAACTTTCAGCGGCCATACAGCTGGTCGCAGGAGCAGCTCACCGATTTTTGGGACGATGTCATCTTGGCGAAGGGTGATTTTTTCTTCGGGTCCACAGTAACGTGGGTCAGCGAGAAGAGGGATCTCTTCAACGACACGTACGCAATCATCGACGGCCAACAGAGGCTGACCACGAGCGCAATCCTTCTATCCGTTGTTCGTGACGCATTGAGTGATGTGGCTACTAAATACTTTGACGTCGATGATTTCGACACTGATGTAGCTAAAAGTCAGGCGGTTGCTACTCAGAAGTACCTAATGGCCAAAGACGATGATGGCAAGAGTCACCCTGTTTTGCGGCGGCCCGAGAATATGTTCTACGAAGTGATCCAAAATCCGACTGCCATTCCATCTGGGTCAGTATGGAATGGAAGCGCTAAGCGGATCGGAGAGGCGCGAGCCTTCTTTGAGGCGAAGGTTCTCGCTGCCGTCAAGGATTTGACGCCGAATAGGCAGGTCGAGCGCCTTAAGTCCATTCGGTCAAACGCTTTGAAGGCGCGTGTAATCCAGGTTGAGTTGGCTTCTGAGGAAGACGGCTTTCTGGTCTTTGAGACGTTGAATACGCGCGGAGCAGACTTGCGGCTGTCAGACCTCGTTAAGAACCTTCTGATCCGCGGAGGCGCTGCAGACACCAAAGATCGACAAGCGGTCGCCGATCGTTGGGACCGACTGATCAACCGCGTTCAGGCGGATCGTATGAGTGCGGATGTCGTCGACAGATTCATTTGGCAGTCCTGGAACTCGCGACGTGAGGCGGTGAAGGAGCCTGAACTGTTCAAGGAGATTAGTCGCATCGTGGGTACCAGTCCAGCCGCGCACCTCTCCTATCTGCAGGAACTTGAACGAGATGCGGAGACCTATGAGTGGTTAGAGGCTGAGCATGTGCAGGTCCAGCCGAAAGCTGCTGGTGTACGCAATGCTTTCGCGGTATCGGAATTTGTTGATAGTGTTCGTGCACTTGCGATTTTCAATGTCTCCGTAGCCAACTCGACGGTCCTTGCTGTGGCTCGCAAGTTCCGGGAAACAAGATTGATCAAACAGGCGCAAATCGTTGAAGTTTTGAGGCTCGTTGAATCTTTCCATTTTCAATATACTGCACTAACGAATAGTGGGTCGACTGGTGGTACGCGAGGTCGGTATAATCGCTTTGCCGTTCGCTTGGAGGGTGCTAAGTCTGTCGGTGACGTGGCGTTGGCCATCAAGGACTTGGAAGAAAAGCTTCGTGCAAGTCTGCCCGATCACGCGAGAGCTCATCAAGCATTTTGCTCTTTGTTCTATGCGCCCTCGCTTCAGCTAACTCAGGCGCAGAAACTTCGATCTCGCAAGATTTTCATCGCTTATGTCCTGATGTCGTTCGCAAAGTTGCAAGACTTGCTGCCGGCAGGGCAGAATCTCGCGACGTGGTCTATTGAGCATATAAAGCCGCAATCAAAGGCTTCGGCGAATTATCGCAACCCGGTCTACTCGATAGGCAATCTCACGCTGCTCACCGCTCGACTTAACAGCTCCCTTGGGGACGCTCCGTTGTCGTCCAAGATCGAGGACTTCAAGAAGGGGAGAGCGTATTTCGATCCGCAACTCGCTATGTGGGAAGCGAGCGCCACGGATTTCCCGTCTGATGCACAAATTGAGGCGAGGACGCGTTTCCTGGCAGACGACGCGTTGGATCGAGTTTGGAAGCTATAGGCGCAGGAGGTAATCTAAGTCGGCATTGGTTTGTCATCACCGCCTCGGGCGTCAAGCGCGTGGCGGCCATGCCTGTAAGTGCGAGCGAGTGGCGACGCTCATTCCTGAAGGGCAAGTCGCTTGCTTACGAATCCTGCATTCACGTACAAGTCGAGGGTGTCGGACATGACAATGGCGCTCATCGCCTCCCGATAACCTTCCGGCCTGTACTTCCGTAGGGTCACAGCGTCATCCGCCGTACGGATCACTTCCCAAAGGATCTCACGCCCCGCCGGTAGATCAGGGTTCGTAAGGTGCTGGTGTAGTGGTGGGAATAGGTCACGCTGGGTTTGCTTCATGGGGTGCGCCCAAGCTTCAGCCCTAGCGGCCAATTCCATGACTTCAATGAGAAATGACGCCATCCCTCGTCCATAGCCCTACCTCCTGCTGAAAAACGGAACGATGGCCCTGTGGTCACCGAAGATCACCTCACTCAGAGAATCACTTCCGTTCTGGCTGTACTCGCTGGACTATCGCGACCAGGAGCGTCTTGATCCGAAAGTGGGCCGTGGACCATCTGTGGACGAACCATGTCTTGTCGGTCATAAAATGCTTGTGACCTGCGCATACGCCGGGGACCGAAGCGCCCTCCGGAGCCCTGTGCGCTCCAAGCCGCTCCGCCAGGTCGGTCTGTTCGGCATACTCAGGCGCCTGGACCGCGAGCGCAGGGGGTGGGCGATGTACGGCCGGAGTGGTGAGGCATGGGATCAGTTGGCCAGTGCCGGCTTGAAGTTCCTCGTTGAGCGGGCACAGCTCCGCAAGGTCACGACCTACACGGAGATGAACTCTGTGCTGACCCGGCGGACCGGACTTCCTGGCTTCGACTTCGAGCAGGCGGACGAACGGGCGGCGATGGGCCACCTGCTTGGACTGATAGTGGAGCGGGACTACCCTCAGAGCAGGCTCATGATCTCCGCCTTGGTCCACTACCTCGGCGCGAACGACGCCGGGCCTGGTTTCTACACACTCGCGCAGCAGCTCAACCTGCTTTCCAAGGGCTCCTCCGCAACGGCGAAACTTGAGTTCTGGATTGGGCAGGTCAACTCACTGCACGAGCTTCACCGTTCGTAGCTGCCGGGAGGAAGCGGGCTCTCATGTCCCTTGAGCGCCTGGACGAGGCGGTCAAGGAGGAACTGGAGCCGTCGAGGGGTCCTGACGCCCCGGCGGCGTCCCGGCACCTGACACTCACAGATGACATCAACAGCCGTGGATGGCAGCGGTCGAGGGCGGCTTGGCGTGGCATGACCAGCCGGTTGGTTCCAGGTGTGAGAGGGGTACCCGAGCGAACTCCTAAAGCGGTTCTACCCCCTGATCGGTCAATGCGTGGAGCCGGGTGGGTTCGCAGTTGACTTGAAGCTGGGAGGGCATGTCGCCCGTGGGAAGCGGAAATAGACGTGCAAGCAGGGTGTGAGTCAGGTGCCGTCGGCCGGGTCTCCCCAGTGCCAGGGCAGGGCTGGAGGGAGCCAAGCCTCTGAGTTGCCGCGTTCGAGTACTGGTGCGGGAACATGATCAGGACGAGAGGCTCCGTCAACGACGGCCTCTAGCGAGAATTGTACGTAGCGCATGTAGTTTCGTACGTCTCTTATCTGTCGCTCCCGATGCTCGCGGCCTATGCCGCGCCAGCCCACGTCGTAGGCGAGCTTCACCAGCGTTCGGTAGCGGTCCCGGACGTGCATGTCGCTGATCAAAAAGAGGTCAGTGTGCATGCCCCGACGGATTGTTTCCATGGCTGAAGCGCACTGCTCGCGCGCATGAGAGCTCAGGGTGGGCTGGTCCGCCCCTATGTCCGGCAGCGACGGTAACCAGTCGTAGAGGTCAGCCAGCCGCTCAAGTAACTGACGTGCAGCATCGGCGGAACGTTGACGCTCCCTCTCGGAGCTGGCGAGTCTCGCAGCTTCGGCTTGCTGAGAGGTGGCCAGCTCGCCTTGGGACCCAATTGTCTTAATGGTCTGCCAGCGCGCGACCAGGACAGTTATTGCGCCACCCACCAGTGTTCCCAGTAAGGAACTGACGGCTTGGCCTGCGAGATCACTCCAACCACTCACTCGGCACATCCTGGACGAGTGGGCCAACTTGCTCAAGGGGGCGGCGCCATGGTGATCGGCGTGCAGGGAGCCCTTGGGCCGTGCTAGTCCGGCCACGATGACAGAGGGGCACGGGAGTTGACCGGACCCACCACGCTCTGACCTGGGTCGTCGTAGACGATCTGCCACACTGGACGGACCTTGCCTGCACCCGGAGACTTCAGCTCGTCGTACTGACTCGATGGCTGACATCAAGGGCGCCCGACAGCACCAGTTTTGAGCAGCCCGTTCAGCGTTGCTCCCCTGGTGGGCATAGTTGACTCTGCCCGGGGCTCTGCCCACTGGGAGTCACAATGATCCCAGGCGAGCCCGCTCCATGAGATCGATGACGTAGTGGACCAGGTCGACCGGTGCGGTGGTAGCTGCGAAGATCCTGCGGTCAACGCCCCTCTCGGGGTTGAACCTCCCTGTGTAGATCAGCACAGGCACATCAAGGTGGTACTGCTCCAGTAAGCGAAGCATCTTGATCCCTGCTTGCCGGTCGCCACTACGGTCAATGTCGCTGATGATGACGTCGTATGGCCTACGGCGAAAGAGAGGCGTGGCCTCCTTGGTAGATAAGGCAATATCAATGTGCATGCCAGCTGTCCGGAAGAGCTCCACGAGCGGCGCATTACCCTCGGGGCGATCATCGACCCACAGCATCTTGCCCCCTTGGAGCACATCTGCGGCATGTTCCAGGCGGCCCAGGGCTGTGCGCCTGGCTGTCGCAGAGACCGAGGCCTGACTCTCGTCTTGAGCTCGGTCAAGTAGTTCGCCAGCGAGCTCAACCTCGACCCCCAGGGCTCGCACCGCAGTTAATCGTGGGACCAGTCGCTGCATGATCGTTCCTCGTAAGGTGAAGTACACAAGGCTGGCGAAGGCCACCCAGAGAACGGCGGGGAGCGTGCCTATGAGCTTGAGCCAAAGGGTGTCGGACATCTCAACATCATCAGAGTCAACGGGTGAGTCGCGCAGCCACTTCGGCGAAACTCCAGCCGACGTCTACGGCTAACGTCAGCGTCGGCGCACAGCCGCATCCGTGAGGGGGCCCAGCGCCTCGGTTGGAGACCCAGACGTGTGGGGCAGGAGGCGACTATCGAACTCCTTGCAGCGGGTGTTCAGTGCGGTGCCACCGCCGCCCGATCGAACGGTAGGGGACCCCATACTCAGTCTGGGGTCCCCTACCGTTCGGTGTGTCGCTGTTAGCCGAAGGCCGCCGCTGGAAGCTGGGGCCCTCATCGCCTCCGTCGTTCGTCCGTCATTTCCAGTTGCACCGCTTCGGTGTTGTCAGCCAGGGGGACAGGAAGCCGCTGCCCTCGGTACTCAAGTAGCAGGGGTTGCCCTCGGGCCCTGACCATGGGAGGAGCCGCAGCTCGTTGTTGGTTCGAATCCGACAGGGGGCTCTTAGCTTCACCAGGGAAGAAGCCCCGGGCCGGTGATGGCCTGGGGCTTCCGGCGTTTCTGGGGGGCTTCGACGGCGTCGGCGGTCGGGCAGGAGTGATCCGCCGCTCGGCTGCAGGTTCATGCGGCTCATCGCTTCACGTTGTGTGTCCTGCGCCACCTACGTGTAGACGGTCATGCGGAGGGCGTCGGGGCAGATTCACCACCGCCTGCCCGTCAGTCGGCCGCAGGCCGGCGGTCGCGGTGTCGGTGGAGGGTTCCGATGGCAAGGTCGCCGGCCAGGAAGGCGAGCAGGGGGATGCCCAGCAGGGGGATGAAGTAGCAGGTTGCTGCTGAGAGGAGGAGTGAGGGGGCGAGTATGTGCGGTGGGATGCGGCGCCATGCTCCGCGGGCAGGGGGGCGGCCTGCGCTGCGACGGTCGGTTCGGGTCGGGCGGCGTAGCCACCACATCCGGTAGCCCCAGGCGATCACGCAGATCAGCGCGATCATCAGGACGGCCAGGGCGATCTGGTTGGCGAGGCCGAACAGCAGGCCCATGTGGGCGTCGATTCCCCATCGGCTCAACTTGGCGGCCAGCGGCCAGTCCTGGAACCGCACCACCTCCGTCACCGAGCCGGTCGCCCCGTCGACGGCCGCCGCATCCTGCTTCTCGGGCCAGGTGGTGCGGATCTGCTTCACCGCGTAGGCGGCGCCGGGCTTCGCCGGGTACGTGATCTCGACCGGGTCGGAGAGCCCTTCGCCGCGGGCTGCCGTCAGCACTCGGTCGACTCCGACGTCCGCCCGGGGCATCGAGTGGGAGCCGTGGTCCATGGCTCCTTGGTGATGTGCCGATGCCTCGCCGGACACGGCCGGGGTCTCCCAGGACAGCGCCGCCCGCAGGTCGGTGACGTTCTGTCCGGCGTACTGCGACCACGTCAGGCCGGTGGCGGAGAGGAAGAAGAAGCCCAGGGCGGCCCAGATGCCGACCGCGCCGTGCCAGGACAGGGTTCGGCGGCGGCCGGTGGCGGCTCGCTCGGGCAGCAGTGTCCGCCGCAAGCGGCTCGCCTGGCGGCGGCGGCCGATCCACAGGGCGACTCCGCCGGCCGTCACCACCCACAGCCAGCTGGCGGCGAGTTCGCTGTAGAGCCGTCCGGCGTCCCCGAGCAGGAGGCTGCCGTGCAGTTGGTCGATCCAGGTGCGCAGGGGCAACGCTCCGGAACTGCCGTAGCTGTCCAGGGCGCCGCGCACCCTGCTGGTGTAGGGATCGACGAACACCGCCAGCCGGTGGCTCTCCTCCAGGCCGGGTACATCGAGCAGCACGCGGGTCGTGGCATCCGGTTCGGCGCCCGGACGGACGGCGTTGACCGTGCCCTCCGGGTGCGCGGAGCGTGCCGCAGCGACCTGCTGGGTCAACGGCAGCCGGTGGTCGCCGACGGGTACGCGCAGCTCGTGTGCGTAGACGATCTTCTCCGCCTGGAACGAACCCGCGTACAGCAGGCCCGTCACAGCCGCTATGAGGAGAAACGGCGCGATGAGGATGCCCGCGTAGAAGTGCAGGCGGAGCAGCAGGGGGCGCAGCGCCGCCCACCCGCCCGGTGAGGGAGTGGCGGGTTGAGGCCCGTGGGAGGGGTTCGCTTCTGCGCCATCCGGGGCGCCGTCCGGGGCGCCCCCCGGGGCCTCGTCCAGGGTGCGATCCGCCGCGTCGTCCTGGGCGAGCCCGACCGTGTCGCTGTTGCTCGGCATCCTTCTCCTCTGAGGCGTGGGCCGGCATCCACCCAGCCATCACCTCAGTCGTCGGCGGGAGGGGCGAACGAGTTCCAGGCGAGTGGTGTGACCCACGTCACGCCTAGGTGGTCGTCCGGTGATGCGGTGCCCGCGCCAGGGCTCGACGAATTCGCTCAAGGATTGAGCACCTTCCGCACTCCGGGGTCGGGAGGAGAGGGCGGGGTGCAAGCTGGGCCCGACATGGAATCCGGATGCGTTCTCAGGGGCTTACGGGCCGTGGCGTTCGCCACCGTCTGCGTGCTGCTCACGGCGCTCGGGCACGTGCGGTCGTCCGGTGCGCCCCTGCCGTGGCACGTAGTGGTCGCGGCTGTCGCGAGTGCTGCCGCCGGCGCGTGGTGCTTCGCCAGGCGTGAGCGCGGGGCGGTCGTGGTGGGGTTGCTGACGGCCGGCACCCAGGCGGTGCTCCACACGGCGTTCGCTTTCGGACAGGTGGCCTTCTGCGGTGGGGCCGGTCGCGCCCCGATGCACGGCATGCCTCGGTCCCCGCACGAGGAGATGCAGGGCGGCGGGCACTCGATGGTCGCGGTGCACATGGTGGTCGCGGCGTTGAGCGCCTGGTGGATGTGGGGCGGGGAGCAGGCGGTCTTCCGGGTCGTGCGGACCGTTTCCCTCTTCCTCTTCCGGCGGCTTCTCCCTGCGAAACGCCCCGTACTTCCGGCAGTTCGGCACGCCGCCCGGGTGCCGGAGCAGCGGCCGCGCCGGGTCATGCGTGAGTGGCTGCTGGCCCATGTGGTGTCGCTGCGTGGTCCTCCGCAGGCTCCGGCTGTCCGCTGACATCAGCTGATACCGGGTTGCGGCCGTCGCCGAGTGGCAGTTGCGGCGGCCGTGCCCGGACCCGGCCCTGCCGGTCCGTCCGTAGTCACGGCGACCGGATCACGCGAAGGACTCCAGATGATGACGCCTGTCCGGACGTTGGCATCCCAGGTGCCCACGGTCGATCTCGTTCCAACCATCCGTCCCGCTACGCCGCACAACGGCCACGTATCAAGCGTCAGGTCGACCGGTATCGGTCGAGGGCCTGTTGGCGCATCCCGCGCGCCTCAGCCGTTCCAGCAGATCGCCGGCGCGCCCACTCCCCGGCTCCGCCACGTCCTGAAAAAGGGAGCGCAGCCGTCGGGCCTGGCGGTCCCAATGGCTGCACTCGACGCACCCCGCGAGGTGTTCGCGGACCGCTTGATCGGTGATGCCCTCCGGCAGGCACTCGCCGTCGAGGCGCGCGGAGAGTGCGGTGCGGGATACGGAGCAGTGCATCGGCCCATTCTCTCCGAGTCGCACGGTGACCGGCGAGGGGAGGACGCGCATGCGTGAGGCCGAGGATGCTCTGGTGACCCGGTGGGCGCTGGCGGCCCGCACGGGCGATGAGGAGGCGGTGGAGAATTTCGTGCGGGGCACCCGGCGTCATGTGCTGCGCTACGTGACGTACTTGAGCCGCGATGCCCAGGCCGCGGACGACTTGGTGCAGGACACCTATCTGCGGGCCCTGCGCAGCCTGCCAGGGTTCGAGGGCCGGTCCTCGGCGCGTACCTGGCTGCTGACCATCGCCCGGCGTACGGTCGCCGACCGGGTCCGCGCCAACAACGCGAGGCCGCGGGTCGCCGGGCTCGCCGACTGGCAGGTCGCGGCGGAGCAGGTGCAGCGTGAGACCGGTCCGGGTTTCGACGAGGGTGTCGCCCTGACCGATCTGCTCTCCGCCCTCGATCCTTCTCGGCGGGAAGCGTTCGTGCTCACCCAGCTGCTCGGGCTGCCGTATGCGGAGGCGGCCGCTGTCGTCGGCTGTCCTGTGGGCACGGTCCGTTCCAGGGTCGCTCGGGCCCGGGAGACGCTCGTCGCGCTGCTCGACGCCGCTGACGGGGATCCGGCGTGCGGGGACTCCGCGGAGACCGTGATGCCCCGTGCCCTGGGGCGGTCGTTGAAGGCGTCCGGTTCGGTGGCGTGACTCCGTAGGGGGCGAGGGGAGGGGGAGGGGTGGTGGGGGGGGGGGGGGGGGCCCCCCCCCCCCCCCCCACCACCCCCCCCCCCCCCCCCCCGAAACCCCCCCCCCCCCCCCCCCCCCCCCCCCCCACCACCCCCCC
>NZ_JBIRGO010000026.1:0-103369 GCF_044328065.1 Streptomyces sp. NPDC017993
GAGGTCAACCCGAACTACATCATCCCCAGCGTCTTCAACGACAAGGTTGCGGGCGCGGTGGCCGGTGCGGTCCGGGAGGCGGCCAAGGCGGCAGGCGAGACTGTGACTGCTGCCACGGCGCTCTGAGTACGGCGCGTCGTATGACATGCCGTCCACAAGGCCCCCATAGGGTGGCTGGCAGTAAACGGCCACACCCCTGCGGGGCCGGCCCGGAGCGGCACGGTGCGAAACGTCACCACTACGAGGCAGTGGCGCTTTTCGTGTGACCCTCCAGGGTGCCGGATTGGCTTTACCGCCGCAGGTGGGGGCAGGATGCGTATTCGGGCGCGAGGGTCTGTCAGCAGACCCGGGTCCGGGGACTGTCCAAGGGCCCTGGCAGCATCGGCTTCGATCTCACGCCTCATTGGCAAGAAGAACACGGGAGTACAAACATGAACCGCAGTGAGCTGGTGGCCGCTCTGGCCGATCGCGCCGAGGTGACCCGCAAGGACGCCGACGCCGTTCTGGCCGCCCTCGCCGAGGTGACCGGCGAGGTCGTCGCCAAGGGCGACGAGAAGGTCACCATCCCCGGCTTCCTGACCTTCGAGCGCACCCACCGTGCCGCTCGCACCGCGCGCAACCCGCAGACCGGCGACCCGATCCAGATCCCGGCCGGCTACAGCGTGAAGGTCTCCGCGGGCTCCAAGCTCAAGGAAGCCGCCAAGGGTAAGTAAGACCCCTCAGCACGGCACGAAAGGGCGGCCATCCCTTCCAGGGATGGCCGCCCTTTCGCATGCCCGGGGGAGGGGCCGGTCCGCGGTGGGGTCAGGCGGCCCGGGTGAACGGGAAGTCGGCCAGGTCGACGTCCTCCAGGGAGGCGACGACCGCTGTACGGGGGCCGGGTGTGATGCCCGGCACGGTCGGAACGGCCAGCAGCCGGCAGCCCGCGGCCAGCGCGGCGGCCGCACCGGTCGGGGTGTCCTCCACGGCGAGGCAGTCCGCGGGGTCGACGCCCAGGCCCTTCGCGGCGGCCAGATAGGGGTCCGGGTGCGGCTTGCCGCGCGGCGCCTCGCCGGAGGTCACGGACAGCGCGAAGCGGTCCGCGCCGAGCGTGCGCAGCACCAGATCGGCGACGTGCCGCTCGGACGCGGTGACCAGAGCGGCCGGCACGCCCAGCGCGCGGGCCCGGTCCAGCAGCCGCAGGGCGCCGGGCTGCACGGTGACCCCGGCGGCCACCCGGGCGGTGAATTCCCGGTCGAGCAGGGCGGTCGTACGGGCGACGCCGATACCGACGCCGTGCTCGCGCACCAGGCGCTCGGCGGCCGCGTCCACCGGGGACCCGGCGAACGCGGTCAGCACCTCCTCGCCGGCGGGGACGCCCTGCTCCCGCAGGAAGGCGGCCACCGTCGCCAGCCACTGGTGCTCGGTGTCGACGAGAGTGCCGTCCATGTCGCACAGCAGGGCTGCGGGGAGCGTGGCGGCGGGCAGAGGGGGCATGCGGGCTCGCTGTTCGCTGGAAGGGGCCGTGAGGGCCCGAGGGGCTGGGGCTGAGGCGGGGTGCGGCCGGTCAATCGGCCGGGGTGCGCGCCAGAGGGTTGGCCTGGGTGGAGTTGCGCACGGTGAAGACCACCGCGCCGGGGCGGTAGCGGTCGTCCGAGGTCTCCACCGGGCGGCCTTCCGCGGTGGTCGTGGTGCGGCGTACGCGCAGCAGCGGGCTGCCCCGTCGCACCCGCAATTCCCGGGCGTCCACGGTGCCGGCCGCGAGGGCGTCGATGTGGTGCTCGCCGTGCGCGAAGACCAGGCCGCAGGATTCCAGGAGCGCCTGCGTGACGGACTCGCAGTCGGGCGGCAGGGTTTCCACCGCGTCCGCGATCCAGGCCGCGTACACGGTGCGCTCCAGCAGTACCGGTTCGCCGTCCAGGGTGCGCAGGCGCAGCACCCGCAGCACCTCCGCGCCCGGCGGGAGTTGCAGCAGCGCCGCCTCCTCGCCGTCCGCGGCGCCCCGGGCGGTTTCCAGGACCTGGCCGCCGGGGGAGTGGCCGCCGGCCCGCGCCCACTGGGCGAAGCTGCGCAGTTCGGTGAAGCTCTGGCTGGGCGCCGTGCTGAGCACGATGTGCCGGGCGCCCTGGCGGGAGCCGATCAGGCCCTCGGCGAGCAGAGCGGCGAGGGCCTGGCGGACCGTGCCCCGTGAGACGCCGTGCGCGGCGGCCAGTTCGCTCTCCGACGGCAGGGTGCTGCCCACGGGGTGGGCGCCGTCGGTGATGGCACGCCGCAGGGTCTCGGCGATCTGCTGGTGGCGTCGGGTCAACAGGGCTCCTCGCGGCCTGGTGCTGAAGGCCTTCCGGGCGTTTTCCGGGGCCTGCGGGCGATCATCCCACCTGCGCACAGTAGCGCGCATCCCGACAGGGGTGGAGTATGCGTCTTACCGTCTGGCGGGACTCTAAACCTATTCTTTCATAACGCTTATGACCTGCGGTTTTATTGCCCCCAGGGCTTTGTTTGGGGGTTGCCTTGCTGTTAGCTTGCCGAGGCTTACTGACTAGCGGCTTGTCCATACAGGTTGGCGGCCGAAGACCCAGGAGTACCCATCGTGCTGTGTCATCCCGGAGGGCGACCCCCGGACCCCCGGCCGAAGAAACCGACCTCGACGAGGCGCCGGACCGTGACCGCGGTGGCGGTCGCCCTGGCCGCCGCCACCGCCGCCGGCTGCGGCTATGCCCCGGCGGCCGTCACCGGCAAGGCCGCGAACGCCCGTTCGGCGGCAGCTCTCGGCGGGATGGACGCGCTGGTCAAGGCCGCGAAGAAGGAGGGCAGGCTCAACGTCTACGCGCTGGCCCCCGACTGGGCGAACTACGGCGAGATGATCAAGACCTTCGAAAAGAAGTACGGCATCGAGGTCCACAACGAGAACCCCGGCGGCACCAGCCAGCTCGCCCTGGGCGCCGCCGACAAGCGCCGCGGCCAGGACCGGGCCGTCGACGCCCTGGACCTGGGCACCGCCTTCATGCGCAACGCCCGCGGCAAGCGGCTGCTCGCGCCGTACAAGGTGCGTGGCTGGCAGGACATTCCCCGCACGCAGAAGCAGGCCGACGGCTCGTACCTCAACAACTACGGCGGCTACATCTCGATCGGCTGCGACGCCAAGGCCGTCGAGAAGTGCCCGCGCACCTTCGCCGAACTGCTGGAGCCCCGCTACCGGAACAAGGTCGCGCTCAACGGCAACCCCGCGGAGTCCTCCTCGGCCTTCTCCGCGGTCTTCGCCGCCGCACTCGCCAACGGCGGCTCCTTCGACGACGTCGGGCCCGGCCTGGACTTCTTCAAGAAGCTCAAGAAGCGCGGCAACTTCGTGCCCGTCCAGTCCTCGCCCGCCACCATCCGCAAGGGCGAGACCCCGATCTCCATCGACTGGGACTACCTCAACCTCGGCTACAGCAAGGAACTCAAGGCCAAGGGCGTCGACTGGAAAGTCACGGTGCCCTCGGACGGCGCCTACGCGCAGTACTACAACCAGGGCGTCAACGCGTACGCGCCGCACCCCGCGGCCGCCCGGCTCTGGCTCGAATTCCTCTACAGCCCCACCGGCCAGAACATCTGGCTCAAGGGTTACTCCCGGCCCGCCCTCCTCGACGAGATGACGAAGGACGGCACCGCCGACGCACCGGCCGCCGCCCGCCTCCCCAAGGTCCACGGCACCCCCGAATTCCCCACCGGGGAACAGGAGGACGCCGCGAAGGTGGCCATCAACGAGGGCTGGGGCAAGGCCGTCGGCTGACCCGTGATCCGCCCCTCGCCCCTGCTTCCCGCCCTCTGGAGAAACCTCCGCGTATGAGTGACCGAACCCCCACCCCGAGCGCCGGCGGCGAGGCGGCGCCCGCCCCGGCCGCCCGCCGACCACCCCGGGCAGGCGGGCACGCCTGGCCCGCCGTCGTCCCCTTCTTCGCCTTCCTCGCCCTCTGCTTCGGGCTGCCGGCCGGCGCCATGGTCCACGGCGCGTTCACCGCCACCGACCCGGCCACCGGCGCGAGCCACGCCACCCTCGACAACGTCCGCCAGTCGCTCAAGGGCATCTACGCCACCGGCCTCGGCGGCAGCGTCCAGCTCTCCTTGCTGTGCGCGCTGCTGGCCACCGTCCTCGGCACGCTCATCGCGCAGGCCGTGATCTCCTCGCGGCGGCCCGTCCTACGCCGGGCCGTGGTGGCCGCCTCCGGAGTGCTCGCCAACTTCAGCGGCGCCCCGCTCGCCTTCGCCTTCGTCGCGACGCTCGGCACCACCGGCACCCTCACCCGGCTCATGTCGCTGGACGCCACCGGCTTCAGCCTCTACACCACCGCCGGACTGGTGCTGGCCTACCTCTACTTCATGATTCCCCTGATGGTGGTGACGGTGCTGCCCGCCCTCGACGGACTGCGCACCCAGTGGCAGGAGGCCGCCGCGTCCTGCGGCGCCACCCGCGGCCAGTTCTGGCGGCACATCGGCATCCCGGTGCTCACCCCCTCGCTGCTCGGCGGGGCGGTCCTGCTCTTCGGCACCGCCTTCGCCTCGCACGCCACCGCCGCCGTCATGGTCGGCAGTTCGGTGCCCCTGATCACCGTGCAGATCTCCAACGCCCTGGCCGGCAACGTGCTGGTCGGCCAGGAGAACCTCGCCCTCGCCATGAGCCTGAACATGGTCGTCATCGCGCTGCTGGTGATGGCCGTACAGATACCGCTGCAGCGCAGGAGCGCCCGATGGCTGGGATGACGACCGCCGCGCAGGCGCCCGTGGCACCGCCCGAGGAGACGGCACCGGGCGAGCGCGCCCCGGCCCGCCGCGGCCGCCGCCCCTACGGACGCCTCGCCGTCCTTCTCCTCGCCCTGCTCTACTTCGCCGTCCCGGTCGCCGCCTCCCTCTGGTTCACCGTCGACGACCCCACCAAGGGCTTCTCGCTCGGCGTCTACACCGACCACCTGGTCTCCGGCGACATGCTGGGCAGCCTGCTGCTCTCTCTCGAACTGGGGCTCGCCACCGTGGCGTTGGGCCTGCTGCTGGTCGTCCCCACCATGGTGGTGATCCATCTGCGGCTGCCGCGACTGCGCCCGGTCGTCGAGATCCTGTGCATGACGCCGTTGGTCGTCCCGCCGATCGCGCTGGTCGCCGGCGTCAACACGGTCCTGTCCTGGGCGCCCGACCTGGCGAGGACGCCCTTCTACCAGACCCTGATGGTCCTCCAGGACGAGAACTTCCCGCTGGTCCTGGTCCTGCTCTACACCGTCATGTCGCTGCCGTTCCTCTACCGGTCGCTGGACGCGGGACTGCGCGCCATCGACCTCAAGACGCTGGTGGAGGCATCCCGCAGCCTGGGCGCCGGCCGGCTCACCACCCTCGCCCGGGTCGTCGTGCCCAACCTGCGGTCCGCCGTCGTCGGCGGCGCCGTACTGGGCCTGGCGATGGTCCTGGGCGAGTACACCGTCGCCTCCGTGCTCGGCTACCGGCCGTTCGCCGTCTGGATGGTCGAGGTCGGCGACGCGGACGCGGAACTCGCCGGCGCCGCCGCGATGTTGAGCCTCTTCATCACGTGGGGCCTGCTGCTCCTGCTCACCACCTTGGCGGGCGGCCGGCGCGGCCGCACGCGCAAGCAAAGGAAGACGTCATGAGTGTGTCCGTAGAGAGTGTGACCCCGGCGAGCGCCCCGGCGGCGGGCGTACCCGTCCAGCTCAAGGGACTGCGCCGCCGGTTCGGCGCCACCACCGCGCTGGACGGCCTGGACCTGGACATCGCCCCCGGCGAGCTGGTCGCCCTGCTCGGCCCCTCCGGTTGCGGCAAGACCACCGCGCTGCGCATCATCGCGGGCTTCGAGACCGCCGACAGCGGCGCGCTGACCATGGACGGCAAGGACGTCACCCGGATCGCCGCGCACCGCCGCGACATCGGCATGGTCTTCCAGTCCTACAGTCTCTTCCCGAACATGACCGCCGCCCAGAACGTCGGCTACGGCCTGCGGGTCCGAAAGGCCCCCGCCGCGGAACGGGACGCGCGGGCGGCCGAGTTGCTGGAACTGGTCGGCCTGCCCGGCCGCGAGGGCCACTACCCGCACCAGCTCTCCGGCGGCCAGCAGCAGCGCGTGGCGCTCGCCCGCGCGCTGGCCGCCCGCCCGCGGGTCCTGCTGCTCGACGAGCCGCTGTCCGCGCTCGACGCCAAGGTGCGACTCACCCTCCGTGAGGAGATCCGCCGCATCCAGCTCGAACTCGGCATCACCACCGTCTTCGTCACCCACGACCAGGAGGAGGCGCTGTCCATGGCGGACCGCGTCGCGGTGATGAACAACGGACGGCTCGAACAGTGCGCCGCCCCCGCGGAGTTGTACGAGCGGCCGGCCACGCCGTTCGTCGCGGAGTTCGTCGGGACCATGAACCGGCTGCCGGGCACGCTGCGCGCGGGCGCGACGGTCGAGCTGTTCGGCCGCCGCCTGCCGGTCCACGGGACCGTGCCGGACGCGTGCGCCGAGGGCGGCGAGGTCGACGTGCTGGTGCGGCCCGAGGGCCTCGCCGTCGCCGCCGGTACGGTCGCGGGCGCGCAGGGGGCGCCCGCGACCGTACGGGTGGCGACCTTCCTCGGCGCCACCACCCGCCTGCACCTGACCACCGCGGCCGGGCTCCGGATCAAGGCCGACCTGCCCAGCTGGGAGGCCGGTGACCTGACGGCGGGCACGCCCTGCACGCTCACCCCGCACGACAACCCGGTGCTGGTGGCCGAGCGGGCCGGCTGACGAAGCACGAAGGGCGGCCACCCGGACCGGGTGGCCGCCCTTCGGCGTGTCGTGCGGCGGGCGCGGCAGGTCAGTCGCTCAGCGCGCCGTTCGGCAGCTCGACGTGCGCACCGAGGCTGACGAGCTTCTCCATGAAGTTCTCGTAGCCGCGGTTGATCAGGTCGATGCCGTGCACCCGGGAGGTGCCCTGCGCGGCCAGCGCCGCGATCAGGTACGAGAAGCCGCCGCGCAGGTCGGGGATGACCAGGTCGGAGCCCTGGAGCTTGGTGGGCCCTGAGACGACCGCGGAGTGCAGGAAGTTGCGCTGGCCGAAGCGGCAGGCGGAGCCGCCCAGGCACTCGCGGTAGAGCTGGATGTGCGCGCCCATCTGGTTCAGCGCGGAGGTGAAGCCGAGCCGGGACTCGTACACCGTCTCGTGCACGATGGACAGGCCCGAGGCCTGGGTCAGCGCGACGACCAGCGGCTGCTGCCAGTCGGTCTGGAAGCCGGGGTGGACGTCGGTCTCCAGGGCGATGGCGTTGAGCGAGCCGCCCGGATGCCAGAAGCGGATGCCCTCGTCGTCGATCTCGAAGGCGCCGCCGACCCTGCGGAAGGTGTTCAGGAAGGTCATCATCGACCGCTGCTGGGCGCCGCGGACGTAGATGTTGCCCTCGGTGGCCAGCGCGGCGGACGCCCAGGAGGCGGCCTCCAGGCGGTCCGGGAGGGCGCGGTGGTTGTAGCCGTCGAGCTTGTCGACACCGGTGATCCGGATGGTCCGGTCGGTGTCCATGGAGATGATCGCGCCCATCTTCTGCAGTACGCAGATGAGGTCCTCGATCTCCGGCTCCACGGCGGCGTTCGACAGCTCGGTGACGCCCTCCGCCAGGACGGCCGTCAGCAGCACCTGCTCGGTCGAGCCGACCGACGGGTACGGCAGCCGGATCTTGGTGCCGCGCAGCCGCTGCGGGGCCTCCAGGTACTGACCGTCGGCGCGCTTCTCGATCGTCGCGCCGAACTGGCGGAGCACGTCGAAGTGGAAGTCGACCGGCCGGCCGCCGATGTCGCAGCCGCCCAGGCCCGGGATGAAGGCGTGGCCCAGCCGGTGCAGCAGGGGGCCGCAGAAGAGGATCGGGATCCGTGAGGAGCCGGCGTGCGCGTCGATGTCGGCGACGTTCGCGCTCTCCACGTGCGACGGGTCGAGGATCAGCTCGCCCGGATCGTCGCCCGGGCGCACCGTGACGCCGTGCAGCTGCAGCAGCCCGCGTACGACGCGGACGTCGCGGATGTCGGGCACGTTGCGCAGCCGGCTGGGACCGCTGCCCAGGAGGGCGGCGACCATGGCCTTGGGCACAAGGTTCTTCGCACCGCGAACCCGGATCTCGCCGTCGAGCGGGGTGCCGCCGTGGACAAGCAGTACGTCGTCAGTAGAGACGGTCATGGATCTCGCGTTCCTGGAGACGGGCAGGGCCAATGAGAAATGGTAAGGGCGCCGGAGGGCGTCTCCGTAGAGGTGTGCGTGCTTCAGGCATGTAATGGCTTTGTCACAACACGCTCCGCTACGATCAGGCTTTGATCCGTAATCGCCATTTGGCTGAAAATGCATTAATTGTCTTGAATGTGCAGCCCGGGTGTGTCACGTGCGCCGGTACTGCCGCCGTACGCCCTGCCCTGCACTCGCACGGGTCCGCCCGTTGACTCCCCGCTCCGGCCCGATGTGCGGGATCATGTGGCCATGACCGAGGTGTCCTCGCTCACAGGCCGGCTGCTCGTCGCCACGCCCGCGCTCGCCGACCCGAACTTCGACCGCGCGGTGGTGCTCCTCCTCGATCACGACGAGGAAGGCTCCCTCGGCGTGGTCCTCAACCGCCCGACGCCGGTCGGCGTCGGGGACATCCTCGCGCCCTGGGCCGCGCTGGCCGGCGAGCCGGGCGTCGTCTTCCAGGGTGGACCGGTCTCGCTGGACTCCGCGCTCGGGGTGGCGGTGGTCCCCGGCGGGCTGCCCAAGGAGGGCGGCGTGCCGCCCGTGGAGAGCGGCGCGCTGCCCGGCGGGGCCGACGCGGAGGTGGCCGGCGCCACTCCGAGCGCGGACGCGGCGGAGAGCGTGCCGCCCGGCGACGAGCCGCTGGGCTGGCGGCGGGTGCACGGCGCGATCGGGCTGGTCGATCTGGAGGCGCCTCCCGAACTGCTCGCCGCGGTGCTCGGCAGCCTGCGGATCTTCGCCGGGTACGCGGGCTGGGGTCCCGGCCAGCTGGAGGAGGAGCTGGTCGAGGGCGCGTGGTACGTCGTCGAGTCCGAGCCGGGCGACGTCTCCTCGCCCGCCCCGGAAGGGCTGTGGCGGGCGGTACTGCGGCGACAGCGCAACGAGCTCGCCATGGTCGCCACGTACCCGGACGACCCCTCGCTGAACTGACCCTCCCCGCGGGCAGCTTGTTACGGCTTCATCATGGGGAATTGTCAGTCCCCGTCGCTAGGGTTCGAGAGTCAGGGGAGGTGCGCGGACGCGACGGCGGGCCCGCGCGGGACGAAACGGGGAGCCTCATGCACAGGCCGGGTGTGCCCGAGGATCTGGACCATCCGCGTCTGCTGTGGGCGCGGGCCGCGACGCTGGCCGTCGTATCGGCCGCCATGGACGACCGGGACGAGTTCACCTGGGGCCCGGCCGGGCTCCAGTGCTGGAACGGCGGCGGCAGCTACTGGTGGCGCCTGCGGCTGTTCGAGGACGGCCGTGCGCTGCTGTGTGGCCAGGACTCCGACGGCAGCTACACCCACAGCAGGGGCCGGCAGATCGATTTCCTGGCCTGCGGGCCCGACTGGCTGCCCTGGAAGCAGCTGCGCCACGAGGCCGAGGGCAATCTCTTCGGCTTCGTCTACTGGTGGCAGGACGGCGCCTGGGGCCGTGCGCCCTACCCCGCGACGATGATCGACGACGGCCTGGAGATGGCCGTGAGCTGGGCCGGCACCGGCGATGCCGCGATCGAGCGGGTCGTCGACGATCTCGTGGCGTGGACGGAGGCGGACGTCGAGCCCATCGAGGCCGTCAGGGCCGTCCGGGCCTTCCTCGCCGCCGCCGAGACCTGCTCGGTCGGTGCCGCGGAGATCGCCGCGCTCCTGGACACGGTCGCCGACCGGGACTCCTGGTACGAGGTCCGCCCGCAGGCCGCGCTGGCCTTCGCCGCCGAGCTGGGGCTGACCGCCGGCGACCGGGGCGCCATGCCCGTCGCGTCCTGACGGCGGCGGGCGAGGGGCGGGCCGCGGACGGCGGTCGGGTGCGGTGCGTCGGCGGCCGGGGAGCGGGCCCGTGGACAGCGGCGGGCCGAGGCTCCCCGGTTTCGGCGCGCGTGAGTACCCTTGGCAGTTATGAGCACTGTTGAGCCCGAGCGCGGGGCAGGTACGGGGACCCTCGTAGAGCCGACGCCGCAGGTGTCGCACGGCGACGGCGACCACGAGCGCTTCGCCCACTACGTCCAGAAGGACAAGATCATGGCGAGTGCGCTCGACGGCACTCCCGTCGTCGCACTGTGCGGCAAGGTCTGGGTCCCGGGGCGCGACCCCAAGAAGTACCCGGTCTGTCCCATGTGCAAGGAGATCTTCGAGTCCATGGGCGCCGGTGGCGACAAGGACAAGGGCGGTAAGGACGGCGGCAAGAAGTAGCCGTAGCCGGCCGCCGAGCACGAGTGCACCAACGGCTCGACGCAGCTGATGGCTGCGCGGGCCACCTCCCCCCCCGCGGGCACGGGCCCGGGTCCTCATGGACCCGGGCCCTTCGTCGTTCCCGCCGCGGTCCGTGTTCCCGTCCGTGCCCCCGTCGCGTCCGTGCGTGGCTCCGCCGTCGCCCCATCGGGCGATTTCCGCCCGAATACGTACCCCTGATGGGGTGTCGTCCGGCCGCCCGCCACCCTCCGCGCGGAGCCGATGGTCACGGAGTGGTTGAGACCACTGAGGAGCCCTTGTGAGGCCCTGCCGCCGCGCTTAATCTTCCGGCAATTGCTCAGCGCGAAACGCTCGTTGCGCATGTTGCAACCATGCCTCGGAGGGTCCTTCCATGCAGCTCCCTGCCCGCATCGCCGCCGCCACCGCGTCCGTTGTCCTCGCCTCCCTGACCGCCACCGCCTGCGCGCCGTCCACCGCCGACACCGGCGCCAAGGGGGACGCGAAGACCGGCACGCTGCGGGTCTGGCTCTTCCAGGAGGTCAACAACGCCCCCAAGGAGCGGGCGGTGCGGCAGGCGGTGTCGGCGTTCACGGCCGGCCACGAGGGCGTCGAGGTCGATGTCGACTACATACCCGTCGACACCCGCGCGCAGCGGATCAAGGCCGCCTTCAACGACCCCGACAGCGCGCCCGATGTGATCGAGTACGGCAACACCGACACCGCCGGGTACGTCAAGGACGGCGGACTGGCCGACATCACCCGGGAGTTCGGCGCCTGGCCGGAGGCCGAGGACACCGACGCCACGGCCAAGCAGTCGGTGACCGTGGACGGGAAGGTCTACGGGGCGCCGCTGTTCGTCGGCGTCCGCGCGCTGTACTACCGCACCGATGTGTTCAAGGACCTCGGCATCGGCGTCCCCACCACGCAGGCCGAGGTCGTCGCCGCCGCCAAGAAGATCCGCAAGGAGCGTCCGGAGCTCTACGGCCTCGCGGTGGGCGGCGCGTACACCTACGGCGCGCTGCCATTCCTCTGGGCGGCCGGCGGTGAACTCGCCACCGACAAGGGCGGCACCTACACCGCCGCCCTCGACAGCGCCGCGGCCAAGAAGGGCATCGCCGCCTACACCGGGCTGTTCGGCGACGACAACTGCCCGGCCGCCAAGTGCGCCGACATGGGCGGCAACGACACCGTCACCGCCTTCGCCTCGGGCAAGGCCGCCATGGCCATCGGCGGCGACTTCAACCACCAGGCCGTCGAGGACAGCAAGGTCAAGGGCAAGTACGCCGTGGTGCCGCTGCCGGGCCTCACCAAGGGCCGCATCGCCCCGGCGTTCGCGGGCGGCAACAACATCGGCGTCCTCAACAGCAGCGGCCACCGCACCCTCGCCGTCGGCCTGATGAAGGAACTGGCGGGCAAGAAGACCCAGCGGCGGCTGTTCGACGCGATGGGCTTCCTGCCGACGTACCGCGACGTGCGCGCCGAGGCCGCGCGGCGCAAGCCCTACGTCGCCCCCTTCGTCAAGACCCTCGACGCCGGCGCCAAGTTCGTCCCCGCCGCGCCCGGCTGGGGCGAGATCGACTCCTCGCTGGTGCTGCCGACGATGTTCCAGGAGATCGTCAGCGGCCGGAAGGACGTGGACGCCGCCGCCGACGCGGCCGCCCGCAAGATGGACGAGGCCTTCCGGAAGTGAGCACCGCACGCACGGGCAGCCGTCGCGACGGCTGGACACCCTGGCTGTATCTCGCCCCCGCCCTGGTCGTCCTCGGCGGCCTGCTGGTGTACCCCGTCTACCAACTCGGCCTGATCTCCTTCCTCGAATACACCCAGGCCCAGGTCACCGGCGGCGAGCCGACCACCTTCCAGGGCCTGGGGAACTACGCGGAGCTGTTCGGCGACGGCGAGTTCTGGCGGGTGCTGCTGGCGACCGTGCTGTTCGCCGCGGCCTGCGTGCTCTCCACCGTCACGCTGGGCTGCGCGCTCGCCGTGCTGCTCACCCGCATCCGCGCGCTGCCCCGGCTCGCGCTGATGCTCGCCGGGCTCGGCGCCTGGGCGACCCCCGCCATCACCGGCTCCACCGTCTTCGTGTTCCTCTTCGACCCCGACTTCGGGCCGGTGAACAAGGTCCTGGTGGCGCTGGGCCTGACCGGCTTCGAGGACTACTCCTGGACCTACGACCGCTACAGCGCCTTCGCCCTGGTCCTGCTCGAAGTCATCTGGTGCTCCTTCCCGTTCGTGATGGTGACCGTCTACGCCGCCATCCGCGCCGTACCGGGGGAAGTGCTGGAAGCCGCGGCGCTCGACGGCGCCTCGCAGTGGCGGATCTGGCGCAGCGTGCTCGCCCCGATGCTGCGGCCGATTCTCGTCGTCGTCACCATCCAGTCGGTGATCTGGGACTTCAAGGTCTTCACCCAGATCTACGTCATGACCAACGGCGGCGGCATCGCGAGAGCGAACCTCGTGCTGAACGTCTACGCCTACCAGAAGGCGTTCGCGTCCTCGCAGTACAGCCTCGGCTCGGCCATCGGCGTCGTGATGCTGCTGATTCTGCTCGCCGTCACGCTCGGCTATCTGCGGCTGATACGCCGCCAGGGGGAGGAACTGTGAGCCGTCCGCGAACCCTGGCCGGCCGCCGGCCGCGCCGGCCCTGGCGGTTGGCCGCGGAGGGCGGCGCGCTGCTCATCGCCGCGGCCGTCGCCTTCCCCCTCTACTGGATGGTGCTCTCCGCCTTCAAGCCGGCCGGCGAGGTGCAGTCCACGGCGCCGCGGCCCTGGACCCTGCAACCGTCCCTGGACGCCTTCCGGCGGGTCTTCCAACAGCAGGATTTCGGCCGCTACTTCCTCAACAGCCTGTTCGTCGCCGGTGTCGTGGTCGTCGCGTCGGCGCTGATCGCGTTCCTCGCCGCCACCGCCGTCACCCGGTTCCGCTTCCGGTTCCGCACGACCCTGCTGATCATGTTCCTGATCGCACAGATGGTGCCCGTCGAAGCGCTCACCATCCCGCTGTTCTTCCTGCTGCGGGACGCCGGCCACGTCGTCCCCGGCATCGGCCTGAACACCCTCGGCTCACTGATCCTGCCGCACCTCGCCTTCTCCCTCCCCTTCGCGATCTGGATGCTGCGCGGCTTCGTCCGGGCAGTCCCGGAGGCCCTGGAGGAGGCCGCCTGCCTGGACGGCGCGAGCCGCACCCGCTTCCTGTGGCAGATCCTCTTCCCGCTCGTCCTCCCCGGCCTCGTCGCGACCAGCGTCTTCTCCTTCATCTCCACCTGGAACGACTTCCTGTTCGCGAAGTCCTTCATCATCAGCGCCACCGAGAACTCCACCCTCCCCATGGCGCTGCTGGTCTTCTTCAAACCGGATGAGAACGACTGGGGCGGGATCATGGCCGCCTCGACCGTGATGACCCTCCCCGTGCTGATCTTCTTCGTACTCGTACAGCGCCGGCTGGTTTCGGGCCTCGGCGGCGCGGTGAAGGACTGATGTCGTGACCGATGTGCTGACCGACCTGATCCCGCTGCCCCGCACCATCCGGCCGGCGAACGGCGGAGGCTGCGTCCTGGACGCGGACACCGAGATCGAGGCGTCGCCCGGGACGGAGGACGTCGCGCAGTGGCTGCGCGCCACGATCGGCGCGGCCACCGGCCTGCCGCTGCCGCCGTACGCGGCCGCGGAGAACCGCGTCGTGCTGCGCCTGTCGCCCGAGACCGGGGCGCAGCTCGGGCCGGAGGGCTACCGGCTCGTCACCGAAGGCCCGGGCGTCCTCATCGAGGCCGGCACCGGGACCGGGCTGTTCTGGGGTGCCCAGACACTCCGCCAGCTGCTGGGCCCCGCCGCCTTCCGGCGCGCGCCCGTCGACGGCGGGCAGCGGAAGTGGCCGCTGCCCGCGCTGCGGATCGAGGACGCCCCCCGCTTCGCCTGGCGCGGCATGATGCTCGACGTCGCCCGGCACTTCATGCCCAAGGACGGGGTGCTGCGCTACCTCGACCTGCTCGCCGCGCACAAACTCAACGTCCTGCACCTGCACCTGACCGACGACCAGGGCTGGCGCATCGAGATCCCGCGCTACCCCGCGCTGACCGAGATCGGCGGGTGGCGGGAGCGCACCAAGCTCGGCCACCGGGCCTCACCGCTCTGGGACGAGCGCCCGCACGGCGGCTTCTACACCCAGGACGACCTCCGCGAGATCGTCGCCCACGCCGCAGCGCGGCACATCACCGTCGTCCCCGAGATCGACATCCCCGGCCACTCGCAGGCCGCGATCGCCGCGTATCCCGAACTCGGCAACACCGACGTCCTCGACACCACCGCGCTCAAGGTCTGGGACACCTGGGGCGTCAACCCGAACGTCCTCGCCCCCACCGACCACACCCTCCGCTTCTACGAGCACGTCCTGGAGGAGGTCCTGGCGCTCTTCCCCTCGCCGTTCGTGCACATCGGCGGCGACGAGTGCCCCAAGGACCAGTGGCGGGCCTCGCCCACCGCCCGGGCGAGGATCGCCGAGCTGGGGCTGGCCGACGAGGACGCGTTGCAGAGCTGGTTCATCCGGCACTTCGACCGCTGGCTCGCCGACCGCGGCCGGCGCCTGATCGGCTGGGACGAGATTCTGGAGGGCGGCAGCCCGGCGCCCGGCGGCGACACCACGGAGTGCGGCCTCGCCCCCGGCGCCGCCGTCTCCTCCTGGCGCGGATACGCCGGCGGCATCGCCGCCGCCCGCGCGGGCCACGACGTCGTCATGTGCCCGGAGCAGCAGGTGTATCTGGACCACCGCCAGCACGCGTCCCCCGAGGAGCCGGTGCCGATCGGCTACGTACGGACCCTGGAGGACGTCTATGCCTTCGAGCCGGTGCCACCGGAGCTGACCGGGGAGCACGCCGCCCGCGTCCTGGGCACCCAGGCCAACGTCTGGACCGAGGTCATGGACAGTCAGCAACGCGTCGACTATCAGGTCTTTCCGCGGCTCACCGCCCTCGCGGAGGTCGCCTGGTCGCAGCTGCCGCCGCCGGCCGCGCGCGACCACCACGACTTCGTCCGGCGGATGACCACCCATTACGCCCGGTTGGACGCCCTCGGCGTCGACTACCGCCCGCCCGGCGGCCCCCACCCCTGGCAGAAACGACCCGGTGTGCTCGGACGCCCGATCGACGGGGCGCCCCCAAACGTGTGAGCCATGGTGCAAGGAGGGCGCCCGTCGGGCCGGACCCTGGGACGGTGGTCCCCCGCACCGCCACACGGGCGAGGAGCACCCCTCGGAGGCACCCCGTTCGCCCCGCCACGACGCAAGGCACGGCAATCCACGGCAATCGCCGCACATCGATCGCAGCGGACGAAAGTGGACCAGCGGCCCGTTCGGGGACGGAACGTCGCTTCGTGGACCCTCGCGTCGTGGGTCCGGGAAGATGTGCCAGAGTTGCCACGTCCGGGCTGTGAGCACGTACCGTACGGCGGAGCGGAACAGCCGGGAAACCGGGGAAGGGGCAGCTGGCTTGACCACGCACGCACCGCACGCGTCGCACACGGTGACGTTGCCGGCCTCGCTCGACGAGGCGGTGGCGGCGCTCACGGCCATGCCTGCCGCCGTGCCCGTCGCGGGCGGCACCGACCTCATGGCGGCCGTCAACGCCGGACTCCTCAGACCCGCGGCCCTGGTGGGCCTCGGCCGGATCAGCGAGATCCGCGGCTGGCAGTACCAGGACGGCCACGCCCTGCTCGGCGCCGGCCTCAACCTCGCCCGCATGGGGCGCCCCGACTTCGCCGCGCTGATCCCGGGCCTGGCCGCCGCCGCCCGCGCGGCCGGCCCGCCACAGATCCGCAACGCCGGCACGCTCGGCGGCAACATCGTCACCTCCGCCCCTACGGGTGACACCCTCCCCGTGCTCGCGGCCCTGGAAGCCACGGTGATCATCGCCGGGCCCGAGGGCGCCCGCCGCGAGATCCCGGTCAGCCACCTCCTGGCCGGCCGGGAGATGCTCGGGCCGGGCGAACTCGTCGGCTTCGTGCGGGTACCGCTCCTGCACGCCCCGCAGACCTTCCTCAAGGCCACCGGCCGCACCGGCCCCGGCCGCGCCACCGCCTCGGTGGCGCTGGTCATGGACCCGGCGCGGCGCGGCGTGCGCTGCGCCGTGGGCGCGGTCGCCGCCATGCCGCTGCGCCCGCTGGAGGCCGAGCAGTGGGTCGCCTCGATCATCGACTGGGACGGCGAACGCGGCCTGGTGCCGGAGGCGCTGACGGCCTTCGGTGACTACGTTGCCGCCGCCTGCATCCCCGACCCGGCACCACCGCAGGACGGCTCGGAACCGGTGGCCCTGCCGCCGGCGGCCCTGCACCTGCGCCGTACGGTGGCAGCCCTGGCCCGCCGTGCACTGGGGAGGGCGCTCTCATGAGCGAGCGCAGTGAGGGAACCATCTGGAGGTGCGCGCCTCGCGACTGCGAGGCCGAGCGAAGCGAGGGCTCGGCATGAGCGACGCAGACCACCGCAACCCGCAGCAGCCGTACCCCGATCAGGGCTGGCAGCCGCTGCCGCAGGGCGGCGAGTACGAGTCGGAGGCGACGGCCTTCGTGCAGCTCCCGGAGGGCTTCACCACCGGGGCCTACGGGGCCGGTACGTCCGGCTACGGCACGCCCGGCGCCGATCCGCTCGCCGCGCCCGGCCACGGCTACACCCCGCCCGCCTCCTTCACCCGGTACGCCTCCACGCCGCCCATCCCGGGCGCGGGCACCGACCCCTCGGCGACCGGGCAGTGGACGATGCCGTTCGCGGACTCCTCGGCCGGTTACGCCGACCCCTCCGCCGGCTACGCCCCACAGCAGGCCCACGACACCCACCAGGGCCCCGCCGCGGACCCCGCGGGCTATCAGGGCGCTCCCGAGGCCGCGCAGCCGTGGGGCGACCGGGTGGAGTGGCCGGTGGCCGGCGGCGCCGAGGCCGCGGGCGGACCATGGTCGGTACCGGCCGCGGACGACGGCCAGGAGGAGTCCGGCGAGTACCTGGTCGGTGACGAGAGCCTGACGGGACACGGCGGGCTTCCCGGGCACGGGGGTTACTCGGGTCATCCGGGCCACCCCGGCGTCGCAGGACCGGGCGCCGGCGGATACCAGGACGGCGGCTACCCGGGTGGGTACGGCGCCGGCGAAGGCGCCGCCGACACCAACGGGACCGGCCGTACCGGGCACTGGAACTTCGCCACCGGACTGACCGCCACGAGCGGCACGGCCGGCGACGGCTACGGCGCCGCGGAGGACCACGGCGACGCCCGGGACACCACACACGGCGGCACCGCGAACGATCCGTTCGGCGGCCCCGTGGACGACCCGTACGCGCGGCACGGCGGACAGTCCGGCCACGAGAACGGGACGAGTGGTGACCTCCGGGGCGGCGACCCGTACGGAGCCGGCGCGGGCGGTTCGGCGAACGGGGCCGGCGGCGCGACCGGGCACTGGTCGCTGCCGGCCGACGCGTTGGCCCAGTGGCCGCCCGCCACGGAGACCCCGCAGCACGGGACGCCGCACGACGGCACGTCGCACGACCAAGGGCACGCCCACGAGCCGCACGCCCACGAGCCGCACCCGCACGACCCGCACGCCCACGGCGCCGAGCAGGCACCCGGCGCCGACGCCGGATCCGCCGCCCCGGGCACCGGCCACGGCGCGGACCGGTGGACGGTCCCGGCGGCCCCCGGCGAACAGCCCGACGAGTCCGGCGCGTTCGCCCTCGCAGCAGGCGACAGCAACGGCGCGGGCACCGCCTACGGCGCCCAGGAGACGTACGACGGCTCCCCGGCCACCGACGGCGAGACGGTGGCGCACGCCGAGGCCCCCGTGGCGGACGCCCAGGCGCACGCCGCCGAGACCGGCGCGCAGCAGGAGCCGGCGGCCCGCCCGGAGGCCGAGACGCCCGCCCCCGCACCGGAAGAGCCGGCCCCGGCAGCCGGCACCGGTGACCCCGCCCCCGAGGGCACCGCGGACGCCCCCGCCCCGGACGGCCAGGACGCCGCGCCCGACGCGCCGGCCGGCCCGTACGCCGAGGCCGCCGAGCCGGTCTTCGACGCCTACGACGAACACCCGGCCGCCTCCTACGTCCTGCGCGTCAACGGCACCGACCGGCCGGTCACCGACGCCTGGATCGGCGAATCGCTGCTCTACGTCCTGCGCGAGCGCCTCGGCCTCGCCGGGGCCAAGGACGGCTGCTCCCAGGGCGAGTGCGGAGCCTGCTCCGTCCAGGTGGACGGGCGGCTCGTCGCCTCCTGCCTGGTGCCCGCGGCCACCGCGGCGGGCAGCGAGGTCCGCACCGTCGAGGGACTGGCCCAGGACGGCGCCGCCTCCGACGTGCAGCGCGCCCTGGCCGCCTCCGGAGCCGTGCAGTGCGGCTTCTGCGTACCGGGCATGGCGATGACCGTGCACGACCTCCTGGAGGGCAACCACGCCCCCACCGAGCTGGAGACCCGCAAGGCACTGTGCGGCAACCTCTGCCGCTGCTCCGGCTACCGCGGTGTGCTGGACGCCGTCGACGACGTCGTCAAGGCCCGCGCGGAGGCCGCCGACGCCGCGGCCTCCGGGCCGGCGGACACCGTCCTCATCCCCCACCAGGCGGGCCCCGCCGACCCCACCGGCCCCGCTCCGCACGACCAGGATTCCGGCCACCACCCCCACGACCCGCTCACGCACGGAGCGCACCACGAGGGACCGGGCGCCGATCCGCAGACGGGAGGCCCCGCATGAGCGGTACGACCGACGGCGCCGTCACCGAGACGCCCGCGGCCGACGTCCCGGTGCCCGTCGAGCCGCCGCACGGCCTGGGCGTCTCCCTGCCGTCCGCCGACGCGCCGGCAAAGACCGAGGGCACCTTCCCCTACGCCGCCGACCTGTGGGCCGAGGGGCTGCTGTGGGCCGCGGTCCTGCGCTCCCCGCACCCCCGCGCGCGCATCCTGTCCATCGACACCAAGCACGCCGCCGAGATGCCGGGCGTGCGCGTCGTCGTCACCCACGAGGACGTCCCCGGCGACGCCGGCCACGGCCGTGGCACCGCCGACCGCCCGGTCTTCGCCAAGGACGAGGTCCGCCACCACGGCGAGCCGATCGCCGCGGTGGCCGCGGAACACCCCGACACCGCCCGGCTGGCCGCCGCCGCCATCGCCGTCGAGTACGAAATCCTCGACGCCGTCACCGACCCGCAACTCGCCTTCGAGGCCGAGCCGTTGCACCCGGACGGCAACCTCATCCGGCACATCCCGCTGCGCTTCGGCGACCCCGAGGCGATCGGCGCGGTCATGGTCGAGGGCCTCTACCGCATCGGCCGCCAGGACCCCGCCCCGATCGGGGCCGAGGCCGGGCTCGCGGTGCCGCGCCCCGACGGCGGCGTGGAGATCTACACCGCCTCCACCGACCCGCACACCGACCGCGATCTGGCCGCCGCCTCCTTCGGCCTCGACCCCGAGCGCGTCAAGGTCGTGGTGACCGGCGTCCCCGGCGCCACCGCCGACCGCGAGGACCCCGGCATCCAGCTCTCCCTGGGCCTCCTGGCGCTGCGCACGGGCTGCCCCGTAAAGCTCGCCGCCACCCGCGAGGAGTCCTTCCTCGCGCACGCCCACCGCCACCCCACCCTGCTGCGCTACCGCCACCACGCGGACGCCGAGGGCAAGCTGGTCAAGGTCGAGGCGCAGATCCTCATGGACGCCGGCGCCTACGCCGACACCTCCGCCGAGGCGCTGGCCGCCGCCGTCTCTTTCTCCTGCGGCCCGTACGTCGTCCCGCACGCCGTCATCGAGGGCTGGGCGGTGCGCACCAACAACCCGCCGTCCGGGCACATGCGCGGCGAGGGTGCCCTACAGGTCTGCGCCGCGTACGAGGGCCAGATGGACAAGCTGGCCGCCCAACTGGGCATGGAGCCGGACGAGATCCGGCTGCGCAACGTCATGGCCACCGGCGATCTGCTGCCCACCGGCCAGACGGTCACCTGCCCGGCGCCGGTCGCCGAGCTGCTGCGTGCCGTGAAGGAGGCACCGCTCCCCGAACTGCCCAAGGACACCCCGGAAGCGGAGTGGCTGCTGCCGGGCGGCCCCGAGGGCGCGGGCGAGCCGGGCGCGGTGCGCCGCGGTGTCGGCTACGGCCTGGGCATGGTGCACATGCTCGGCGCGGAGGGCGCCGACGAGGTGTCCACCGCCACGGTCAAGGTCAGCGGTTCGGTGGCCACGGTCATCTGCGCCGCCGTGGAGACCGGCTCCGGCTTCTCCACCCTGGCACGGCAGATCGTGCAGGAGACGCTCGGCCTCGACGAGGTGCATGTCGCGGCCGTCGACACCGATCAGCCGCCGGCCGGCCCCGCCTGCCACGGCCGGCACACCTGGGTCTCCGGCGGCGCCGTCGAACGCGCCGCGAAGATGGTCCGTACGCAGCTGCTGCAGCCGCTGGCGCACAAGTTCGGGATGTCCACCGAGCTGCTGCAGATCACCGACGGAAAGATCACCTCCTACGACGGGGTGCTCAGCACGACCGTCGCGGAGGCGCTGGACGGCAAGGAACTGTGGGCCACCGCCCAGTGCCGGCCGCACCCCACCGAGCCGCTGGACGAGAACGGCCAGGGCGACGCCTACGTCGGCCTCGCCTTCTGCGCCATCCGTTGCGTGGCGGACGTCGACATCGAGCTGGGCACCATCCGGGTCGTGGAGATGACCGTCGCCCAGGACGTGGGCCGGGTACTCAACCCGCGCCAGCTGCGGGCCCGTATCGAGGCCGGCGTCACCCAGGGGCTCGGCGCCGCCCTGATGGAGAACCTGCGGACCACCCGCGGCCAGGTCCGCCACCCCGATCTCACCGGCTACGCCCTCCCCACCGCGCTCGACGCCCCGGACATCCGGATCGTCAAGCTCGTCGAGGAGCGCGATGTGGTCGCCCCCTTCGGCGCCAAGCCCGCCAGCGCGGTCCCCGTGGTCACCGCGCCCGCCGCCGTGGCATCCGCGGTCCGCGCCGCCACCGGCCGCCCCATCGGCCGCCTCCCGATCCGCCCGCAGGCGGCGGTCGCACAGGTCAAGCAGCAGTAGCCGGCCCGGGGGCGCCGCCGACGCGGCGCCCCCGGCGGCTTGCGCTGATCGCAACAGAAAGAGGGGGATGAGCATGGCCGTGCTCGTTTTGTCGGGCGTCCTGGTCCTCGCCATCGGCGCGTTTGTCTGCGTCGCGTGGGCGGCGCGGGGCGGCCCACGCTGGGTGCGCGTGGTGTCCGCGGTGACGTTGGTGGTGTGCGAAGTGGTGAGCCAGACGGCGAGCAGGGGCAGAAGCGGGGGCCGACAAGGCGCCTCGGACGACTAGCCGCTGCCCGGGCCGTCACGGGGGTGGCGATCCGGACCGTGCGGCGTCCGTTGCACCTGCGAGCGAGGCGTCGGCACGTGACAGCCCGCTCATCGGTCCGCGGATGATGAAACCGCGAGCAACGGCAGGTAGGGCGAGTGCGGGGATGTGGCCTGTTGATCCCGCTGCGATGAGGCACTCGATGCTCGTGAAGGGGGCGGTTTCCCGGTCGGCATCGTGGCTCCAGCGCGATGGCTGCCCCGCTGGACGGGCGAGCGTCAGCCGGGTCCTCGCTACCTTGATCATGGCCTCTGAGGTAGCGGTGAACCGTTCATCGTCGCGGGCCGGACGACGGTTGCGGACCGGCCGAACGTGCGCTCGGCAATCCAATGGCGGGCAGCGCCGTGAAGCCCTGGCTCGTCGGTCCCTTCACGAGCGATGGGCCGGTCTCCCTTCGGGGAGACCGGCCCATCTGTCGCTCCTGGTCGGAGCCTGTGGAGGCCGTGGCGGGATTCGAACCCACGTAACTCGCTTTGCAGGCGAGCCCCTGAACCACTCGGGCACACGGCCGGGATGAGGCGCTGACTTGACTGTAGGCCGCGGCGTGGGGGGTGGGGCAAGCTTTCGGGCGCGCTGCCATGAGGCTGCAATACGGCGTTCACGCAAGGGCCGTCGCGTGTGGACGGCCCTTGCGGAGGAGGGGGCCGGTCAGCCTTGCGGGGCGGTGTCGTGGACGGCGACGAGGCCGTTGAAGACGCCGACGTATGCCGTGCCGTCCGGGCCGAGAGTGATCGGGGCCCAGTTGTTGTCGTAGGCCGGCCCGGTGCCGGTGAGGCGCTTGAAACGGGTGTGGCCGCTGCGGAAGTCGACGGCGGTGAGGTACCAGGCGTCGATGCCCAGGCGGTGGGGCTCCTTTGTGTAGAAGTACAGGAGGCCGTTGGCCGTGGAGAGCTTGGCGACGGTGGAGGGGGAGCGTTCCGCGCTCTCCCAGACCGTGTCGCAGCCGCTGCCGTCCGGCCGGATGTCGAGGCGTGTGATGCCGCCGGGCACCGACTTCCCGCCGAGCAGCGAGGTGACGTTCTCGTAGCCGTAGTTGTTCTCGACGACGAGGCTGTTTCCGTAGCCGATCAGGGAGTTGTCGGTGGTCGAGGCGCCGGCGCCGAACACCGGGACCTTGCAGACCAGCCGGTCGGCGGCGGGCCCGCCGCGGCGGTAGACCAGGACGTTCATCCGGTCGTCGGCGTTGTCGGTGATGGCGACGTAAGCGTGCCCGGCGCGGCCGAGGAGGGTCGGTGTGGTGCCGGATCCCTGGTTGACGGAGCCGGGTTTGGGGCCGGTGCCGCGGTCGTAGGTCTGCCGCCACCGCACGCGCGGGGTGCCGTCGGCGTCCGCGCGCAGACGGTAGAGGGCGTGGTCGGAGACGATGTGGACGCCGTCCTCGGCCGCCGAGAAGCTGTTCTGGATCTCCTCGCCCGGCAGCCGTGCCGTGCGCACCGCGCCGGTGCCCGGCGTGACGGTGCCGAGCCTGCCGTGCCGGGTGACCCACCAGATGTTGCCCTGCCAGTCGGGTTGCACCGCGGTCACCGGGTCGCACTCACCGCGGGGGAAGAGGTCGGGCCAGCGCACGCAGTCGTGGGGGACGTACGGGGTCAGGTCCCAGTCGTCGTCGAGGGTGAAGCGCCAGGTGCCGTCGGCCGTCCGGGAGTGGCCCAGGCGCAGCACGTGTCCGCGGGAGTCGGCGAGGACGACACGGTCCTTGTGGTCCAGGTAGAAGTACGCGCCCCCCGACGTGTCCTTGAAGATCTTGGAGAAGTCGAGCCGGGTGATCGCCTCGATGGTGGACGGGCGCTGCGGCAGCTTGTATTCGGCGAGGGTGGCCAGGCTCTCGGGGTCCAGCAGCTTGAGCCGGAAGCCTCGGAAGGTGCCGCAGACCGTCAGGATCCGGCCGCCCGCGTCGAAGGTGACGGTCGCGCACTCGCCGCCCAGCGCGGCCATCTTCTCGCTGCGGACGGCCGGTTGCGCGCCGAGCGGGCCGGGGAAGGGATGGGTGTCGCTGCTGGCGCCGTCCCCGTGCATGCCGGCCCGCCCGTTGGGTGCCAGGTAGGGGTGCTGGGACGGGGCCTGGCCGGCGGGGAGCGGGGCGGCGGTGGCCGGGGCGCCTTCGTACCGCGGGACGAGCCGGTGCCCCGGGGCAGGGGGGATCGGCGCCGCACGGGTTGCCCCGGCGGGCAGGGCGAGGGCCGCGAGGGTGGCGATCGCGAGGGTGGCGATGGCGCGGGCGGTGAGCGGGCGGGTCCGTCCGCGAGGGGGCTCGGTGTCCTTGTCGCGGGGCCCGAATAGCCTGTGGCGCATGGGAGTTCCTTCGTCCGTCGGCAAGAGCGGACGACGGTAAGGCGGCGAGGCCGAGGAGTCCATGGCTTCGAGGGTCTTGGCATGCGCTGTTCACAGAGCCCGAAGGCTGCCCCGGTCCGCCGCCTCCCGGGCGGCTCAGGACGTGTGCAGAAACTCCTCGACCACCTGACCGAACAGCGCGGGCTCGTCCACCCACGGGTAGTGGCCCACCGCGTGCAGCGGCCGCACCTGCGCGTGGGGGAAGGACTCGGCGACCAGCTCGCCCGCCCGCATCCCGGCCAGGCCGTCCCGGTCCCCGGTCACCACCAGCACCGGGCACTCCACCTGGCGCAGCCCCTCCAGCACCGCGCGCATCGCGTGCTCGTCGACGCCCTGCCAGAACCCGGCCCGCGGCACCGGCCCCAACTGCTCGCCCTGCGCGGCCGCGTGGGCCCGCTGCGGTTCCTCCCACCGCCCGTAGCCGAGCGGCGCGGCGGCGAACAGCAGCCGGCGCACGTCGTCCAGATCGGTGGCCTCGGCCAGCTGTCGCACCGCGGCGGCGGCCTCCGGCCACCACTCCTCGTCCCGGCGTGCGGCGAAGATCTCCCGGGCGTCGTCGGGGAGCTCACCTTGCAGCCGGGAGCCGGGGCAGACCAGCACCAGCCGGGTCAGCCGCTGCGGATGCGCCGCCGCGTACGCCTGCGCGACGGCGGCGCCCGCGCTGTGCGCGAGCAGCGCGAACCGCTCCAGGCCCAGGTGCGCGCGCAGCGCCTCGATGTCCTCGGCGATCCGCGGGAAGGCGTAGCGGGACGGGTCGGCGGCGGTGGGGGAGGCGCCGGTGCCGCGGCTGTCGGGAATGATCAGCGGGCGCCGGTCGGACAGGCCGCCGAGATCGCCGAGGTAGGCGGCGTCCCGGCCGGGGCCGCCGGCGAGGCACAGCAGTGGCGCCAGCGGGGAGTCGGCCGGGCCGAGCGCGCGGTAGTGGAGCTCGGCATCGTCATAGGTACGAAAGTGCGGCATACGGACAGCCTGCCCGAAGCGGGCGAGGTAAGACCGGAGACGGAGGACCGGAGGCGGGGCGGATACCGGTCTCCCGACAGGGGTGCCGGCCAGGCATGACCCTTACGCTGGCTCGATGACCGCTGACCATCCGAGCGACACGGACACCACCGTCGTCGCCGCCGACCCCACCGTCGCCGCCGACACCGACGCCGCACCCGCGCCGTCCCCGGAGCGGGACGGCGGCACCGGCGGGGCTCCCGACGGGGCGGCGGCCCCGACGGACGGCGGCGGGGGAGTGCTCGGCCGGGCCTACCGCGCGCTGACCCTCGGCATCATCTCCGTCATCTCGCTGGTCGCCTTCGAGGCGAGCGCGGTGAACACCGCGATGCCGGTCGCGGCGCGCGCCTTGGACGGCATCGGGCTGTACGCCTTCGCGTTCTCCGCGTTCTTCACCGCGAGTCTGTTCGCGATGGCGCTCTGCGGGGAGTGGAGCGACCGGCGCGGTCCGCTCGCGCCGCTGTTCAGCGGTATCGCCGCGTTCGGCGCCGGGCTGGTGATCGCCGGCGCCGCCCAGAGCATGGGGGTCTTCGTCGCCGGCCGCGCGGTGCAGGGCCTCGGTGGGGGGCTGGTGGTCGTCGCGCTGTACGTCGTCGTCGGCCAGGCCTATCCCGAGCGGCTGCGTCCGGCGATCATGGCGTCCTTCTCGGCCGCCTGGGTGGTGCCGGTCATCGTCGGGCCGCTGGTCGCCGGCACCGTCGCCGAACAGCTCGGCTGGCGCTGGGTCTTCCTGTCCATCCCGGTGCTGATCCTGCTGCCTCTCGCGGTGATGTGGCCGGCGCTGCGGACGCTGCCGCGTACGGAGCCGGGCCCGGGCAGCGGCGCGCGACAGGTCCTGGGCAGCCGCCGCTGCCTGCTCGCGCTGGCCGTCGCCGCGGGTGCGGGGCTGTTGCAGTACGCCGGCCGGCATCCGACCTGGCTCGCCCTGCTGCCGGCGGCCGTCGGGGCGGCCCTGCTGGTCCCGGCCATCGTGCGGCTGCTGCCGCCGGGGACGTTCCGGGCGGCGCGCGGGCTGCCGTCCGTGGTGCTGATGCGCGGGCTGGCCGCCGGTGCGCTGGTCGCGGCGGAGAGCTTCATCCCGCTGATGCTGGTCACCCAGCGCGGACTGTCGGCCACACTGGCCGGCCTCTCGCTCACCGGCGGTGGGCTGACCTGGGCGCTCGGCTCGTACGTGCAGAGCCTGCCGCGGCTGGAGCCGTACCGGGAGCGGCTGATGGGCCTGGGCATGGCGTTCCTGGCGGTGGCCGTCCTCATGGTGCCGCTGGCGCTGGCCGACGGGGTCCCGGTGGGGATCGTCGCGGCGGCCTGGACGCTCGGCGGCTTCGGGATGGGGCTGAACATCTCCAGCGGGGGCGTGCTGTTGCTGAAGCTGTCGCGCCCGGGGGAGGCGGGCAGCAACTCCGCGTCCCTGCAGATGTCCGACGCGCTGGGCAACGTCACCTGCGTCGCGGTCAGCGGCGTGCTGTTCGTGGCGTTCGGCGGCGGCTCGATCGCCGCGAGCGGCCATGCGGTCGCCGCGGCGGGGCCACCGAGCCACCCCGCGGCCTTCACCGCCGTCTTCGCCGCGATGGCCCTTGTGGCCGTGCTGGGCGCGGTGGTGGCGAGCCGGCTGCGGCCGGAACGGGAGTGTCCGGAACGGGAGCGTTCGAAACGGGCGTGACCGGAACAGGCGTGACCGGAACGGGAGAGATCGGAGGAAGCCGCCGCCCCGCGGCGCGCGCCCAATCCACCCGAACCGCCCGCCTCCTGCCGTTCCGGATGTGACCTGGGTCCCACCCCGGGGTGAGCCGGTGCCGCGGCCCGTGGCCGCGGCGCGGGCACGGGTAGGCTGACGCGGTTGCCGATCGCCGAGCCAGCCGACGGAGACCGTGACTACCACCACCAGCGCCACCACGAACCATCACCTGTCCCCGGCCTTCCCGGGCCGGGCCCCCTGGGGTACCGCGAACAAGCTGCGGGCCTGGCAGCAGGCGGCCATGGACCGGTACATCCAGACGCAGCCGAAGGACTTCCTCGCCGTCGCCACGCCCGGTGCCGGCAAGACCACCTTCGCGCTCACCCTCGCCTCGTGGCTGCTGCACCACCACGTCGTGCAGCAGGTGACGGTCGTCGCGCCCACCGAGCATCTGAAGAAGCAGTGGGCGGAGGCCGCGGCCCGGATAGGTATCAAGCTCGATCCGGAGTACAGCGCGGGCCCGCTGGGCCGCGAGTACCACGGCGTCGCGATCACCTACGCGGGCGTCGGCGTGCGGCCGATGCTGCACCGCAACCGGATCGAACAGCGCAAGACCCTGGTCATCCTCGACGAGATCCACCACGCCGGTGACTCCAAGTCCTGGGGCGAGGCGTGCCTGGAGGCGTTCGAGCCGGCCACCCGGCGTCTGGCGCTCACCGGCACCCCGTTCCGGTCGGACACCAACCCGATTCCGTTCGTGACGTACGAGGAGGGGAACGACGGGATCCGGCGCTCCTCCGCCGACTACACCTACGGCTACGGCAACGCCCTCGCCGACGGCGTCGTGCGGCCGGTCATCTTCCTCTCCTACAGCGGCAACATGCGCTGGCGGACGAAGGCGGGCGACGAGATCGCCGCCCGCCTCGGCGAGCCGATGACCAAGGACGCCGTCTCGCAGGCGTGGCGCACCGCGCTGGACCCGCGCGGCGACTGGATGCCCAATGTGCTGCGCGCCGCCGACCAGCGGCTGACCGAGGTCCGCAAGGGCATCCCGGACGCCGGGGCCCTGGTGATCGCGGCCGACCAGGAGCAGGCACGCGCGTACGCCAAGCTGATCCGGGAGATCACCGGCAACAGCGCCACCCTGGTGCTCTCCGACGACTCGGGCGCCTCTCAGCGCATCGACGACTTCGCGCATTCCGGCGACCGCTGGATGGTCGCGGTCCGGATGGTGTCCGAAGGCGTCGACGTGCCGCGGCTGGCGGTCGGCGTCTACGCGACGACCATCTCCACGCCGCTGTTCTTCGCCCAGGCGGTGGGCCGCTTCGTGCGGTCCCGCAAGCGCGGCGAGACGGCCTCCGTCTTCGTGCCGACCGTGCCGATGCTGCTGGAGTTCGCGAACGAGATGGAGGTCGAGCGCGACCACGTCCTCGACAAGCCGAAGAAGGACGGCGAGGAGGACCCGTACGCCGAGTCCGAGGCCGAGATGGACGAGGCCAACAAGGAGCAGGACGAGGACACCGGCGAGCAGGAACAGTTCTCGTTCGAGGCGCTGGAGTCCGAAGCCGTCTTCGACCGGGTCCTCTATGACGGCGCCGAGTTCGGCATGCAGGCGCACGCGGGCAGCGAGGAGGAGCAGGACTACCTCGGCATCCCCGGGCTGCTGGAGCCGGACCAGGTGCAGATGCTGCTCCAGAAGCGGCAGGCCCGGCAGATCGCGCACAGCAAGAAGAAGCCGGACTCCGAGGCCGACCTGCTGGAGCTGCCTGCCGAGCGCCGCCCGGTGGTCACGCACAAGGAGCTGCTGGAGCTGCGCAAGCAGCTGAACGCGCTGGTGGGCGCCTATGTCCACCAGAGCGGCAAGCCGCACGGCGTGATCCACACCGAGCTGCGGCGGGTCTGCGGCGGCCCGCCGAGCGCGGAGGCCACCGCGGGGCAGCTGCGCGAGCGGATCGGCAAGGTCAAGGAGTGGGCCACCCGGATGCGGTGATCCGAGGGGCCGCCACGGCCCCGGGACGGCTCTGATCGCCGAGGGCGGCGCACCGGTGGACGGTGCGCCGCCCTCGGCGCGTCACGAGATGCCGCAACTGCCGGTGCCGGCCCGCGTGGAGGTGTTCTCGGCGGTAACGCCCGCGTAACGCTGTGGCCCTCGCTGAAGCCCGAGTAGGGCACTCCGTACGGACGAAACGGGATATAGCAGGCACGGGAGACCGGATTCTGGACGGACTCTTCCGCTGACCGGACCAGCTCGCTACTGTCCCGGTCACGCACACGCCCCGTGGCAGCGCCGCCGCGGAGCGCAGCCGGTGCCAAGCGGCCGGCGGCCTCTTGCGCGCGCTGCTCCGGGACTGGCAGCGCGTCGCGTCCGAGCGCCGCCACTCACATGAGGAGGGGGCGTCGTGACCGCGGAGACCTCCCAGACGCTCGACCGAGGACTGCGAGTCCTCAAATTGCTCGCCGACACCGATCACGGACTGACCGTCACCGAGCTGTCCAACAAGCTCGGGGTCAACCGCACCGTGGTCTACCGTCTCCTCGCGACCCTGGAGCAGCACGCTCTGGTGCGTCGCGACCTAGGTGGCCGCGCCCGGGTGGGTCTTGGCGTGCTGCGCCTGGGCCGCCAGGTTCACCCGCTCGTCCGGGAGGCCGCACTGCCCGCGCTGCGCTCGCTCGCCGAGGACGTCGGGGCGACGGCACACCTCACGCTCGTCGACGGCACCGAAGCGCTGGCCGTCGCCGTCGTGGAGCCGACCTGGACCGACTACCACGTCGCCTACCGGGCCGGTTTCCGTCACCCGCTGGACCGGGGGGCCGCCGGACGGGCGATCCTCAAGGCCCGGCAGGGCAGAACCCAGGACGCCGGACTCGCCCTCACCCACGGGGAGTTGGAGGCCGGCGCCAGCGGTGCGGCGGCCCCGCTGCTCGGGGTGAGCGGCATCGAGGGCAGCGTGGGCGTGGTGATGCTCACCGACACCGTCTCCGAGCGGATCGGACCGCGGGTGGTCGACGCGGCCCGGGAGGTGGCCGAGGCGCTGCGCTGACACCGGCGCCGCGCGTGGGGCCGGAGGGCCGGGACAGCTCCGGTGGGGCAGGGTTCAACTAAGGTGGCCGGGTGTCTGCACGCACCCGCGCCCTGGCGATCTGCACCGCCCTCGTCCTCGCCCTCCTCGTCACCGCGGCTCTCGTGCCGCTGCCGTTCTCCCTCGCCTACCCCGGCGTGACGGTCAACGTCCTCGGCGCGGACAAGGGCAAGCCGGTGATCACCATCAGCGGCGCCGAGACCCGCCGGACCAGCGGACAGCTGCGGATGACCACCATCGCCGCGACCGGGCCCGCGGCCTCCGTCCACCTGGCGGACGTCCTCAAGGGCTGGTTCCGCACGAACGAGGCCGTGATGCCGCGTGAGGCGGTCTACCCGGTCGGTGACAGCACCGAGGAGATCGCCCGGCACAACGCGGACCAGATGGACGAGTCGCAGAACTCCGCCACCAGCGCCGCGCTGCGCCACCTGCACCGGAGCGCCGACGGCGTGCGGGTGCGGCTGAACCTCGCGGACGTCGGCGGGCCCAGCGCGGGGCTGATGTTCGCCCTCGGCATCGTCGACCGGCTGGCGGGCGACGGCGCCGGCCACGACCTGACCGGCGGCCGGAAGATCGCCGGCACCGGCACCATCACCGCGGGCGGCAAGGTGGGTGCGGTGGGGGGCGTCCCGCTGAAGACCCAGGCCGCGCACCGCGACGGCGCCACCGTCTTCCTGGTCCCCCGGCAGGAGTGTGCGGACGCCCGCGCGGAGCTTCCCCCGGGCATGCGGCTGATCCCCGCCACGACCCTCGACGGCGTGGTGGACGCGCTCAAGGCCCTGCGGACCGGGGGCAAGGTCCCCAGCTGCTGAGTGCCGTGCACAGCGGCGGCCCCGAACGCCCACCCGACCACCCCGCGGTGGACGGTTCGTCCCCGCGCCCTCAGCCCTCCTTGATGAACCCCTTCTGGACCAGCCAGTCCAGCGCGACCTTGTGCGGGTCCTCGCCGTCCACGTCGACCTTGCGGTTGAGCTGCTGGGCGACGGTGTTGTCGAGCGCCTTGGTGATCGGTGCCAGCACCTCGGGGATGGCCGGGTACTTCTTCAGCGTCTTGGCGTTGACCGCAGGGGCCGCGTTGTAGTTGGGGAAGAAGTGCTTGTCGTCGGCCAGGACGTGCAGGCCCATCGCCTTGATCCGGCCGTCGGTGGTGAAGACCTCCCCGAGGGCACAGCTGCCGCCCTTGGCGGTCTCGGTGTAGATCACGCCGCCGGTCATCTTGCGGACGTTGGAGGACGGCACCTTCATCCCGTACGCCCGCGCCATGCCCGGCAGGCCGTCGTTGCGCGCGGCGAACTCGTTCTCCACGCAGAGCGTCACCGAGGCGGGGTCCTTCTTCGAGCGCCGCGCCACGTCCGACAGATCGCGCACCCCCAGCTTCTTCTGGTTGGCGGCGTTCAGCGCCAGCGCGTAGGTGTTGTTGAGCTTGGACTTCGGCAGCCAGACGATGCCGTTCTTGAGGTCCTCGTCCCGTACCGCTTTCCACTGAGCCTGTGGATCGACGATCGGCTTGGCGTGGCCGAGGTAGGTGATCCAGCCGGTGCCGGTGTACTCGTAGGTGGCGTCCGCCGTGCCGGACTTGACCGCTTCCCGGGCACCGATCGATCCCTGGATGCTGGTCTTGTCGATGACCGAGGCACCCGCGGCCTCGAAGACCAGACCCATGATCTGGCCCAGCACGATCTGCTCGGTGAACTCCTTCGAGGTCACCGTCAGCTGCGCGCCCGACAGCGGCCTTCCCCCATACCCCGCCTCGCTGCCGGGGCTCACGTCGTCGCTCATCGCGCTGCCGCTGACCAGTCCGCAGCCGCCGAGGGCGAGAGCGGTCAGCGTCGCTGCGGCGGACCGGGCGGCCCGGCGCGGGGCGCGCCGGCGGCGCCCGGCCGGGCGGGGGTGGATGCTCACGTCGTCGCCTCCAGGCCGCGTGGCCGCAGCAGCAGTTCGGCGAGCGATGCCAGCCATTCGACCAGCAGGGCGAGCGCCACCGTCAGTACCGAACCGAGCACCAGCACGGGCATCCGCTGGGTGACGATGCCCGCCGAGATCAGGTCGCCGAGACCGCCGCCGCCACCGAAGGTGGCCAGCGTCGCGGTGCCGACGTTCAGCACCAGCGCGGTGCGGACGCCGGCCAGGATCAGCGGTACGGCAAGCGGCAGTTCGACCTTGGTCAGGACACCCATCGGGGACATGCCGATACCGCGGGCGGCCTCGGTCAGTGTGGGGTCGATGCCGCGCAGGCCGGCGATGGTGTTGGCCAGCACCGGCAGCACGGCGTAGATGACCATGCCGACGATGGCCGACCGCGCGCCGATCCCGATCCAGATCACCAGCAGGATCAGCAGACCGAGCGCGGGCACGGCCTGCCCGAGGTTGGCGAAGGCCATCGCGAGCGGAGTGGCCCGGCGCAGCTTGGCGCGGGTCAGGGCGATACCCAGCGGGATCGCGATGATCAGGACGAAGAAGGTGGAGATCGCGGTGAGTTGGACGTGCTGGCGCAGCGCGAGCCACACCTTGCCGTTGTCCACCGCCTGGTGGGCGATGGAGTCCAGCCGGGCGTCGCTGAACCACAGCCAGGTGGCGAGCAGCGCGGCAGCCAGGAAGACCGGCATGAACGTCCACTTCTGCCAGCTGATCCGGCGGCCTCCGGGCCGTGCGGAGGGGGTGGGTGCCTCACCGGTCGCGATCTCCCGCTCCTCGCGCTCCTCGACCTGGTGCTCTTCGCGGTAGGCGAGTCCGGGCGCTCCGCCCCGCCCCGGGGGCCGTTCGCCCCGGCGGGGGCTGCCGTCGTCGCGAGGGGTCATGCCGTGACTCCCTCGGAGCCTGCCGCACCGCCGTCGGCGCCCGTGCCCTCCTGCTCGCGGTGGGTCTGACGGGACCGCTGCTCCTGGAGTTCGTGCCGGTGCTCGGAGGCGTCGAGGCGGTCGGCCTCCAGCAGCTCGTGGACGTTGTTCATCAGCGTCTCCATGTCGACCACGCCGATGTACTCGCCGCGCCGGCCGGTGACCGCGACCCGGCCGGTGTTGTCGGTGAGCACCGCCTCCAGGGCGTCGCGCAGCGTCGCGTCCCGGGTGACGGTGTCGTGCACCAGGGTGCCGGCGCGGGCCAGGGACCCTTTCGCGCGGGCGAGGTCGCCGCGGCGCAGCCACTTGTACGGGCGGCGGTTGCGGTCCAGCAGCAGCAACTCGTTGAAGGAGCCGTCGCGCAGCAGGTCGAAGATGGACTGCAGGGGGTCGTCCATCTGGGCGGTGGGGAAGTCGACGACGCCCACGTCGCGGACACGGGTGAGGTTCAGGCGCTTGAGGGCGGCCCCGGCGCCGACGAAGCCGGAGACGAAGTCGTCCGACGGGTTGGTGAGGATCGCCTCGGGGGTGTCGAACTGGGCGATGTGCGAGCGCTCGCGGAGCACCGCGATGCGGTCGCCGAGCTTGATCGCCTCGTCGAAGTCATGGGTGACGAAGCAGATGGTCTTGTGGAGTTCGTGCTGGAGCCGGATCAGCTCGTCCTGGAGGTGGTCGCGGGTGATCGGGTCGACGGCGCCGAACGGTTCGTCCATCAGCAGGACGGGCGGGTCGGCGGCGAGCGCGCGGGCGACACCGACGCGCTGCTGCTGACCGCCGGAGAGCTGGCGGGGGTAGCGGTCGTGGAACTCGCCCGGATCCAGGCCGACCAGATCCAGCATCTCGGTGACCCGGTCCTTCACCTTGGCGGCGGACCAGCCCGCCATCTTCGGTACCAGCGCGATGTTCTGAGCGACCGTCATATGGGGGAAGAGGCCGGAGGACTGGATGGCGTAGCCGATCGTGCGGCGCAGCTTGACCGGGTCGATGTCGGTCACGTCCTCGCCGCCGATCCGGATGCGTCCGGAGGTCGGCTCGATCAACCGGTTGATCATCTTCAGGGTGGTGGACTTGCCGCAGCCCGAGGGGCCCACGAAGACCACCAGCTCGCCGGCCTTGATCTCCATGCTGACGCTGTCCACCGCGGGGACCCGGTGGCCCGGGTAGACCTTCGTCAGGTTCTCCAGCTCGATCCTGGCACCGGAGGTGGCGGGCGGCTCGGACGTCTCAGGCACGAATCCCCCTGGGGATGGTAAGGCGTCCGATCAGGACGTAGGCGGCGTCGAAGAGCAGGGCGAGGATGGCGATGCCGAGCGTTCCGGAGAGCACCTGGTTGAGGGAGTTGGCGCTGCCCAGCGAGGCGATGCCGCGGAAGATCTCGTTGCCGAGCCCGGGGCCCGAGGCGAACGCGGCGATCGCGGCGATGCCCATCAGCATCTGGGTGGCGACCCGGATGCCGGTGAGGATCGGCGGCCAGGCCAGCGGCAGCTCGACCCGCAGGAGCCGGGCGGCGCGCGACATGCCGATGCCGGTGGCCGCGTCGACCAGCGACGGGTCCACCCCGCGCAGCCCGACGATGGCGTTGCGCACGACCGGCAGCAGGCCGTACAGCGTCAGGGCGATGACGGTGGGGGCCACCCCGAGGCCGACGATCGGGATCAGCAGGCCGATCATGGCCAGTGACGGGATCGTCAGGATCGTGGCGGTGGACGTGGTGGCGAGGGCTCCCGCCCATTCGCTGCGGTACGTCAGGACACCGAGGGCGACGCCCAGCACGGTGGCGATCACCATGCACTGGAACACCGCGCTGGCGTGCTGATACGTGTCCGTCAGCAGCTGGGCGTGCCGGGTGCCGACGTACTCCCAGAAGCTCACTCGGTGCTCTCCTCGGTCAGTCTCCCGATGCTTGTTTCACCAGCGGGATGATCCGCAACGGAACTGCGTTTTCCATGACGATTGCCGTGGAAGCCCGCACAATGCCATCAAAACCCACGACACGGTCGATCACCCGTTGCAGATCCGCGTTCGATCTGGCGACAAGCCTGCAGAGCATGTCCCCATGTCCGGTCGTTGTATGCAGCTCCAGCACCTCGGGAACGGTCGACAAGTGAGCGCGTACGTCTCGACCTTGCCCCTGTTTGATCTCCAGAGTGGCGAAAGCGGTCACCGGGTAGCCCAGCGCCGCCGGGTCCACATCCGGCCCGAAGCCCCTGATCACGCCATTCGACTGAAGCCGGTCGAGCCGCGCCTGAACCGTCCCCCGGGCGACCCCGAGACGCCGGGACGCCTCCAGGACGCCGATCCGCGGCTCCCGGGCGAGCAGCTCGAGCAGCGCGCCGTCCAAATGATCGATCGCCATCGCCCGTTCCTCCGTTTCCCCTGGGCATCCTGTACAGATAGCCCGGCAAGGCCGCCTACTCGCTATACATAGTGCCCAGCAAATACACAAACTATTGCGCACCTTGTGGATCGGGGGGACTCTGCGGCCATGGCAGACACCACGATGCACACCCAGCCCACCCCCGGCACGGCTCGGCAGGCGGACCCCTTCCCGGTCAAGGGGATGGACGCGGTCGTCTTCGCCGTCGGCAACGCCAAGCAGGCCGCGCACTACTACTCCACCGCCTTCGGCATGAAGCGCGTCGCCTACTCCGGACCGGAGAACGGCAGCCGCGAGACCGCCAGTTACGTGCTCGAATCCGGCGGCGCCCGGTTCGTGTTCACCTCCGTCATCAAGCCCACCACCGACTGGGGGCACTTCCTCGCCGAGCACGTCGCCGCCCACGGCGACGGCGTCATCGACCTCGCCATCGAGGTCCCCGACGCCCGCGCCGCCTACGCCTACGCCGTCGCCCACGGCGCCACCGGCATCGACGAGCCCTACGAGGTCAAGGACGAGCACGGCACCGTCGTACGGGCCGCCATCGCCACCTACGGCAAGACCCGGCACACGCTCGTCGAGCGCTCCGGCTACGACGGCCCCTACCTGCCCGGCTTCGTCGCCGCCGCGCCGCTCGCCGACACCGGCCCGCGCCGCTTCCAGGCCATCGACCACTGCGTCGGCAACGTCGAGCTCGGCAAGATGAACGACTGGGTGGCCTTCTACAACAACGTCATGGGCTTCACCAACATGAAGGAGTTCGTCGGCGACGACATCGCCACCGAGTACTCCGCCCTGATGTCGAAGGTCGTCGCGGACGGCACCCTCAAGGTGAAGTTCCCGATCAACGAGCCCGCGATCGCGAAGAAGAAGTCGCAGATCGACGAGTACCTGGAGTTCTACGGCGGCGCGGGCGTCCAGCACATCGCGCTCGCCACCAACGACATCGTCGCCACGGTCCGCGCGATGCGGGCGTCCGGCGTGGAGTTCCTGGACACCCCCGACTCCTACTACGACACCCTCGGTGAGTGGGCCGGCGAGACCCGGGTGCCCGTCGAGACCCTGCGCGAGCTGAAGATCCTCGTCGACCGCGACGAGGACGGCTACCTGCTGCAGATCTTCACCAAGCCCGTCCAGGACCGGCCGACGGTCTTCTTCGAGATGATCGAGCGGCACGGCTCGATGGGCTTCGGCAAGGGCAACTTCAAGGCCCTCTTCGAGGCGATCGAGCGGGAGCAGGACCGCCGCGGCAACCTCTGACCCGGTGGCCCCGGCCGGCGCACCAGTCCTTCCCCGGCCGGCCCGGAGCCACCCCCGCAGGCCGCGGGCCCGCCGGACCTGACCCGGCGGGCCCGCGGCCTGCCGTCCGGCCCCCGATCCGCGGCTCCGCGATCTTCCGTGTAGGTCCCACGGATGCGAGGCTGGGCGGTATGGACCTCATCGCACAGCTGCGCGCGGGACTCCCCGGGGACGCGGTGCTCACCGACCCCGACATCACCGGCGCCTACGCCAACGACATGGCGAGCTTCTGCGAGGCCGGCACGCCCGCCGTCGTGGTGCTGCCACGCACCGTCGAGCAGGTCCAGCACGTCATGCGCACCGCCACCGCGCTGCGCGTCCCCGTGGTGCCCCAGGGCGCGCGTACGGGGCTGTCGGGCGCCGCCAACGCCTCGGACGGCTGCATCGTGCTGTCGCTGGTCAAGATGGACCGGATCATCGAGATCAACCCCGTCGACCGGATCGCGGTCGTCGAACCCGGCGTCGTCAACGCCGTCCTCTCGCGCGCGGTCAACGAGCACGGGCTGTACTACCCGCCGGACCCCTCCAGTTGGGAGCAGTGCTCGATCGGCGGCAACATCGGCACCGCCTCCGGCGGCCTGTGCTGCGTCAAGTACGGCGTCACCGCCGAGTACGTCCTCGGCCTGGACATCGTGCTCGCCGACGGACGGCTGCTGACGACGGGGCGGCGCACCGCCAAGGGCGTCGCGGGCTACGACCTCACCCGCCTGTTCGTCGGCTCCGAAGGCAGCCTGGGCATCGTCGTCGGCGCCGTCCTCGCCCTCAAGCCCGAGCCGCCCCAACAGCTCGCGCTGGCCGCCGAGTTCCCCTCCACGGCGGCCGCCTGCGAGGCCGTCTGCCAGATCATGTCCCGTGGCCACGCCCCCTCGCTGCTGGAACTCATGGACCGTACGAGCGTCCGCGCCGTCAACGACATGGCGCAGATGGGGCTGCCCGACAGCACCGAGGCGCTGCTGCTCGCCGCCTTCGACACCCCCGACCCGGCCGCCGACCTCGCCGCCGTCGGTGAGCTGTGCGCCGCGGCCGGCGCCACCGAGGTCGTCCCCGCCGAGACCGCCGCCGAGTCCGACATGCTGTTGCAGGCCCGCCGGCTGACGCTGACTGCGCTGGAGCGGGTGAAGTCCGCGACGATGATCGACGATGTGTGCGTACCGCGCTCCCGGCTCGCGGAGATGCTCGACGGCACCGCCGCCATCGCGGAGAAGCACGACCTCACCATCGGCGTCGTCGCGCACGCCGGCGACGGCAACACCCACCCCACCGTGTGCTTCGACGCCGCCGACCCCGAGGAGTCCCGCAGGGCCCGCGAGTCCTTCGACGACATCATGGCGCTCGGACTGGAACTGGGCGGCACGATCACCGGGGAGCACGGCGTCGGCGTGCTGAAGAAGGAGTGGCTGGCGCGGGAACTGGGGCCGGTGGGCCTGGAGTTGCAGCGCGGCATCAAGGATGTCTTCGACCCGCTCGGCCTGCTGAACCCCGGCAAACTGTTCTGAGCTCCCGCCGGGACCGGACCGGCCCGGCCGGCCCGCCCGCTACCCCGGATGTGCGCGGCCGCCCCCGGGGCGATTGACTGAGCCCATGACGATCAATGATCCCCGCGGGCTGGTCGAGGGCACGGTCACCTTCCGGGTGACCGGGCAGGGCGTCGACGACATCACCTACGCCGTGCAGGCCCCGGGCGCCGGGGAGGAGCAGCAGGTCACCCGACCGGAGCTGCCCTGGTTCGCGGTGGTGGACGCCCGAGGGGTGGGCGCCATGCCGATGCTCACCCTCACCCTCGAAGGAGCCGACGCGCACGCCGAGTGCGAGATCCTCACGGACGGCGCGCCGGCCGTCCGCGGCAGCGTGCGCGGCCCCGCCGCCACCGTTGTCTTCATGGCGCGGGCCGCCGCCTCGTAAGCTCTCGCGCATGGAATCGATATTGCCCTGGGGCTGCTTCCTCGTGCTCGTCATCGCCCTCGTGGCCTCGGGCGGCGACCGCCGCGCCAAGCTGCTCGACCGCCGGATGCAGCGCCTGGAGCGGAAGGTCGACCTGCTGCTGGCGCACGTCGGCGCCGAGGAGCCGGAGGACCCCCGCATGGCCGAGCTGGACGAGCTGCTCGTCCAGGGGAAGACGGTGCACGCGGTCAAGCTGCACCGCGAACTGACCGGCTCCAGCCTCCTGGAGGCCAAGGAAGCGGTGGAACGCCGGATGCGCTGACGGCCCCCGGGGCGGAGGATGGCCCAAGGACCCGCAGAGGCCCTTCCGGGCCGCCCCATGGCCACTCAGGGAGCGATGAGCCGATGGCAGCGACCGCAGCGACCGAAGACCCCTACGACGTCGTCGTGCTGGGGGCCGGGCCCACCGGGGAGAACGTCGCCGACCGCGCGCACGCCGCCGGGCTGAGCGCGGTGCTCGTCGAGAGCGAACTGGTCGGCGGCGAGTGCTCCTACTGGGCCTGTATGCCCAGCAAGGCCCTGCTGCGCCCGGTCACCGCCCGTTCCGAGGCGAGCCGGATGCCCGGCCTCCCGGAGGCGGTGGCCGGCCCCCTGGACGCCGCCGCCGTCCTCGCACGCCGGGACGCCTTCGCCTCCCACTGGAAGGACGACGGCCAGGTGCGGTGGCTGGACTCGGCCGGTATCGACCTGGTGCGGGGCAAGGGCCGGCTGGACGGGCCGCGCCGGGTGGTCGTCGAAGGCGGCCCGGTGCTCACCGCACGGCACGCGGTCGCGGTCTGCACCGGCAGCCGAGCGGTCCTGCCGGGCATCCCGGGACTGGCCGCCGCCAAGCCCTGGACGAGCCGCGAGGCCACCAGCGCCAGGTCCGTACCGGGCCGTCTGGTGATCGTGGGCGGCGGCGTCGTCGGCGTGGAGATGGCCACCGCCTGGCGGGCCCTGGGCGCCTCCGTGACGCTGCTGGTCCGCGGCGACGGACTGCTGCCCCGGATGGAGCCGTTCGCCGGACACCTGGTCGCCGAATCCCTCGCCGAGGCGGGCGTGTTCCTGCGCATCGGGGTGGAGGTCGGCGAGGTGCGCCGGGAGGCGCCCGGCGGCGTGGTGACCGTGGTCCTGGACTCCGGCGACGAGATCATCGCCGACGAACTGCTGATCGCCACCGGACGGGCGCCGCGCACCGAGGACCTCGGCCTGGAGACGGTCGGACTGGAGCCCGGCTCCTGGCTGGAGGTGGACGACAGCTGCCGGGTGACGGGGGTGTCGGGCGGCTGGCTCTACGGCGTCGGCGACGTCAACCACCGCGCCCTGCTCACGCATCAGGGCAAGTACCAGGCCAGGATCGCCGGTGCCGCCATCTCCGCCCGCGCCCGCCGGGTGCCGATCCTGGAGACCGACCGCTGGGGCGCGCACGCCGCCACCGCGGACACCTCCGCCGTACCGCAGGTCGTCTTCACCGACCCCGAAGTGGCCTCGGTGGGCCTGACCGCGGCCGAGGCGGAGCGCGCCGGGCACCGGATCCGCGTGGTCGACCAGGACCTGGCGGCGGTGGCCGGCGCGTCGCTGTACGCCGACGGTTACCGGGGCCGCGCCCGGATGGTCGTCGACCTCGACCGCGAGGTGCTGCTCGGCGTCACCTTCGTGGGCCCCGGCATCGGCGAACTGCTGCACTCCGCGACGATCGCGGTGGCGGGGGAGGTACCCATCGAGCGCCTGTGGCACGCGGTACCGGCCTACCCGACGATCAGTGAGGTGTGGCTGCGGATGCTGGAGGGCTACCGCGACTGAACCGGGCCGGTGTCCGCGCCGAGGGCCGCGGCGATCCGCAGCTGCGGGGCGGCCTCGGCGGCGCGCCCCTGGCGCTCCAGGGTGCGGCCCAGCATCAGATGGGCGTACTCCTCGACCGGGTCGCGCTCCAGGACGGCCCGCAACTCGCTCTCGGCGCGCCGCAGTTGCGCCGAGTGGTAGTAGGCGCGGGCCAGCAGCAGCCGTGGTGCGACCGGCCCGGGGTCCTCGTCCACCAGGCCCTGCAGGATGCGCGCCGCGGCGGCGAAGTCCTTGGCCTCGAAGAACAGCTGGGCGCGGGCCCAGCGGTCGGCGGCGCTGCCGTGCCCGTAGTAGCCGGCGTCCTGCGCCGGGTCCCGGGGCGCGGCGGCCGGCCCGTCGTGCCCCGCGTCGTGCCGTTCGGTCGGGCGCTCGTCGTGGCTCTTGGTCATACCGGGCACAACACCCCGGCATTGTTGAACATTCCACCAACTGTTTCCGGGGCTGCCGTCCCGCGTGCCGGGCCGGTCCCGCCACCCTCGGCGGAGCCCACCGCCGCCTCTACGCCCCCGGCTCCGGTGACTCGTCCGACGGCCACGGTTCGCTCAGCCACACCTCGTCGCGCGGTGTCATGGCCAGCAGTTCGCTCAGCCCTTTGTCGAGGCCCAGATGTTCCTGCTCGGACCCCGGAGGCACGGCCCGCAACGTGCGCTCCAGCCAGGCGGAGACCGCCGCGGCCGGCGCCTCCAGCAGCGCGTCACCGTCCGGGGAGGACAGCACCATGCAGACCAGGCTCCGGCCGTCCTGCTTCGTCGGCCAGATCCGCACGTCCCCGTGGCCGCACGGCCGGAACACGCCCTCGACGAGCAGCTCCCGGGCGAACGTCCAGTCGACGGGGGTGTCGGACCCGATGTGAAAGGTGACGTGGACGGCGTAGGGGTCGTCCGTCCGGTACGTCAGCCGGGCCGGCACCGGAATGCTGCGCTCCGGAGACAGGACCAGGCCCAGCTCCAGCTCTCGTTCCACCACGGTGTGCATGAAATCCACCTCTCTGCTCTCCCTGTGCCGGCCCACGGAACGGGCCCGCACAGACAGAGAGGAGGCGGACCGGGGATCCTTACACGGCTTCGCACAACTTTTTTTGCGGCCCTCTTCCAGGTGGTCGTGACCGGGGAGCGGCACCGATGCAACCGGGGGTCTGATAGATGTGGACGCCGCGTTGCGGCAGACTGCATCCCACACCCACCAGGCCGAGTACAGATACGGGACTTCGGACATGAGCGCCCCTACCTCAGGATCCGCCGGCGGCAGCCCCACGCCAGGCTTCTACCCGGACCCGTCCATCCCCGGCTACATCCGGTACTGGAACGGTGCCGCATGGGTGCCGGGCACCAGCAGACCGGCACCGGCCGAGGGTGAGGCGATGCCCGCACCACCCCCCGGCGCGGTCGCCCCGACGCCGGCCCAGGTCCCGCCCACCGTGGAGGAGACCGGTCCGGTCTTCTTCGACGAGGAGCAGGCACAGGACAGCGGCAGCGCTGCGCCGGCCGTACGCCGGAGCGGCGAGGTCGACCTCCCCGCCGCCGCCACGAGCTGGGACGACCCGTCCCGGCTGCACGGCACCAGCCCGGAACCGGCCTCCGCCTGGCAGGCCGACGCCTCCCGGCAGGCCGGTTACGGCGGCGAGATGGACCGCCGCATCGCCTGGGGCTCACCCGAACAGGGCCAGTCCGGGGCGCCGTCCGGCGCGGCCTCGTGGGGCGCGGTGCCGCCCCAGCGTGAGCAGCAGGGGTCCGGCGCCGAACAGGCGTCCGCCGAGCCCGGCTCCGGCGAGGTGCCCGCCACGCCGTCGTCCGGCACTCCCGCCCCGCGGGCCCCGGAGGCACCGGCCGACGGCACGGTCGCCATCCGCGCCGTCAACCCGGCCGCGCGCCGTGACTCCGGCCGGGGGAACGCCGCCGATCAGGGCACGACGGCGATCCGTGCGGTCCGCCCCGGCGGCGACAAGAACCCCAGGGCCAACGAGACGATGGCGATCCGTATCGCTCCCGGCGGCGGGGACCGGACGCCGCCCACCGGTGGCGACGCCCCGCAGTCGCTGCCCTCCGTCGGCACGCCGCAGCAGGGCCCGGTGCAGCAGCCCGCCCCGCAGCACCCGGTCCGGCAACCCCCTGCCCAGCAGGCCCCCGTGTCGCAGCAGGGCCCCGCCCCGCAGGCGTCCGGTCCTGCGGCCGGGTTCCCGCCGCAGGACGGAGCCGCGGCCGGTCCTCAGGGCGCGGGTGCCGACGGCGTCATCCCGTGGAAGCCGCCGTCCGCCGATGTCTTCTTCGCCGCCGCACAGGCCGCGCAGGGCCACCCGGCCGCTCTCGGCCGCCGGTTCGCGGCCCGGCTGATCGACACGTTGGTGGTGGGCGCGGTCACCGCCGCGGTCGCCGTCCCGATGTGGGGCACCGTCACGGACCACATCGACACCAAGGTCGAGGCGGCCAAGCAGTCCGGCCGCGAGGTGACGGTCTATCTGATCGACGGCACCACCGCCCCGGTATTCGGCGTGCTGCTGGCCGTCCTGCTGATCGGCGGCGGGCTCTACGAAGCGCTGCCGACACTGAAGTGGGGCCGCACCCTCGGCAAGAAGCTGTGCGGGGTGCGGGTGCTGGACATCGAGAGCCACGACACCCCGATGCTGAGCGCGGCCGTCAAGCGCTGGTTCGTCTACAGCGTGCTCGGCCTCGTCGTCGTCGGCGTGGTCAACGCGGCCTGGTGCCTGTTCGACCGGCCCTGGCGGCAGTGCTGGCACGACAAGGTCGCGCGGACGTTCGTCGCCGCGGACTGACGCCGCGGTCACGTCCGGGGCGGGCGCAGGAGGACCGCACCCGCCCCGGTGGCCCTGATCCCCCGAACGGCCTTGGCCGGATGCGGCCCGGCCCCGCAAGGGGTCGACTCGGGCCATGAGTACCGACCAGCCCGGGCCCGGCTCCGGTGAACCGCCGGAGGACGATCCGTTCCTGAAGAAGCCGCAGGAGCCGCCGGCCGGCGGCGCTCCCCACAGCGGCTCTCCCTACGGCGGCGGCACGGGCGAAGGCGAGGGCGGCACCCCGCCGCCCGGCGGCACGCCGCCTCCACCGCCACCCGGCGATGTCCCGCCACCCTATGGGGGAGACCCGTACGGCGGCGGTCCGTACGCCGACAATCCCTACGGCGGTGAGTACGGCGCGGCCGATCCGCTCGCCGGTATGCCGCCGCTGGCCAACCGGGGCCGCCGGCTCGTCGCGCGGATCATTGACGCGATCCTGATCGGCGTACCGGTCACCCTGATCATGAGCGCCATCGTCGGATGGGTGGACTACACCAGCACCAGCAACGCCGAAACGGGTAAGCAGGCGACGGTATCGGGCGTCACGATGCTGGCGTACTTCATCTACGAGGGACTGATGCTGTCCAGTCGCGGCCAGACCGTCGGCAAGATGGCGATGAAGATCCGGGTCGCGATGCTCTCCAACGGCGCGGTGCCGACCGGTCAGGCGGGCTGGGTGCGGGCCGCGGTCTACACGCTGCCGGAGATCGTGCCGTGCTGCGGCTTCCTCTTCTGGCTGGTCAACGTCCTGTGGTGTACCTGGGACAAGCCGTATCAGCAGTGTCTGCACGACAAGGCGGCCAAGACCGTCGTGGTGTCCGCGGCATGAGGGCGGCCCGGGCTGTGGAAGCGTCCGTCGCGCGGTGCGTCGCGCGGGGTCGGCCGGGCGGCGGCTCACTCCTCGTACGCGTACGGGAAGTGACCGGCCGCCCGGCCGTGGCGCCGCGGTGGGTCCTAGCGCGAGTGCTGGCCGACCCGGGTGTCGGTGGTGTGCGAGACCCGGGGGCCCGGGATCCGGCCGGCCGGCGGCGGCACGGCCTTCAACGGGGTGCGCGCGGGCGACTTGGCGCGTACGACATGGCGGCGGACCACCCGCGACATGCGCGGCATGGGCACCGTCATGGCGACGAGCAGCCCGAGCCCGAGCCCCGCGAGGGCGATGACCGCGACCCCGATCCCGGTCTGCGTCTGCGAGAGCAGCAGCATCGCGAGAGTGGAGAGGAAGACGGTGGCCGAACCGTAGACGAGCTGGGTGACAGTCGGACGAGGCATGGTGGGATCCGCCCTCGGGGGTCGGCAGGGGTGTCGGTCATGGGCGCGCCGTCAAGCGAGCCTACGGACCTTAATTCCCGAGCGGAACGCCAAGTAAGCGTGACCTTACCCACGGTCCCGATGCACAAGGGGCGCACGGAGTCACCGGATGGATGAACTGGACCCCGTCGTATGCCCGTTGACAGCGCGGGCGGCATAGGCGTACGGCACGGTCAGGCGGCGCGACGTACGGCCCTTCTGCCCGGAATGGGCGGTATGGCGGTGTCCGATAGCCGCAACTCGCGGACCGAGTAACGTACTTCGGTGACGTGAGCAAGTCAAGATCTGTCTTTTCACCCGCACTTCCGGTCGAATGCCCTCGAACAGTGACCGTTCGAAGGGGAGGAAAGCGCCAAGTGAGAGCTAACAGAGGGGTATTCAGATCGGCCGCCCTGGCCACGGCGATAGCCGCGATCGGGGCGGCCGCTTTGTCTTCCGGGGCGGCCGCGGCCGACACGCCCCCGTCACCCGTCGCGAAGCGCCACGACCCGGCCCCCGAGCGGACGGTGGACCACGACCTGAAGGGCCCGTTCAGCGACCAGCAGGCGGCCCAGCGCAAGGAAGCGCTCCAGCAGGTCATCTCCGGTGACGCCAAGGCGACCGACCGCGGCGGGTCCCGCGTGGTCAAGCTGGACAAGGGCAAGTACGTCGAACTCGCCCGGCAGAAGACCGACAAGATCTTCACGGTCCTGGTGGACTTCGGCGGCAAGGTCGACGACACCACGACCTTCGACCCGGACGGCGACGGCCCCAAGCCGCCGGTGAAGAAGTACGGCGGCGAGCCCGGTCCCGCGCACAACGAGATAGCCGAGCCGGACCGTGCGAAGGACAACAGCACGGCCTGGCAGAAGGACTACAACCGTAAGCACTTCCAGGACCTCTACTTCTCGAAGGACAAGAAGAAGGAGTCGCTGGCCAAGTACTACGAGAAGCAGTCCTCCGGCCGCTACTCCGTCGAGGGCGAGGTCTCGGACTGGGTCAAGGTCGACTGGAACGAGGCACGCTACGGCTCCAACTACTGCGGCGACACCAACTGCGCCAACGCCTGGGACCTGATCCGCGACGGCGTCAACCAGTGGGCGAAGGACCAGAAGGCGGCCGGCCGCACCGACGCGCAGATCAAGGCCGATCTCGCCAAGTACGACCAGTGGGACCGCTACGACTTCGACGCCGACGGCAACTTCAACGAGTCCGACGGCTACATCGACCACTTCCAGATCGTGCACGCCGGTGAGGACGAGTCCGCGGGCGGTGGCGCGCAGGCGACCAACGCCATCTGGGCGCATCGCTGGTACGCGTACGGCACGGACGCCGGCAAGACCGGTCCCGGTGAGAACCGGTCCGGCGGTACGCAGATCGGCGACACCGGCCTCTGGGTCGGCGACTACACCATGCAGCCGGAGAACGGCGGCCTCGGCGTCTTCGCCCACGAGTACGGCCACGACCTGGGCCTGCCGGACGAGTACGACACCACCGGCACCGGCGAGTCCTCGGTGGACTTCTGGTCGTTGATGTCCTCCGGCTCCTGGCTGGGCCGCGGCAAGGACTCCATCGGCGACGTCCCCGGTGACATGAGCGCCTGGGACAAGCTGCAGCTGGGCTGGCTCAACTACGGCAAGGCGAAGGCGGCGACGAAGTCCGCCCACAAGCTGGGCGTGGCGGAGTACAACACCAAGAACAAGCAGGCCGTCGTCGTCGAACTGCCCGCCAAGGCGGTGAAGACGGACATCGTCCAGCCCGCCGAAGGCACCAAGCAGTGGTGGAGCGGCATGGGCGACGACCTGAAGAACACCCTCGCCCGCCCGGTGGACCTCACCGGCAAGTCCAAGGCGTCGCTGACGCTCAAGGGCTGGTGGGACATCGAGGAGAACTACGACTACCTCTACACCGAGGTCTCCACCGACGGCGGCAGCAACTGGACGCCGATCGACGGTACCGCCGGCGGCAAGGCCATCCCGCGCGACGGCGGCGACAAGCCCGCGCTGACCGGCACCGTGAGCGCCTACCAGGACCTCGTCTTCCCGCTGGACGCCTACGCGGGCAAGAAGATCGACGTCCGCTTCCGCTACCAGAGCGACGGCGGCGTGGCCCAGAAGGGCTTCGCGGCCGACACCCTGAGCGTGGTCGCCGACGGCAAGCCGCTGTTCAGCGACAACGCCGAGGGTGACGACAACGGCTGGACCAGCAAGGGCTTCTCGCGGATCGGCGCGTCCTTCACCAAGGACTACCCGCAGTACTACATCGCCGAGAACCGCCAGTACGTCTCGTACGACAAGACCCTCAAGTCCGGTCCGTACAACTTCGGCTGGACCACCGCCAAGCCCGGCTGGGTGGAGCACTTCCCGTACCAGAACGGTGTGCTGATCTGGCTGTGGGACACCTCGCAGGCGGACAACAACGTCGGCCAGCACCCGGGTCACGGGCAGATCCTCCCCGTCGACGCGCACCCGAAGGCCGAGAAGTGGGCGGACGGCAAGCTGATGCGCAACCGCTTCCAGTCCTACGACTCGACCTTCACGCGCTACCGCACGGACGCCCTGAAGCTCCACAAGGACGGCAAGCTGGTCAAGATCAAGTCGAAGAAGGGCGTCACCCTCTTCGACGACCGCCACGGCGTCTACTACGACAAGGCGAACCCGACCGGGGGCGTCCTCGTTCCTGACACCAACACCCGGATCAAGATCACCAAGGAGTCCTCGAATGGCTCCACGGTGACCCTCCTGGTGGGCCCCGCCGGTAAGTAAAAGGTAAAACCGCAGGTCAGAAGCGAATCGGCCGTCGCCCCTAGCGGGCGGCGGCCGATTCGCGTTTAGATGCGTTCATCAGTTCCTTGTTGACGAAGAGTCTCACGGGGGAGATATGACGATGACCGGTGGCGGCTTCATCAGGCTTCCTGGCGGAAGCGTGGTGGTCGCCCTCTCACTGCCCAGACCGGGCCAGGGACCGCTCTCGGGGCCGTACGACGGCGGCTCCCGGGTCCGGGTCCTGGTCCACGCCGTGAACCGACCGCGCGCCCTGACCAGGCTGCGCAACCTCGGTCTGCGGGCGGTCTACCTGCGCGGCAACAGCAAGCCGCCGACGCCGGACGAGGTCACAGCCGTCCTGCACCACCCGGACGGTCTGGTCTGGCGCGCGGCGCCGGACGACGACACCGAGTCCTGGCACCCGATACGGGCCCTGCTCAGGCCCGCGGCGCCCCCGGCGACGCCGGTATCGGGGCCCGCGGCGTCCGCGCTGCCCTCGGCCTGCGCGCCATCGGCGTCGTCCGCGGCGTCGGTGGTTCCCACGGTGGTCGCGGTGCCCACACTGCCCGGGATGGCCGTCGTACGGCCCGCCGGCGCCTGACGGGCGGCACGGCGGGCCCCGGGCCGCCGGGCGGGCCGGTGGGCCGTTGCAGGTGGCGTCAGCCGCCCGCGACCACCGGCTTGCCGGACAGCTCGGCGCCCGCCGCCCGCAGCTCCGCCAGCGCCCGCTCGGTGGTGTGCGCCGCTACGCCCGCCGTCAGCTCCAGCAGGACGTGTGTGCGCAGACCGGCGCGCAGCGCGTCCAGCGCCGAGGCGCGCACGCAGTGGTCGGTGGCGATACCGACCACGTCCACCTCGGTGACCTGGCGCTCGCGCAGCCAGTCGGCGAGCAGCGTGCCGTTCTCGTCCGCGCCCTCGAAACCGCTGTACGCGGCGGAGTACGCGCCCTTGTCGAAGACCGCGTCGATCGCCCCGGAGGCGATGGCGGGCGCGAAATTCGGGTGGAAGCCGCTGCCCTCCGTGCCCGCCACGCAGTGGACCGGCCAGGAGCGCTCGTAGTCCGGGTGGTCGGAGAAGTGATCGCCCGGGTCGATGTGGTGGTCCCGGGTCGCCACGACATGGCGGTAGCAGCCGCCGGCCGCCTGGCCCACCAGATCGGTGATGGCCGCCGCGACATCCGCACCTCCCGCCACGGCGAGGCTGCCGCCTTCGCAGAAGTCGTTCTGCACATCAACGACGATCAATGCCCGGTGCATGGTGCGTGCCTTCCGGCTGGGATTCGGGGGAGGGGCGCGGCGTGTGTGACCGAGGGTAGCCACTCGGCGCCCATTGCGGGAGTGGGCGCGGAGCCCCCGGTGGGCGCCGGGCGGGCGCCGCGCCCGGTCACGCCCGAGGGACATCGCGGCCCGGCGACGGGCGTCCGGTCACACGTACTCGGTGGGCAGCACCGCTTCGCCCCGGGAGAGCTGGGTGGCCGACAGGGGCAGCCCGGCACGGGCGGCGCAATGCCGGTCGCGGGCGGCGTCCAGCGGCTCGCGGCCCACCACCTCGCCCGCGCGGACCAGCGGCACCAGCAGCTGCCGGTCGGCCAGCTCGGCCGGCACCGGGCCGGTGCCGACGACCTCGGCCTCCGCGACGCCCTCCTCGTCCAGCCGCCGGGCGGCCCACTTGCGTCCGCCGACCGACGTTTTCGCGCCCATCGACTTCTTGGCGACCGGGCGCAGCGGGGCGTCGGCGGAGTCGCTCTCGGCGCGGGCGACCAGCTTGTAGACCATCGAGCACGTCGGGTGGCCGCTGCCGGTCACCAGCTGGGTGCCGACGCCGTACGCGTCCACCGGAGCGGCGGCCAGCGAGGCGATGGCGTACTCGTCCAGGTCGCTGGTGACCACGATCCTGGTCTTCGTCGCGCCCAGCTCGTCCAGCTGCTGGCGCACCCGGTGGGCGATCAGCAGCAGGTCGCCGGAGTCGATCCGCACCGCGCCGAGGCCGGGGCCCGCCACGTCCACGGCGGTGCGCACCGCCTCGGTGACGTCGAAGGTGTCCACCAGCAGCGTGGTGCCGCTGCCGAGGGTCTCCACCTGCGCGGTGAAGGCGTCCCGCTCGCTGTCGTGGAGCAGGGTGAAGGCGTGCGCGCTGGTGCCGACGGTGGGGATGTTGTAGCGGAAGCCGGCCGCCAGGTCGGAGGTGGTGTGGAAGCCGCCGACGTACGCCGAGCGGGCGGCGGCCACCGCGGCCAGCTCATGGGTGCGGCGGGCGCCCATCTCCATCAGCGGGCGGTTGCCGGCCGCCACCGACATCCGGGACGCGGCCGCGGCCACCGCCGAGTCGTGGTTGAGGATCGACAGGATGACCGTCTCCAGCACCACCGCCTCGGCGAAGGTGCCCTCCACGCGCATGATCGGGGAGCCGGGGAAGTAGACCTCGCCCTCCGGGTAGCCCCAGATGTCGCCGCGGAAGCGGTAATCGGCCAGCCACTGCCGCGTCGGCTCGTCGAGGATGCCGCGCTCGCCGAGGAAGTCCAGGATCGTCGCGTCGAAGCGGAAGTTCTCCACCGCGTCCAGTACCCGGCCGGTGCCGGCGACGACCCCGTAGCGGCGCCCCTCGGGCAGCCGGCGGGTGAACACCTCGAAGACCGAGCGCCGGTCCGCCGTCCCGGACCGCAACGCGGCCTGCAGCATGGTGAGTTCGTACTGGTCGGTGAAGAGCGCGGTCGACGGCACGGCCACCGGCAGTCCCAGGTCTGCAACGTTCACTTCGGCATACCTCGCAATTCGATCCATGCGCGCCGCACCGGGCAGTGGACGGGGTTTTCCGGGGGCGCGCGGCGGCAGCCGCCGATGTCACCACCCCCGGGAGATGCGGCATACAGGCGATGCTACCCCCAATACTCGTCACTCTGACGATTTCCACGGTCAGTTCCCGGGCGGGCTCGCGGAACCCGTGTCGCGCGGCCCCGCCGACGCGGCCGCGGGAGGGCCGTTTGTGCGCCACCCGCCCCCGGGTGGCAGCATGGGGCCTGTGAGCGCCCACCCGTCACCCACGATCACTCTCCGGCCGCATCGCTGCACCCTCAGTGTTCCGGTTGAGATCGAGCGTCCCGAGTCGAGCGAGGCACCCGCCGAGGTGCCCGAGCCCGACGTCCCGTGGGTCACGATCGTCCACAACGACCCTGTCAACCTCATGAGCTATGTGTCGTACGTCTTCCAGTCGTACTTCGGCTACTCCAAGGACAAGGCGCACCAGCTGATGCTCGACGTCCATCACAAGGGCCGCGCGATCGTCTCCAGCGGCAGCCGCGAGGAAATGGAGCGCGACGTGCAGGCCATGCACGGCTACGGCCTGTGGGCGACCCTCCAGCAGGACCGCTGATGAGCGGCCAGTTCGAGCCCCTGCCCGGCGGCGGCGCCACCGTCCCCCTCGACGAGGTCGAGATCTCCATCCTGCGCAGCCTCGCCGTGCAGCTGCTGGAGCTGGTCGGCCCCGGGGACGAGCCCTCCGACAGCGAGAGCGACGACCTGCTCGCCTCGGTCTTCAACGACGGCCCCAGCGAGCCGCCCGCCGACCCGGTGCTGGCCCGCCTCTTCCCCGACGCCTACGGCGGCCCCGACCTCGTCCCCGACGACGACGTGCGCGCCGCGGCGGCCGAATTCCGCCGCTACACCGAGAACGACCTCCGCTCCCGCAAGCGCGACGACGCCCTCGCGCTGGTCCGCTCCCTGGACGCGCTGGCGCCGGGCGAGGAGGGCAGTGCGCAGCTGCGCCTGAAGCCTGACGAGTGCCGGCAGTGGCTCGGCGCGCTCAATGACCTGCGGCTGGCCATCGGCACCCGCCTGGAGGTCGCCGACGAGGAGGACGGCGGCGAGCTGCTGCGGCTGCCCGACACCGACCCGCGCAAGCCGATGGTGATGGCCTACCTCTGGCTCGGCGGCCTCCAGGAGACCCTCGTCGAAGCACTGATGGGCTGATATTCGGGCGTACCACCCGGACTGTTCGCTCAGAGGACGCTCAAATCCGGATAACGATCGCATCAACGCGCCCGTGTGTTGTGGGATGGCTTCCATTTTTTTGTCCTAATTTCGCTGTGACCCGGCTCACTTCTCCAGAAGTTGATCTCGTAACGACCGTGATAAATGTTCACGACCTGCCGTGAGCGACGCCACCCCTGTCGCCGCGGGAGCGCTGAGCCGGCCGACCGTCGGCGTGCAGGAACTCCATCCGGGGGGTCGGGACCCGACCCGGACAGACCGGGTCGGAATGGAGAAAGGCGCACCACTCATGACCTCTGTGCAGGTCGACAAGCAGCACGACGGCAGTGAGGCTGCTGGGAATGCCTCGGAAGAGGGCTACCAGCGAGGTCTGGGGAGCCGCCAGATCCAGATGATCGCCATCGGTGGCGCCATCGGTACGGGTCTGTTCCTCGGCGCGGGCAAGGCCATCTCCAAGGCCGGGCCGAGCATCATCCTCGCCTACGCCATCGTCGGTCTGGTCATCTTTTTCATCATGCGGGCCCTGGGCGAACTGCTCATGTACCGGCCCGTCTCCGGCTCCTTCTCCGAGTACGGCCGTGAGTTCCTCGGCCCGTTCATCGGCTTCGTGACCGGCTGGACGTACTGGCTGTTCTGGGTCGTCACCGGCATCACGGAAGTGACCGCTGCGGCCACGTATGTGCACTACTGGAACGAGGGCATACCGCAATGGCTCTCGGCGCTGGTCTTCACCGTCGCGCTCTTCGGTATCAACCTGATCTCCGTGAAGATCTTCGGTGAGCTGGAATTCTGGTTCTCGATGGTCAAGGTCACCGCGATCATCGGCATGATCCTGATCGGCCTCGGCGTGATCATGCTCGGCTTCTCCGACGCCGGTGACACCGCCTCCTTCACCAATCTGTGGTCCCACGGCGGCTTCTTCCCCAAGGGCATCGGCGGCACGCTGATGACGCTGCAGATCGTGATGTTCGCCTTCCTCGCCGTCGAGCTCGTCGGCGTCACCGCGGGCGAGGCGACCAACCCCAAGAAGGTCCTGCCCAAGGCCATCAACACCGTGCCGTGGCGCATCGGCCTCTTCTACATCGGCGCGCTCATCATCATCCTGTCCGTCGTCAGCTGGACGGCCTTCGAGCCGGGCGTCAGCCCCTTCGTCGCCGCCTTCCAGCAGATCGGACTGCCCGCCGGCGCCGGCATCGTCAACTTCGTCGTGCTGACCGCCGCGCTCTCCTCGGCCAACTCCGGCATGTACTCCACCGGCCGGATGCTGCGTGACCTCGCGCTGAACCGCCAGGGCCCGAAGTTCTTCACCCGGCTCAGCAAGAACGGCCTGCCCATCTGGGGCACCGGCGTCTCCGTCGCGATGATGCTGGTCGGCGTCTGGATCAACTACCAGTGGCCGGGCGAGGCGTTCAACTACGTCGTCTCCTTCGCCACCATCTCCGGCATGTGGGCCTGGATCGTGATCCTGCTCTCGCAGCTGCGCTACCGCGCCAAGGCCGACCGCGGCGAACTGCCCCAGTCCGAGTTCCGCGCCCCCGGCAGCCCGTACACCTCGGTGTTCGCGCTGGCCTTCATCGCCATGGTGATCGTGATGATGGGCATCGACCCGGACGCCCGGATCTCGCTCTACGCGGCCCCCGTCTGGGCGCTCATCCTGACCGTCGGCTACCTCTGCATCAAGCGGCGGGAAGCGGGGGAGGCCCTGGCGGCCGGTACCCCGAAGGCGTCCAAGAAGGGCTGACGGCCGCACCACGGCCGATCGGGTCTTCCGCCCGCTGTCCAGCATTCGGGCCCGTACGTACCACTCCTCGGTACGTACGGGCCCGTTGCCGTCAGCCCGCGTGCCCCCTTCGACGGAGCGCCGCACGCGCTCCTCATATCCTTTCCGCATGCTGACCCTCTCCAAGGCCCTCTACGACCAGATCGTCGAGCACTCCCGCCAGGACCACCCCGACGAAGCCTGCGGCGTGGTCGCGGGCCCGGCAGGCAGCGGCCGCCCCGAGCGGTTCATCCCCATGCTGAACGCCGCCCGCTCGCCCACGTTCTACGAATTCGACTCCTCCGACCTGCTCAAGCTCTACCGGGAGATGGACGACCGGGACGAGGAGCCGGTGATCATCTACCACTCGCACACCGCCACGGAGGCGTACCCCTCCCGCACCGACATCTCGTACGCGAACGAGCCCGGCGCGCACTACGTCCTGGTCTCCACCGCCGACACCGATGACGCCGGGCCCTTCCAGTTCCGCTCGTTCCGCATCGTGGACGGCGCGGTCACGGAGGAAGAGGTCGAGGTCGTGGCGGAATACGCCTGACGGGCCTGGCGGGTCCGAGGGGCCGGGCGAGGCCGTGGGGGTGATGGGTGCCGGTGGTGTTGCGAGTGACGCACGCCCCAGGCCGACCGGTTTCCGGCCCGCCCGAGGCCCCGCCATCCGGCGTTGACCTGCGTATATCCGGTCGCCCGCCGCGTCCGCCGGCCGACCGCCCGCCACCGCGTCCCATCTGGCGTACACCAATCGTCCGTATCTTGGGACGAGGTTCCAATACCCGGACCGGGAATCGATACGATGACCGCATGGTTGACCACGACGTGAGCGAGAAGAGGACGGGCATGCTGCTGCGCGCTCCCCTCGCGACGCGTCGTTCCGCATCCGCCCTGCTGGGAGCCTTCGGCTGCGGAACCGCACGGCTGCACATCGACCTGTGCCGCCTCTCCAGCGCCATCTGTCCGCGCTGCGCCGCAGCCTGAGCTGCCCCACACCGGCCGCGGCGCCCGCCGGTCCGCACCCCGCACTTCCGCGTCACCCGACGCACCCATCGCCGTGCACACGGGACGCACAGCACCCGCCACCACACTCCGACAGGAGCACTCCCATGGCCATCGAGGTCCGAATCCCGACCATCCTGCGCACCTACACCGACGGCCAGAAGGCCGTCGAGGGCAACGGAGAGACCCTCGCCGACCTCTTCGCCGACCTGGAGAGCCGCCACAACGGCATCCGCGAGCGCCTCGTCGACGGCGAGCAGCTGCGCCGCTTCGTGAACGTCTACCTCAACGACGAGGACGTGCGCTTCCTGGAGGGCATCTCCACCAAGCTCGCCGACGGCGACAACGTCACGATCCTCCCGGCTGTCGCCGGCGGCATGGTCTGAGATGCGGTACGACTCCCCGCTCGCGGCGGTCGGCAACACCCCCCTGGTCCGGCTGCCGCGCCTGTCGCCCTCCGACGACGTCCGCATCTGGGCCAAGCTGGAGGACCGCAACCCCACGGGCTCGGTCAAGGACCGGCCCGCGCTGCACATGATCGAACAGGCCGAGAAGGACGGCCGGCTCACCCCCGGCTGCACCATCCTCGAACCGACGAGCGGCAACACCGGCATCTCCCTCGCCATGGCGGCCAAGCTCAAGGGCTACCGCATCGTGTGCGTGATGCCGGAGAACACCTCCTCCGAGCGGCGTGAACTCCTCGCCATGTGGGGCGCGGAGATCATCTCCTCACCGGCGGCGGGTGGCTCCAACACCGCCGTCCGGGTCGCCAAGGAACTCTCCGCCGAGCACCCGGACTGGGTGATGCTCTACCAGTACGGCAACCCGGACAACGCCGGTGCGCACTACGCCACCACCGGCCCCGAGATCCTCGCCGACCTCCCCTCCGTCACCCACTTCGTGGCCGGCCTCGGCACGACGGGCACGCTCATGGGCGTCGGCCGCTACCTGCGCGAGCAGCGGCCCGACGTGCAGATCGTCGCCGCGGAACCGCGCTACGACGACGTCGTCTACGGCCTGCGCAACCTCGACGAGGGCTTCATCCCGGAGCTGTACGACGAGTCGGTGCTCACCACCCGCTTCTCGGTCGGCTCCGAGGACGCGGTCCGCCGCACCCGCGAACTCCTCTCCGAGGAAGGCATCTTCGCCGGCATCTCCACCGGCGCGGCGCTGCACGCCGCGATCGGCGTCGGCAGGAAGGCCGTACGCGCGGAGCAGAGCGCGGACATCGTCTTCGTGGTCGCCGACGGCGGCTGGAAGTACCTCTCCACGGGCGTCTACACCGCCGAGTCCACCGAAGCGGCGATCGCCACCCTGCACGGCCAGCTCTGGGCCTAGGCCCTACCCGGCCTGCCGCCTCCGCACCACCAGCGGGCCCCCGGGCCCACCCGCCGCTCCGCCGGCCGGACCGCATCATCGGACCGGCCGGCGTCTTGCGTGTGGGGGCTGGGCGGTGGGCCGCGGCGCCCCGGCTGCCGGGCCCTTCGGCGACAGATTCGCTCCGTGCCGTCGCTCGTTCCGGTGGACGGAGGCGGGGGAGAGAGCGCCACGCCGGGGTGGGCAGATGGGCCGCTTCCCGCGAGGCGGCCGCGCCCGCCGCGAGAGAGGCGCGCGCGGCGCGGGCGCGGCCCGACACGGCCCCGGTCACGGGTTCGGCGAGGCGGCCGACAGCCGGCGGCGATGCGGCGTCCGGCGTCCCGACCAGCAGCGATGTCACCCCCACCGCCATGCCCGGCCACCACCGGCACACCACGCCCGGTGCGCTCCCCCGACGGCCCCCGCGCCCGCACCGGCCGACCGCGCGTACGGCACAGGGGAACAGCGCCCGATACGGCCCACCCGGACTGGTGATTCCGCCCACAGCTCGGCCCGCTGGAGGAGCCACACAACCTTTTGCGCCTTACGCTCGTGGGCACCGTAAAGACCGCAGGACCCGGCAAGAACCGGCAAGGACCGCCGAGTAACCCGCATGGACCCTTCCCCGAGCTCTCCACGGCGTTCGAGCAGGGGAGACCCCTATTCCGCCGCCCCCGCCCACGGAGGTTCACGCCCGCATGAAGCTCACTGTCGTCGGATGCTCGGGGTCGTTCCCCTCCACGGAATCGGCCTGTTCGAGCTACCTCCTGGAGGCCGACGGCTTCAGGTTGCTCCTCGACATGGGCAACGGCGCTCTGGGCGAGCTGCAGCGCCACACCGGTCTCTATGACCTGGACGCCGTACTCCTGTCGCATCTGCACGCCGATCACTGCATCGACCTGTGCGGCTACTTCGTCGTGCGCTACTACCGCCCGGACGGCGGCCGTTGCGAGCCGATGCCGGTCTACGGGCCGGCCGGCACCGAACGCAGGCTGACCGCCGCGCACGCCGATGTGCCGCACGAGTCGGCGATGAGCGAGGTCTTCGACTTCCGCACCCTGACACCCGGCACCTTCACCATCGGGCCGTTCACGATCCGTACGGAGCTGGTCAGCCACCCGGTGGAGGCGTACGGCTTCCGCATCGAGCACGGCGGCAGGTCCCTGACGTACTCGGGCGACACCGGCACCTGCGAGGCGCTGGACAGGCTCGCCGCGGGCACCGACTTCTTCCTCTGCGAGGCGTCCTTCACACACGGCAAGGAAGACATCCCGGACCTGCACCTCAACGGCCGCGAGGCCGGCGAACACGCCCGGCGGGCCGGCGCGGGCCGCCTGGTGCTGACCCACATTCCCCCCTGGACCGACCCGGAGATCAGCCTCCGGGACGCACAGAAGGTCTACGACGGCCCGGTCGAGGTCGCCAAGGCGGGGGAGTCGTACGAGATCTGAGCGGTACCACGCTCGTCGCCGTGCATGCCGAAGGGCCCCGGAACCAGCTGGTTCCGGGGCCCTTCCGCAGAGCTGACGAAGCGTGAGGCGGGCGGCCCCGCGCGGCCCGGGGGCCTACGCCTTCGTGAGGTCCTCGACCTCCTCCTCGGGCTCGCGGCCCGGGGTGGTGAGGTTGAACTTGGTGATCGCGAACCGGAAGAGCACGTAGTAGACGACCGCGAAGACCAGTCCGATCGGGATGATCATCCAGGGCTTGGTGGCCAGGTTCCAGTTCAGCGCGTAATCGATGAAGCCCGCCGAGAAGGTGAAGCCGTCGTGCACGCCCAAGGCCCAGGTGACGGCCATCGAGATGGCGGTCAGCACGGCGTGGATCGCGTACAGCACCGGGGCGATGAACATGAAGGAGAACTCGATCGGCTCGGTGATACCGCAGACGAAGGAGGTCAGCGCGAGCGAGATCATCATGCCCATCACGGCCTTGCGGCGCTCGGGGCGGGCGCAGTGCGCGATGGCGAGGGCGGCGGCCGGCAGGCCGAACATCATGATCGGGAAGAAGCCCGACATGAACTGTCCCGCGGACGGGTCGCCCGCGAAGAAGCGGCCGATGTCGCCGTGCGCGACCTTGCCCGCGGCGTCGGTGAAGTCACCGATCTGGAACCAGGAGACGGTGTTGACGAACTGGTGCATGCCGATGGGCAGCAGAGCACGGTTGATCAGACCGAACAGCCCGGCACCGCCGGCGCCGAGGCCGGTCATCCATTCGCCGAAGCTGGAGATGCCGTTGCCGATCGGCTCCCAGATCAGCACGAAGAGCACGCCGACGGCGGTGCCGACGAAGGCCATGATGATCGGGACAAGTCGGCGGCCGTTGAAGAAGCCCAGCCAGTCCACCAGCTTCTTGCGGTGGAAGCGCTGCCACAGGATCGCGGCGAGCAGCCCCATGATGATGCCGCCGAGGACACCGGGGTTGTTGACGACAGGTTCGACCCACTTGCCGTCCTTGACGTGGCCTTCCTCGACGGGGAATGCCTTGAGCACGTTGCTGTAGACCAGGAATCCGACCAGGGCGGCGAGCGCCGTGGAGCCATCGGACTTCTTCGCGAAGCCGATGGCGACGCCTATGCAGAACAGCAGCGGCAGGTTGTCGAAGACCGCGCCGCCGGCGGCGACGAAGACCTTGCTGACGTCGATCCAGCCCAGGCCCTTCTCACCGAAGACATCGTCCTGGCCGAGTCGGTTGAGGATGCCCGCGGCGGGCAGGACGGCGATCGGCAGCTGGAGGCTGCGGCCGATCTTCTGCAGGCCCTGGTACAGGCCGGAGCCCCGCTTCTTCGCGGGGGCCGCCTTGGCGGCAGTGGCCGAACTCATCGGATTCCTCCTGGTGAGGCGGGCACTCGAAGGGGGGACGGCCCGCTTGTTGGTCTACACCACTCAGTGGTTTAGACCATTCTTAGCATGTCGCCCCGGCATAAAGGAATCCATTGTTCCAAGTGGTTTGGACCACACGACGGCCGACCCCCCGGTCCATGGACCGGGGGGTCGGCAAAACCAGGAGGTCGGGCCTGGGCGGGGGCGTTACGGCGGGGCCTCCCGGCCCGGCGGCGGCGCCTACTTGACGTTCTCCTGCTCCATCGCGTCCCCCACCTCGTCCGGCTCGCGCCCCGGAGTCTGCAGATCGAATCTCGTGATCGCGAACCGGAAGAGCACGTAATAGACCACCGCGAAACACAGCCCGATCGGAATGATCAGCCAGGGTTTGGTCGCCAGCCCCCAGTTGATGACGTAGTCGATCAGCCCTGCCGAGAAACTGAAGCTGTCGTGCACCCCCAGCGCCCACGTCACCGCCATCGACACACCCGTCAGCAGGGCGTGGAGCACGTACAGCACCGGCGCGACGAAGAGGAACGAGTACTCGAGCGGCTCGGTCACCCCCGTCACGAAGGACGTCAGGCCGACCGACAGCATCATGCCCGCGATCTCCTTGCGGCGATGCCGCTTGGCGCAGTGCGCGATCGCCAGCGCCGCGGCCGGCAGCGCGAACATCATGATCGGGAAGAATCCGGAGGTGAACTGCCCCGCCGTCGGGTCCCCCGCCAGGAACCGGTTGACGTCTCCGTGCACGACCGTGCCGTCCGGCTCGGTGAAGGAACCGAACTGGAACCAGACGAAGGTGTTCAGGAACTGATGCAGGCCGATCACCAGTAGCGCGCGGTTGGCGACACCGAAGAGGCCCGAGCCGATCCAGTCCAGATCCGTCAGCCACTCGCTGAAGCTCGTCAGCGCGTCACCGACCGGCTGCCACACCCACAGACACACCACGGCGAACACCAGGCCGACGAACGACATGAGGATCGGCACGAGGCGGCGGCCGTTGAAGAAGCCCAGCCAGTCCACCAGCTTCACGCGGTGGAAACGCATCCAGAACCAGGCGGAGAGAAAGCCCATCACGATGCCGCCGAACACCCCGGGGTTCTGGAACTCGGCCGCCGCCGCCGTCCCCTCCGGGTCCACGCACACCCCGCCCCACGGACCGGCCTGGACGTACTTCTGAACCGCGTCGCACTCCTCCGGGAACTGGTGCAGCACCGAGAAATACACCAGGAATCCGGCCACCGCGGCCAGCGCCGTCGAACCGTCCGACTTCTTCGCCATACCGATCGCGACACCGACGCAGAACAACAGCGGCAACCCCAGCCCCGAGTCCAGCAGCGCCCCGCCGGCGCCCGCGAAGACCTTGGCGACGTCGTCCCAGCCCAGCCCTTCCGCGCCGAACACATCGGGCTGGCCGAGGCGGTTGAGAATGCCGGCGGCGGGCAGAACGGCGATGGGCAGCTGGAGGCTGCGGCCCATCTTCTGCATGCCCTGGAAGAGCGTGGACGCCCACTTCTTCCGTGGCGCCTCCGATGCTGCCTGGGAACTCATCTCGGCCCTCCCGCGTGTCGGCCCGTCGACAGCCGACCTGGCACGTGCCGCATACTGGTGGTGTAGACCACTTGTGGATGCGATTCCGGTCCCCCGGCGCGCACTCCGGGTGATCGCCATCCTTCGTCACGTAGCGGACGGACGCTCAGATAGTTGGGCTAAACGTGCGTTACGGTGTGAAAACCGCTCGACGGACCGTCGGCGGCCGAGACAAGCAGGAGTGGACATGGCCAGCAAGGCTGAGAAGATCGTCGCCGGGCTCGGCGGCCTCGACAACATCGAAGAGGTCGAGGGCTGCATCACCCGTCTCCGCACCGAGGTCGTCGACGCCTCCCTCGTCGACGAGGCCGCCCTCAAGGCCGCCGGCGCCCACGGCGTCGTCAAGATGGGCACCGCGATCCAGGTCGTCATCGGCACCGACGCCGACCCCATCGCCGCCGACATCGAAGACATGATGTGAGCTGACACCCCCGCTCCATGGCGAGGGCCCCGTCCGGCCGCCGACCCGGCCCCCGGACGGGGCCCTCGCCATTCCCGATAGGGTCTACGCCATGTCTCGCATCGACGGCCGCACCGCCGAACAGCTCCGCCCCGTAACCCTCGAACGTGCCTGGAGCAAGCACGCGGAAGGCTCCGTACTCGTCTCCTTCGGCGACACCAAGGTCTTCTGCACCGCCTCCGTCACCGAAGGCGTCCCGCGCTGGCGCAAGGGCAGCGGCGAAGGCTGGGTCACCGCCGAATACTCGATGCTCCCCCGCTCCACCAACACCCGCGGCGACCGCGAATCCGTCCGCGGCAAGATCGGCGGCCGCACCCACGAGATCAGCCGCCTCATCGGCCGCTCCCTGCGCGCCGTCATCGACTTCAAGGCACTCGGCGAGAACACCATCGTCCTGGACTGCGACGTCCTCCAGGCCGACGGCGGCACCCGCACCGCCGCCATCACCGGCGCCTACGTCGCCCTCGCCGACGCCATCGCCTGGGCCCAGGGCAAGAAGCTCATCAAGCACGGCCGCCAGCCCCTCACCGGCACCGTCTCCGCCGTCAGCGTCGGCATCGTCGGCGGCGTACCCCTCCTCGACCTCTGCTACGAAGAGGACGTCCGCGCCGACACCGACATGAACGTCGTCTGCACCGGCGACGGCCGCTTCGTCGAGGTCCAGGGCACCGCCGAAGCCGAGCCCTTCGCCCGCGACGAACTCAACGCCCTCCTCGACCTCGCCGTCGCCGGATGCGCGGAACTCGACACCGTCCAGCGCGAGGCCCTCGCCCGCACCCTCTGACTCGCCCGCGCCCTCCGGCCGGAGCGCGCGACACGACGGACACGCGAAGCGACAGCGCGCGGAGGGCCGCCGAAACCCCATCGGCTGCCCTCCGTCAGTGCCCCGGCCCCGGCCCTCGCCCCGTGACCCTTTTCGCGGCAGACGCACACCTCTGGCACGGTTCCGCTCGTCGGATCACGCCCCCGACCGGGCACCCCGGCAACCGCGGGGGGCCGTACGGCGTTTCTTCCTTTGTCCGAGCACGCCCCCAAGGGGAGGAACCCCACCATGGTCCCGCGCAACGCCCGCCCGCACCGACGTACCGCCGCCGCACTCGCCGGCCTCGCCGCCGTCACGCTCGCGATACCGCTCCTCGCCGGCTGCGGAGCCGTCCAGAAGGCCATGGACTGCGCGAACACCGCCACCGCCGTCGTCGACAGCGTCGACAAACTCCAGCGGGCCACCCGCAACGTCGACAACCCCCAGGAAGCCGAAAAGGCCCTCGACGACATCGACCGCAACCTCGACAAGGTCAAGGCGACGGCCGACGACCCCGAGCTCACCCGCGCCATCGGCACCATGAATGACGGCGTCAAGGACGCCCGCACCGCCCTCGACAACAACAAGGCCCCCGACGTCACCCCCATCGTCGACGCGGCCGGTGACCTGACCTCGATCTGCACACCGGGATAATCACTGCCCATGCAGCCTCAAACTGGCGGGCGACCCGCATCCCCCCGTCGCCTGATCCTCGCCACCCGTAACGCAGGCAAGGTCACCGAACTCCGGGCCATCCTGAACGCCGCCGATCTGGACGTCGAACTCGTCGGCGCCGACGCCTACCCCGACGTCCCCGACGTCAAGGAAACCGGCGTCACCTTCGCCGAGAACGCCCTCCTCAAGGCCCACGCCCTCGCCAAGGCCACCGGCCACCCCGCCGTCGCCGACGACTCCGGCCTCTGTGTCGACGTCCTCGGCGGCGCCCCCGGCATCTTCTCCGCCCGCTGGGCGGGCAAGCACGGCGACGACCGCGCCAACCTCGACCTGCTCCTCGCCCAGCTCGGCGACATCGCCGACGAACACCGCGCCGCCCACTTCGCGTGCGCCGCGGCCCTCGCCCTTCCCGACGGCACCCAACGCGTCGTCGAGGGCCGTCTCGAAGGCACCCTCCGCCACACCCCCGCCGGAGACGGCGGCTTCGGCTACGACCCGATCCTCCAGCCCCTCGGCGAGACCCGCACCTGCGCGGAACTCACCGCGGACGAGAAGAACGCCATCAGCCACCGCGGCCAGGCGTTCCGGGCGCTGGCGCCGGTGGTGCGGGAGTTGTTGGGCTGAGCGGCCCGGGAGCACGAGAACGGCCTGCGCATCGAAGCATCGATTCGCAGGCCGTTGTGGTGCGGCGGAAGGGATTCGAACCCTCAAGCCCTATACGGGCCACAGATCCTAAGTCTGCTGCGTCGCCATTGCGCCACCGCCGCTAGCCGCCAGCCATGATATCGGTCCGGCGGTCGCCGCGGGGGTGGGGTGCGTCCGGCTCACCTACAGAGGCCGGCGCCCCCACGGCCCCAGGTGTCGGTGAGCGAGTGGCAATTGGGGCACAGATAGCGGAGATTCTCGGCACGGTTATCGCGCCAGTCGCCGTTGATGTGGTCGATCTGCAGCGTGATAGGCCGCCCACGCCACTCGCCGGCGTTACCGCAGTCGATGCAGCGGTACGGGACGTGGATCTCGCCCAGCGCGCGATGTAGCCGCTCGCGGTTCACGCGGGACGATCCCGCGGGCTGCACGCACAAAACATCCGCTGCGATCGGCTTGGGGCGCCTGAACTGAGCGGTTCGTCGCGGCTTCCGCTTGAAATGGGAAACGTCGAGCTGGAGTTGAGCTGCCTTGCGCTGGATGCGGCGGTGGGAGGAGTCATTCACCGGCAGGTCGAGCGCCCGCATGACGTCCGCATAGCTCGTTGCGTCGGCAATTGCTGCCCGGAGTCGATCTTCGGGGAGTAGCGGACGCGTGTAGGTGAAGTGAGTGATGTCCACCCTGAGCTCTGCGAGCATGCGCCGGAGCGCGGTACGCGATCGGCCGTCGTCGGGATGCCGAGAGCGCGGGCGACCTCCCGGACGCTGGTGGCCGAGGCAGCGGCCGCTCTGGCTTCCTCCGGCGTGCAGGGGAGCTCCGGTCCGGAGCGGTTCAGCCCGGGAAAATGGCTGGTGTCGATCCCTGCTGCCGCGATGCGGCGGCGGATGTGAGAGAGGGTTCCTGTCGCGGGCGGAGCACCGAGCTTCTGCGCGACCTCGCGCAATGTTGTTGACGATGTCGCCGCCTTGGCGATCGCCTCGTCTGGGTACTTGCGCTACGCGCTCCGCTGCTTGAAATGACGTGTGTCGATGCCGAATTCGGCGACCGAGGCTTGAAGGGACCTGCGGCGCCCACCGCTCGCCTTGACGTTGAGCCTGCGCATCAGATCGGCCCAATGTGAGGACTCGGCGACTGCCGCGGCCAAGCGTTCGCGGGGGAACTCAGAAGGCATGCGGTACCCCCAGGCGTAGGTCCTCAGGAAGTTCTCCCAGGATGAGGTGATGCGAGAGGCCAGCCGTGGGGTGCCGCGCGGCGAAATGGCAAGCGGCAAAGTCCAGTTCGGCAGTGCGGCGGCCATCGAGCGTGGGTTGGGGATGTCTGCGTCCGGGGGTTGGTTGACTGTCGCACCACCGGACTGCTTCGTCGTAGGAGACCGATGCGAGTGCGGCCTTCGCCAGCACCTCGCGGGTATACGTGACCGGCACAGCTCCCCCTCCCGCGCACCAAGCCCCTCCCCGTGCGCTCTCCAGCTTCTCGAACTGAATAACGATCGAACGTGGGGTCGGTTACGCCGGGTAGCGCGAAGAAGGAAAAGAAGGGGCCCCGGGGATGTCCCCAGGGCCCGCTTCCGAGTGTTGTCGCAGGTCAGAAGCGCGGTTCCGGTGTCTGGGCCGTGACCATCTCCACGGCTTCTTCCTTGGTGGCCACCGAGGGCGGGGAGCCCTCCAGGGGCTGCTGGGCGGTCTCCTTCATGCAGGCCACCGCGATGACGCCGACGAGGGCGGCGCCCATCGTGTAGTAGGCGGGGACCATGACGTTCTGGTCGGAGACGTCCATGAGGGCGGTGATCACCAGCGGGGTGGTGCCGCCGAACAGGGAGACGGCGAGGTTGTAGCCGATGGAGAGCGAGCCGTAGCGGACGTTGGTGGGGAAGAGGGCGGGCAGGGCCGCGGACATGGTGCCCAGGAGGCAGACCAGGGAGAGTCCGAGGAGCGCCATGCCGCCGATGACCGCCGGCACGCTGCCCTGCTTGACCAGGAGGAAGGCGGGGATGGCGATGACGAAGAAGCCGAGCATGCCGGTCATCAGCAGCGGCTTTCGGCCGTAGCGGTCGCTGAGCCTGCCGACGCTGCTGATGACGCACATCAGGACGACCATGGTGCCCAGCAGGATGAGCAGGCCGTGCGACTCCTCGTACTTGAGGGTGTCGGTCAGGTACGTCGGCATGTAGGACAGCAGCATGTAGTCGGTGATGTTGTACGCGCCGACCAGGGCGATGCACAGGATGAGCGTCGGCCACTGCTGGATGAAGATCTCGCTGATCTTCTTCTTCGGGGCGTTCTCCGAGAGGTGCGCGAACTCGGTGTCGGCCTCGGCGGCGGAGCCGCTGGTGACGTGGGTCTGGGAGGCCTCCAGCTTCTGGAAGGCGGGGGTCTCGTCGAGCTTGATCCGCAGGTAGAGACCGACCAGGCCGAGCGGGCCCGCGACCAGGAACGGGATGCGCCAGCCCCAGTGGAGCATGGCGTCGTCACCGAGGGTGGTGTTGAGGAGCAGCACGATGCCGGCGGCGCCGGTGTAGCCGATCAGGGTGCCCATTTCCAGGAAGCTGCCGAAGTAGCCGCGCTTCTTGTCGGGGGCGTACTCGGCGATGAAGGTGGAGGCGCCGCCGTACTCGCCGCCGGTGGAGAAGCCCTGGATGAGGCGGAAGAGGATCAGCAGGACCGGGGCCCAGAAGCCGATGGTGGCGTAGGAGGGGATGAGGCCGATACAGAGGGTGCCGAGCGCCATCATGATCATGGTGAGGGCGAGGACCTTCTTGCGGCCGATCCGGTCGCCGAGCGGGCCGAAGTAGACGCCGCCGAGAGGCCGCACGAGGAACGCGACGGCGAAGGTGGCGAAGGAGGACAGCAGGCTGGTGGTGTCGCTGCCGCCGGGGAAGAAGACCTTGCCGATGGTGACGGCGAGATAGCTGTAGATCCCGAAGTCGAACCATTCCATCGCGTTTCCGAGCGCGGCGGCCTTGACTGCCCGCTTGACCACCTTTTCGTCGGTGATCGTGATGTCGGTGCGCCGCAGCTTGGGGTTTCGGCGCCGGGCGACGGCACGGAAGAGAACCCGATGACGCTTGCGCGCTGCCGGATCGTTGTCGGAAGCCTGGTCTGCTTCGGTGCTGCCGGTCGGCACGAGGCGGTCCTCTCGGTCTGTCAGCGCGCGGTGCGCGGTGGGGTACGACAGGTGCGCCTGCACAGTCGAGCGCGGATCAAACCACTCTGGCCGGATAACGCGATGTAGGTCACGCGGCGCTCGGCCGTACGGCGGAGGATTTCCGGCGCGCCAGAGGCGTGACGGGGCCTGTTACAGGACTGGTACACAGCCGCGCGGTCATCGCAGTGTTCGGGCAATCAGCCCGTGGGGCGGGGGCGGGAGAGTGGCGTGTCGAAACCCGCTCGTTTCCGTCGAGGCGTCGCTGTGCGCCGGGCCCCTTCGGGTGGAGTGTCGGCGTTCGTGTGAGCTGGGTGGGGGTACGGGGCGCGGTCCCCGGGAGGAGAACGTGATGACCGAGCGTGAACGGTTTCGCTGGGTGCGTGGGCGTACCGCTCTGGCGACGTTTGCCCTGGTGACGGCGGTTGCCGCGGGCGGGGTGTGGTGGAGTCAGGGGGCGGACCGCGCGTCGGCGGTGGATGTGGCGCCCAAGACGTCCGCGGTGCAGGACGTGAAGTCGCCCGGCAAGCCCTCGGGGAGTCTGCCGGGGGTGCGGGACTGCGGGCGGGGGGAGCCGGAGATCAAGCCGCAGGTGATCACGTTGACGTGTGTGGATGTGGGGATGGTGGCGACGGCGATCACCTGGGAGCGGTACGGCTCGCGGGAGGCGGAGGGTACGGGGGTGGTGCAGGTGGAGCGGGCCTCGGGGGCGGTGGCCGATGCGGGTTTCCCGGCGACGTTCCGGCTCTTTGCTCCCGAGACCGTGCCCGGTGGCCGGGCCTTCACGGGGCTCGAGGTGACGTACGAGGGCTCCACGCCGCTCGGTGACACGACGGAGATGTACAACCTCGCGTGATGGGGATACGGGGCCGGATCGCACTGGCCATTTCGTGTATGACGGCTCTTGCGGTGGTGGTGCTCGGGTTTGCCGTGCATCACATCGCGGATGCCGAGCGGGAGCGTTCGGCGCGGTCGTATCAGGACGACCGGCTGAGTTCCGCGCTGCAGATCTTTGAGCGGGACGGCACGCTGGCGCTGGGGGCGCAGCTGGACGATGCGACGCTGCCGGTTCCGTTGCGGGACGCGGTGTCGCGGGGCAGGTCGGGGACGTATCTCAGCGGGGGCGAGGATCCGCGGGTGTGGGCGGCGACGGGGGTCGGCGGTGGGGGCGGGCAGGATCCGGCGCGGTCGCTGTCGTTGTCGGCGGCGTTCCCGGACGACGATCCGGCGCGGGTGGCGCTGGATCGGGCGTTGCTGATCGCGGGGTGCGGCACGGTCGTGCTGATGGCGGTGGTGTCGTGGTTCGTCGCGCAGCGGTTGTCCCGGCGGTTGCGGCTGAGTGCGGCGGCGGCCCGGCGGATCGCGGCGGGGGCTCCGCCGGACGCGGACGCGCTGGCCAGTCATGGCCGGGACGAGGTGGCCGAGTTGGGGCGCAGTGTGCATCACATGGCGACGTCGTTGGCGGCCCAGGCGCAGGCGGAGCGGGAGTTCACCGCGGATGTGGCGCACGAGCTGCGGACGCCGGTGGCGGGTCTGGTGGCGGCGGCGGAGCTGTTGCCGCAGCCGCGTGCGGTGGAGATGGTGCAGGACCGGGCGCAGGCGATGCGGCGGCTGGTGGAGGACCTGCTGGAGGTGTCGCGGTTGGACGCGGGGGTGGAGCGGGCGGATGTGGATGCCTGTGAGCTGCCGTCGTTGGTGCGGGGGATCGTGCGGCGGGCGGACCGTCAGCGGGGGGTTGCCGAGGTGTCGGTGTCGGTCGAGGGGGAGCCGCGGATCGTGGAGACCGACCGGCGTCGGGTGGAGCGGGTGCTGGTGAATCTGCTGGCGAACGCGGCGAAGCACGGGAGGCCGCCGATCGAGGTGGTGGTGCGGGGCGCGCGGATCGTGGTGCGCGATCATGGGCCGGGTTATCCGGCAGAGTTGTGCGCGGAGGGGCCGCGGCGGTTTCGTACGGCGGCTCCGGAGCGGGGCACCGGGCACGGTCTGGGGCTGACGATCGCGGCGGGGCAGGCGGAGGTGCTGGGGGCCAGGCTGGACTTCGGCGCCGCCGCGGAGGGCGGCGCCGAGGCCGTGCTGGAGTTGCCGGACCGGGCGGCGGCGCCTTCGGAGCCGGTGGGCCGGGGCGTGTCCCAGGGGTGACGCCTCGGGGCCGTCTTCGCCCGGGCTGCTCGGCCGGGGGTCCGGGGGCGGGTTACAGCCCCAGGTCCTTGATGATCTTGGCGACGTGGCCGGTGGCCTTCACGTTGTAGAGGGCGCGCTCGACCTTGCCCTCCTCGTCGAGGATGACGGTGGAGCGGATGACGCCGGTGACGGTCTTGCCGTAGAGCTTCTTCTCGCCGAAGGCGCCGTATGCCTCCAGGATCTCCTTGTCGGGGTCGCCGAGCAGGGTGACCTTGAGCTCTTCCTTCTCGCGGAACTTGGCGAGCTTCTCCGGCTTGTCGGGGGAGATGCCGATGACGTCGTAGCCGTGGCCGGCGAGGAATTCGAGGTTGTCGGTGAAGTCGCAGGCCTGCTTGGTGCAGCCGGGGGTGAGGGCGGCCGGGTAGAAGTACACGATGACCTTGCGGCCCTTGTGGTCGGCGAGCGAGACCTGCTTGCCGTCCGCGTCGGGGAGGGTGAAGGCGGGTGCGGTGTCGCCGGTCTGCAGTCGCTCGCTCATGGCTCTCCTTCTGGGTGGATCCGTCTGCCCCGAGATTACGCAGCCGGGCCGCGGGGCGGGGCCGGGGGCGCCGCGGCTGGGCGAAACGGGGGTGCTGCGGGGCGCGGGAGGGGCGGAGCTGACAGACTGTCCATCACGAATCGGTATGGAGAATGTGGCCGGTTCCGTACGGGGCCTCGTGCCCGGTCTCGTACGCATCGGCCCGAGACGACGGAGGCAGCGCGGTGTCGGAAGCCAGGACCCCTGCGCAGATCGAGGCGGACATCGTCCGCCGGCGGCAGGATCTCGCGGTGACGCTCGACGAGATCGGTGTGCGGCTGCACCCCAGGACGATCATCGGTGAGGCGAAGGCGAAGACCGCGGCGGCGGTGGACCGTACGGCGGGGCGGGCGTATGTGACCGTTCAGCGCGTGATCTCGGATACCCGCGGCCAGTTGGTGTCGGAGGACGGGGCGCCGCGGCTGGAGCGCGTCATTCCGGTGGCCGTGGTCGGTGTGGCCGTGGTGGGCCTGCTGGCGCTGCGCCTCCAGCGGCGCCGCTAGGCCGTGTCCGCGAAGTCCCGCCCGGCCGGCCGCCGGGTGGCCGTCCGGGGGCGGTGGCTTCGGGCGGTGGTGCGTGGCGTGCGGTGCGCGGCAGGTACGGTCATGCCGTGAGCCCGAAAAACACCAAGGACACCCACGACAAGTTGCCGATCCGGATGCTGCACGACCGTGTGCTGGTTCGGACGGACATCCCCGAGGGCGAGCGCCGCTCTTCCGGGGGCATCGTCATTCCGGCGACCGCTGCCGTCGGCCGCCGTCTGGCCTGGGCCGAGGTGGTCGCGGTCGGGCAGAACGTGCGGACCGTCGAGGTGAGCGACCGGGTGCTGTACGACCCCGAGGACCGCGCCGAGGTCGAGGTGCGCGGTGTGGCGTACGTGCTGATGCGGGAGCGCGATCTGCATGCGGTGGCCGCGGAGCGGCTGGAGGGCGCGGAGGACGCGACGGGGCTGTATCTGTAGCCCGAGCTCCAGCCCGCCTTTTCCGGCCATTTCGCCGGCGTTTTGAGGATGTAGGGGGCCGGTGCGCGTGATGCGTGCCGGAGCGGCCCTGGCGGGCGGTGACCGGGGTCACCGCCCGTTTTCCTGCTTTTTGCTAGCCTCGGTGGTACCCGACGAGACGCGCCGTACCGGGTCACGACAAGACGACGCACCCCTGTTGAAGCTCTTTCACGGAGGTGCCGTCATGGCATGGATCCTGCTTCTCGTCGCCGGTCTGCTGGAGGTCGGCTGGTCGATCGGTATGAAGTTCACCGACGGCTTCACCCGGCTGTGGCCCAGCGTGTTCACGGGCGCGGGCATCGTCGTCAGCATGATGCTGCTGTCGTACGCGGCCCGGACCCTGCCGATCGGTACCGCCTATGGCGTGTGGGTCGGCATCGGTGCGGCCGGTGCCGCGGTGGTGGGGATGATGGTGCTCGGCGAGCCGGCCACCGCGGCCCGGATCTTCTTCATCTGTCTGCTGCTGGTGGCGGTCGTCGGCCTGAAGGCGACGTCCGGCCACTGACCGGGGCAGTCACGTGCGCCCCGGTCGCCCACCACGGCTCAGCCGCCCCACCTCGGCTGACGCGCCAGGGCCCCGTCCTCCGGCCCCACCGTGGGGAAATCCTCGGTGGGTTCGGGCGGCTCGTCGGTCGGGAAGGTCGGCGTGGGCGGCTCGATGGTCGGCGGGGTGGGGAAGTCCGTCGGCGGGATGACGGTGGGGCCCGTGGTCGGTTCCGTGGTCGGGGACGCGGTGTCGGTGGGCGGCGCGGGCGCGGTCGTGGTCGGCTCGGGCGCCGGCTCCTCGGCGCCCTCCTCCAGCTGCAGGTCGAAGTCGCGGACCGGCTCGTCCTTCAGGGCGGCGGCGGTGTAGTCGGCCCAGATCTCGGCGGGGAAGCCGCCGCCGTTGATCCGGGGCAGGCCCGCGGCGCCGTACAGCGGTTCCTGTGCGGCGCTCACCGGGTTCTGCCCCATCACGGCGACCACGGTGGCGAGGTCGGGCGTGTAGCCCGCGAACCAGGCCGCCTTGTCCTCCTCCGCGGTGCCGGTCTTGCCGGCCGCGGGCCGCCCGGCGGCCCGGGCCGCGGTGCCGGTGCCGCCGTCGACGACGCTGCGCAGGATCGAGGTGGTGGTGTCGGCGGCCTCCCGGTCGAGGTGCGTGCCCTCGGCGCGCTCGGGCAGCGGGAGGTCCTCGCCGCTCTTGGAGACCTTGTCGACCAGCGTGTACGGCCGCTGCTTGCCGTGCTGCGCGAAGGCGGCGTAGACCTGCGTCATCTCCAGGACGCTGGGGGTGGCGGTGCCGAGCGAGACCGCGCCCTGGGAGGAGGCGAGGCTGGGGGTGTCCGCCGGGATGCCCAGGTCGATGGCGGTGTTCTTGACCGCGGTGGGGCCGACGTCGATGCCCATCTGGGCGTAGACGGCGTTGACGGACTTGTCGGTGGCCTCGGTGACGGTGATCGGGCCGTAGGAGCGGTCGTCCTCGTTGGCCGGCGCGAAGCCGGTGGGGGAGCCGTTGTTCACCGTCATGCGCTTGTTGGTGCCGTCGTAGACGGTGTTCGGGGTGATCCGCGCGCCGTCCTGGGTGGTCGCGTTGTTCTGGACGGCGGAGGCGAAGACGATCGGCTTGAAGGTGGAGCCGACCTGGTAGTCGCGCCGGGTGGCGCTGTTGACGTACTGCTGGGCGAAGTCGATGCCGCCGTACAGCGCGACGACCCTGCCCGTCTCCGGGTCGATGGAGGCGCCGCCGGCCCGGACGTAGGAGTCGACCTTCCGCGAGTCGCTGAGCTGGTCCATCATGCGGCTGTCGACCGCGTCGACGAAGGCGTCCTCGCGGTCCTTGTCGATGGTGGTGGTGATGCGGTAGCCGCCGGCCCGCAGGGTGTCCTCGTCGACGATCTCGTTGCCGGTGAGGTAGTCCCGGACCGCTTCGACGAGATAGCCGCGCTGGCCGGAGAGGCCGGCGGACGTCTTGGCCGGGCCCGGGTCGGGGAACTTCATCGCCGACCGTTGCGACTGGCTCAGCCACTTCTTGGTCACCATGCCGTCCAGGACGTACTCCCAACGTGCCACCGCCCGGGGCTTGTTCTCCGGGTGGGCGGTGATGTCGTAGGCGCTGGGAGCGTTGAGGAGGGTGGCGAGGTAGGCGCCCTGGGCCGTGGTGAGCTTCTCGGAGTTCTTGCCGAAGTACGCCTGGGCGGCGGCCTGGATGCCGTAGGCGTTGCGGCCGTAGTAGCTGGAGTTGAGGTAGCCCTCCAGGATGTCGGCCTTGCTCACCTCGCGGTCCAGTTTGATCGCGATGAAGAACTCCTTGGCCTTACGGGTGACGGTCTGCTCCTGGCCCAGGTAGTAGTTCTTGACGTACTGCTGGGTGATCGTCGAACCGGACTGCTTGCCCTTGCCGGTGAGGGTGTTCCAGCCGGCCCGCACCATCGCGGCGGGGTCGACCGCGGACTCGGAGTAGAAGTCGCGGTCCTCGGCGGCCAGTACGGCCTCCTGAACGGATTTGGGGATCTGGCTGAGCGACACGTTCTCGCGGTTGACCTCGCCGTCGCGGGCCAGCTCCGAGCCGTCGGAGTAGAGGTAGACGTTGCTCTGCGCCTTGGCCGCGCTGTTGGCGGGCGGGATGTCGACAATCAGATAGCCGGCGACCATGCCGCCCGCGAGCAGCAGCAGGAACAGCAGCACGGTGCCCAGCACCACGCGCCAGGTGGGGATGACACGGCGCCAGCCGGTGCGCCGGGGACGGGGCTTCTTTCCCTCGGCTCCCTTCCCGCTCGTCGTCGGCGCGTCGGGACGCGGGCCCCACTCCTCCGGGGGGCCGGTGTTCTCCGGGCCGTCGTGCTGCGGATCGTCGCTCATGTCTGTATGGACTCCTCGGCCACCGCCGATGGTTGTGCCGCGGCGGAGCGGTGTCGGGTCAGGGATGCATCCCCCGGGCCTGGAAGGGAACTGTCGCCCGATAAGAAACTGTCGCATCATGCGTCGGCGTCAAGGGGGGTGGCGCGCTCCTGTGACCGCGACGTGACCGGCTGAATGGCGCCCCGGGCTCACCCGAACCGGTGACAAACCGATGGTGCGGTCCGCGAGGGCGGGGCTAAGCTCCGGTGTTTTGCCAGGTGACGACGACGAGGCCGGGGGGACGCGGGCATGTGGTGCGTGGCCGTGGCGGCCGGCAGCTTCCGGCGGTACGCCACCTACCGGATCGCCACCGCGGCGGGCGTCTTCACCAACACCGTCTTCGGTTTCGTCGTCGCCTACGCCTACCTCGCCCTGTGGGACGAGCGGCCGCACCTGGGCGGCTACGACCAGGCGCAGGCGCTGACCTTCGTCTGGGTGGGGCAGGCGCTGCTCGCGGCGGTCGCGCTGCTCTCCGGCGGGGGACTGGACGAGCTCCAGGAGCGCATCCGCAGCGGCGACATCGCCGTGGACCTCTACCGCCCGGCCGATCTGCAGCTGTGGTGGCTGGCCGGGGACCTCGGCCGGGCCGCGCTGCAGCTGATCGGCCGCGGGGCGGTGCCGCTGGCGGTCGGCGCGATGTGCTTCGAACTGGCGCTGCCCGGCGACGTGTTGACCTGGTGCTGCTTTTTGATCTCGGTGGCGCTGGCGGTGGTGGTCAGCTTCGCGTTGCGCTATCTCGTGGCGCTGGCGTCCTTCTGGCTGCTCGACGGGTCGGGCCTGGCCATGATCAGTGGCCTGGCCTGCATGTTCTTCTCGGGTCTCGTCCTGCCGCTGCGGGTCTTCCCCGGCGGCTTCGGCGAGGTCGCCCAGTTGCTGCCGTGGGCCGCCGTGCTCCAGGTGCCGGCCGATGTGCTGCTCGGCGCGCGCACCGGCGGGTCGCTGGCCACCGGGCTGGCCTTCCAGGTGGCCTGGGGCGCGGCGCTGCTGGCGCTGGGCCGGCTGGTGCAGGGCGCCGCCACCCGCAAGGTGGTGGTGCACGGTGGCTGACGCCTCGTCGGCGGACGGGCCGGTGACCGGTAGGGCGGCGGTGGTGCCGGGGTTGCGCGCGTACGGGCTGCTCGTGCGGATGTGGGTGCGCTCCACTCTCGCCTACCGGGCGTCGTTCGTCATGATGGCGGTCGGCAACTTCGCTGCCAGCGGCCTGGATTTCGTCGCGATCATGCTCATGTTCTCGCAGATTGACGCGCTCGGTGGCTTCGGCCTCCCCGAAGTGGCCTTCCTCTACGGCACCTCCAGTGCGTCGCTGGGCCTGGCCGATCTGCTGCTGGGCAGCATGGACCGGATCGGCGGCCGCATCCGTGACGGCACGCTCGACGTCATGCTGCTGCGTCCCGTACCGGTCTTCGCGCAGGTCGCCGCGGACCGCTTCGCGCTGCGCAGGCTGGGCCGGATCACCCAGGCGCTGCTGGTCCTCGGCTGGTCGCTGACGGGGCTCGACGTGCCGTGGACGGCGGGCCGGGTGCTGATGGTGCCGCTGATGGTGGTGTGCGGGGCGGCGATCTTCGCGGCGGTGTTCACCGCAGGGGCGTCCTTCCAGTTCTGGGCGCAGGACGCGGCCGAGGTGCAGAACTCCTTCACCTACGGCGGCAACGCCATGCTGCAGTACCCGCCGACGGTCTTCGCCAAGGACCTGGTGCGCGGGGTCACCTTCGTCATTCCGCTGGCCTTCGTGAACTGGCTGCCCGCGCTGCGGCTGCTGGGGCATCCGGATCCGCTGGGGCTGCCGGGCTGGGTGGACTTCCTGGGGCCCGTGGTGGCCGTGGTGATGTGGGCGGGCGTCGGGGTGGCGTGGCGGTACGGGCTGCGGGCGTACCGCAGTACGGGCAGCTGACGCCCGGCGGGGGAGCAGAACGGGGCGGCCCGGGAAGGCCCGGGAGCGGACCGGGACGGCGCGGCATGTGCGGGACAGACGGCGGAAGGGCATGTGGTGAGCGGTACTGCGGCGGAGCGGCTGATCGAGGTGGACGGCATCGAGAAGGTCTTCTCGGTGCGGCGCAAGGCGGGCCGGCTGCGGCGCGTGCGGCACGAGGTGCGGGCGGTGGACGGCATCTCCTTCCACGTGCCGCGCGGCGAGATGGTCGGCTACATCGGGCCGAACGGCGCCGGTAAGTCCACCACCATCAAGATGCTGACGGGCATTCTGGTGCCCAGCGGCGGCCGGCTACGGGTGGCCGGCATCGACCCCGCGCGCGAGCGGACCCGTCTCGCCCGGCGGATCGGGGTGGTCTTCGGGCAGCGCACCACGCTGTGGTGGGACCTGCCGCTGAAGGACTCCTACGAACTGGTGCGGCGGATGTACCGCATCCCCTCCGCCGCCTACCGCCGTCAGTTGGAGCGGTGTGTGGAACTGCTCGACCTGGGCCCGCTGCTGGAGGTGCCGGTACGTCAGCTGTCGCTGGGGCAGCGGATGCGCGGCGACATCGCGGCGGCGCTGCTGCACGAGCCCGAGGTGCTCTATCTGGACGAGCCGACGATCGGCCTCGATGTGATCAGCAAGGCGAAGGTGCGCTCCTTCCTGCGGGAGGTCAACGCCGAGCGGGGCACCACGGTCCTGCTCACCACGCACGACCTGACCGACATCGAGCAGCTGTGCCGGCGGGTGATGGTCATCGACCACGGGCGGCTGGTGTACGACGGGGGGCTCGCCGGTCTGCGGGCGGCCGGGGAGGGGGAGCGCACGCTGGTGGTGGACCTGGAGCGGGAGCTGCCGCCGATCGAGGGCGTACCGGGGGCCCGTACGGTCAAGGTGGACGGGCCGCGGCAGTGGCTGGCGTTTCCCGCGGCGCAGAGCGCGGCGCCGCTGGTGGCGGCCGTCGCCGAGCGCTATCCGCTGGTGGACCTGTCGGTGCGGGAGCCGGACATCGAGGACGTCATCGCGCGGCTGTACGCGAAGGGCGGGCCGGCCGCGGCTCCTGCCGTGCCCGGTGCGCGACCCGGTGTGCGGTGAGCTGCCGTGGATCCGCCCGGGACCGCCCGACACGCCCTAACCTGTTCGTATGACTGACAGACGCCCCGAGTTGCGTGCTTCCGACACCGACCGTGAGCGGGTGGCGGAGATCCTGCGCGATGCCGTCGCCGAGGGCCGGCTGGCGATGGAGGAGTTCCAGGAGCGGCTGGAGGCGACGTACGCGGCGCGTACGTACGGCGAACTGGAGCCGATCACCGCGGATCTGCCGGCCGCCGCGGCGGCGCCGGCGGCATCCGGTCCCCTTTCGCTGCGCAAGGAAGGCGGAGCGACGGCCTGGGCCGGGCGGATCGTGAGCGGCGCGCACGGTTCCACGACCGGCGTCGGCGTCCTGGGCGGCTTCCAGCGCAAGGGGCGGTGGACGATCGGGCGCCGCTTCACGGCGGTCTGCTGCATGGGCGGTGGCGAGATCGATCTGCGGGAGGCGGACTTCGCAGGACCGGAGATCGTCATCACCTGCTACGCCGTCATGGGCGGGGTGCAGCTCGTGGTGCCGCCGGGCGTCGAGGTCGATGTCCGCGGGCTGGGCATCATGGGGGGATTCGACGCCGGTGAGGACGGCGTGCCGGGTGAGCCCGGCGCACCCCGGGTGATCCTCAGGGGGCTGGCACTGATGGGCGGCGTCGGTGTCGAGCGCAAGCTGCGCAAGGCCGACGCACGCCGCCTGGAGGACGAGCGCGGGCAGCGCAAGGAACTGGGCTGACGCGGGCGGGCGGCCGCACCCTGCCCGCTCAGAGCGAGGCGGGCGCGGACCGCTTGAGGTGGTTGAGGTTCAGGGCGTTCGCCATCGCCCGGTAGCCCTCGTCGCTGGGGTGGAGATGGTCACCCGAGTCGTAGGAGGGGCGCAGCCGTACGGGTGCCGCCGGGTCGCGCAGCACCTTGTCGAAGTCCACCACCTCGTCGTAGACCGTGCCGGAGCGGATGATGCGGTTGACCTGCTCGCGGACGGAATTCAGCAGGGTGGAGTAACCCCGGTGCCCGCCGAACGGGGTGAGGGTGCTGCCGGTCACCCGCAGGCCCTGGAGGTGCGCCTCGCGGACGATCTGCCGCATGCCGGCGACGATCTTCTGCGGGTCGAGCTGGCGCGGGGACTTGAACAGGTCGTTGAGGCCGATCTCGACGACGACCGCCTTCACGTCGGTGCGCGAGAGTGCGTCGCGCTCCAGGCGGGACAGCACGCTGGGGCCGTTGTTGGGCGAGAAGCGGCTGCCGTTGACGAGCAGTCGGTTGCCGCTGATGCCCTGGTTGAGGACGCCGTAGCGGGGCGCGCCGGGCTCGGTGCGCAGCCGGGTGGCGAGGAAGTCGGTCCAGCGGTGGTTGGCGCCGGCGGTGGAGGTGATGCCGTCGGTGATCGAGTCGCCGATGGCGACGACCGTGCCGCGCGCCTCGGTGCTCCAGACGTCCACGCCGGTCAGATAGCGCCAGTACGGGCTCTGCTCGGTGTACGCGGCGCCGGTGGCGTCCTCGGTCCGGTCCCCGCGTGCCAGATACGAGGTCTGACGGGCATACGGGTGATAGGTGGCGGGGCCGGAGGGGGAGGGGGAGTAGGTGGTGACCAGGAGATCGGCGTCGTGCGGCACGTTGAGGCGTACGGGGTCGCTGGTGACCGCGCCGCCCGCGGGGATGCTCACGGCGGGCCGGCCGCCGAAGGTCAGCCGGCGCATGGTGCCGGCCGCGGCGGTCGGGTTGCTGGGCGCGGCGGCCAGCGCCAGCGAGGCGTGGCTGACCGGCAGCGGGCGGGTGCCGTAGAGGTTGGAGAGCTGGATGCGTGCGCTGGAGCCGCCGACGCTGGTGTGCACGACGTTGCGTATCGACATGCCGGCGTAGCCGTCCAGGGTGCCGGGTTCGGCGGCGGCGGCCGCCGCCGACCAGGTGCCGACCCACTGCCCGGAGACCGCCGGCTTCGCGGGGTCACGCGGCTTGTGCGGGGAACTGCCCAGGCCGCCGTCATCGCCGCCGAAGCCGACGAATATCGCGGTCGAGATCAGTACGACCACTGCCGCCAGGCCGGCGAGCAGGGCGTAACCCACACTTTTGTTCATGCGGGAGAGGTCTCCTGGGGAAGGCGGAGCGGCGTGCTCCGGGCGGGCAAGGGCAGCGAATGATCAGCGGCACCGTTGCGGTCCGATCGGTTCTCCATGATCCCACGGGCCTTCGGGAGGCAGCCCGGCGCCCTGGCGATGTCCCCCATGACGTGGACGCGGGGAACTCGTGGATCGTTCCGGGAGTAGGTCACAGTTGGACATACGGCCGGACCGGCGGCCGGCGGATGGTCGGATCGGACCGCCCCGCGGGCCGGCCGTGCGGCACAGGCTACGGCCGCAGGGATGGCGGGGCTCGGTGGGAACGGTGGAGCGGATGCAACGAACGAATGCGGATGGGGCGCCGGACGCGCCGTCGGCGGGCCGGGTCGCGCCGGGCGGCGGGTTCGGCTACAGCGCCGCCGACGAGGAGAAGCGGCGCGGCGTACGGCGGATGAAGACGTTCGCCACCGGCCTGCTGCTGGCGGTGGCGCTGGTCTACGTGCTGGCGAAATGGGCGGGATCCTCCGGGGCGGGCGGCTGGACCGGCTTCGTGGCGGCGGCCGCGGAAGCCGGCATGGTCGGTGCGCTGGCCGACTGGTTCGCTGTGACCGCACTGTTCAAGCGGCCTCTCGGGCTGCCGATCCCGCACACTGCCATCATTCCTACCAAAAAGGATCAACTGGGTCAGAGTCTGGGTGATTTCGTCGGGGAGAACTTTCTCTCGAGTGACGTCGTCCGCAGCCGGCTGCGGAAGGTCGGCATCAGCGCCCGGCTCGGCGGCTGGCTCGCCGACCCCAAGAACGCCGACCGGGTCACCGCGGAGCTGTCCACCGCGCTGCGTGGCGCCCTGACCGTCCTGCGTGACTCCGATGTGCAGGCGGTCGTCGGCGAGGCGATCACCCGGCGGGCGGACGCCCAGGAGATCGCGCCGGGCATCGGCGCGATGCTGGGGAGGGTCGTCGCGGAGGGCGGCCACCGGCGGGTGGTGGACCTGGTGTGCGGCCGCGCCCACGACTGGCTGGTCGAGCACGGCGACTCGGTCATGACGGCCGTCTCCGGCGGCGCGCCCGGGTGGACGCCGCGGTTCGTCGACCGCAGGGTCGGCGACCGGGTCTACAAGGAACTGCTGCGGTTCGTCACGGAGATGCGGGACATGCCCGAGCATCCGGCGCGCGGCGCGGTGGACCGTTTCCTGACGGACTTCGCGGAGGACCTGCAGACCGACCCGGAGACCCGGCAGAAGGTGGAGCGGCTGAAGTCGGAGGTACTGGGGCGCGGCGAGGTGCAGGACCTGATCGCCTCCGCGTGGGGCTCGGTGCGGGCCATGATCGTGGCCGCCGCCGAGGACGAGCACAGCGAACTGCGGCTGCGGGTGCGGGCGGCACTGCTGTCCCTGGGGCAGCGGCTGGCCGTCGACGGACGGCTGCAGGACAAGGTGGACGGCTGGCTGGAGGGCGCGGCCGTCTATGTGGTGACGACGTATCAGGGTGAGATCACCTCCCTGATCACCGACACCGTCGCCGGCTGGGACGCGACGCACACCTCGAAGAAGATCGAGGCGCACATCGGCCGGGACCTGCAGTTCATCCGCATCAACGGCACGGTCGTCGGCGCGCTGGCCGGCCTGTGCATCTACTCCGTCTCCCGGGCGTTCGGCGGCTGACCGCACCGGCGTCGGTGACCGGGCGGCCCGCACGGCCGCCGACGCCGGCCGCCGCTGCCTCTGGTGAGCTGCGCCCGCAGGGCTTACGGTGCCCGCGTGCGGGAGCGGATACCGGTAGTCGTGCAGGGGCGGCGCACCCGCCGCCCGCCCGTGGCGCGCGCCCTGTGGGCCGGCGCGGAGCTGGCCGTGACGCTCGGGGCGGTGCTGCTGTTGCTCGTCGTCCATCAGCTGTGGTGGACCAACCGTCAGGCGCAGGGGGACGCGCGGGACCGGGTCGCCCGGCTGGAGCGGCAATGGGCGACCGCACCGCGACAGCCCGCCACCCCGACGCCGGGCGAGGGCGGCTCCGGGCAGCCGGACGGCGCGAGCGCCGCCCCGGACGGCGCGCGCCGGGACGGCCCGGCCCGTGCCGCGTCCAGGCCGCAGCCGGACCTGGCGTACGCGGTGCTGCGCATCCCGCGGATCGGCGTCACCGCGCCCGTCGCGCAGGGCGTCGGCAAGGCCGCCGTCCTCAACAGGGGCTATGTCGGGCACTATCCGCAGACCGCACAGCCGGGCGGTACCGGCAATGTGGCGCTGGCCGGACATCGCAACACCCACGGCGAACCGTTCCGCCACCTCGACCGGCTGTGGCCCGGGGACACCGTGCGCCTCGACACCGCCGAGGCCCGCTTCACCTACGTGGTCCGCAAGACCCTGCCGCGGACCACTCCCGGGGACGGCACGGTCCTCGCGGAAGTGCCGTACAGCAGCGCGCATCCCGCGTACCGCTTCAGCGCGCCGGGAGCGTATCTGACGCTGACCACCTGCACGCCGGAGTACAGCTCCGCCTACCGGCTGGTGGTCTGGGCGGTGTTGCGGTCGACACAGTCGAACGAGGAAGCCGCCCGAGTCCCCTAGGCTCTCGCCCCGTGCGAAACGAGTTCCCCGGCGGGCGATCCCCCGGCTCCCGAAAGCGCCCGGCGCTGCTGTGGCTGCTTGTGCCCTATGTGCTGTTCCTGGCGGTACTGCCGCTGGTGAACCGGGTGACGCCGACCGTGCTCGGGCTGCCGCTGCTGTTCTGCTGGATGCTGGTGGCCACCGTGCTCACGCCGGTCTCGGTGTGGCTGGCGCGGCGCGCCGACCTCAAGCGGGGTCGCGCGTGAACGCCGCCGTCGCCACCTCCGTCTTCGGCGTGTTCATGGTGCTGACCGTGGCGCTGGGTCTGCTCGCGGTGCGTGGCCGGGGCTCCGGCGGCGGGCTGACGGAGTGGTCGGTGGGCGGCCGCAGCCTGGGCACCGTCTTCATCTGGGTGCTGATGGCCGGCGAGAGCTATACGAGCTTCAGTTACCTCGGCGCGGCCGGCTGGGGCTACAACTTCGGCGCCCCGGTGCTCTATGTCGTGGCCTACATGTCCTGCGGCTATGCGATCGGGTACGTCGTCGGTCCGATGTTGTGGGCCTACGCCCGCCGGCACGGTCTGGTCGGCATCACCGACATGGTGGCGCACCGCTACGGGCGGCCCTGGCTCGGCGCCGCGGTCGCCGTCCTGGCCACCGTCTGCCTGCTGCCGTACATCCAGCTGCAGATCACCGGCATGGGCGTGGTCGTCTCGACCATTTCCTACGGTGCCATCAGCCTCAACTGGGCCTACTTCATCAGTTTCGCGGTCACCACCGGCTTCGTCGTGGTCAGCGGGCTGCGCGGCAGCGCGTGGGTCTCGGTGCTCAAGGACGTCCTCGTCATCGCCACCCTCGCCTTCCTCGCGATCTATGTACCGCTGCACTACTTCGACGGCTACGGGCCCTTCCTGGACCGCGTGGTGGCGGAGAAGCCGCAGTGGCTGACGTTCCCCGGCCACGCGTCCGGCGGGCTCGGCCAGAGCTGGTTCATCACCACCACCCTCGTCAACTCCCTTACCGTGGTGATCTTCCCGACCACCGTGGCGGGCTATCTCGGTGCCCGCAACGCCGACGCGCTCCGCCGTAACGCCATGTACCTCCCGTTCTACAACGTGCTGCTGTTCGTGCCGATGCTGCTGGGTCTGGCCGCGCTGTTCGTGGTGCCGGGGCTGGTGGGCGCGGACTCCAATCTGGCGCTGTTCAAGTTGGTGGTGGACTCCCTGCCGGCCTGGGCCGTGGGATTGACCGGAGTGGCCGCCGCGCTCTCCTCCATCGTGCCGATGGCCGTCTTCATGCTGGTCATCGGCACGATGTGGGGGAGGAGCGTGCTGGGCGCGGTGCCCCGCCTGGCCCACCGTCAGAAGCTCTGGTCGCAACTGGTGGTGGTCGCCGCCGGTGCGCTGGCGCTGCTGCTGACCTACACCGCCCCCAACACCCTCGTCCGACTGTCGCTGATCTCGTACGAGGGCATGGCGCAGCTCGTGCCGATGCTGCTGCTGGGGTTGGTGTGGCGGCGGCTGACGCTGCACGCCGCGGTGAGCGGCCTCGTGGTGGGCTTCGCGCTCGTCTGTGTGCTGGTGTTCGGCGGCCATGACCCGGTCTGGGGGCTCAACGCGGGAATCGTGGCGCTCGCCGTGAATCTGGTGGTGGCGCTCGCGGTCACCTGGCTGGGGCCGCGTGCCACGGATGAGCGGCCGGACGCGGAGGTGCTCGCGCTGGACGACGAGTTCCCCCGGGAGGGAGCGGTCAGCCCTCCGGCGTCGACGTGATCTTCTTGCCGTCCTTGGAGACCGCGAACCACAGGCCGTCCTTGCCCTGGCCGTTGATGTCGCCGGGCTGCTCGTCGCCGGTGAACCAGTAGACCGGCCAGCAGTCGACGGCCAGCTGCCGGATGCCGTCCGGGCGGGTGACGGTGGTGATCAGCTTCTCGGGGATCCCGGTGAGCTGGGAGCGGTCGGCGGGCTTGGCGGGCTTCCAGGTGTCCAGGCAGGCGTCGTTGCAGCCGAACTTCATCGGCCAGGCGCTGTCCTTGTTGAAGCGGTAGAGGGTCCGGCTCTTGCCGTCGACGAGGATCTCGCCGAGGTCGGGGTGGGGGAAGACGGACACCTCGGCGGGCTTCTGGGCGTTCGCCTTCTTGCCGTCGGCAGCCAGCGCGTTCCAGGTGCCGCCGACGCCCTGGCCCTTGGTGTCGCCGGCCTTGGTGTCCTTGGCGTAGCGGTAGGCGGGCCAGCCGCCGATGGTGAGCTGCTTGGTGCCGTCGGCGCGGGCCACCGAACCCAGTGCGCTCTTGTCGATGCCCGCGGGGGCCTCGGCGCCGTCGGCGGGGACCGGCGGCCAGGTGGTGGCGCAGGCGCCCGAGCAGTTGGACTTGGGCGGTTCGGGGATGTCCTTGTCGAAGCGATAGAGCGTCATGCCCTTGGCGTCGGTGACGAGCGGGCCCAGCGCGGCGGCCTGGCGCAGCCCGAGCTTCCCCGCGCTGGGTCCGGCCGCCGCCTCCTTGCCCTCGTCGCCGCCGGCCTGGCCGTACCCGCCGCCGTCGCCCGCCGAGCCGGAGGAGCCGTAGTCGCTGGTGCCCTGGCCCGCGGGCTGCACGGTGTCGGTGGTGGGGGTGGCCCCCTGGTTGTTGCTGCTGCCGCAGCCGGCGGTCAGCGCCAGGGCGGCGACGGCCGCGGCCGCGAGTCCCACACGACGTCGAGTGCTCATGATGTCTCCTTGTGTCGGTTGCCTGTCCGGTGGTGGGTCCGGTCCGCTGTCCGGTTGCCGGCCGGTGGTGCTCGGTGGCGGGCCGGGCTTGCGTCCGGGTGCCGGCCGGGTGTCGTTGCCGGGGATTACGCGGTACGGGGTGCCCCCGTTCAATCCGCGCGCAGATTTTCCCCGGCGGCCAAAAACCCGGCCGGTTACGTCAGTTGGACCCCTGGATGCGCAGGGCCAGGGCCGGGCAGCGGCGTACCGCGAGCTGGGCGCGGCGCCGCATCCGGGCCGGCATCGGCATGCTGGCCTCCTGGGGGTAGCCGTCCGGTCCGAGCCGCACGATGCCGGGCACCACGTCCGCGCAGAGCCCATGGCCCCGGCAGAGCGTCCAGTCGACCAGCAGCCGCTCCTGTGGCGGCGCCGGTGGTTTGACGGGTGGCGGTGGCTGGTGCCCGGTGACCGGCAGGGCCCCGGTCACCGGGCGGCCGCACCCGAACCCCCGCGCGTGGCGCTCGAACTCCTCGGGGAAGGCGGCGAGGGCCGAGGCCACGAAGCGCGCGGTGCCGTCCGGGTGGCTGCAGGCGCCCCGGCCGCGTACCGCGCCCATCCGGGCGCGGACCACGTCCAGGGCGTGGTCACCGCCGCCCCGGACGGCGTGCGCGAGGGCGTCGGCGAGGGCCGGCAGGCCCAGCACGCACGGCCCGCACTGGCCCGCGGACTCGCCGGCCATCCAGCGCGCGACGCGTACCGTCTCGCCCGCGGGGCAGGTGTCGTCGGGCAGCGGGAGCACCGCCCCGGCCCCGAGAACGGCGCCGTGGTCGGAGAGCGCGTCACGGGACAGGGTCGCGGTGCGGGCGTCCTCGGGGGACAGCCAGGTGCCGTGGTAGCCGCCGAGCATGACGCCCTGGCCCGGTCCCGATCCGCAGAGCGCGAGGACCCGGGCGAGGGGGATGCCGTAGGGGACCTCCACGACCTGGTGGCCCGAGACGGTCAGCAGCAGCGTGCCGGGCTCCGCGGGGAGGCCGGTGGTGCGGTAGCCGAGGGCACCGAGCCGTGCGGCCAGGGCGAGTTGGGCGTATGTCTCGGTGTTGGAGAGCAGCGTCGGCACGCCGTTCAGGCCGCGTTCGCTGGAGCGGACCTTGCGGCCGGAGGGCAGGCCGGGGCCGCCGTTGAGGCCGTTGGTCAGCGCGGTGCCCTCGCCGGTGACGAAGCGTTCGGTCAGCAGCGTCACCCGCAGGGCCGGGCGTACCGGCCCGCGTTCGCCGATGGCGCGGCGCACCGAGTCCTCCACGTCCTTGCGGGTCACGCCGATCGCGACCTCCTGCGCGCCGATCGCGTCGGCCGCCAGGAGGGCGCCGTCGAGCACCAGGTGCGGTACGTGCAGCAGCAGCGCGGTGTCCTTGAGGCAACTGGGTTCTCCCTCGCTGCCGTTGACGACCACGGCCGCCTTGCCGTCCGAGCGGCGGATGCCGTCCAGGACGGCGTTCAGCTTGCGGGCGAAGGGGAAGCCCGCGCCGCCGCGGCCGCGCAGATCGGTGTCCTCGGCCAGCGCGACCAGCTCCTGCTGGTTGAGCTGGGGCGGGGTGCCGTGCCGGGCGAGATGAGCCACCCGGTCCAGCCGTGGCATCTCGTCGAGGCCGGCCAGCAGCCGCGGCGGCCCCAGCGAGGCCAGGGTCGGTACGGGCTCGCCTCCGGGGACGGCCGGCAGCGGGCGGGTGGGGGCCGGGGCGGTCACGGGCGCCCTCCCGGAATGCGGCGCGGGCCGCGAAGTCGCAGGGCGAGCCGTATGGCCACCCCCACAAGGCAGATCGCGTAACCGGCGGTCGCCCAACCCGCGGCCTCCCGGCCGGACTTCAGGCCGTGGATCAGGGCCAGTGCCCAGGCGGCATAGGCGCTCATGTGCAGGGCGCGCCACCAGCGCGAGGCGGTGTGGCCGGTGAATGCGCCGCGCACCGCGCCGGTCACCGCGACGGCCACGAAGACGTACGCGGCGAGGGTGCCGAGGCCGATGAGGACCGGTCGCGCGCCGTCGGTGAAGGGCACCGCGATGGAGAGGGCGCCGGTGTGGCCCTGGGCGACCTTGACCCAGATGTGCAGGCCGAGGAAGCCGAGTCCGGCCATGCCGGTGCCCCGGTGCACCGCCTGGGCGAGCAGCCGGTGTCCGGAGTGCAGGACCATGCGATCGGTGGCGGCAAGTCCCCAGAGGACGGTGACCGAAAGGGAGACCAGGGCCAGCACGCCGGCGCCGAAGTCCAGGAACTGCACAGCGGTGTTCATCGCGCCGGAGTGCAGGGTGACGGCGAGAAACAGCAGCAGCGCGGCGGGAAGTGCCGGTCGCAGTAAGGCCGTTGGTGTGACACTGCCGCCGCCCGGCCGGTTCGGTGGCGTGCCGGGTTCGTTGGGTGGTCGCCGAGGGCGGGGTGGTGGAGGCGAGGGCCGGGCGCGGTGTGCGTGGCGGCTCTGCAATCTGGGTGCGGACATCGATCCTCCCGGGGGTGGAGGGCACGGGTGCGGGTACCGAATTTCGATGAAATCTCCCGGCGGTGGTATTTGCGCCGGGGCATTTGTTCGGGTGACCCCCGGTAACAGTCAACATTCTGTCACCAAGTGGATACACACGGCCGTAATCCGGATGTGCAAAAGCATCTACGAACACGTTCGAGATTTCGTAAGGTTTATCGCGCTGTGACAAATTCCTGCACCGGCGTCGCGGTCGCGCAGGGAGACTCCGGATGATGCCGACTCAGCGCCAGGGCGGTATCCAAGCCCTGTCCCAGCCGCATCCCCGCCAGGATCGAGGTAGCGATGTGTGATCTCCTGAACCGCATCGGGTCGCGTCCCCGAGGCGAGTGGAACCGGATAGTAAGAAAGGAACTTCCGGGCCTCGCAGAGAAGGTGGTCGCGGAGTTGCAACGCGGATTTCCCGCATTGTCCGCACTTCTCGGGGATACACCCGTGGAAGAGGCACAATGGGCCCTTGAACAGGCCCTGCTGACATGCCTTGGTTATCAAACAACATCGGAAAGTAAACGGCCGGCCGTATCGTCCGTGGTCACGCCGATGCCCGTCGCAAGGGCCCGTCAGGACCTTTTCGACGCGCTCGCCGGACGACGTGACGTCCCCGAGGGTGGACTGGCCGAACTGGCCCGTGCGGCCGGCTGGCCGATCCCCGACACCCTCCAGGCCGTCGTCCTCGGTACCCCCGCCGAGGCGCCCCAACTCGCCGCCGCACTGGGCCATGCGCTCATCGGAACCATCGACGGCGACACCTGTCTGTTCGTCCCCGACCCGGCCACCCAGACCAGGGCCCGGCTGGAGGCGGCACTCAAGGGCCGTGCGGCGGCGGTGGGACACGTCGTGTCCGCCACCGAGGCCGCCTCGTCGCTGCGTTGGGGGCGCTATCTGCTGACTCTGGCACCCAGCCGGGTCGGCCCGGAGGTGCGGCCGGCGTTCGTCGACGACCACCTCTCGGCGCTTCTCCTCCTCCAGGACGAGTCCCTCGCCGACGCGCTCACCTCCCGCTGGCTCGGCCCGCTGGACGAGTTGACGCCCCGCCAGTGCGAGCGCCTCGAAGTGACGTTGCTGGCCTGGCTGGAGGGCGGTGGTGCGCCGGAGGCGGCGAAGCTGCTGCATGTGCACCCGCAGACGGTGCGCTATCGCCTGCGCCAGATCGAGAAGCTCTTCGGCCCGGCGCTGCGTGACCCGCGTACCCGCTTCGAGCTGGAAATGGCGCTGCGCAGCCGCCGCCTGATGGCGCATGTGCGCAGCTACCGTGCACGGGCCGGCCGCCGGGCGAGGGGCGTCACCTCCGCCATCCGTCCACTCGGCATGGCCCGGGAGGCGCGCGTCAACGGACTCTGAGAGAGCCGGCGGAAGCACTGCCTTCCGCCGGCCCCCGTACGGCAGCTGCCCGTCCGGCTCAGCTCGACCGGCCCAGCCGGAACAGCCGGAACAGCCCGTACAGCACGGAGCGGCGGCCCCGAATCCCGGTTCGGGGCCGCCGCGTCGGTGTGCCGTGTGCCGTCAGGTGCAGTTGCGGCCGCTGTTGATGCAGTCGACCGCCTTGCCCATCAGGTCGTCCGGCATGACATTGATGAAGTCACCGTGGTCGGTCACCGGTTTGTGCAGCTGCTCGGGGAAGCTGTCCACCGCGAAGCTGTTGCCCTGCGGAACGTCGTAGGTGATCCGCTGCACCAGCTGCGGTATCGCGGTGAACCCGTTGGGGCAGGCGCCGTTCTCGTCCGAGAACGTCACATGCGTACGGTGGTTGGCGCTGTCGACGCTGCGGCCGTCCCAGCAGTTCTGGAAGGCGAACGTCCGTACGACGTCGGCGCCGTCCGGGCAGATCGGGTACTTGTCCGTCAGCTGCCGGTCCTCGAAGCCCTCGCAGCTCCAGGAGGCGTTGGCGTTGTCCGTACCGTTGGTGAACGCCTTCGCGTCACCGGTGATGATCCGCAGGAAGCGCGGCATCGCCTGGACGTCGCCCTGCTGGTTGCCGCGGAACTGCAGTGTCACCGAGGCCGGTTGGAGCACCGAGCCGATGTTGCCGTCGTGCCCGGCACCCGGCTCGTGCACCGATGTGCCGTCCAGCTTGCGCAGCACCGGCCAGTAGTGGGTGGACTGGTCGCCGTTGTTGCAGGTGGTGTCGGCCTCGGCGAGCTTGCGGTCGTCGGAGAAGGCGTCCGTCGCGGTGTTGCCCACGTAGTCGTGGACGTGGTGCGCACCGTTGCTCACGCCCGGCGTGACGATGACGTTGTCGGAGTTGAAGTGGCCCTCCTCGTTGCGTCCGCACTCGGTGACGAAGGTGCCCGTGGAGGCGCCGTCGCCCTGCGGGGCGGTGAACGACGGTCGGCCGGCGTTGGGCTGGACGGAGGTGATGTCGACGAAGTCCTCCGGGGAGGGCCCGCCCACCTGGGCCTGCCCGCCGTCGTTCTGGCCCCCGTCCTGGCCCTGCTCCTGGCCCGGGTCCTGCTGCTGGTCCTGCTGCTGGTCCTGGTTCAGGTCCTGATTCGGGTACGGGTACTGGCCGTTCTGAGTGGACTTCGCGGAGTCCTGACCGGCGGCCCCCTCCTCGCCCGTGGGCTGCATGGTGCAGCCGCTCAGGCGCATCAGGTACTCCGGCCGCTTCGCCGATCGGTCGATCGCGTCGGTCATCGTCCCGAGCGTCCGCTGCCGCTTCTGCTTCAAGTCGCTCAGGACGTCGCTGCCGCCGCCGTCGGTCATCTGCTGGTAGGCGTCGGCCACCTGGGCGTCCAATGCGGCGAGCCCCTTGGAGACCTGCAGCTGGGCCTTGCGCGGCACCTCCCGCAGCCGGTCGCCCACATCGGGACATTTCACGGTGGACGCCGCCGCCGTGCGCTGCTGGTCAGTCGCCGCGTCGGGACCGGAGTTGCCGGCCAGCGCGGTCGTGGCGACCACCGCGAGACCGCCGCCGCCCAGCAGGAGGGCGGTCGCGGCGACCAGCATTCTGTTCGTCAACCGCGAGCGTTTATGAGCCTGCTGTTTCTGCCTCATGAGATCACTTCGCTTCGTCCGATGTGAGATGTCGTCGATCCGCCGCGCCTGCCGGGCGCGGGGGCGGCGAGATTGCCGAAATCGACGTACCCGGTCTTCTCCAGGACCGTGATGTGGTCCAGGACGACGGAGTTGGTCCGGGACGCCAGACTCCGCACCATCGTGTTGCCGCTGTTCGCCCGTACGAGCGCCACCAAGCTGAAGACCTTGCCGTGCGCCCTGCGCAGCAGCTGCGCGAACAGCGGGTCGAAGGCGGCGCCCTGCGCGGCGTCGAGCTGGTCCAGCCAGCCCTGCTGCTGCTCGCTGGGCTGGTTGGAGAGCTGGATGCCCAGCGCCCGGCCGGCCTCGATCGACCGCCGGTCCAACTCGGTGTGACCCGCGATGAGATGGTTGCCGGCGGTCTTCACCGCCTTGCTCCTGCCGCGCTCCTGGGCCTGCCGGCCGGCCGGCAGTTCCCACAGGCCGGCCAGTCGGACCTTGCGCACGAAGTCGCGGTCCATCGCGGTCAGTGGGCCGTACCGGGTGGACACGGTGCCGCCGCCGTCGTCCTCGTAGGCCGGTGCACTCGCGGCCGACGCGTTCTCCCCGAACAGCTGTACCGGCAGCAGCACAGCCGCGAGCGTGGCCACGAGCGCGCAGACCACCAGCCCGGTGGCGATGGTGCGCCCGGACATTGCGGAGTTGATGACGAACGACCGCACACGGCCTCCCGGTTTTCGTCCCACTGGGTCCTCCCGGTGGGCCGGCCGACGCCGCCCACGGGAATGTCACCGGACGCTAAGGGCCGCGAAGCGCCGGCGGCCCCGGGTCCTCACCCCTGGACAAATAACGGCCGGGCCCGCCGCGGCACTGCTACGGTGCCGCGAGCGGGCCCGGACGGTGCACGGGCGGCCCCGACATGCCGGGGCCCGCGTGCGCTCAGCGAGTGGCGTGGCCCGCCGGCCGGCGACGGTGCCCGCGCGACGGGCGGACCTCGCGCCGCTCCTGCGCGTACAGAGCATCGATCTCCGCCGTGTAGGCGCGCACGATCGCAGCTCGCCGCAGCTTCAGCGACGGTGTCAGCAGCCCGGCCTCCTGGCTGAATTCGCCCGGCAGGATGTGGAACGCGCGGATCGACTCGGCCCGCGACACCGAGGAGTTGGCGCGGTCCACCGCCCGCCACACCTCGGCCCGCACCTGCTCCTGCGGGGTCAGGTCCGGATGCTCGGGCCCCTGCCCGTCGCGCAGCCGGTGCCAGTGCTCCAGCGCCTCCGGGTCCAGCGTGACCAGCGCCGTGACGTACGGCCGGTTGTCGCCGACCACCACAGCTTGCGAGATCAGCGGATGGGCCTGCAGCCGCTGCTCCAGCGCCTGCGGGGCCACGCTCTTGCCGCTGCTGGTGATGATGATGTCCTTCTTGCGGCCGGTGATGACGAGGTAGCCGTCCTCGTCGAGGTGCCCGAGGTCCCCGGTCGGCAGCCAGCCGTCGTACAGCCCGCTGCCCGGGGAGCCCCGCTCGTCGAGATAGCCGGCGAACACCACCGCACCCCGCACCCACACCTCGCCGTCCAGCGCCAGATGCACCGCGCTGCCCGGCAGCGGCCGCCCCACCGTCCCGAACCGCACTCTGCCCGGCGGCTGCGCCGTGATGGCGCCGGTGGTCTCCGTCAGGCCGTAACCGTCGTAGACGGTGATGCCGGCGCCCGCGTAGAGCAGCCCCAGTTCCCGGCGCAGCGGCGAGCCGCCGCAGATCGCGGTGCGCACCCGGCCGCCGAGCAGCTCCCGGATACGGGAGTACACCAGCCGGTCGTAGACGGCGTGCTGGGCCCGCAGAAAGGGGTCGGGGCCGCGTCCGGAGCGGTGGGTCCGGTCCGCGACGGCCTCCGCGTGGCGCACCGCCACCGCCATCGCGGTGTCGAACAGCCGCCGCCTGCCCGTCTCTTCGGCCGCCCGGCGGGCCTGGTCGCAGATCTTCTCGAAGAGGTACGGCACCCCGAAGAGGAAGGTCGGCCGGAAGGACGCCAGGGCCGGCAGCAGCTGGTCCGCCGACAGGTCCGGCTGGTGTCCGAGCAGCACCCCGCCCCGCAGACAGGCCACCTGCACCATCAGGCCGTAGACGTGCGCGAGGGGCAGGAAGGCCAGCAGCGAAGGGCGCTCCCCGGGCCGGGCGAGCAGATCGCCCCAGCCGGTGCAGATGGTGTCGCACTCGGCGGCGAGATTGGCATGCGTGATCATGCAGCCGCGGGGGTGACCGGTGGTGCCCGAGGTGTGCACGATCGCGGCCACCGACTGCGGGGTGACCGTGCGGCGCAGCCGGTGGACGTCGGCGTCGGTCAGCCGGGTGCCCTCCTCGCTCAGCCGCCGTACGCAGTCCCGGTCCAGCTGCCAGATGCGCCGCAGCCCCGACGCCTCGTCGCAGGCCGCCGCCACGGTCATGGCGTGCGCCTCGTTCTCCACGACGATCGCGGCCACCCGGGCCCCGGAGAGAATGGAGCGCAGCTGCTCGGGCGAGGCGGTCGGGTAGACCGGTACGAGCTGCGCGCCGATCGCCCACACCGCATAGCTGAACAGCGTCCACTCGTAGCGGGTCCTGGACATCACCGCGACCCGGGTCCCGGGCCGGACGCCCTCGGCCAGCAGCCCCCTGGCAAGGGCCATGACCTCGTCGCGGAAGTCCGCCGCGGACACCTCCTGCCAGGTACCGGGAGCGGCCATGTCCCGGCGTGCGAGCTGGGCGAGGTCCGGGTGCCTCTCGGCGGTGTCGAAGACGGAATCGGCGAGACCTCCGCTGCGCAGCGGAGCCGCCAGGGCCGGGACGCTGATGTCGCGCACAGCACCTCCTAGGTGTTCCCCCTGATCCGCCGCCGCCCCGGCGGCAGGGAGGGCAAGTTACCGGCAGGTCTGCTCGCTGCCCAGGCGTGCGGCTACTCTTGAGCGGAAGACGACAAGTCTTGGGCGCGGACCGGTGCGAGATGATCGCGACGGACGCGCCACCGCATGTCCGCGCGGGACCGTCGACGGGAGGAGGACGCCGGATGCATCGCATCGCCGCTTCCTTCCCGGGCCGCGTCCGAAGAGCGTCCACCGGCGTCCGCCACACCTCCGCGCTCTTCGTCCTGCTCGCCGGTCTGCTCGCCGGGCTGCTGCTCGCCCAGAGCGGCCTGACGGCCTCGCTCACCGCCGCCGCGACCACCGCGGCGGTCGTGCTGGTGTGCCGCGCCTTCCTCATCGCGGCCTACGCCCGCCCGGTGCCACCGGGCCGGATCCGCACCGCCATCCGCGACCGCGAACGGCGCACCGCGTTCCTCCCGCAACGGGATCCGGACGCGGCCGGCCGGCCGCGTCCGCGAGCACCGGGCCGTCCCCTCCCGACGGCCGCGTAGGCGCTCCCGGCACCGCTGCATCTCGCCCTCCGGCGAACCCCGCTGTCCCGCTGCGCCCGCGCGGCTCGTCACGCCGAATTCCCCTGGCCGGACCAGGGATCCGCATTCCGGCACGACGAGACCCGTGGAGGGCTCACCCATGTCCGTTTTCGGCATTCTCGGCGATGCGCTGGCGCGTGGCGCCGCAGCGATCGACCCGCTGTTCGGCGCCGCGGCCACGGCCGTCGCCGTCGTCCTGTTCACCCTCATCGTCCGCGCCGCGCTGCATCCGCTGGCCCGCGCCGCGGCCCGCGGTGAGAAGGCGCGCACGGCGCTCGCCCCGCAACTCGCCGAGCTGCAGCGCAAGCACAAGGACCACCCCGAGCGGCTGAAGGAGGCGACGGCCGATCTGTACGCCGAGACCGGCGCCTCGCCCTTGGCCGGGTGCCTGCCGACGCTGCTCCAGCTGCCGGTCTTCTTTGTCATGTACCACCTGTTCTCCAGCGGCGGCGGGGGGCTGCTCGACCACACTCTGCTGGGTGCCCCGCTCGGCGGCCACTGGAGCCAGGCGCTCGCCGACGGCGGAGTGTTCGGCCCGCACGGCCTGGTCTATCTCGCGCTCTTCGCCCTGATCGCGGCGGTCGCCACCTGGAACTACCGGCGGGCGCGGGCCTCCCTGGCCGCGGCACCGCAGCCGGCCGCCGGCGGCGCCGCGGTGCCCGGCATGGCCGGGATGGCGAAGATGATGCCGCTGCTGTCCTTCGGCACGCTGATCACCGTGGCGGTGGTCCCCCTGGCGGCCGGGCTTTACATGGTCACGACGACGACCTGGACGGCCTGCGAGCGGGCCCTGCTGCACCGCGACCGCGGGCGCAACAGGTCGGAACCGGAGGCCGGGACGGCACCGGCCGGCAAGCCGGCACCGTCCGCCGGGGCGGAGCCGGGCCAGGAGAAGGCGCAGCCGCGCCCCGTACGGCAGCGTGCGCCGAAGACCCGGGCGGCGCGGCAGCGTGCGGCCAGGGCGAGGGCGCGTACGGCGCAGGCCGGGACCGGCCCTGCGGCCTCGCGCCCCGCTCCTGCCCGCGGCAACGGGCCGGATGAGGAGGTCGTTACTACCGCTCAGTAACGGTCCAGTCCGTGAACGGGGTCTTGCGGAGTGGACCCCGTTCTTGGACGATCAGCCAAATCGCTCGATGGCCGCCCCCATCGGCCGGCCCGGAAGAACCCTTCCAGGGCCGACCCTTCGACCACGGGAGTTGTACCGATGAAGCTGCTGCGAGTCGGAACGGTGGGGGCGGAACGCCCGGCGCTGCTCGACGAGACGGGCGTCCTGCGGGACCTGTCGGGCCATGCGCAGGACATCGACGGAGCCCTGCTCGCCAACGACGAGGCGCTGGCGTCGATCCGCGCCGCCGCCTCCTCCGGCGAACTGCCCGCACTCGACGCCGCGGGGCTGCGGGTGGGCCCGCCGGTGGCCCGGATCGGCAAGGTCGTGTGCATCGGGCTGAACTACCACGACCACGCCCGGGAGACGGGGGCCACGCCCCCCGAGGAGCCGATCATCTTCATGAAGGCCCCGGACACGGTCGTCGGCCCCGACGACACCGTGCTGGTGCCCCGCGGCAGCGTGAAGACCGACTGGGAGGTGGAGCTGGCCGTCGTCATCGGCCGCACGGCCCGCTACCTGGACAGCGACGAGCAGGCCCTGGCGGCCGTCGCCGGCTACACGGTCGCCCACGACGTCTCCGAGCGCGCCTTCCAGATCGAGCGCGGCGGCCAGTGGGACAAGGGCAAGAACTGCGAGACGTTCAACCCGCTGGGCCCGTGGCTGGTGACCGCCGACGAGGTGCCCGACCCGCAGACTCTCGGCGTACGGCTGTGGGTCAACGGTGAACTCAAGCAGGACGGCACGACCGCCGAGCAGATCTTCCCGGTCGCCGAAGTCGTCCGCTACGTCAGCCAGTTCATGACGCTGTACCCGGGCGATGTCATCAACACCGGCACCCCGGCCGGTGTGGCCATGGGGCAGCCGGAGCCGAAGCCCTACCTCCGGGCCGGCGATGTCGTGGAGCTGGAGATCGACGGGCTCGGCCGTCAGCGCCAGGAGCTCAAGGACGCCTGACCTGCCGGGCGGTACGGCCGACGGACCCCGAAGGGCCGTCGGCCGTACGCGTGGTGCCGACGGGTCAGCCGGCCAGAAAGCGCTCCAGGGCCTCGACCACGAGGGCGTGGTCCTCGGCCTGGGGCAGTCCGGACACCGCGACCGCTCCGACGACGCCCGTGCCGCGCAGCCGGATCGGGAAGGCGCCGCCGTGCGCGGCGTAGCGGTCCTGGTCCAGCCGCGAGGACTCCTCGAAGGTGCGGCCCTTGGCACGGAAACGGGCACCGACGCGGAAGGAGGACTCCGCGTAGCGCTCGACGACGGCGCACTTGCGGGCGAGCCAGGCGTCGTTGTCCGCGGACGTGCCCTCCAGCGCGAAGTGGAAGAGCTGCTGGGCGCCGCGCCGGATCTCGACGGTCACCGCGGCGCCGCGCTCGCGCGCCAGTTCCACCAGCAGTGACCCCAGCCGCCAGGCGTCGTCGTTGCCGAACGCGTCGAAGACCAGCCGCTCCTCCTGGGCGGCCAGTTCGGCGAGTTCCTCGCCCGCCCCGCCGCCGGCGCTCACGCCGCGGCCTCGATCCGGACCGTACGGCCCTCGGCGGCCGAGAGCTTGGCGGCCTCCAGCACACGCAGCGCCGCCGCGGCCTCGGTGGCCGTCACCGGCGGCTGCCCGCCCTCGCGCAACGCCCGCTCGACGGCGGCGTAGTAGGCGGGGTAGTCGCCCGCGAGGGTGGGCACCGGGTCGCCCCCGCCGGTCTGCGGTGACTCGCCGGCGCCGAGCCTGCCCCAGTCGGACTCCGGCTCCACGCCCCAGTCCGCGCCGTCCGCGTCGTCCGTGCCTGGCCGCAGGCCCGCGCGCAGGGCGGCTTCCTGCGGGTCGAGGCCGTACTTCACATAGCCGGCCGAGCTGCCCAGCACCCGGAAGCGCGGCCCGAGTTGCGCGGTGGTGGCGCTCATCCACAGGTGGGAGCGGACCCCGCTCGCGTGGGTGAGGGCGAGGAAGGTGTCGTCGTCGGCGGCGGCGCCCGGACGACGGACATCGGACTCGGCGTAGACGGAGACGACCGGGCCGAAGAGGGTCAGCGCCTGGTCGGCGAGGTGGCTGCCGAGGTCGTAGAGCAACCCGCCGATCTCCGCCGGGTCGCCGGACTCGCGCCAGCCGCCCTTGGGCTGCGGCCGCCAGCGCTCGAAGCGCGACTCGAAACGCTGTACGTCGCCCAGCGCGCCGTCCTCGATCAGCTTGCGGACGGTGCGGAAGTCGTTGTCCCAGCGGCGGTTCTGGAAGACGGAGAGCAGCAGCCCGCGGTCGTCGGCGAGGGCGGCGAGCTTCTCGGCCTCGGCCGCGGTGGCGGCGAGCGGCTTGTCGACGACCACCGGCACGCCGGCCTCCAGCGCGGCGGTGGCGAGCGGCACATGCGTCTTGTTGGGCGTGGCCAGCACGATCAGGTCGAGGTCCGCGGCGCGGTCGAGGACGGCCTCCGGGGTGTCGACCGTGGTGACCTGCGGGTGTTCGGCGCGGGCCTGCGCCTGCCGCTCGGGGTGGGCGGTCGAGACGGTGTCGAGGACCAGGCCGTCGGTGGCGGCGATCATCGGGGCGTGGAAGACCGAGCCTGCCAGGCCGTAACCGATGAGGCCCACGCGGAGCGGGGCCTGGGGATCGAAGGTACCGGTGGAGTCGCTCATGCATCCACTTAAGCAACGCTGTTGCCAAAGTGCAAGCGATGCGGACAATGGGTGGGTGACCAGCAACGATCCAGCTCACCGCGCCGCCCCTCCGGTAGAGGGGCCGAACCGTTTGGACCTTCCGGCCGGCCACCCCGGCGCCAACCTCCCCGCGCTGCGCGGCCACAACGCCGCGCTGGTGCTCGGCCTGCTGCGGGCGGCCGGCGAGGACGGGGTCAGCAGGCTGGAGCTCGCCGAGCACACCGGGCTGACCCCGCAGGCCGTCAGCAAGATCACCGCCCGGCTGCGCGCCGACGGGCTCGCCGCCGAGGCCGGCCGCCGCGCCTCGACGGGCGGCAAGCCCCGCACCGTCCTGCGACTGGTCCCCGGCGCCCGACACGCCATCGGGCTGCACCTGGACCGCGACGAGCTCACCGCGGTGCTCGCCGACCTCGCCGGCGAAGCGGTCGCAGTCCGCCGCGCCCCACTCGCCTTCGAGGCCGGCGCCACGGAGGTCCTGGCCACCGCGGAACGCGAGGTCACGGCGCTGCGCGCGGCCGCCGGCGGGCCCCCGGTGCTGGGAGCCGGCGTGGCCTGCCCCGGGCCGCTCGACCACAATCGCGGCGTGCTGCACCGGGTCACCGGCGCGCCCGCCTGGGAGGGATTCCCCCTCCGGGAAGCGCTCGCCGACCGGCTCGGCCTCCCCGTGGTGCTCGACAAGGACACCAACGCGGCCGCCCTCGGCCTGGCCCGGAGCACCCGCCGGGGCTCGTTCGCGTATCTGCACCTGGGCACCGGGCTCGGCGCCGGGCTGGTGCTCGACGGCGCCCTGCACCGCGGCCCGCGCACCGGCGCGGGCGAATTCGGGCACCAGGTCGTGCAGTTGGACGGGCCGCCCTGCGACTGCGGCCGGCGCGGCTGCATCGAGGCGCTCTGCCTGGCGGCGGTGGCACGCGGTGACCTGGCGGAGGCGGCCCGGGTGCTCGGCGTCGGCGCGGCCAACCTGGTGGAACTGCTGGACATCGACCGGGTGCTGCTGGGCGGGCGCACGGTACTGGCGAGCCCGAAGGACTTCCTCGGTGGCGTGGCACGGGTGCTCGCCGCCGAGGCCGGTACGCGGGGCAGGACCGGGCCGCCGGTACAGGTGGCGCCGGCCCGGGGCGGCGCCCGGGTGGTGGCGGACGGGGCGGCGCAACTGGTGCTCGCGCCGCTGTTCGGGGCGTCCGGTTCCGCCCTCGCGGCCCGCCGCGAGACCTCCTGAACGCACCGCCGTACGGCGGCTAATCACGATGAGCGGAAAGTCAGCTGATAAGGGGGGAATCGGCGGCTGGTCGGGTGCACACGGGCCGGACCTTCCGGCAGGGCGAGGCGTGCGTGGCAGGGTCCTGAGGGTTGTCCAGCCCAGCAGCCAGGCCGGGCTCGCGGGCCCGCTGCCTGCGTACCGGCCGAGTCCCATGCCCCGCCGACCGAGCAGCGGAGGACCGCGATGCATCCGTCCGGCGCACTCACGCGCACCGTAGCCACCGTTCGCCGCAGAGGCGCCGCGTACCCCGCACGCTCAGGGGGCCGCCGCGGCATCCGGGGTGCCGGGCCCGCCCGCGGTGTGCTCACCGCCGGGCTCTCGGCCGCCCTGCTGGTCGGCGCGGCGGCCACGCTCGGCGCGGCGCCGGCCGCCGCCCACACCTCGACGCCCGCCGCCCGGGAAGCCGCCGCACACGGCCCGGTTCCCTCTGTCTCCTGCGGGCGGCCCGACAGCGCCCGCTTCCCCATCGACGCACGGGTCGCCGGCGGCCCGCGTGCCTACCCGGCCGGTGGCGACTGGCAGAACTGGAAGCTGGAGCTGCGCAACAACACCGACGCCGCCTGCGAGGACGTCCACCCCGTGGTCGTCCTCGTCGCGGCCCACCGCGGCCTGCGCTCCGGATCGATCCACCTGGAGTTCCGCGACCCGGCGGGCGGCGGCTGGCGGCCGGTCCCGTTCGAGTCCACCGAGCGCGACGAACAGATCGGCGTATTCGGCAAGGGGGCCGACGACGGGGCGGGGGGCAGCCCGGCGGAGCGGGCCGCGGGCCGCGGGGTGACCGTCCCGGCGAAGGGCACCACGACCCTGCCCGTCCGGATGCGCTTCGCCCCGGAAACCCCGCAGAGCGACCTCACCGCCAAGGTCACCACCATGCAGCGCCGCGGCAGCGACGGTGAATGGGTCGGGCAGTCCGACGACTACCGCTTCGCCGTCCGCCCCCGCGACACCTCGCGCCCCCGGAGCCCCGGCACCCCCACAGCGCCTTCCGCCTCCGCGGCCCCCGGACTACCCGTGCCGCCCGGTGCCCCCGTGCCGCCCGTATCCCCTGTGCCCCCGATGGCCCCTGTATCCCCTGTGTCCCCGGTATCTCCCATGTCCCCCGGACTCCCCGTTCCGCCCCGGGCCCCCGCATCCCCTGACGCCACTCCCGCACCGCACGAACCCACCCCACCCTCGGAATTGGCAACGACCGGCCACGCCCCCGTCTTCGGCTTCGGTGCGCTGGGCGCCGGCATGCTCCTGAGCGGCGGCGTGCTGCTGGCGTGGGCCCGCCGCCTGCGGCGTTGACCCCGCGGCGCCGACCACCGCGGGGCGGGGTAGTGCCATGACCGGCTGACTTAGGGTGGGGGCGTCGGCCGTACGTACGAGGAGCGGGTCACCCCGAGCGACCCGCGTCGGATACGGGACGGACGGCGGCCCTGGTCAACACGTACGGCAGGAGTCCGGCAGTGGCAGAGCGCAAGCCGATCGAGTCATGGCTCACCGACATGGACGGCGTCCTGATGCACGAGGGCATCCCCGTCCCCGGGGCGGACGCCTTCATCAAGCGGCTGCGCGAATCGGGCCGGCCCTTTCTCGTACTGACCAACAACTCCATCTACACCCCGCGCGATCTGCACGCCCGGCTGTCGCGGATCGGGCTGGACGTGCCGTGGGAGTCGATCTGGACATCCGCGCTGGCCACCGCCCAGTTCCTGGACGACCAGCGCCCCGGCGGCACCGCGTACGTCATCGGCGAGGCGGGTCTGACCACCGCCCTGCACGACATCGGCTACGTCCTGACCGACCACGAGCCGGACTACGTCGTGCTCGGCGAGACCCGCACCTACAGCTTCGAGGCGCTCACCAAGGCCATCCGGCTGATCAACGACGGCGCCCGTTTCATCGCCACCAACCCCGACGAGACCGGCCCCTCGGCCCAGGGCGCGCTGCCCGCCACCGGATCGGTCGCCGCCCTGATCACCAAGGCGACGGGCGTCGAGCCGTACTTCGTCGGCAAGCCCAACCCGCTGATGATGCGCCACGGACTCAACGTCATCGGCGCGCACTCGGAGACCTCCGCGATGATCGGCGACCGGATGGACACCGATGTGCTGGCCGGTCTGGAGGCGGGCATGGAGACCTTCCTGGTGCTCACCGGACTGACCCGCCCCGAAGAGGTCGAGCGGCACCCCTTCCGGCCGTCCCGCGTCGTCGACTCCATCGCGGACATCGTCGACCTGGTCTGACGCCGCGTTCGGGCCCCGGCGGACCGCCGGGGCCCTGACCTTCACCTCAACGGCGCACTGGCGGGCCGCACCGGATGCGGCCGGCCCCGCGCGGGCGGACCTTCGGAAGTATCGGAGGTTCACCATGCGCTCACCGCAACTCACGTTCTGTGCCGCTGTGGCGGCCTGCGCGGTGACGGCGGCGCCCGCCCATGCCGGGGAGAAGCCCGGCGCAGGGACCGAGACGGTCTCCGTCACCCCCGTCTCGGCCGTACCCGGTGGGGACGTCACCCTGCGGGTCACCGGCTGTCCTGCCGCCGAGGCCACCGCCCTGTCGGGGGCGTTCGCCGGCACCGTTCCGCTCGCCCGGGCCGCCGGCGGCCTGACCGGCCACGCCCGGATCAGCTCCGACGCGCAGCCCGGCGCGCACCCCGTCACCGTCGCGTGTCCCGGCACGCACGGGCGGACGACCCAGCTCACCGGAACGATGCAGGTCAGCGCGCCGATCGCGCCGAGCGCGGCCGGACGGGGCGGCGCCCGGCCGGCCACCGGGGAGACCCCACCGGGACGGCCCGCCCCGGACAGCGAGGCCGCGCCCGCGGGGGAACTGAGCAGCACCTTCGCGGTCGGTCTGGTGCTCGCGGGGGGCGTGGTCCTGGTCATCGCGGGGCAGTTGTTGCGGTTGCGGTTGCGGCTCCGGCGCGAACGGCAAGGCGGTACGGATGAGAGCTGAGGGCGGCACAGATGAGAGCTGACGGCAGCCGGGCGAAACCGCTCGGCACCGGCCATGGTCAACTGCTGACCGGCGTGGCCTGGGCGGTGTTGCTGCTGGGACTTTGGGTGTGGGGCCGTGACCTGACGGACGGGGTCGCGGCCCAGCTGCCCACCACCGGCGATGTCGCCGCCGTCGGCCGTCCGCCGGGGGCGCCCGCGCACGCCCACGCCCCGCTGGCCGCCTCGACCACCGTCCGGCCCACCCTCCTCACCATCGGCGCCCTCGGCGTACGGGCCGACGTCGTCGCCCGCGGCCGTGCCACGAACGGCGCGGTGACGCCGCCGCCCCGGACGGCGCCGGGAGTGGTGGGCTGGTACGCCGAGGGACCGCCACCGGGCGGGAAGGGTGCCGCGCTGCTCGTCGGACGGGTCGCCACCCCGTCCGACAGAGCTGTCTTCTACGGCCTGAGCAGCATCAAGCCCGGAAACCGGGTGGAGGTGCAGCGCTCGGACGGCAGCACCGCCCAGTTCACCGTCGAGGACGTCAAGCTCTACGACCGTGCGCACCTCGACGCCCGCAGGGCCTACGGAGCGCATGAGCGGGGCCGGTCGGAACTCCGGCTGATCGCCACCGGCGGCACCGTCGACCCGGCATCCGGCGACCGCTCCACGAACGTGGTCGTCTCCGCCTACCTGACGGGATTCACGCCGGCGAGCCCGGTGGCCGGCTGAATGACCTGAGCACCCGACCGCCTTTCCGCACACACCATCGGTCAAGGGCTCAGGAACTACGCAGCCTTTGGCGAATATTGTCGAAGTGCTTCCGCACGGCCCGTTCCGCGCGCCCCGCGTCCGCGGAGCGTACGGCCGCCACGATCTCCCCGTGCTCGCGCCAGGTGGCCCGCGGGTCCGCCGTCGCGTCCGCCAGATCCGTACGCACCCGGTGAAAGGCTTCCCAGAAGGCGTCCAGCACTTCACTGAGGAGCGGGTTGGCCAGCCCCCGGTACAGCGCGGCGTGGAACGCCCGGTCGGTCTCCGCCGCCACCGCCCCGGCCGCGGCCTCCCCTTCCATCCGGGCCACCAGCCCGTCCAGTTCGTCCAGATCCTCCGGCGGCACCTGACCCGCGAGGCGGACGATCAGCCCGGCCTCCACCGCCTCGCGCAGCTCCAGCAGTTGGCGCAGGCTGTCCTCACCACGCAGATGCCCGGCGACCGTACGGAACGCCAGGCCCTCACTCATCGGCGCCATGGTCATCGGCCCGACGTAGGTACCGAACCCGTGCCGGATCTCCACGATGCCCATCGCCTGCAGCCCCTTGAGCGCCTCCCGCACGGAGTTGCGGCTCACCCCGAGCAGCTCCATCAGCTCCGGCTCGGTGGGCAGCGCGGCGCCGGACGGCAGCCGCTCGTCGATGATCAGCCTCTTGATGCGGTTCTGAATGTCGCGCGCCATGCGGTGACTCTGCCCCGGGAACGGCGATTTGACCAGCGATATGACGGCATTTCGTCGCGCGGTGAAGGCCGGGTGAAAAGAGGACGAGTCAGGTAAAGCGATGGACTTGAATTGGTAAAGTGACGCCCCAAATGACTCCGCGAAGCGGCGAGTCGACGGAATGGGGGCGTCATGGCTGACGACATGTACATCGACGAGACGCAGCTCAACAAGCTCGGCAAGAGCTTTGAGACGCATGCATACGATTTGGAACAGTATCTGAAGGAATTTACCTCGAAAACGGGCGACGAGCAGATCCACGACGGCTTCGGAATTCTCACCGAATCCGAAGAAATCACCTCCGCCTACATCGAGTTGGCCGAGCACATGGCCAAGTCGCTCGGCAACCTCCACCGTCACCTCGACGGCATCGGCGGCGGCATGCGGGAGAACGCCAAGAACACCGAGTCCGCGGACGATGCCATGGCCGACATGTTCAAGGGGGACGGCAAGTGAGCGAGGAGAGCGTTGCCGAGAAGGTCTACGAAGCGGGCATCGAGATCGTCAACCCCGGTGGCCGCCCCGACGTCCTGCGGGACGCGGCCCGTGGCTGGCGCACCATGGGCGATCACCTCGACACCATGTTCTCCACCCTGGACACACAGGTCCAGAACACTCTTGGGGAGCACTGGCGCGGTGAGTCCGCGGACGCCTTCAAGGCCCACTGGGACGAGCTCAAGAAAGCCGTCGACGAGACCGTCCCGGTCTTCGAGAAGGCCGCCAAGGGCCTCGACGAGGCAGCGGACTCCATCGAAACGATCAACGACGAGATCCACCAGATCTACCTGGAGATCGGCGTCTCGGTCGGGGTCGGCGTCGCCCTGTCCTTCGTGACCCTCGGCTTCGGTGCCGCGGCGGGTGCCGCCAACGCCGCCCGCCTCGCCGCCCAGGCGGCCCGCGCCGCCACTCGCCTCGGCGCCATCCTCAGCAAGGTCGCCAAGGCGTTCCGCGCCATCCAGACCTTCGCCCGGGCCGGCAAGTGGCAGCGCTTCCTGGTGGAGATGGGGACGCAGTACGCGGGCGGCTTCGCCTCCGGCGTCGGCACCAGCGTGATCAGCGGCAAGGGCCCCGAATGGCGCGACAACGCCATCAACGCGGGCTACGGCGCCCTCGGCGGAGCGGGGGCGGGAGCCCTCATCGGCGGCCGGCTGGGCGGCGGCATCGCGGAGAGCGCCGTCTCCGGCGCCCTCGGTGGATCCGGGGCCAGCGTCGTCGGCGACCTCACCAACAACGCCATCAAGGGCGAGGACAACGACGGCACCCAGATCGCCATCGGCGCGGTCTTCGGCGGCCTCGGCGGCGCCGCGGGGGGCGCGGCCACCCACCACGCCATCGATGGGCAGAATCTCAATGGCACCCGCGAACTGGGTATCGACGTCGGCATCAACGGATCGGTCGGCATGGGCGCGGGCGAGGCCGGCAACGACATCAAGGACGCGCAGGAAGACGCGACCAAGGGGAACGAGAAGGGTGCGGAGCGAGTGAAGGACAAGCCTGACACGAGCAAGTTCGGGGCCTTCGGGTGAGCGCCGGGGCGGTGCGGCTCGGCCGTTGCGTCACGGTGGCGGGCCCGTCCGCACTCATCGTTCTGACGGGCGGCTGGCTGTTCCTGGGCGCCGGCCCCGTCCGTACGGGTGTGGTGTGGGCAGCGCTGGCGGTGGTGGCCGCGTGCGTGCTGGCGCTCATCGGACACGTCCTCACCGGGGGGCGGGCATCCCCGGAACAGGCGTACGCCAGCGCGCTCGACGCGGCGCGCGACCCCGCGGGCCGCCCGGGTGCGCCGGTACCGGCGGCGCTCCACAGCTCCCGCTGGACCTGGGCCAGGATCACGGCTGTCGCGGTCGCGGTACCCACCGCGCTGGTGCTGTCCGTCTGCCTGGGCACGGCCGATCCGGACCGCAGCCCCACCGCCACCCGGATCGCGGGCGCCGACTACGTGATCAAGGAATTGCCGGTGGCCGCCGTCGGCAATGTGGTGCGCGCCGGAAGCAGCAGCCGTTCCGCGGCGACCGCCGACTACACCGTGCGACTGCCTTCGGCCGGCGACGGCAAGGACGTCTCAGCGACGTTCCGTGCGGAGACCAGGAGGGGCCCCAGGGGCGTGGGTGACACCTTCCCCGTCGCCTTCGCGCCCGCGCAGCCCGGCCTGGGGGCCGTCGGCGCCCTCACATCGGCCGAGATCGAGACGCAGCTCGAAGGCCGCACGCTGTCGCACGGCAGCTCCCTCTTCGCCGCGGTGGGATGGGCCGTCGTCGCGCTCGCGATGCTGGGCGTCGCCTCCCCGCCGCGCCGGGCCCGGCGCGTCCAGGGGGACTGGGTCGCCCTCCGCGCCACCGTCACCGGCGCGGCCGAGCACGTCGAGCCGCCCTCCGGCAGTGACGCGAAGAAGGACGGGAAGAGCACCTCGCGCTACAAGTGCCTGACCCTGAACACCGAGGCGGGCGATGTGCCGCTCAGCCTGGCGGCGTCGCACGAGCGTGCGACCCCGCTGCTTGTCGGCCGTGCGGGCTGGCTGGTGTGGAACCCGGCGGCGACCGGGAAGAAGGTCGCCGCGGACTTCGTCGCGGACGAGGGCTGGCAGTTGCCCGGCCGCGTCCCGGGCGCCGAGGCCGCGCGGGTCGCCGCTCAGCCGCGCGGGCCGGTGGCGATCGACGCCGGCCGGCAGGTCCGGCTCCTGGAGCTCGGCGGCCTCTGGCCCCGTACGGTTCCGGTGTCCGTCCTGCTCGGCCTGCTCCTTTCGGTGGCCGCCGCGGGCGCTCTGCTGCTTCCGGCGGACGGCGGCTGGCGGGTCTGGACGGCCGTGGCGGGCGTCGCCGCGCCGTTCTTCGTCTGGATGCTCGGCGGTCTCCTCGCCCCGGCGAAGGCATCGGAGGACAGGGCGCCGGTGGCCGGGGAGCCGGCCGCCTGACGACAGAGCAGCCGGGGGGGGCCGGGGGGCGGCCCCGCCCCCCCCCCCCCCCCCCCCCCCCGCCCCCCCCCCCCCCCCCCCGGGCCCCCCCCCCCCCCCCGGGCCCCCCCCCCCCCCCCCCCCCCCCCCCC
>NZ_JBIRGO010000027.1:0-98255 GCF_044328065.1 Streptomyces sp. NPDC017993
CGCCTCCCTGCGCGCCCAGGGCGACGGCAACCTCGACCACTCCGCCCTCCTGCGCGGCGTCGAACGCCTCTCCGGAAACACCACCGAAAGCTGAGCCGGTCCGCGGCTCCTTGCCGCGGCCGACCCGGACCGGCCGACGCCGCGACTGCCGCACTGCAGTCGCGGCGTCGGCTTGTCTACGGCTCGGGGAACGTCACCGGAAGGGCGGCAAGGCCGCGCATCAGCCGTGTGCGCCGCCAGTCGAGCGTGCCGGGGTCCTGGCACTGCCGCCGCATGCCGGGGAAGCGGGTCAGCAGAACCTCGAAGGCGATCCGGCCCTCGGTACGGGCCAGCGCTGCGCCCAGGCAGTGGTGCGGGCCGTGACCGAACGAGAGGTGCCCGGCCGGGCGGTCCAGCCGTACGGCGTCGGGCGCGGGGAACCGTGCGGGATCGCGGTTGGCGGCGCCGGGGGAGACCAGGACGACGTCCCCGGCCGCGATCCGGGCGCCGCCGAGATCGAGTGACTCGCGGGCGTACCGGAAGGTCGCGAGGGTGAGCGGGGAGTCGTGGCGGAGGAATTCCTCGACGGCTGCGGGCAGGAGGGAGAGGTCGGCCCGGAGGCGGGCGCGGAGGGCGTCGTCGTGGAGCAGGGCCAGCATGCCGTTGCCGATCAGGTTGGCCGTCGTCTCGTGACCGGCGACCACCAACAGCACGGCGAGGGAGACCAGTTCGGGCTCGGTGAGCCGCTCCCCGTCGTCCCGGGCGGCGATCAGAGCGCTCAGTACGTCGTCGCCGAGGGCGTCGCGCCGCCTCGCGATCAGCTCCGTCATGTAGTCGCTGATGGCGTGTGAGGCGCGATCGACGGTGTCCGGGTCCGCGGTGGCGAACAGGTCGTTGGACCACCGGCGGACCGCCGCGCGGTCGTGTTCGGGTACGCCGAGCAGCTCGCTGATCACGGCGATGGGCAGCGGGACGGCGAACTCCTCGACCAGGTCCGCGGAGCCGCCGTCGGCCAGCGTGTCGGCCAGCCCCTCGGCGATCTCGCGGATGCGCGGCTCCAGACGCGCCACGGCCGCCGGCGTGAACGCCTGCATCGCCAGCTTCCGCAGCCGGCCGTGGTCCGGAGGGTCCGTGGCGAGCATGGTGCGGCTGACGGCGGGGGCGAGATCGCGCGTGGACGGCCGGCCGGCGAAGTAGCGGGCGGTGTCCTTCGACAGCCGTGCGTCGGCCATCGCGGACCGTGCCTGCGCCCATCCCGTGACGACCCACGTCGTACGGCCGTTGGTCGTGCGGACCCGCTGGACGGGGCCGCGCTCACGCAGCGCGGCGAGCAGGGGATAGGGGTCTCGGGAGAACGCTGCCGAGTCCAAGGGGTCGGGCACGTCGACTCAAGATCCTCATCGTGGGAGTGGGGAAGGGGGGGCGTGCGGGAGGGCGCAGAGCAGGGAGCGGTGGGCGCGCGGAGAGCGGGCGGGCGCGGATACGGGCGCGCCTACCTGTCGTCGCCCGGAAGGGTCTCCCACGAGGCGGCAGCCTGGGCCAGCGCCTTGCGGAGCAGCCGCAAGGCGTCCTCCTGATCCGGAATGCCGAGCGCCGTGAGCGGCGACTGATCCACCATCGCCTCGATCAGCTCATGCCGGACCTTCGCTCCCTTGTCGGTGAGTTCGACCGTCTTGGAACGCCGGTCCGCCGGATCGGGGACCCGCTCGATGAACCCCTGCCGCTCAAGACGGGTGACGAGGAATGTCGCGCTGGACGGGTCACAGTGCAGGCGGCCCGCCAGCACCTTCATCGAGGGAGCGGGCAGCTCCGGGTCGAGCGCCCAGAGGGCTTCCGAGAGCGGTGCGGTCAGCTCCAAGCGGTCCAGTGTCGTCCGCAGCTGCACCTGGGACCAGCTCACGACCTCATGCAGGGCGGTGAGCAGCTCTCGCGTCAGTTCGGCCTGAGTCGATGGCACCACATGTCCAGTCTACCGAGGAGTGCTTTGAGTCTCGAAGTTTGCCGGCCGGCGAGGTGGCTGCGCTCCGGCGCGACATAACAAAACCCTAGTCCGCCAGCAGGTGGACGTGTAGTGACATCCACCGGCTCACCGGTCGCTTCGTCCATGGTCTCCCGCCTCACCTCGCGGGGGAGGGGCCGCTCTTCGACGTGCGCGCGAGCGGAGCCCGGCGCACGCTGGAGGCATGACCGAGCATCCGCCTGTCATCGTGCATCCCCCCACGCCCTCCGGCGGGCGTCGGGTCACCGTGCGCGGACAGATCGTCGGCCTGGCCCATGGACGTGGCGATGTCGCCGAATTCCTCCGCCGCGCCGGGGTCGCCGAACCGGCCGAGGACATCGCGCTGGATGACCCCCGCCTCGTGGAATGGCGCGGTGGGAGCCTCAACGACTGGCCGATGCCGCCGGCCTGAACGGCGTCAGATATCAGCGGCCTGAACGCGGCCGCGGCCGTAGGCGTACCGCTGCCGACTGTACGTGTGCCGCGGCTGTAAGCATGTCGACCGCTGTGCGGCCCCCGTAGCACGGCCTCGAAATGCGCTGTCCGATTCCCGCCAGCATCGCCATCGCGCCTGCCGCACAGTGGGGACCGTGATGAAGAACGAGGACGGCGGGACGTCTCCCGCCCCGCCGTCGTCCCGCCCGAGCCGCAGCCGGTCGCGATGGCCGGATCCGTCGACGGATGGCGCCCGCCCCGCCAAGGACGTGTCGCCCTTGCCTGCTCGTGGCGCGTCCCGGGCCCGGGCGTATTGGACCCCGGCCCCCTGAGCGCGCGGGAGACACCGTCCGATCCTCTCGGGCTTCAAGGAAAGAGCAGACTCATGACAGCACCCGTACAGTCGGCACGTCCCACGACCGCCACCCGGCCGCCGGCGCAGAGCGAGCCGACACAACAGGCAGGGGCCGACCGCTCCGCCCCATCCCTGCCCGATACCCCGACCCCGTCCGACACCCTGCACAGGACTTCGATGACTCCGCCGCCAGCCGTATCGTCCGTTCCCTCCGCGTCGTCGCCGATGCTGTACACCACGTGCGAGAGCCCGTTGGGCGAGCTTCTCCTGGTGGGTCAGAAATCCGAGACCGCGCACGGCGGCACCACGCTCGCCTCGCTGTCGGTTCCCGGACAGAAAGGCGGCGCGCTCGTCCAGGACGCCTGGAGCGAGGACGCCACCGCGTTCGAGGAGATCATCCGCCAGCTGCGCGGTTACTTCGACGGGACGCTGACGCGCTTCGACATCGCGTGCGTCACCACCCGTGGCACGGCGTTCCAGCAGCGGGTGTGGAAGGCCCTGGAGACCATCCCGTACGGCACCACGACGACCTACGGCCGGCTCGCCGCCGACATCGGTGCGGCGCCCGGCGCCGTACGTGCCCTCGGAACCGCCATCGGCGCGAATCCGCTGCTCATCGTCCGGCCCTGCCACCGCGTCATCGGTGCGGACGGATCGCTCACCGGTTACGCGGGCGGTCTGGACCGCAAGCGCCAACTCCTCGGCCTGGAGGGGTTCGCAGACCTGGCGGGCGTGGCTCCGGGGGCCCGCTGAACGTTCGTGCGCGCCTTACACCGGTGAGCCCCCGCACCAACGCCCTTGGAGCACTCCATGCCCACGCACACCACCCAGCGAGCGCGCGGCGCCGGGGGCTCCCGGCCCACCGCCCTCGGTGACCGGGTCGCCGCCTGCGACTGGCGGGCCCTGACCGATGAACTCAACGTCCTGGGCTGCGCGTTGACCCCCCAGCTGCTCGCCCCCGACGAATGTCGCGACCTCATCGCGCTGTACGACGACGCCGCCCGCTTCCGTTCGACGATCGACATGGCCCGGCACCGCTTCGGATCCGGCCAGTACCGCTACTTCGCCGAGCCGCTCCCAGAACCCGTCCAGGCCCTGCGCGAGGCGTTCTACCCGCACCTGCTGGAGATCGCCCGCGACTGGTGGGGCAAGCTCGGCAGGCCGGCGCCGTGGCCCGACCAGTTGGGGGAGTGGCTGACGATGTGTCACGCGGCAGGTCAGAGCAAGTCCTCGCAGATCCTGCTGCGTTATGGGGCGGGTGACTGGAACGCGCTGCACCGCGACCTCTTCGGCGACATGGTCTTTCCGCTCCAGGTCGTCATCGGGCTGGACGAGCAGGGAACCGATTACACCGGCGGGGAGTTCCTTCTCGTCGAGCAGCGCCCGCGGGCGCAGTCCCGTGGCACCACGACCGTCCTTCCGCAGGGCCACGGCCTTGTCTTCACCACCCGAGACCGCCCGGTGCGGTCCACCCGCGGGTGGACGGCGGGTCCGGTTCGCCATGGCGTGAGTACCGTCCGCTCCGGCCACCGGCACTCCCTGGGCCTGGTCTTCCACGACGCCTGACCGCGGCAGTTCTGCCGTCGGCATCTGGCGACCCGTGTGTCCCGGCGTCCGCCGGTCAGAGCTGGAGTCGCTGCCCGTTCGCCGGCAGGCGTCTCAGGAGCGTTCGTCCAGCGCCGTGAGTGTGGAGACGAAGACCGGCGCGCCCTCCTGGAAGCCGGTCACCCGGACCGTCGTGGTGCTGGGCATCGCCGACGGCACGAGGTGCGCCTCGATCACGCAGGGCACGTCGCGCTCGGCGTAGCGGCGGAATTCGGTGCCGAAGGCGTACGGAACGAAGGTGGCGGGCGAGGTGAGGGCGCGGGCGGCCTGCTGTGCCGCGTCGAGCAGCACCATCCCCGGGACGTGATCGTTCGCCGGGTTCACGACCGCGGCGTGGCCGGGTGCGACGCGCAGCAGCCACCGGCCCGGCCGGTCGGTGGGTGCGATCAGGACGTCCTCGTTCTTGGTGCTGCCGGTGAGCCCGTGTGGAACGGGCTCCGGAAGCGGCCCCTGGACGTGGCGTGCTGACAGCTGTGCGCCGCGGATCCGGCGGTAGACGGCGGGGGAGGCGACGGTGACGCCGGAGTGGCCGGTTGCCACGATTCCGTTCGCCTTGCGGATGGTCATGCCGAAGTGGCCGCCGGTCATCGCGCCGGCCCGCATCCGCAGCTTGCTGCAGGTCACCTCGATGGTCAGCTCGGTGGGTCCGTTTCCGACTGCGAGGTGCTCGGGGTGCGTGGTGTACGCCAGATCGCCCAGGACAAAATGGTGGCCGACGGGGACGCCGAGCTCAGTGTGTGAGATCAGCAGCCCCGCCTGCCGGATGGTCTCGCCGGTGAGGATGAGGTGATGGCGGCCGTGGCTCGGGGTGAAGTACCCATGGTCGTGGGGCCACTGGGCGGTCAGCGAGAAGTGCGTCTCGTCCAGCCGGCGCCACGAGGTGATCAGGATGTCCTCGGCGGTGGGGCGGTGCACGAGCTCCCTGGGAACCGTTGCCGCGGCACCGCGCCGCGAACGGGGCCCGGTTGCCCGGTTCCGGACTATGGCCGCCGCGTGCGAAGTACTGGGGTGAACTGCGCTTTCGACGTGCATCGTGTCGCTCATGACTGCCCCCAGGCGTCTCAACGGGATGGTGTCGAACGCTGTTAAGATACGTACCATCCGGTTTTGTTTTCAATGCCATGTGAAAAAGAGGACAAGTGGCTGGTCTGCGGGCGACTTGAAGTTGTAGCTAACTGTTGCTGAATGGAAAATCTTCGAAAGACAGGAGGCGCCCTGTGGCACAACAGGACCGCGCGATCCGGACCCGCCGACTGATCCTGGAGGCGGCCGCCGCGGTATTCGACGACCTCGGCTACGACCGTGCGACCATCGCCGAAGTCCTTGAGCGTGCCGGTGTGACGAAGGGCGCCCTGTATTTCCACTTCGCTTCCAAGGAGCAATTGGCCCTCGCCGTGCTGAGGGAGCACGTGGTGGACATCGCCGTTGAGCCACAGAAGATCAAGCTGCAGGAGTTCGTGGACTCGGGTCAGGTCCTTGCCTACCGGCTGCGGAGCGACCCGATCCAGCGTGGTGCGGCGCGCCTGGCGGTCGAGCAGGGCTCCAACCACCTTGATCGCAAACAGTCGATGATCTCCTGGACGCACTTCGTCGAGGCCCTGTTCGCCAAGGCGAGGGGGCAGGGCGAGATTCTGGAGAGCGTCAATATCCGGGATGCCGCGGAGCTGTTCGTCGGCGCATTCGCCGGCCTGCAGATGATGTCGAACGCCATCTCGAATCAGGCCGACCTCAGCCACCGGCTGACCGTTTTCTTCCAGCACACCCTGCCCAGCATCGCGGCGCCCGCGGTCCTGGGCAGGCTGATCCTCGACTCGGAGCGCGGTGCGAAGCTCGACGCCGCTCTGCGTGGGAAGGCCCTGGCCGAGGAGGTATCGGACTGATGAGGGTGCCTGGGGAATCGGGGAGTTGTTCCGATTGATGGCGGGTTAAAAAATACCGCACGGTCGGTGTTGGGGTCGGTGGCAGGTCAGAGGCGTCGCGTGATCGCGGCGCCTTTGTCGTGGGCGGGGCGGGGTGCGTCGGTGGGGCGCGGCTCGGGTGGGGCGGGGGTGGCGTGGGTGCCGGTGCGGCCGACGCTCAGGATCGGCGTTGTCAGTGCCGTGCGATTCACTGGGGGAAGGGTCGAATGTCGGCGTAAGTGCCTGCGTGAATTGGGCCTTTGGGCGGGGCTCGGGGGAGGGGCTATGGGAGTGAGTGGCTGGAAAGGGCCCGGCGGGCGTGAGGCAGATCACGTCGTGCGGCGTGAGGTGACCGCCCACGGACCGGAATACGGCATCGAAATAATATGTTCGCCATGCAAGTAACGGGTGTTCAGTCGGTTCGGCCGCGCCCATGTCCGCCCCTCCGACGCTCGTCCCCCAACGCCCGTCACACCCATCCCTGTCGCATCGAAATGTGCTCCATCGACGCTTGCTCCACCGAAAATCGACGCCCGCACCGAAACCTGTATCGCTGACGCTCCCCGCTCCCCGCTCCCACGACTCCACCGCCCCAACGGAACATCACCCGGCCTGCTGACACCGCCCTGCGCGGCGCCGCGGGCCATCGCCTGTTGCCCGATTCGCACGCCGTCGGCACCGCCGCACCCCGGCCGTCGCCACACCCTTGACCACATCTATCGCTTTTATCGCTGCTGACCGCACTCGGTCCCTGCTGACTCCCTCATCCTGCCTTTCCTCTCTGCCGCCCTGGAGGCCATACGCATGACCCGGACGACGACCGACCAGCTGTCCGAGAGGGCGACGGCAGACCCTTCCGCCGCGCGCCCGGGGCCCGACCCGACCGAGGCCGGACCCCGGAGAACCCCTGGCGGCATCGTCCCGGTCCTCGCCTTCTCCGGCATCGTCGTCGCGGTCATGCAGACCCTGCTCGTGCCGGTCATCAAGGACCTGCCGACGCTGCTCAACACCGCGCCCGGCAACGCCACCTGGGTCATGACGGCCACCCTCCTCGCGGGCGCGGTATCGACGCCGATCATGGGCCGTCTCGGTGACCTCTACGGCAAGCGTCGGATGCTGCTGGCCAGCCTCGCCGTGATGGTCATCGGGTCGCTGATCTGCGGGTTCACCGACGACCTGCTCATCATGATCGTCGGCCGGGCGCTCCAGGGCTTCGCGATGGGCGCCATTCCGCTCGGCATCGGCATCATGCGCGACGAGCTGCCACGCGAACGGCTCGGCTCGGCGATGGCCCTGATGAGCTCCTCCATAGGCGTCGGCGGCGGACTCGCCCTGCCCGCCGCGGCCCTGGTGGCGCAACACGCCGATTGGCATGCCCTGTTCTTCGCCGCCGCAGGTCTCGGTGTGCTGTCGATGCTGCTCACCGTCCTCGTGGTCCCCGAGACCGCGGTGCGGGCACGCGGACGCTTCGACGTGGCCGGCTCCATCGGGCTGTCGGCCGGCCTGGTCGCCCTGCTGCTCCCCATCACCAAGGGCAGCGACTGGGGATGGGGCTCACCCACCACCCTCGGGATGTTCGCTCTCGCCGCAGTGATTCTGGTGCTGTGGGGCGTGATGGAGCTGCGGATCCCCGACCCGCTGGTCGACCTCCGCACCAGCGCCCGGCGCGAGGTGCTGCTGACGAACCTCGCCTCGATCACCGTCGGCGTGGCCTTCTACGCGATCTCCCTGGTGCTGCCGCAGCTGCTCCAGCTGCCGAAGTCCACCGGCTACGGTCTCGGCCAGTCGATGGTGGTGGCCGGGCTGTGTGTGGCGCCGCTGGGACTGACGATGATGCTGGTGGCGCCCCTGTACGCGCGCCTCGCCGCGCGGCGGGGCCCCAAGATCACTCTGCTCCTCGGCATGCTGGTGATCGCGATCGGCTACGGCGCCGGCATCGGCCTCATGAACGCGCCCTGGCAGACCGTCATCATCGCGGTCACCGTCGGCGCCGGCATCGGGCTCGCGTACTCCTCGCTGCCCGCCTTGATCATCGGCGCCGTCGACCCTTCCGAGACCGGCGCGGCGAACGGCCTCAACACCCTCATGCGCTCCATCGGCACGTCGGTTTCCAGTGCCGTCATCGGCATGGTCCTCGCCCACATGTCCACCCGGGCCGGATCGGTCACCGTGCCCACCATGGGCGGCTTTCGCGTCTCCTTCCTGATTGCCACGGGCGCGGTCATCGTCGGCGTGGCCGTGGCCGCGTTCCTGCCGTCGCAGAGCAATACGTCCCGCCCCACCTTGGTCGCACAGAGCACGGACGGTTCGGAGGAAGCGGCCGGAGCGGTCGGCGTGGCCGGAGCGGGAGAGGTGTACGGCAATGCGGGTGTGGCGGCGTCGTCTCACCCCTCCACGGGCACGGAACCTGTTCCGTCCGCCCCGTCCGCCCCGTCCGCCCCGTCCGCCCCGTCCGCCCTGCCCTCCACGCCCGAGCGTCCCGAGGAGCTTGTGAAGCCCGCGCCGTCCTGGGCACGGCCCGCTCCCGTCCCCGCGCCGCGGACCGCCCCGGCAACGTCCGTAACGGCCGGGGCCGCCGCGCACGTCGACGCTTCGACGGGCTTCCGCGGCCGAGTGCTGGACGCATCCGGCGGGCCCGTACCGCGGGCGAGCATCACCCTGATCGACCGGCAGGGCCGGCAGGCCGGCGTCACGACGGCAGGCGCCGACGGCCGCTACGCCCTGACCGCCCCCGCCGACGGCACCTACGTCCTCACCGGTGCCGCGTCCGGGCACACCCCCCACGCGGCGTCGGCCACGTACCGCGCCGGGGCCGCCCCGGTCGAGGTGGACCTGATACTCACGGCCTCCGGCAGGCTGAGCGGGACCCTGCTCGGCGGGCCGGACGGCCTTCCGCTGGTCGGTGCGAGCGTCGTCGTCACCGACAGCGGGGGCGATGTGGTGACCCGTACGACGTCGGGCGGCGACGGGAACTGGGAAGTCTGCCGGCTCCTGCCGGGCACCTACACCCTGGTCATGAGCGCCGACGGACACCGGCCTGAGGCCCGTGCCGTCGAGTTGTCCGGTGGCCGGCCGGAACGGCAGGACGTACGCCTGCACCCCGTTGCGACGGTTCGTGGGACGGTGCGGGGCCCGGACGGACAGCCACTGGCCGACGCCGCCGTGACCCTTGTCGAGGACGGGACGGTGGCCGCCCACACCGTCACGGGCTCGGACGGCGTCTTCGCGTTCTCCGAACTGAGCGGACGTCACTACACGCTGTCGGCGGCCGGCTATCCGCCGCAGGCCACACCGATATCCGTCGCAGGCGGCGTCACCGAAGTCCTCGATGTGGACCTGGTACAGCCGTCCGGTGCCGCCCGCTGACCCTCGCGGCGACGCTTGCGTCCGTCACCATGTCGCTCATGTCCGTCCCTTGGGTCCGGGGCGGGCATGAGCGTGGCGAGGAGGCGGGGGCGGGACGGGAGTGGCCCGGTCAGCGCGCCGGCCGATGCGGCATGCCTACGCGGGGAGGCGGCGGCTCTGGTCGGCGCGGACGTGTGGGGCAGGAGCGCGGGTCCGGGACGGTGGGTCGGAATCTCGGGGTGCGATAGCGAATCGCGAAGGCACCGGAGCGTGCATCCACGAAGCCGTACCGGGCGGGACATGGTCGGTCCGCCGCCCGGAAGCGACCAGAACCCCTTGGTGGACAGATGACGCCGTGGCTCGGAGGCCGCCCGACCTGGGCAGGCGTGCGGTCGAGGATCCTGGCCCGTCGGCCCGTCGGCCCGTCGGCCCGTCGGCCCGTCGGCCCGTCGGCCCGTCGGCCCGTGTGCCCAGCGCCGCTGCGTGGCCCTCGCCCCGCAGACGGGCCGCTGCCCCCCGAGATGCCCCTGACGTGCGCTGCTCCGGAGACGTCCGAGAGTCCGCTGACCTGAAGATGTCCGGGAGCCCGCTGACCCGGAGATGACCCCTACGCCCGCTGACCCGGCGATGGCCCTCAGCTCTGGTATTCGGTCAGATCGATGCTGTGCACGGTCAGCGCGTGGCCGTAGTCGGGGTGGGCGGTTTCCCGCTCGAAGACCAGGCCGAGCTTGCGCATCACATTCTCCGACGCCTCGTTGCCCAGCCGGTCGATGGCGATGACGCGTTCGAGTCCGCGGTCCTGGAGAGCGAACTCCAGCACGGCCTGCGCGGCCTCGGAGGCGTAGCCCTGCCCCCAGAACTGCCGCCCGAGGCGCCAGCTGATCTCGACGTCGGGCATCGCCTCCGGCAGGTACTCGGGCAGGGACAGCCCCGCGAACCCGGCGAGTTCGCCCGAGGCCAACAGCTCGACGGCGAAGAGGCCGAACCCCTCGTCGTCCCATTCCTCCTCCCACCGCTCAATGGCCTCCGCGGTCTGGTCCAGGTCGAGGACCGAGCCATCCCCGACCCAGCGCATGACCAACGGGTCCGCGTTGATGTCCGCCATCGGGGCGAGGTCGTCGTCGTGCCAGCGGCGGAGGAGGAGGCGGGGTGTATGGATCTCGGTCATGTCGCCCATCCTGTCGAATGCGGCGCGGGAGTGGTAATCGGCGGGACGGTGGGGGGCGAGGTGCGGCTGGGGCGCATGTTTCTCCCGCGCCCTTCTCCGGAGACCTTGGTCGCCGAATGGCGCAATGGCCCGCCACCATTTTCCGAAGATTCTTCGTCTGAAGGGGAGGGCGAATTTTCGGTGCGTGGGACTGGCAGAGGCACCCCCGGTTGCCGCCGAAGGCACGCGCAGGGGTGTCGTCAGGCACCGTCCACCGCCCACCGCCCACCGCGCGAACGAACCTCACGGAACGGCGCCGCACATACCGCCCACGGCGCGCCGCACCACCCTCCGTGCCATCCCTGCCGCCGGCCATCCACGATCGCGTCACCCGCTCGGTCCCGACCCAGAGACCCGGCAGTCGGCGCTACACCCCGGTAGCCTCAACTCGCCAACTTTCCAGGCCAGTTGTACTTTCCGCGTAAGGGCTTGCACTTTCGTCGACAAGCCTTGTCACGCCTCGACCGGTGGTCGACGATGTGGCCACCCCGCCGCTCCTCCCGTGGCACGACGTCCGACTGGTTCGCCTTTCGCCGCCGTCTCCTCAGCGGATGCCACGCCACCGGCGTCCGGCTGTGGGGGAGGGGAGGACGGGTGGGGCGGCGAGTTCTCGATGCCGCGCCCCACCTCGCAAGCACCGACGCGGGCCGCATCGGTCGAGCGGCAGGAGCAGCGTGGAAGAAGACCTCCGCCCCCGTCGAGATGACCGGGCTCGTGGTGCGCCGCGGCATGCCGCCCCCTTGGTGCGCCGCCCCGGCAAGGCGTGGTGAGCGCGTACGCCCGCCTCGCCCGTCGCCCGCCGCCCCCACCGGAACCAGGAGAGACGATGCCCCACCGCACCAGCCACCGGCCGCATCGAACGGCACCGGCGCCGCCCCGAACGGCGCTGACCGCTCTGTGCACCGCAGCCCTCGCCGTCCTCGCGGCCCTCGCCACGCCACCTGCGCAGGCGGAGGCCCGGGCCGCCGCATCCGCGAACGCCCGCACAGAATCGGTCACTTATTACGTGGACTGCGCCGACGGCTCCGACGCCGCCTCGGGGACCCGCCCCGCCACCGCCTGGCGCACCGTGAAGAAGGCCGGCGCCGCGGCTCTCCGCCCGGGTGACCGCGTCCTCTTCAAGCGAGGTACCACCTGCGCCGGCACCTTCGCCCCCACGGCGTCGGGGGCCGCCGGCGCGCCGCTCGGGGCGGGCGCGTACGGGAGCGGCGCGAAGCCGCGTATCGCGGGGGCCGGCGCACGGGCCGCGATCCTCCTCGACAACGTCCAGCACTGGGAGCTGCGCGACCTCGACGTGACCAACACCGGCCCGGCCACCACGGCCGACCCCCGTGCCGGGATACTCGTCCGGCTGCATGACTTCGGCACCGGTCACCACTACCTGGTGGACGGCGTCGACGTGCACGACGTCAACGGGGCCGATGTCAAGGATCCCGACCCGTCCGGCGGCATTCTCTTCGCCGTGCAGGGCTCCGCCGAGCCCACCAGCTTCGCGGGGGTGACGGTGCGTCACTCGACCGTGGAGCACACCGACCGCACGGGCATCGGCACCTCGTCCACATGGGGCCGCAGGCCCGAGCACCCCCAGGGGCCCGGGACATCCTTCGCGCCGATCACGGGGCTCTCGGTGCACCGCAACACCGTGCGGGACGTCGGCGGTGACGGCATCGTCGTGCAGAACTCCGTCGGGGCGCGCGTGGAACACAACCTGGTCGACGGCTTCAACGCCCGCTCAGCGGGCTACAACGCGGGCATCTGGGCCTGGAACTCCGACCATGTCGTCTACCAGTTCAACGAGGTCACCGGCGGCCACGGCACCCGCGACTCGATGGCGTACGACATCGACGGCGGCAACAACGGCAACGTCTACCAGTACAACTACAGTCACGACAACGAAGGCGGATTCCTGCTCGTCTGCAACGGCGAGGGCATGACGTCGGACGGCAACACCGTTCGCTACAACGTCAGCGTCAACGACGAGAACAAGTCCGCGCCCTACGGCGTCATTTCGGTTGTCTGCGGCCCCGCGACGAACACCCTGGTACACAACAACACGATCACCACCGCCACCTCCGGCACGGCCATGGTCAGCAGCAACGGCCCCGGAGGCGTCACCTTCCGCAACAACATCTTCGCCGGTGCCGAGGCGACCTCCCCGATCGCCGACCCGCACAACCTCTACGACCACAACCTCTACGCCCGCATCTCCGGCGTCCCCGGCGACAGCGCGGCGGTACGTGCCGACCCGCGGTTCGTCTCCCCCGGTGACGTCCGCCTTCGTGCCGGTTCCCCTGCCCTCGGCGCGGGCGTGGCGGTGTTCGGCTCGGGCGACCGGGACTTCTACGGCAACCCGGTCCCCGACCCGCCGAACATCGGGGCGGACCAGGGGAGTGGGAGGTAGCACGGCCGGGAGGGGGCGGCGGCTCCCGACCGGTCCCGCTTCCGCGAGGCCGGTGGGGCTGCCGGGGGCGATGAGGTTACGGCGTCCGGTGGGAGGTGCGGCCGAACACGGCGGTGCCGCGGTTCGAAACTCCGAAACTTCTGCGAGCCTGGTGTAATACCCGACGTTCCGGCTGGTCACGGAGACCAGCCCAGGCACCGCCGGCCGGGGCGCCCGGCCCGTTAGCGGTGCGTTAGCGCCGCGTTAGCGGACCGGCAGCGCCCTGGGCCAGGCTGGAAGCAATGGACGGACCATACGCACCCGGACCATGAGGGTACGGACGCACAAGACGAGGGGGACACCTATGTCGCTCACCGCCAAGACCCTCGGCCGCGGCCGCCGTGCCGCCGCCGGTTCGCTGATCGCCCTCGCGGCGCTCACGCTCACCGCCTGCCAGGACGGGAGCAACTCCGCGGCCGGCCCGCCGTCCGCCTCCTCGCCCGACACGGCCGGCAGCGCCGAGGGCGAACACAGTGCGAAGCCGTCCGGCGATGTCCGAAAGCCTTCCGGTTCGCAGGCGCCCTCCGCGGACACGCAGCCCTCCGCGAGTGCGTCGAAGCCCTCCGGAAGTAAGTCCCCCGACGCAGGCAGCCCGAGCCCGAGGCCGAGCACATCGCGGAGCGAGAACGCGGCCAAGTCGCCCGCGGGGCGCTGCACCGCCACTCAGATGTCGCTGCGCCTCGGCCCCTCCGACATCGGCGCCGGCAACATTCACTACCCGCTGGTGTTCACGAACAAGGGCAAGAGCGCCTGTTCGCTGCGCGGCTACCCCGGGGTCTCCCTCATGTCCCGTGACGGTTCGGTCATCGGCAAGCCCGCCACCCGCGAGGGCGGCGCCGGCGGCTCCGTCAAGCTGCAGCCGGGACGGAGCGCCCACGTCGTGCTGCACACGGTCAACGACGGGGTCTCGGACACCCCGTGCTGGTCCTCGTCGCAGATCGTCTACGTGTACCCGCCCGGCTCGAAGGACTCGATGACCACGCAGAGCCGTGGGCTGCGGGTGTGCGGCGGGCGGTTCACCGTCACGACGATGGAAACCGGCGCCACGAGCTGACGTTCGTGGGGTGAGCAGGGCCCGAGCGGGCCGGTCATGGACCGGCCCGCTCAGCCGTGTTCGGGGGGTGTGGGGCCCGCGACGCCGGTACGTCACTGGAACGGCCCCCGTTGTGGTTCCGGTCGGCTGGTTCGGTGCTACCACTGTGTACGGAAGCCGTGAAATGTGCGCTTTCGTTGCATACCTCCCCAAGGAGGCATCCCTATGGATGCAGCATCTTCGACCGTGGCCGACAGTGCGGATACGGCCGGAAAGCCGTCCGCCGAGGACGAGTCCCCGATCCACATTCTCTGGATCAACGCGGGCCTGAGCTGTGACGGCGACTCCGTGTCGCTCACCGCCGCGACCCAGCCGAGCATTGAGGAAATCGCGCTCAGTGTGCTGCCGGGCCTTCCCAAGGTGGCCGTGCACTGGCCGCTGATCGATTTCGAATGCGGGCCCGTGCAGGGTGCCGACAACTTCATCGAGTGGTTCTTCAAGGGCGAACGCGGCGAGATCGACCCGTTCGTCCTGGTCATCGAGGGGTCCATCCCCAACGAGTCGATCAAGCCGGAGGGCTACTGGTGCGGCTTCGGGGACGACCCCGAGACAGGCCAGCCGATCACCACCAGCGAGTGGATCGACCGCCTCGCCCCCAAGGCGCTGGCCGTTGTCGCCATCGGCACCTGCGCCACGTACGGCGGTATCCATGCGATGTCCGGCAACCCCACGGGCGCCATGGGCGTGCCCGACTACCTGGGCTGGGACTGGACGTCCAAGGCCGGCATCCCGATCGTGTGCGTGCCCGGCTGCCCGATCCAGCCCGACAACTTCTCGGAGACCCTGACCTACCTGCTCTACCAGGCGGTGGGCTCGGCTCCGATGATCCCGCTGGACGACCAGCTGCGGCCCACCTGGCTCTTCGGCGCGACCGTGCACGAGGGCTGCGACCGGGCCGGATATTACGAGCAGGGGCAATTCGCCACCACCTACGACTCGCCCAAGTGTCTGGTGAAGCTCGGATGCTGGGGCCCCGTGGTCAAATGCAACGTGCCCAAGCGGGGCTGGATGGACGGCATCGGCGGCTGCCCGAACGTCGGCGGCATCTGTATCGCCTGCACCATGCCCGGCTTCCCCGACAAATTCATGCCGTTCATGGACGAGCCGCCCGGCGGCAAGGTCTCCAGCACCGCCAGCGCCGCGTACGGCAGCGTCATCCGCCGCCTGCGGCAGGTCACCGCGAAGACCGTCGACAGCGAACCCAAGTGGCGCCACCGCGGCGACAAGCTGACCACAGGTTACCGGTCCCCTTGGTGACAGCAGGAACCGGAGCCGCCTGAGCGTCCGGCCTCTCCGTCCGACCCCCACCTCCCGCACAAAGAAGGGCACGGCACACACGATGGCACCGAAGACAAAGGCGGCCGGTGACGGCAGCGGTCTGACGGAGATGGCCTGGGATCCGATCACCCGGATCGTGGGCAGCCTCGGCATCCACACCAAGATCGACTTCAAGCAGAAGCGGGTGGCGGAGTGCTACAGCACCTCGTCGGTGTTCCGTGGCTACAGCGTCTTCATGCGCGGCAAGGACCCGCGGGACGCGCACTTCATCACCAGCCGCATCTGCGGCATCTGCGGCGACAACCACGCGACCTGCTCGGTGTACGCGCAGAACATGGCGTACGGCGTGAAGCCCCCGCACCTCGCGGAGTGGATCATCAACCTCGGTGAGTCCGCCGAGTACATGTTCGACCACAACATCTTCCAGGAGAACCTGGTCGGGGTCGACTACTGCGAAAAGATGGTCCGCGAGACCAACCCCGGCGTCCTGGATCTGGCCGAACGCACCGAGGCCCCGCACGCCGGCGAACACGGCTACCGCACCATCGCCGACATCATGCGCTCGCTCAACCCCCTGGAGGGCGAGTTCTACCGCGAAGCGCTCCAGGTCAGCCGCTACACCCGCGAGATGTTCTGTCTCATGGAGGGCCGCCATGTGCACCCCTCCACGCTCTACCCGGGCGGCGTCGGCACCATCGCGAGCGTGCAGCTGTTCACCGACTACCTCAGCCGACTGATGCGCTACGTCGAGTTCATGAAGCGCGTCGTCCCGCTCCACGACGACCTGTTCGACTTCTTCTACGAGGCACTGCCCGGCTACGAGGAAGTCGGCCGGCGGCGCGTGCTGCTCGGCTGCTGGGGCGCGCTCAACGATCCGGACTACTGCGACTTCACGTATCGCAACATGACCGACTGGGGCCGGCGGATGTTCGTCACCCCCGGCATCATCGTCGACGGCAAGCTGGTCACCAACGACCTCACCGAGATCAACCTCGGCATCCGGATCCTGCTCGGCAGCTCCTACTACCAGGACTGGCAGGGCCAGGAGCAGTTCGTCACGCACGACCCGCTCGGCAACCCCGTCGACCCGCGCCACCCGTGGAACCAGCACACCATCCCCGCTCCGCAGAAGCGGGACTTCGGCGACAAGTACAGCTGGGTGATGTCCCCGCGGTGGTTCGACGGCAAGGACTACCTGGCGCTGGACACCGGCGGCGGCCCCATCGCCCGCCTGTGGTCGACCGCCCTGTCGGGCCTCGTCGACACGCCCTACGTCAAGTCCACCGGCCAGAGCGTGGTCATCGACCTGCCGCGCAGCATGACGAAGCCCGAGGCCCGCTTCGAGTGGAAGATCCCCAAGTGGAGCAACGCGCTGGAGCGCAACCGCGCCCGCACGTACTTCCAGGCGTACGCGGCCGCCATGGCACTGCACTTCGCCGAGAAGGGGCTGGAGGAGGTCCGCGCCGGACGCACCCAGACCTGGGAGAAGTTCGAGGTGCCGGACGAGTCCATCGGTGTCGGATTCACCGAGGCGGTCCGCGGCGTCCTCTCGCACCACATGGTCATCCGGGACGGGAAGATCGCCAACTACCACCCCTACCCGCCCACCCCGTGGAACGCCAGCACGCGTGACACCTACGGCACCCCCGGCCCGTACGAGGACGCCGTCCAGAACACGCCCATCTTCGAGGAGAACTCCCCGGAGAACTTCAAGGGCATCGACATCATGCGCGCCGTCCGCAGCTTCGACCCCTGCCTGCCCTGCGGCGTCCACATGTACGTCGGCGGCGGCAAGTCCGTGAAGAAGATGCACGTGCCCACCGGCCTGAGCGGACTCGGCGGATGAGCGCCCCGGTGGACACCGCCCCGCCCCGGAGCGCCGCGCCGAACGCGGAGGCGACCGGCCGGCGCGTCGAAGAGGTCCTGGACCGCATCGCGCAGCGCGACGACAGCGAGATCACCGCGTCCGCCGAGGAACTCGTCCGCGTCCTGATGGACTTCTACGGCGCGGGACTGGCGCGGATCGTGCATCTCCTCGACCGCGGCGGAAACCGCGATGGCGGTGGCGGCCCGCGTGCGGCCGTGCTGCGCGACGAACTCGTCGCGAGCCTGCTGGTGCTGCACGACCTGCACCCCGAGGACGTCGCGACCCGCATCGAACGGGCGCTGGAGAGCGTCCGCCGACAGCACCCCGCCGAGGTGGCCGGCTTCGACGAGGACACCGGTGTGCTGCGCCTGCGGTCGGCCGACTCCGGAGGCTGTGGCTGCCCGAGCACCTCGCAGGAGGCCCAACAGGCCATCGAGAGCGCCCTGTCGTGCTTCGCGCCCGAGGTGACCTCGGTGCAGATGGAGTCCGCCAAGGCAGCGCAGGAGCCGACGCTGCTGCAGATCTCCAGCCGGCCGCCGACCGCCTCCATGCCGTCGTGACCGGCCCGCAGACGGCGCCCACGCGCCCCGCGCCACCGGCCCACCAGGGCCTGCGCCGGTTCCGCGCGCCCCAGCCGCAGGCCCCGGAACGCTGTGAGCTGTGCGCCGCGGTCCTCGCCGAGCACAACCACCGCCACCTCGTCGACACGAAGAAGCGCGCGCTGGCCTGCGCCTGCACGCCCTGCGCGCTGCTCTTCGACCGGCCGGGGTCCGGCGCGGGGCAGTTCCGTACGGTCCCCGACCGCTACCTCGTCGACTCCGCCCACACCCTCGACGACGCGGCCTGGGACCTGCTCCAGATCCCCGTCGGCGTCGCCTTCTTCCTGCGCAACGCCGACCTGGACCGGCTGGTCGCCCTCTACCCCAGCCCGGCGGGCGCCACCGAGAGCGAACTCGACCCGGCCACCTGGCAGACCGTCGTCGGCGCTAGCCGGCTCGCACAGCTCCTCGAACCCGACGTGGAAGCCCTGCTGGTACGCCGCACCGAGGGCCGCATCGACTGCTACCTGGTGCCCGTCGACATCTGCTACGAACTGGTCGGCCGGATGCGCCTGCTGTGGCAGGGCTTCGACGGCGGACCCCAGGCGCGCACCGCGCTGGCCGACTTCTTCACCCAGGTAGCTCGGCGGGCCCGCCCGCCGAAGGAGGACACCCGGCCGTGACCGACCTCTCCTTCGTCTGCACCGGCGTACGGGCCGACAAGTACGCCGCCGGCCCCACCCTCGTCTTCCGGCTGCGCATCACGGCCGCCGACGACGCCCGGGTGCACGCCATCGCCTTGCGCTGCCAGTTCCGCATCGAACCGGCCCGCCGCGGCTACGAGCCCGAAGAGGCCGAGGCGCTGGCCGACCTCTTCGGCGAGCGGTCCCGCTGGGGCAGCACCCTGCAGCCGCTGCAGTTCGCCCAGGTCTCCCTCGTCGTCCCCGGCTTCACCGGTGAGACGGAGGTGGACCTCCCCGTACCGTGCACCTACGACATGGACGTCGCCGCGTCCCGCTACTTCCGCGCCCTGCGCGACGGCGAGGTACCGCTGCTCCTGCTGTTCTCCGGCACGGTGTTCGCCGGCGCCGGAGGATTCCGCGTCGCCCCCGTGCCCTGGGACAAGGAAGCGGTCTTCCGGATGCCGGTGCCCGTCTGGCAGGAGATGACCGAGCAGCACTTCCCGGGCTGCGGCTGGCTCCGGCTGCCGCGCGAAACCCTCGACGCGCTGCTCGCCTTCCGCTCCCGTCGGGCCCTGCCGTCCTGGGAAGCGACCGTCGAGGCGCTCCTGGCCACTGCCGACGCCGAGGAACCCGCCCCACGCGCGCGGGTCTTCCCCGGCGCCGTCGCCCGTCCCGTCACCGAGAGGACCGCGCCGTGACGACCAGCGTGCTGCCCGACGAGATGGAGGCACGGTTCGCCGTCGCCCGGCAGGTGGCGGATGCCGTGCTCTTCGAGGGCTATGTGCTCTATCCGTACCGGGCGTCCGCGGCGAAGAACAAGCTGCGCTGGCAGTTCGGCGTGCTCGTCCCGCCCCGCTGGGGTGCCGAGAGCGAGGAGCACTCCTCCCAGCGCACCGAATGCCTGATGGAGCCCAGGTCCGGCGCCCGCCTCTCGGCCGAGCTGCGGTTCCTGCACGCCCAACGGCGCGTCGTCCAACGCCTCGGCCCGGACGGCGAGTTCGAGACGGTCGCCGAACTCGAACTTCCCGACCGGGTGCTGGTGCCCTGGGACGAGGGCGCCGAGGAGCGCGTCACGCATGTCGTGGCCGTCGACGAACTCGAAGGCGACGGCGTCACCGTGCCCTTCTCGCGGCCCGCGCGCGAGGAGACCGAGCTGGTGCACGACGCGGACGGCCGACTCGTCGGCCGCCTGGTGCGCCGCTGCGAGGAGATCAACGGCCGGCTGCGGCTGACCGCGAGCCCACTCGACGGCCCCTACGCGGCGATGCGGCTGACCGCCACCGTCGAGAACTCCAGCCCCTGGACACCGGACGAGGGCGCAGCCGACCGCGACGCGGCGCTGCCCCGCTCCCTGGTCGCGGCGCATCTCCTGCTCGGCCTCGCCCCGGGCTCCTTCCTGTCGATGACGGACCCGCCCGAATGGGCAACGGGAGCCGTGGCGAGCTGCCGGAACGAGCACACCTGGCCCGTCCTCGCCGGCGACCCCGGCCGCAGCGACGTGATCCTGTCCTCCCCGATCATCCTGGAGGACCACCCCGCCATCGCCCCCGAAAGCCCCGGCGCCCTCTACGACGCCCTGGAGATCGACGAGATCCTCGCCCTGCGCACCGCCGCCCTCACCGACCAGGAGAAGCGCGAGGCACGCGGCACGGACCGGCGCGCGGCGGACGTCATCGACCTCGCCGACTCGATGCCCCCCGAAGTGCTGGAACGCCTGCACGGCGCCGTCCGCTCGCTGCGCGAGGTGACCGGGCCCGGCCCGGCGGAACCGGCCGACCTCACCCCCGACGTGCCGGGCCTGCGCCCCGACACGCCCTGGTGGGACCCGGAGAGCGACCGCAGTGTCGACCCGGTGACCGACCGGATCATCGTGGACGGACAGTCCATCGGCGCGGGCAGCCGGGTGCTGCTGCGTCCCGGGCTGCGCCGCACCGACGCCCAGGACCTCTTCCTCCAGGGCCGCAGCGCGCACGTCGAAGCGGTCCTGCACGATGTGGACGGCGGGGTGCATCTCGCGGTGACCGTCGAGGGCGACCCCGGCGTCGACATCCGGCGCGCCCAGGGCCGGTTCCTGTACTTCCAACCCGACGAAGTGGCTCCCCTGGAGGACGCGTGAGCACCGACGCCCCCTTCACCGACGGCCCCCTCACCGAGGCGCCCACGAAGACGCTGATCGCCGGCGTGGGCAACATCTTCCTCGGTGACGACGGCTTCGGCGTCGAAGCCGTCCGCCGGCTCGGCGAGCACCCGCTCCCCGACGGTGTCGAGGTCGTCGACGCCGGCGTACGCGGAGTGCACCTGGCCTACCAGATGCTGGAGGGCTACCACACGGTGCTGCTCGTCGACGCCTCAGCGCGCGGCGGTGAGCCCGGAACCGTCTACCTCCTGGACGCCACGGACCCGGCCTCGGCCCGCCCCCGGAGCACCGCGCTGGACGGCCACCACATGACGCCGGACACCGTGCTCGCGCTGCTCGACACGCTCAGCGCGGGCACCGGGGGGTGCCGTCCGGAGCGCGTCCTGGTCGTCGGCTGCGAACCGGCCGACGTCGAGGAGGGCATCGGACTCAGCGCGCCGGTCGGCGCCGCGGTCGACGAGGCCGTGAGCCTGATCCTGCGGCTCGTCGCACCGGCGGAGCCGACGGCGGCCGCCGCCCGGCCCCACACCATCGAGAGGAATTCCACACCATGCTGAAGCTCGCCCTCGGCGGAGCGGCCGCGGCCGTGTTCGCCCTCGCCCTGAAGAGCGTTCTGCCGGACCTCAGGCGCTACCTCCGTATCCGGTCCATGTGACGGTTCGCTGCGCCGACCGGCGTACGCGAGCGCGCCGCCCCGGCGAGGCATCCCGGCCGGGCTCCGCGCGCGCCGTGTAATGAAGCCGAGCGGCAACCGGTCGTCCCCGCACCAGAGAGAGACCGATGCACGAGATGTCCATCGCGCTCGCGGTTGTGGACCAGGTCGCGAGCGCGGAACGGCCCGCCGGCGCGACCGCGGTCACCCGCGTCCGGCTACAGGTCGGCGAACTGGCCGGAGTGGTACCCGACGCCCTGGCCTTCTCCTTCGAACTCGCCTGTGCGGGAACGCTGTTGGAGGGCGCGGAGCTGGTCACCGAAACGGTGTCCGCCCGCGCCCGCTGCGGTCCCTGCGCGGACAGCTGGGCGGTCGGAATGCCGCCCCATCTGGTCTGCCCGCGCTGCGGCGGAACGACGGCGGAACTGATGTCGGGCCGCGAACTGCAGATCGTCAGCGTCTGCTGGAACGACGCCCCGGTGCCCGCGTCGCCGCACCTACCACCGCACCTACCGACCCACTAGGAGCGCTGAACCATGTGCCGTGTCGTTGACCTGCAACAGGCGGTACTCGCCAAGAACGACGCCTGCGCCCACACGCTGCGCGAGAACCTGGCGGCCCGGGGCACCTCCGTGATCAACCTGCTCTCCAGCCCCGGCAGCGGCAAGACCGCCCTGCTGGAGCGCGAACTCGCCCTCGCCCACCGTCGTGGGGTACCGGTGGCGGCCCTGACCGCGGATCTGGCCACGGAGAACGACGCGGTACGGCTGGCCCGGTCCCAGGTGCCCGTCAAGCAGGTCCTCACCGACGGACTGTGCCACCTCGAAGCCGAGATGCTGGGCGGCCACCTCGACGGGTGGCTTCCGGCCGACACCCGGCTGCTCTTCATCGAGAACGTCGGCAACCTCGTCTGCCCGGCCTCCTACGACCTGGGGGAGACGCTGCGGGTCGTGCTGGCCTCCGTGACCGAGGGCGAGGACAAACCGCTGAAGTACCCCACCGCCTTCGGCCTCGCCCACCTCGTCGTGGTCACGAAGACCGACATCGCTGAAGCCGTCGACTTCGACGAGAAGGAGTTCCGCGCCAACGTCGAACAGATCAACCCCGGCGTCGAGATCGTCCTCACCTCGGCGCGTCGAGGGGAGGGGGACGGCGTCCTGCTCGACCGGGCGCTCGCGGCGCGGGACGGCGCACCGGTCCACTTCCCGGTCATGAACCGGCAGTACCACCACGTCCACGACGCCGGTCACACCCACGACGAGGGCCACTCCCACCACGAGCAGCACAGCCACGGCGAGGGGCACGCGCACGGCGAGGGCCATACCCACGCGCCGGCCGGCGGACCGGACTCTCAAGGGGCCCGCTCCCACACGACCGACACCGGCATCGTGGCGTCGAGCCGCTGATGACCACGGGGCAGGTCGGCGCGGCCCCCGCGACGGCCGCCGTACGCCGCCGGATCACGGTGCGCGGAGTCGTCCAGGGCGTCGGCTTCCGCCCGTTCGTCCACACGCTCGCCACCGAACTCGGCCTGACCGGCCACGTCACCAACACCGGCGAAGGCGTCGTTACCGAGGTCGAGGGTGCACCCGCCGCGGTCGACCGCTTCAGCGTCCGGATCCGCCGCGACGCGCCGCCCCTGGCAGTCGTGGAGGCTGTCGAAGGGGAGGACGTCCCCGCGACCGGTGGCGCCGGCTTCACCATCCTGGCCTCCCGCGCCGCGGAGACCTGCCGCACCCTCGTCTCCCCGGACGCCGCCACCTGCGACGCCTGCCTCGCCGAGCTGACGGACCCGCAGGACCGCCGCCACCGGCACCCCTTCCTCACCTGCACGCACTGCGGGCCGCGCTTCACCATCGTCACCGGACTGCCCTACGACCGGGCGCAGACCACCATGGCCGGCTTCCCGATGTGCGCGGCCTGCGCGGCGGAGTACGCGAACCCCGCCGACCGGCGCTTCCACGCCCAGCCCGTCGCCTGCCACGACTGCGGGCCCCGGCTGAGTCTGCTGATCGCGGACCCCGACGACCGCACCCGACCGCCGCGCCCCGCGTCGGCCACCGACCCCGTCGCGGAGGCACGCCGCCTGCTCGCCCGCGGAGCGATCGTGGCCGTCAAGGGCCTCGGCGGCTACCACTTGGTCTGCGACGCCTCCGACGACGAGGCGGTCACGCTGCTGCGGCGCCGCAAGGCCCGCGGAGACAAGCCCTTCGCCCTGATGGCCCGAGGTCTCACCGACATCGCGCACCTGGTGCGCGTCGGACCCGAGGAGCGCGCCCTGCTCACCGGCGGCAGCCGCCCCATCGTCCTGCTGCGCCGCACCAGGGGCACCGAGACCGCCGGGACGCCGGGACTGTCCGATGCCGTGGCCCCCGGCAGTCCGGACCTGGGCGTCATGCTCCCCTACACCCCTCTGCACCACTTGCTGCTCGGCTTCGCGGGCGACCCGCCGGGGCCCCGGCTGCTCGTGATGACCAGTGGAAACGTCGCCGGTGAACCGATCGTCACCGACGACGAGGACGCCGTGCGGCGGCTGGCGCAGCTGGCGGACGCCTGGCTCACCCACGACCGCCCGATCCAGGTCCCGTGCGACGACTCGGTGCTCCGCGTGTGCGACGGGGAAGCGCTGTTCGTGCGCCGTTCCCGCGGCTATGCGCCGTTCCCGGTCACGCTCCCGCTGCCGGTACGGCCCGCGCTGGCCGTCGGGGGCGACCTCAAGAACGCGCTGTGCCTGGCCGAAGGGCGGCGCGCGTGGCTGTCCGCGCACATCGGCGACATGGACGACCTGGAGACACAACTCGCGTTCGCGCGGGCCGAGGCGCATCTGGAGACGGTCACCGGCGTACGTCCGCAGCTGCTGGCCGCCGACAAGCACCCCGGTTACCGCTCCGGCCAATGGGCCCAACGGCACACCGGGGAAAGGCCGTTGGTGAGGGTCCAGCACCACCACGCACACATCGCCGCCGCCATGGCCGAGCACGGCCTCGACGGCAGCCGTCCGGTGATCGGTGTGGCGTTCGACGGCACCGGTTACGGCGACGACGGAGCGGTCTGGGGCGGCGAGATCCTGTTCGCCGACTACGACGGCTACCGCCGCTTCGGGCAGCTCGCGTACGTGCCGCTGCCCGGCGGCGACGCCACCGTCCGGCGCCCGTACCGCATGGCGCTCGCCCATCTGCGTGCCGCGGGCATCGCCTGGGACGAGGACCTGCCCCCGGTGGCGGCCTGTCCGCCCGACGAGCGGCGGCTCCTGGCGCGACAGCTCGAACGCGACCTCAACTGCGTCCCGACCTCCAGCATGGGCCGGCTCTTCGACGCCGTCTCCTCCCTCGCCGGGGTGTGCCACCACGCCGGCTACGAGGCGCAGGCCGCCGTCGAACTGGAGGCCGCGGCACTGGCCGCCGAGCACGAACCGGGCCCGGGGTACGCCTTCGCGCTCCGGACCGCGCCGCCCGGGGAGCCGGGCGCCGAGACGATCGCCGACCCGGCGCCGGTGTTCGCCTCCGTTGTCGAGGACCTGCGCGCACACGTCGCCCCCGCGCTGATCGCGGCCCGCTTCCACACCGCGGTGGCCGAACTCGTCAGCCGCTGCTGCGTCCTGGCCCGCGAGCGGGCCGGGGTGCAGACGGTCGCCCTGACAGGCGGCGTCTTCGCCAACACCCTGCTTGCGGAGGACGCCGCCCGCCTTCTGCGGCAGGACGGCTTCACCGTCCTGCGGCACCGACGGGTCCCGCCCAACGACGGGGGACTGGCCCTCGGCCAGATCGCGGTCGCCGCGCGCACCGCGCACGCGTACGGCGGCGCGTCCGCCCCCTGAGGCGGCGCACCGAGGCGAGCTCACGGAACGTATCCACGACGAGGAGAACCCCCCATGTGTCTGGCGGTACCCGGAAAAGTTCTGGACATCGAGGAGCGGGACGGCACCCGCATGGCCACCGTCGACTTCGGCGGGGTGGTCAAAGAGGTGTGCCTGGAGTACGTCCCCGACCTCGCGGTGGGCGAGTACGCGATCGTCCATGTGGGCTTCGCGCTACAGCGACTCGACGAGGAGTCGGCCCGGCAGACCCTCGCGCTGTTCGAGGAAATGGGCTTGCTGCAGGAGGAGTTCGGCGACCCCTGGGAGGCGGCCGCCGAGGCGGTCGGCATGCCGGCGGCCGCCGTGGGTGACGGAGCGCAGGAGGCGCGGCAGTGAAGTACATCGACGAATTCCAGGACCCCGAGCTGGCCCGGCGCCTGCTCGACGACATCCGCGCCACGGTGACGCGGCCCTGGGCCCTGATGGAGGTCTGCGGCGGGCAGACACACACCATCATCCGGCACGGCATCGACCAACTGCTCCCGGACGAGGTGGAGTTGATTCACGGTCCGGGGTGCCCGGTCTGTGTGACGCCGTTGGAGGTCATCGACAAGGCCCTGGAGATCGCCTCCCGGCCCGACGTGATCTTCTGTTCGTTCGGCGACATGCTGCGCGTCCCGGGCACCGACCGCGACCTGTTCCGGGTCCGCAGCGAGGGAGGCGACGTACGGGTCGTCTACTCGCCCCTCGACGCGCTGAAGATCGCCCAGCAGAACCCCCGCCGGGAGGTGGTGTTCTTCGGTATCGGCTTCGAGACGACCGCCCCGCCCAACGCCATGACGGTGTATCAGGCACGCAAGCTCGGCATCCCCAACTTCAGCCTGCTGGTCTCGCACGTCCGGGTACCGCCGGCGATCGAGGCGATCATGACCTCGCCGAGCTGCCGGGTCCAGGCATTCCTGGCCGCCGGACACGTGTGCAGCGTGATGGGCATGGGGGAGTACCCGGAGCTGGCCGAGCGGTTCGAGGTGCCGATCGTGGTGACCGGCTTCGAGCCGCTGGACATCCTCGAAGGCATCCGCCGCACCGTCCACCAGCTGGAGCGCGGTGAGCACACCGTGGAGAACGCCTACCCGCGGGCGGTGCGCGCGGAGGGCAACCCGGCGGCCCAGGCGATGCTGGAGGACGTCTTCGAAGTCACCGACCGCGCCTGGCGCGGCATCGGCGTCATCCCCAGAAGCGGCTGGCGACTGTCCTCCCGCTACCGCGACTACGACGCCGAACACCGCTTCTCCGTGGGCGACATCACGACCCGTGAGCCCGCGGAGTGCCGCAGCGGCGAAGTCCTGCAGGGACTGCTCAAGCCCCACGAATGCGAGGCGTTCGGCACGACCTGCACCCCGCGCACCCCGCTCGGCGCCACCATGGTCTCCAGCGAGGGAGCCTGCGCCGCCTATTACCTCTACCGCCGTCTCGGCGTCACGCCCACTCCGATGGAGGCGAGCCCCGTTGCCTGACACCACCCTCCCGTCCTCAGGTACCAAGGACGCCGTGCCGGCCGCCCGCGACCTGCCCACCGTGGACATCACCGGCTGGACGTGCCCGGCCCCGCTGCGCGACCAGCCGCGGGTCGTGATGGGGCACGGTGGCGGCGGCGCGCTGTCCGCGGAACTGGTCCAGCAGATCTTCGTCCCCGCCTTCGGCGGTGAGGTGCTCGGCCAGCTGAGCGACTCCGCGACGGTCTCCCTGGGCGGCGTACGCCTCGCCTTCTCCACCGACTCCTATGTCGTACGGCCGCTCTTCTTCCCCGGCGGCAGTATCGGCGACCTCGCCGTCAACGGCACCGTCAACGACCTCGCCATGAGCGGCGCGCGAGCTGCCTACCTCTCCTGCGGCTACATCCTGGAGGAGGGCGTCGAGATGCCGGTGGTGGCCGCCGTCGCGGACGCCATGGGAGCGGCGGCGCGGGCCGCCGGTGTCGAGGTGGCGACCGGCGACACCAAGGTCGTCGAGGCCGGCCACGGCGACGGCGTCTACATCAACACCGCGGGCATCGGACTGATCCCGGCCGGGGTGGACCTGCGCCCGCAGCGTGTCGTCCCCGGCGATGTGGTCATCGTCAGCGGCCCCATCGGCCTGCACGGCGTGGCGATCATGAGCGTCCGCGAGGGCCTGGAGTTCGGCGTCGAGATCGAGAGTGACTGCGCGGCACTCGGCGGCCTCGTCGAGACGATGCTCGCCGTCACCCCGGACCTGCATGTGCTGCGCGACCCCACCCGCGGCGGCCTGGCCGCCGCCCTCAACGAGATCGCGAGCGCCTCCGGCACCGGCGTCGTCCTCCAGGAGCGGGACATCCCCGTCCCGCCCACCGTGGCCAACGCCTGCGCGATCCTCGGCCTCGACCCGATGTACGTCGCCAACGAGGGCAAACTCGTGGCCTTCGTACCCCGTGAGCACGCCGACGCGGTGCTCGACGCGATGCGCTCCCATCCGCTCGGCGCCGAGGCCGCGGTGATCGGTGAGACCGTCGAGGCACACCCCGGGATGGTGGTGGCCCGGACTCCCCTCGGCGGGACCCGGGTGGTCGATCTGCCGCTGGGCGAACAGCTGCCGCGGATCTGCTGAGGCAGCGGATCGCACGCACAGCCGCCCGGGACGCCGGGCCCGCCACCGAGGTGGCCGTGGCCCGGGTGTCCCGGGCGGTGCTTCGCGACAGGTGCGGGCCCGAACGGGATGGGCCCGGGCGTCACCCCGCGGGCGGCTTCGCTCAGGTCACTCCGTGGCCCTCGCTCGCGGCCAGCACGAAGGGATGGCCGGCCGGGTCCGCGTAGCGGCGGACGTCGAACGGGCCGCCGTTGTCCTTGGTCTCCAGCGGACGGGCGCCGAGGCCGATCGCCTCGCGCTCCGCGGCGTCCATGTCGTCCTCGGGCACGAGAAAGTGCAGATGTGCCTGCTGGGAGTCGTCCGGACGCGGCCAGCTGGCCGGTGCCGCCCCGTGGTCCCGGCGGATCGCGATGCGGATGCCCTGGGGCTCGACGATCTCGATGTAGTCGGGGCCGGCTCCGGTCCGGGGCTCGCCACCGAGGAAACGTGCGTAGAAGTCCGCCAGCTTCTCCGGTTCGGTGCAATCGAGCACCAGGACACTGGTCTTGGCCACGGCCATTGTGCCTCCCTCCCCACTGCGGCGGGCCCGCGCCCACCGGCTGCTGACAACGGTTACCCCGGATCGGCCCGGGCACTCCGGGGCGCGGGCCCGCCATGGTGTGGCGGACGGTGCGCTGCCGCGGAGCGCTCAGGAGTGCGGAGCGCCGTAGTAGCCGGTCAGCTGCTCGTGGTAATCCTTGTCGCCGATGTGCTTTTCCTTGTCGAACTCCGGTGCGTGCTTGATGTCGTCCTTGGTGCGGGAGAGGTAGATCGTGGTCTCGTCGAGGTCGATGGACGAGATCGTCCCGGCCGGCAGCAGGACATGCTTGCCGAAGATCCACACCCCGGTGTCGACGACGAGAGAGGCGGCGCCGACCTCCACGGAGTGCTTGTCGACCTTTCCGATGGTGCCGTCGATCGCCTCGACCTTGAAACCCGTCAGGTCGGTGCCTGCGGCGTAACCAGCGGCGTCGTGGAAACCCCAGATGTTGTCCGTCACGAGAGACCCCTTCCTTGCGGTGCGTGGGCGAGTGAGGGTGATGTCGACCCGGCACGGTGTGCGGTGCACGTATCTGTCGCGCGGTGCAGGGCGCGGTAATTCACTGATCAATGCATTCGCGTTCGGTTTTCTGATGCCCGGTGGATCTCCCGATACGCCTCCCGCCGGGAAAACCCGGGCAGAATCCCGTGAAGGGGAGTGCGGGCGACCCGAAAATGCGCCGGGGCCCCACCGCATTCGTGCGGCGGGGCCCCCGGGCGGGCGATATGGATGCGTCTACCAGCGGTACCAACGGCCGCGCGTGCCGCCCGCACCGGTCGAGCGCATGAGGAAGCCGAGCAGCCAGAACGCCAGCACCACTACGGCGACGATCCACAGAGCCTTCAGTGCGAATCCGGCACCGAAGAGCAGCAGGGCGAGAAGCAGGACAAGGAGCAGGGGAACCATTGCGGTCAACCTCCGGATCGGGGTCTCTCCCGCCACGGGTCGGGCGTGCGCCGATGTGACGGGAAGCGGTGAGTGAGGTTCTTGGGAGTGATCATTCGCTCAGGGGGGCCGCTCAGATGCGGCCGTGGGTCAGCCGTGTCACCGGTCCGAGCTGCGGCTTCGCCGTGGCGCGGCCCGCCGCGAACGCGGCTCCGACCACACCGATCAGTCCGGCGCCGGCTCCGGCCGCGACGGCCTTGCGCTTCGTGACGACCGTCCAGGCGGCGCCTGCCGTGGCGGCGACCTTCCCGGTGGCGGCCGCGGCTGCCTGCCGGCCGGTTTCGATTCCGGCCGCGGCGGCCCGCCCGGCTTGTCCGGTCGCCGTCCTGGCCGATCGTGCGCCGGACTCCGCGGCTTCCTCGGCGACATGTGCCGACGATTTGGCCTTCGCGGCGGCGCGGGCCGAATCCCGCTGCGGCTTACCGGTGGGCGCTTCAGAATTCTTCCGCTGCTGAGTCATACCATTCGCCTTTCCGCTCGAATCCGTTGTAAACACGGGGAGTTCGGCCACCGTCATTCGACATCATTCGGCGTCATTAGGGGGGAGCAATGAACCCAGCGGGCCGAGGTCCAAGTTGAGATCGCTCATGGTGAGTCCGTAGCGGTCGCACAGTTCGGCCATGCGGTCCTGAAGAATCATGAGGGTCATCCCGACCCGCTCCTCCTGGTCCTCGCTCAGGTCGCCCTGGTCGACGCGGTGCAATGCGGTGCGCTCCATGAGTTGGCGCAGTAGCTCGACGATCGTCAGCACCAATTTGATGAGGTCCCGCTCCACGGTCTCCGGATCGGTCTTCAGCCGCTGGGCGATATCGCCGCCCGACCGGGGCTCGGCCGGCCCGGCAGGCACCAGGTCGAAGGCCCGTGCCGCTGCTCGGGCCACCTCGGCGAAGGCGGGTTCTGCTGGTTCTTCCCTCATGGACATTCCTCACCGGTGCGGTCAAACATGCTGCTGAGTGGGGGAGTTGGGCCGGAATTCACCACGGTGCCGGGTCGTCGGGCGTGATCGAGTGGATGACCGCGCGCAGATTGATCCGGACCAGATCGACATCGGCGACGGAGAGGACAAGGTCTCCGGTGAGCACCGCGCCGCCGTTCAGGAGGCGGTCCAGCAGGTCGATGAGGGCCACCTGCCGCCCGGCGAGGGATTCCTCCTCGGTCAGGTCGGCGACGCCGGCGAAGCCGCCCACCGGCACGCCGCCGCCCGTCATGAGCGCTCGCCCACGGCGGGCGGCGTGGCGAAGGAGTACGGCGCCCACGGGCCGGTGACCTCGATGCGTACCCCAGGGGCGTCATCGGCCAGCCCCGCCACCGCCTGCCGGAACTCCGGCAGACTGCCGGCGGGCACCAGGTAAGCCTCGTTGGCGATGTTCTCGCCCGCGCCGGAAGCCAGTTCTCCTTGCTGCGGCCGGTGCGCGACCCTGGCCCGCCCGAGGCCCGCCACGGCCTCCGGTATCCGGGCGGCCACCGTCCCCGCCGCGCGGTAGGCGTCGCGATGGGTGCGTCGCTGCGCCCGGCGTTGCTGGAGATAGGCCCGGCCGGGGCTCGCCGGGGGCGAGGTGGCTTCGGCGGGCGCCGCGCACGGCTCGGCTGCCGCCGCCCGCGGATCCGCGTAGACCTTCACCCCCAACTCGACATGGCCTTCGAGCCAGGAGAGCAGCTCGCCGAAGTCCGCGGCCCGCTCGTGGAGCATCGACAGCACGCGGGCGTCGTCCAGATACACCGTGGCCAGCCGCATGGGGAGCACGGTCGTGCTCGCGTACGCGGCCTCGACCATCGCGTGGTGGGTGCGCGCGATCGCCTCCAGCTCCGCGAGGTTCTCCATGCGTGCCGTCATGCCCTCGGCGCTGTAACTGTCGGCCGGAACGGACGACACGAGAGCCGCGAGCCCGGCGGCGGCGACCGTGCGCAGGGCACCGCCCTCCAGCCCCACCAGCCGGGACGCCGCGGCGTCGAGGTCGGTGCCGGCGCGGCTGATGGCGTAGACGTAGGAGCTGCGGGTCCCGTGGCGGGGCTGATCGAACGGCTCCTGCAGCGGCGTGGCGCCTGCTTCGACGGTGTGTGCGTCGGTGCTCACTGCTTCTCCTCGCGGTTCGCCTCTGTGTCCGCCCGGCCCGGGGCCGGCTGAGCCTGGTCGGCGGCCTGCGCGGTCCGGCCGGATCCCGGCGGCAGGCCGACCGCCTCGCGCAGCTCGGCGAGTTCGGCACGCAGCTGCGCGTTCTCATCGGCCAGCGCGTCACCGCCGGCGGCCGCAGGGGCCCGCGCGCCGGAGACCTGTTGCGGAGCGTGGGCCCGGGAGGAGAGCGACGGATCGTGCTCCCACCAGTCGATGCCCATCTCCTTGGCCTTGTCCACGGAGGCGACGAGCAGACGGAGTTTGATCGTCAGCAGCTCGATATCGAGCAGGTTGATCTGGATGTCACCCGCGATGACCACGCCCTTGTCGAGGACGCGCTCCAGGATGTCGGCCAGGTTGGCGGAGGATCCTTGCCGGCCGTACGGGGACGCCCCGGAGGGCGGTCCCATACGGCCGGCCAGTGAGTCGGACACGTGATCAGCCCTCTCTGTGCGGTCGGGACGGGGTCAGCTGCGGGCCGCGACGGCCCGGCGCCGGGAGGCCGGCGGCTCGTCCTCTTCCGCGCCCTCGTCGTAGCCGTCGTCGTGGCCGTCGCTGTCTCCGGCATCCGGCTCGTCCGCGAACTCGGGGTCGTCCTCCGTGTCGTCCTCGGCAGGCTCGTCCTCGGCCTCGGCGTCGGTGTCCTCTTCGTCGTCCTCTTCGTCGAGGTCGTCCTCCGGACCGAGGTCGTCGTCCAGTTCGTCGTCCACGCCATCGCCATCGCCATCGCCATCGCCATCGGCGTCCTCGGCGTCGTCACGGTCCTCCGGAGGCTCGTGCTCGCCGTCCTCGGCGCGTTCCTCTTCCTCGCGGCGTTCCTCGTCCTCGACGGCGTCCGCATGGTCGACGACGACTTCGCCGTCCTGGATCTCGCCCCGCCACCCATCGGTGGCCTCGCCGCGCAGCATGAGGAACTTGCGGTACAGCTTGAGGTCCAGCCGGGCCCGGCGGCCCTGGGCGCGCCAGATGTTGCCCGTCTTCTCGAACAGCCCCTTGGGGAAGTATTCGAGAACCAGCAGCACCCGCGTCAGGTTGTCCGCGAGGCGGTGGAAGGTCACCACGCCCTTGACCGTGCCCTTGGCGCCTTCGGTGGTCCAGGTGATGCGCTCGTCGGGCACCTGCTCGGTGACGTTCGCCCGCCAGCTGCGGGTGGACTTGGCGACCTTCACCTTCCAGTTGCTGCTGGTGTCGTCGGTCTTCTCGACACTGACGACACCCTTGGCGAAGGTGCTGAACTCCTGGAACTGCGTCCACTGGTCGTACGCCTCGCGCACCGGAACGCCCACATCGATGTCCTCGGTGATGGTGACGCTCTTGGACTTGCCGCCACCGCCCTTGCGGCCCTTGCCGAACAGGCCCTTGACCTTGTCCTTGACGGTGTCCTTGAGCTGCGAGGTGCCCGCGGTCAGCGCGGCCTGCGCGGGAGACTTGCCCTCACTGAGAGCCTTGCCGCCCTTTGCGAGGCTGCTCGCCAGTCCGCTCGGCCCCTGACCGGGTTCGGCGAGCTTGGTGACGCTCTCGCCCAGCTTCTGGCCGAGGTGGGTGACGGTGTGCTGAGCGCGCGCCTGGAGATAGTTCCGCAGTTCATCCTTGAGCTGTTCGGCGGCCGGGCTCTGCGCCACCTCGTTCTTCACCTTGCTCAGCGTGGAGTCAGTCATTGCGGCCTCCCCGCTCAGCCGTGCGGCGCGCCGCCGAGGCGGTCTTGCGCGCCCCGGAGGTGGTCTTGCGGGCGGTACCGGACGCGGTCTTGCGCGAGCCTGCGGAAGCACTCTTGCGGGCGGCGCCGGCAGTGCCCGATCCGGCCGCTCGCGCCCCGGAGGACGCCTTGCCCGCGCTCGACTTGGCTGTCCTGGCCGGTGTCTTGCGGCGCCTGGTCTCGGCTCCGGAGTCGTCCCGGCTGCCCCGGCTGTCCCGGCTGCCCTGGCTGTCCCGGGAGTTCTGGTCATCCCGGTCGTCACGCGGTGCTGCGTCCGTGTCGGCGTCCGCGTCCGCGTCCGGGGTCGCGTCCGGGTCCACGTCCTGGTCCGTTTCGTCCCCAGGCTCGTCGTCGCGGTCCCGGGAACCGTCCGCCTCGCCGAGGCCGAGCGTCCGCTCGTGCAGCGAGTCGGCGAGATGCGACATGCGCTGCGTCAGGGCGGAGGTGGCCGCGGACTTCGTGGCGTCGACGAGTTCCGCGCGCACCTGGTCGTTGAGGGGGCCGAGAACCGGCGAGTTGGCCACCAGTTTGCCCAACTCCCGCGGGTTCAGGCTGAGTTTCCTGCCGGCCAGGAACATCCCCAGGCCGATGGCCATTTTGGCCTTCTTCGTGCGTCCCAGAAGGTAGCCACCGACGACGGCGGCACCTATCTTGGCGTTGCTGATCATCTCTCGTACACCTCGTTCTCCTCGGTCAGGATTGGGCACGTAGCCGCTGCTGGTTGGCCTCCAGCCACTCCAGGCGGTCCAGCAGTTCGTCCTCGCGACGGTCGAACTCCTCGTCCCCGATACGGCCGGACAGCAACTGCTGCTCCAGGTCGGCCAGTTGGGCCCGCACCGGTTCGGGGTCGTAGTACTCCCGTTCCGCGGTGAGCAGTACCTGGTCGAGAACCCAGACCGTGCCCCGTACGGGGGCCAGTGGCAGGGTGAGGATCTGCGTGATGAGGCCCATGGGTCCTCCGCTCGCGAGTCAGACGAAGCTGTACGGCGGCAGCGGTCCGTGCAGGTTGAGCGTGTACGTGTCGCCCAGTCGCTCGGCCTCCGCGTGCACGGCCTCGGAGAAGGCGGCGGCCTCCGCGCGCCGGACGAGGAACGACACGTTCAGGAAGTGGCTCTTCGTCGGCTCGGCGACCGCGGTGCGCACCGCGCCCTTCGTGAGGCGCGCCGCGATGTCCTTGCCCACGCGGTCCTGCCGGGCCTGGACCTCTTGGGAGACCAGTTCGCCGAGCGCCATCTTGTCGTCGTGCGCCGCGGGGTTGTCCCGGGTGCGTTCGTTGAGCCGGCGTACCTCGGCGGACTCCTTCATGACCTCCCGCAGCAGGTCGTCCTCGTCCCGGGCGACCTTGAGGTTGAACTCCAGGCAGCCGTCGATCTCTTCGAGGCGCGCGGTGTAGCTGTCGCGCTGCTCCTCCAGGGCGGCGGCCACCTGGTCGTCGTCCGGGCCCACCAGGCCGAATCGCATGGGCAGCGCGGCTCCGTCGGCCAGCAGCCGTTCCTGGACGGCCTGGTGCGCGACCAGATCGCGGCGCTTGGCCCGCAGGTCCGCCGGCGCGTCGCTGACCACCGCGCTCAGCTCCTTCGTCCGGATGGTGCGCAGCTGCGCGGCGGGGTCGCCGATCCCGTCGATACCGTCCAGACGCAGGGGGTGTCCGCTGTCGGTGATGGCGTAGATGTACGTCGGCATGTGTTATTCCTCCCGGCTACGGGCGGTGCGGCGGCTGCTGGACGAGGAGGACTTGCGCGCCGGGCGTTCCGTCTCCTCGGCGGGCTCCTCGCGGCCCTTCTGGAAGGACTCGCTGAACGCCTCGACGGCGCCGGTCAGCGCTCCTTTCGACTTCCCCTTGGCGCCGCTCTCGGTTGCGTCCCCGACGATGTCGGTGAGCTGGCTCGGTGCCTTCCGGCCCGATTCCAGGTCGAGGCGGTTGCAGGCCTCGGCGAATCGCAGATAGGTGTCGACACTGGCGACGACGACACGGACATCGATCTTGAGGATTTCGATGCCGACCAGGGAGACCCGCACAAAGGCGTCAATGACGAGTCCGCGGTCGAGGATAAGCTCCAGCACATCGTAGAGATTGCCCGAGCCGCCACCGGTGTTGGGCGCGTTGGATTGCTGAACGACAGTCATGATCGATCTTCCCTTCCAGTTCTCCGGAGCGGGTCTTGGGGCCTTTTCGGGGACGCGGCAGGAACCTGCCGGATCACCTGTCGACCTGGCCCCGCGCATAGCGGCGTATTCGCTCGTATTCCAGGAGTTGCCCCTGGGCGTCGAGGGCGACGCGATAGGAGGCCATCACGCTGGAGGTGTCGGGGACCCGCTCGATCTCCACCACTTCCACGTCCGCCGACCAACCGTCTTCCGTGACCTTGAGCGCGGACACCGAAGCGGGTTCGCAGCCCAGCAACTCCGCGAGCTGCCCGGCGGCGTGCCGCATGGCCGTGGGGGCGGCGATACGCTCGGGGCGGCTCTTGTCTTCCTTGCTCTCCGTTGTCGCCATGATCCCGCCTGTCGTGCGTTGTAGGGGTGTTCTCGAACTACGGTCGGCCGTTCTGTTGGCGATGGAAGTCCGCGTGCCCCGGCGACTCGAACATATGCATCGCTCGGTGCCCGACGGGGTTTCCGCTTTCCGGAACCGGATCGTCAAAGAATCAACTGCTTTTCCTGTCGGCGCAGTTCACGGGACGACGGTGCGGTGAAATGCGTTGATCACCATGTGTGTGGGCTTCCCTGCCCCGCGTGCCGCTCGGTGCCGGCCGCCCGTCGACCGCTCCATGGCGGGCAGCCGAGGCGTGATCGCGAATGGGGAGGCGGCATGATCTCGGCCCCTGGTGCTCCGTGGCGTGTGCACCACGGAGAGTGCACGCTCCGACGTGTATTCAGCTTCAATCCCTCAGCTGGACTATGCGATGCAATGGTTCGGCGGTGAATGCAGTGGAGCTCGAAGTAATTCGGGGGAATGCGATGAACCGGGATTCCCTTTCCGTGCACCTTTCTCCCGCCGCACAGTCCCGCGGACCGGCTTCGGCCCCGAAGCCGGCCGCCCGACCCTGTACGAGTCCGGGGGTAGGGGCCGATCCTGGAGGGCGGAGCCGCGTTCACCAGGCAGCGAGGGGCGGGACATGAGCCGGTTGACGATCGCGATGCACCATGTGCGAGCCGCGCTGAGCGGCGCGCGGCGGCTCGGTGTCGACACTCTGCCGCTGCTGCAGGCTTCCCGCATTCCGCCGCTCCTGCTGGGCGACGACCGGGCCCGCGTCACGCCCGAGCAGTTCACCTGCCTGATCAAGGCGCTGCACCACGCGACGAACGACGAATTCCTCGGCCTCGGCCCCACTCCCAGCCGCCGTGGCACCTTCGCGATGATGTGCCACGCCTGCCTGGGCTGCCACGACCTCGGTGCGGTCCTCGACCGGGCGGCACGGTTCTACGGGCTCTTCCCCGGAGGGCCCGACCTGGCGATCGAGACGGTCACGGGCGGGGACGGCTCGGACGAGGCGGTCTTCTCGGTACGCAGTGATCTGCGCCCGTACGACGAAGGCCACTTCCTCTCCGAATGCCTCCTGATCATTTGGCACCGGCTCTCCAGCTGGCTCATCGGGCGGCGCATCCCGTTGCGCTGGGCGCAGTTCGCCTACGCGGCACCGGCGCACGCCCGGGAATACGAGGTGCTCTTCGGCTGCCCGGTGCGCTTCGGCGCGCGGCACACCGCAGCCGGCTGGGACGCGCGCTGGCTGGCCGCCCCCGTCGTCCGGGACGAGGCCGCGCTGGCGCGGATGCTGCGCCGGGCGCCGGCGGACCTGCTCAGCCGGCGCGACTACGGCACCACGGTCGCCGATCAAGTGCGCAGGACCCTGGTCCAGGCGCTCCGGGCCGAGTCCGCGGCGCGTCTGCCGGACGTCTGTGAGGTCGCCGCGCGGCTGGCGGTCAGCCCGGCGACGCTGCGGCGCAGACTGCGGGCCGAGGCGACGTCGTACCAGCAGTTGAAGGACGCGGTACGCCGGGACGTGGCGATCGCCTCGCTCGTCGCCGGGCAGGAGCCGATCGCCGAGCTGGCGGCGCGGATCGGGTTCTCGGAGGACACCGCCTTCCTCCGTGCGTTCCGCCGCTGGACGGGGACGACCCCCGGTGCGTACCGGCTGAACGGACCGCCGCCCGCCACCCCGTCGTGCCCGGTCGGCGGCGGTCTTGAGGTCCGTGGTCAACAAAGCTGAGCGTTCCGGTCAGCGCCTTCCTTACCCGCGAGTCACTACGGTCACCCCAACCACCCCGACACACACGTCAGTTGGGAGAGCCGCATGCACCTTCGGTCCACAGTGCTCACCTTCGTCGCCGCCCTGTCCCTGTCCCTGGGCCTGACGGGCGCGAGCGCCGCGCCGGCCCAGCAGACGGCGAAGGACGCCCCCGGCGACATCGTGACCTCCTCGCCCACGTCCTTCCACCCCCTGCCCGGCCAACCCACCGCGACCCGGGCCTGGCACCTCACCTATCGCTCCACCACCGCCAAGGGCACCCCCACCACCGTCTCCGGCACGGTCATCGTCCCCAAGGACGGCCGAACCGGCCCGCGCCCGCTCATCACCTACGCCGTCGGGACGGTCGGGCTCGCGGACTCCTGCGCCCCCTCGGCAGGCTTCCCCAAGGGCACCACCGTCGAGGCCAACCTCATCCACCAGCTGACGGCCCGCGGCTGGGCCGTCGCGGTCACCGACTACGAAGGTCTGGGCACCCCCGGCGAGCACACCTACACCGTGGGCCGCGCCGAGGGTCAGGCGGTCCTGGACGCTGCCCGCGCCGCGCAGCGACTGCCGGAGGCGAGCGCGGCCGGCCTCACCAAGGACTCCCCGGTCGGCATCATGGGCTACTCCCAAGGCGGCCAGGCCACCAGCTGGGCAGCCGAACTGCACGCGTCCTACGCGCCCGAACTGAACGTCAAGGGCACCGCGACCGGCGGCGTCCCCGCCGATCTGCTGAAGGTCGCCGAAGCCAACGACGGAAACATCGGCGCCGGGCTGGTCCTGATGGCGGCCTCCGGCCAGAACGCCGCCTACCCGGAGCTGAACCTGGAGAAGTACCTCAACGAAAAGGGCCGCCACTACGTCGACTTCATGCGGAAGAACTGTGTGGCCATCGACACCGTCGCCGGGCTCTTCAAGAGGATCTCGGATGTGACGGTCAAGAACCCGCTGCACGAGCCGGACTGGCAGCGGCGGCTTCGCGCATCCCACCTCGGTACGGGGAAACCGGACGCGCCCGTGTACCTCTACCACGGAACTGCCGACGAACTCATTCCGTACGAGGTCGGCTCACAGCTGCGGGCCGACTGGTGCGGCAAGGGCGCCGACGTGCAATGGACGTCGATCCCCCTCGGTGAGCACGTGGTCGGCGCGATGGTGGGCTCCACACCGGCCGCCAACTGGCTCGCGGACCGATTCGCCGACAAGCGGACGCACAGCAACTGCGCCTGAACCGGCCCCGAACCGCCCACGACCCGAGCATGAATCGCGCCTGCCGCGCCGTTCGCCGAGGCGAGGGGACGGAGCCCCGTGGCATCCCGAGGGGGAACGCCACGGGGCTTGCGCACGCCAGGGGCGGAACGCCGTAGCCCGGACGCGTCCGTATCGGTCGTGCGCGCCCGGTGCCGACGCCGGGGGCGGATCAGGCTTTGCGCAGCAGGTCGGAACCGAACCAGTCGTCGTCCGTCCGTACGCCGGGCAAGGTGAAGAAGTAGCCGCCGCCGACCGGCGTGACGAACTCCGCCAGCGGCTCGCGCTCCAGCCGCTGCTGCACCGCGGCGAACTGCCGCTCCACGTTCTGCTGGTAGCCGCAGAAGGCCAGTCCGAGATCCATCCGCCCGTCTTTGTCGAACCCGCCGTCGTAGCTGTAGTTCCGCCGCAGGAAGAGCGAGTCGGCCGTCGCCGGGGTCCGCGGATTGGCCAGCCGGACATGGGAGTCGAGCGGAATCCGCCGGCCCTTCGGGTCGTTGCGGAAGTCGGGTACCTCGGTCTCGTCTCGACCGCCCAACGGCGCTCCGCTCGCCTTGTGCCGCCCGAAGATCCTCTCCTGGGCGGCGACCGGCAGCCGGTCCCACGCCTCGATGTGGAACCTGATCAGACGCAGCACCTGATAGCAGCCGCCGATGGCCCAGTCCGGCTCGCCGCACGGCGGCGTCACCCACAGCAGCCGGTCCCTCTCCGCGGCCGAGGAGACGTCCGGATTGGCGATCCCCTGCTTGAAACCGACGAAGCTGCGCGGCGCTCCCGAGGCCCGGGACGGGTTGAGGAAGCCGTCCGCCCGCCAGCGCAGCCGCATCAGGCCGGAGGTCTCCCGGGCCAGATCGCGCATGACCTCCACGACGGCGTCGCGGTGCTGTGCACAGATCTGCACCGACAGATCACCGTGGCTCCGTGACGGAACCAGCCGGTCGTCGGGGAAGGCCGGCATCGCCTTGAGGTGCCGGGGCCGTTGCGCGGTCAGGCCGAACCGGTCGTCGAAGAGGGACGCGCCCACGCCGAGCGTGATGCTCAGCGAGTCGGGCCCCGGCCGGTCCGCCGCGAGGGCCTCGTCCTCGGGCCGTGTCCCGGCAACCAGGGCACGGGCCCGCTCGGTGACCTTCTTGAACAGCTCGGTGAGCTGCGAAGCGTTCTCCGCCTGCACGTCGAAGGCGAGGAAGCCGGCGAAGAGCTGCTGCGGGGTCACGATGCCGGCCTGATGGCGCCCGTGGAACGGGATCCTGTCAGGCGACACCTGCGGGCCCACGGCCGGCCCGGCGAGGGGCACCCCCGCACCGGCGGCGTGTGCCTCCCCGCCGAGGCCGGCGGCGGCCGCCACACCGGCGATTCCCGCCGCGCACCTGAGGAACTCCCGACGCCCTTCGTCCCGCGCTGCGGTACGGCCTTCGCCGGTCCGGTCACGTCTCATGGTCCTGCCATCCCTGACTGCGTCATCGGGCACCCAGCCGCCTGCGTACCTCTGCGTGATGGTCTCCACCTCCGGTGGGAAGGGCGGGAGCAACACGGTCCCGACGCCCGATATCACGCCCGGGTGCGCCACCGGCTACCCCGATCGGCCCCGGCCGGCGCCGCGGCGGTTCGCCGTGCGGCACTTGACCGGCGCCCGCACGGATGGCGCACACGGACCCGGCCTCCACGCGACAGCCCGTCCCCGCGCTCCTATCGTCGGGCCTGTGACCTGCCCGAACGCGCTGCGGAAGAACACCCGGGGCCGGCCGACCCCCTGAGCACGGCACGCCATCGAGCCCACGGACCCTCACATGAGCCAACCCGCTGAAGCCCCTCCCGACCTTCTGCGCATCGAGAAGGGCCATGCCGAGCCCGAGGAACTCGCGGCGCTCACCGTCGTGCTGTGCGCCGGCCTGACGCTGTCGCACGCCGCCACAGACTGGTACCAGCGCGCCGAGGGGACCGCCGGGCGGCAGCGCGCGGCGCACACCGCCTGTTGGTCGGGCTGCTGGACGTGCGGCTGACCGGCCGGCGGGTCAGCGTCGTGAAGCGCAAGTCACGTGCCAGAAATATGATGAATGCGGCAATGGTGGGCTCTCGAGGGTCCATCGGAGCGGATGCGTCGGTCGCGGCCGGGCCCCGTCGGAGCCAGGCCCGGTCGCTTCCGGCAGCGGAACTCGTTCACGTCAGGAGGGCAGCTCGGATTTGCCGCGCGGCGCACCCCCGTAGTGGCCCATGAAGTGATGCACCTGGGAGCGGTCCATGGCTCGGCGTCGTCCTCCGAGGTCGGCGAGCGCCGACGACCTGCTGACCACGCTCGGGCAGCTGACCGCCCGGGCGCGGGAGGGGGCTGAGCTTCACCAGGCCCGGGTGGAACTCGCCGAGGCCCTGCAACGCGAGATGCTGCCGGCGGCGCTGCCGGTGCTGCCGGGGCTGCGGACCGCCGCCACCTACGCGCCCGCCCGCAGTGGCCTCGACATCGGCGGCGACTGGTTCGACGGTTTCCCGCTGCCCGACGGGGCGCTCGCCTTCTCCATCGGCGATGTCCAGGGACACGACGTCGAGGCGGCCGCCTTCATGGGACAGATCCGGATCGGGCTGCGCGCCGTGGCCGCCCACGCCGCCGACCCCGGAGAGGTGCTGAGCCGGGCCAACGACCTGCTCTTGTCGGTGGACTGCGGCCTCTTCGCCACCTGCACGTTCCTGCGCTTCGACCCGGTCGCCTGGGAGGTGTCGAGCGCCCGGGCCGGCCATGTGCCCGGCGTCTGGGCGACGGTCGACGGCAGGTACGGCCTTGCCGAGGATGCCGGGGGACTGCCCCTCGGCGTCATGGCGGGCGAGCAGTACCCGGTGACGCGTCGAAGGCTCACCACCGCCGGGGCGTTCGTGCTCCTCACCGACGGCGTGGTCGAGGGTCCGTCGTTCCCGATCGAGGCGGGGCTGGCGCAGGTGAGCCGCCTGGTCAGCGACCGGGCCGGCGACGATCCGGCCGTGGTGGCCGACGCGGTGATGAGCGTCGCGGAGTTCACCGGGCACACGGACGACGCCGCGGTGATCGTCCTGCGCTACGACGCGGCGGACGGAGCGGGGTGAAGCGAGGGCCGGGCGCGCGTGTCGCGGCCGATGCCGGAGCGTCGGCATTGTCTGATGGCTGACGTGGTGCGCACCGAGGAAGTCCGGCGTCTCGCTCCAGCAGTCCTGAAAATCCTCGTACTCGCCGCCGTCTACTACGCGTCCGCACGGGTCGGCCTGCTGGAGCAGGTGGTGATCGAAGGGGTTGTGGTGACCCCGCTGTGGCCGCCCACCGGCATCGCGCTGAGCTGTCTGCTCTACCTGGGCCTTTCGACGTGGCCGGGTATCGCGCTCGGCACTCTCTTCGTCATCCTGAGTCTGGGCCCGCTCTCCTACGCGACCCTGGGGATCATCGCGGGCAACACCCTCGCGCCCGTGTGCGCCTGCCTGATGCTCAGGGCGGTGGACTTCCACCTCGCACTGGACCGGCTGCGGGACGGGATCGCGTTGGTGACCCTCGGGGCCTTCGGCGGCATGCTGATCAGCGCGACCGTGGGCAGCGGCGTGCAATGGCTGGCGGGCTCGCTGCCGTCGAGCGGCTTCTGGCCGACGTGGGCGGCGTGGTGGGTCGGCGACGCGATGGGCGTGCTCGTGATCACCCCGCTCCTGCTCGTCTTCCGTACGGTCAGAAGGCCCCGCGACCTGCGCCCCTACCGGTGGATCGAGGCGACCCTGCTGGCGGTCTGCTCCGCTTCCGTCGCGCTTTTGGCGACCCGGAGCCCGCTGGCGATGCTCTTCCTGGTCTTTCCGTTGATCGTGTGGGCCGCCCTGCGATTCCAGCTCGCGGGCGCGGCACCGTGTGTGCTGCTGGTGTCCGTGCTGGCGATCTCGGCGGCCAAGAGCCGCAGCGGGCCCTTCTCCGGCCAGAGTCTGCTGGAGGCCATGGTCAATCTCCAGGCCCTCAACGGCTCCGCGGCGCTCACGGCGCTGCTGCTGTCGGCGATCGTCACCGAGCAGAACAGCGTCCGGCGGAAGATCGAGCAGGCATGCAAGGACCTTGCGGAAGTGGTGGAACGGCTCGCGCCGGGGGAGACCATGCGACGGTGGCCGCCGGAAGGCGAGGACCGATGACGTACGGCCGCTCGGCGGCTGTGTGCGAGCGCCCCGGCCTCGTCAGCCGTCGAGCAGTTCCCCGAGGTCGTAGTTGACCGGCTCCTCCAGCTGGGCGTAGGTGCAGCTGTCCGGCGTCCGGTCCGGGCGCCAGTTGCGGAATTGGGCCGTATGGCGGAACCGGTCGCCTTCCATGTGGTCGTACGCGACCTCGCAGACCCGCTCCGGGCGCAGCGGCACCCAGGACAGGTCCTTGCCGCCGCTCCACCGGCTGGGTCCGCCGGGCATCCGCTTGGATGCGTGGGCCGCCTCGTCGGCCCAGTCGCCCCAGGGGTGTCCCGCCACCTCGTCCATCCGCAGCGGCTCCAGCTCCTCGACCAGCGCGCGCCGCTTCGCCATCGGGAACGACGCGCACACCCCGACGTGCTGCAACCGCCCCTCGCTGTCATGCAGCCCCAGCAGCAGGGAGCCGACCACGGGGCCGCTCTTGTGGAAGCGGTAGCCCGCGACGACGCAGTCGGCGGTACGGGCGTGCTTGATCTTGAACATGGCCCGGTCGCCCGGCCGGTAGGGCAGGTGCAGCGGCTTGGCGACCACCCCGTCAAGACCGGCCCCTTCGAACTGGTCGAACCAGGTCCGCGCCAGCTCCTGGTCGGTGGTGGCGGGGGCGGTGTACACCGGCGGCCCGGCCGACGCGAGCGCCGCCACCAGGGCTTCCCTGCGGGCCGACTGCGGCTCGTCCAGCAGTGAATCCGAGCCGAGGGCCAGCAGATCGAAGCCCACGAGCGAGGCGGGTGTCCGCTCGGCGAGCGTACGGACCCGGGAGTCGGCCGGGTGGATGCGCTCCAGCAGCTCCTCGAAGTGCAGCCGGCCGTCATGGGCGATGACGATCTCACCGTCGAGGACGCACCGCGGCGGCAGCTCGGCCCGCGCCGCGGCCACCACCTCGGGGAAGTAACGGGTCAGGGACTTCGTCGTGCGGCTGGCGATCTCGATGTCGTCGCCATCCCGGAAGACGATGACGCGGAAGCCGTCCCACTTGGCCTCGTACTGCATGCCGGCGGGGATGTCGGCCACCAGCTTCGCGAGCATGGGGGAGACCGGGGGCATGACAGGCAGATCCATGGTTCCGATCCTGCGCGGAGTGCCGCGATCCCGCGCGCTGGGCCGCCGCTCCGGCCACCGCGCCCAGCGTGCCTCACGTCGCTCCCGGCGCGCGGCACCGCCCCACGCAATTTAGCGTTGAGGCATGGCCGCAGGAGCTGTTGAGCTGGACGTCGCCGGACGCACGGTGCGTCTGTCGCACCCCGACAAGACGTACTACCCGGAGCGTGGTTTCACCAAGATGGACGTCGCGCAGTACTACCTCGCCGTCGCGGACGGGGTGCTGCGTGGAGTGCGCGACCGGCCCACCACCATGCAGCGCTTCCCCGATGGCGTCGAGGGCGAGTTCTTCTACCAGAAGCGGGCACCGAAGGGGCTGCCGGAATGGCTGCCCACCGCACGTATCGCGTTCCCGAGCGGACGGTTCGCCGACGAGATGTGCCCCACGGAGCCCGCCGCGGTGCTCTGGGCGGCCAACCTGGGCTGTCTGACGTTCCACCCCTGGCCGGTGCGTCGCGGTGACACCGAGCACCCCGACGAGCTGCGGATCGACCTCGACCCGCAGCCCGGCACGGGCTTCGCCGACGCCGCACGGGCCGCCCACGAACTGCGTGCCCTGCTGACCGAGCTGGGGCTGCGTGGCTGGCCCAAGACGTCCGGCGGCCGCGGTGTCCACGTCTACGTACCGATCCGGCCCGAATGGACATTCACCGAGGTCAGGCGGTCGGCGATCGCGCTCGCCCGGGCCTTGGAGCGCCGGCTGCCCGAGCTGGTGACGTCCGCCTGGTGGAAGGAGGAACGCGGCGAGAAGGTGTTCGTGGACTACAACCAGATGGCCCGGGACCGGACCATCGCCTCGCCCTACTCGCTGCGGTCCAGGCCGCGGGCGACGGTCTCCACCCCGCTGCACTGGGAGGAGCTGTCCGACGTCGAGCCGGAGGACTTCGACCTGCTGACCGTCCCGCCGCGGTTTGCCGAACTCGGCGATCTGCACGCCGAGATGGAGGACCACGCCTTCGGGCTGGAGTCGGTCCTGGAACTCGCCGACCGGCAGGCGGCGGACGACGGGCTGGGCGAGATGCCGTATCCGCCCGACCATCCGAAGATGCCGGGGGAGCCGTCCCGGGTCCAGCCGAGCCGGGCCAAGAAGAAGTGAGCGCTCCTTGCTCTGACGGAGGTCCCCTGCCGGACAACGAGCAATGCACGCACGGGAGTTGAGAGGGGACTCGCTCGCCGCGTGATGGATCACCCGGCGAACGCCCCGGAGCCCCACCCCCAGGCCGGGCCGTCAACGTCCTGCCTGGCTCACGACGCCTGGCACGGCCCGGACAAGAGGTTCAGCCCGGTCACGACTAGGGAACCGGCCGGTTCTCCTCGTGCTCGCGCACCGCGTCCAGCCGCTCCCGCACCCAGCTCTCCACATCGCTGACGTGGCGGGTCGCCGCGGTGAACGCGCCCAGGCTGTCGTGCGCGCTCAGAGCGGTATAGATGTCCATGTGCTGCTGGTGGGTCCAGGACAGCACATCGCTCTTGACCAGGGCCCGCCAGATACGGGCCCGGGCGGTCAGCTGGCTGACCGAGGACACCAGGGACTGCAGGGTGAGGTTTCCCGTCGCCGCCACGATGTCCGCATGGAACGCCAGGTCCTCACGGACCAGCTCCTCGGGATCCTGGAGCGTGCGCATTCGCTCGATCCGCTCCCGCAGGCCGGCCAGCGCCCGGTCGTCGATCCGGGTGGCGGCCAGCGCGGTCGCGCCTGGTTCCAGCACCTTGCGGCACTCGAACATCTCGCCGATGCCGGTGTCCTGGGCGAGTTCGAGGAAGCTGCCGATGGCGTTGAGCAGGCGGTCCGGCCGCAGGTCGGTGACGAAGGTGCCGTCGCCGCGGCGCACTTCGAGCACTCCGGCCATGGCGAGCGCGCGCACCGCCTCGCGGAGGGACGGACGCGACAGCTGAAGCTCCGCGGCGAGCGTCGCCTCGGGAGGCAGCCGGTGCCCGGGGGCGAACTCGCCGGTCTCGATACGGCGCTTGAGCAGGCCGATCGCCTCGTCGACGACACTCCCGACGCCGCCGCCCCCGTCTTTTCTCGATGCCATGGCCTCAGGATGTCATCCCGGCCCATACCGGGCCGTCGGGGTAGCGGTGGGCCCGCAGGGTCTCGCGGCGGATCTGCGCGCTGTACCCGGGAGCCTCCGGCACCAGGTAGCGCGAGCCGCGGATGCGTACCGGGTCCTGGAAGTGCTCGTGCAGATGGTCGACGTACTCGATGACGCGATCGTCCATGCTTCCGCTGACGGCGATGTAGTCGAAGATCGACAGGTGCTGGACCAGCTCGCACAGGCCCACCCCGCCGGCGTGCGGGCAGACCGGCACCCCGTGCGCGGCGGCCAGCAGCAGGGCGGCGACCGCCTCGTTGACGCCACCCAGCCGGCAGGCGTCGATCTGGCAGATGCCGATCGCCTCGGCCTGCAGGAACTGTTTGAACATCACGGCGTTGTGGGCGTGTTCGCCGGTCGCGACATGGGTGGGAGCGATGCTCCGGGCGATCGCCGCGTGGCCCAGGATGTCGTCGGGGCTGGTGGGCTCCTCGAACCACCAGATGTCGAACTCGGCCAGCGCGTCCATCCACGCGATCGCCTCGTCGACCCCCAGCGTCTGGTTGGCGTCGATCATCAGCCGTCGGCCGGGACCGATGATCTTGCGGGCGATGCGGCAGCGCCGTACGTCGTCGGCCAGATCCGCGCCGACCTTCAGCTTGACCGCGTCCCAGCCCTGCTCGACCGCCTCCTGGCAGAGCCGGGTCAGTTTGGCGTCGTCGTAGCCGAGCCAGCCGGCGCTCGTGGTGTACGCGGGGTAGCCCTGCCGGCGGACCAGGGACTCGCGTTCGGCGCGGCCCGGCATCCGGGCCTCCAGCATCTCCAGCGCGGCGTCGGGCGTCAGCGCGTCCTTGAGGTAGCGCCAGTCGACCAGGTCGACCAGCTGCCGCGGTGAGAGGTCGGCGAGCAGTTTCCACACCGGCTTGCCCGCGAGCTTGCCGGCCAGGTCCCAGGCGGCATTGACCACCGCGGCGGTGCCGAGGTGGATGGCGCCCTTGTCCGGGCCCAGCCAGCGCAGTTGGCTGTCGCCCAGCAGGTGCCGGGAGAAGCCGCCCAGGTCGCCGACGATCTCCGCGACGGACATGCCGACGGCGCGCTCGCCGATGGCGCGGGCGGCCTGGACCGCGAGGTCGTTGCCCCGGCCGATGGTGAAGGTGAAGCCGTGCCCCTCGGCCACGTCGGCCGTGTGCTTGTCGCCGCCGGCGACATGCAGCACCACGTACGCGGCGGAGTAGTCCGGCGCCTCGTTCATCGCGTCGGAACCGTCGAGGTCGCGTGAGGTGGGGAAGCGGACGTCGATGGTCTCGACGTCGACGATACGAGCGGTCATCTGCACTCTCCTGTGACAGCGAACGGGTGTCCTGCGCAGGTCGGACGAGGAGCGGACTCGTGTCGGAGTGCGCCCCGCGAAACCCAACATGTCAGATGTCTGTGGTGGTTGCCAGATGTCACATCAAAGAAAAAGGCCGTTCACGCCCCTCTTGTCGACGTCGCAGGGGGCGGCTACGTTGCACCGGTCAGATGTCTCGGGGGTTGCCGTCAGATGTCTCGACCCGGCGTCATGGTCGCCCGTCGGGCCGGGACCGCTCGGTGAAAGTCTGCTCCGGCCCCTTCGAACTCCCGGCCGGATGTCCGGCGTCTGGCTCCCCACCGTTCCCCGTCACCCGACCGCCCACCCGTCAGCCTGTCCCGCAGGGAGGTTCGATGACCACGGCCGTCATCACCGCGGAGAGCGTGCGCCGGAAAGTGTCCCGGCGTCTGCTCCCCCCGCTGTTCGTCATGTTCGTGCTGAGTTTCCTGGACCGCACCAATGTCGCCCTGGTCAAAACCCATCTCGCCACGGACGTAGGGGTCTCCGCGGCCGCCTACGGCTTCGGCGCCGGCATCTTCTTCCTCGGCTACGCCATGCTCGGCGTGCCCTCGAACCTCGTACTCCACCGCATCGGGGCCCGCCGCTGGCTGTCGGTGATGATGCTCGCCTGGGGTGTCCTCTCCTGCGCGATGGCCCTGGTCAGCAGCCCGACCAGCTTCTACATCCTGCGCTTTCTGCTCGGCTCGGCCGAGGCCGGGTTCTTCCCCGGGGTGATCCTTTACCTCACCTACTGGTTCCCCGGGGCCGACCGCGGCAAGGCGACCGGCGTGTTCCAGTCGGCGGTGGCCATCGCCAGCCTCATCGGCAACCCCGCCGGCGGCTACCTCATCGGCCTGCACGGCCTGGGCGGACTCGCCGGCTGGCAATGGATGTTCCTCCTGGAGGGCCTGCCCACCGTCCTGCTCGCGGTGGCCATCCCCTGGCTGCTCACCGACCGCCCGGAACAGGCGACGTGGCTGACGCACGAGGAGCAGCGGCTGCTGTCCGACCGAATCGCCGCCGACCGGCCGGGGACCGACGCCAGACCACCCCGCGCCATCCGCGAGATCCTCTCCGACAGTCGCGTACTGCGCCTGATGTTCGTGTACTTCGCCATCCAGATCGGCGTCTACGGCGTCACTTTCTGGCTGCCCGCGCTGGTCGGGCGCATCGACGGCCTCTCCGACCTCGGTATCGGCTTCGTGTCGGCGGTTCCCTGGGTGTTCGCCCTGCTCGGCGTGCTCCTCCTGCCGTGGATCTCGGACCGCACGGGGGACCGGCGCGGACCGCTCCGGCTCGCCCTGGTGCTCACCGTCGTCGGGTTGATCGGCGCCGTGGTCCTGCCGCCGGTCGCCGCGATCGGCGCGCTCGGCGTCGCCGCCTTCGGGTTCCTGGGCGCCCAGCCGGTGTTCTGGCAGGTGCCGCCCACGATCCTCACCGGCGCCCAGATGGCCGGCACCATCGCGCTGATCTCCGGCTTCGGCAACCTCGGCGGGTTCCTCGGGCCGTATGTGATGGGCCTCGTCGAGACCGCCACCGGATCCGGCGCCGCCGGGCTGTACGCCATCGGCGCGGTGGTCGCCGCCGGGGCGGTGGTGGTCACCGGCTTCCGGTGGGTGGGCCGCGACGCGGGACGCCCCGCCTCGCCGGCCGGCGGGCCCACGGCCGATGTCGTCGACCAGAGCCCCCTCGGGCGGAGCGGGTGACAACCACCGACTCGCCGCCCCGGCCGAGGAGCGCCGCAACCCGGACGCCCCCTCCCGCCCCGGCTCGCCCCGTCGTCCACGGTGCACGGGGCGAGCGACAGCAGAGACCTTCGAGAAGGAGAGCCATGACGCGCATCGTGCGCTTCACCGACGACACCGCCACCGTGCACACCGGAATCGCCGACGACCGCGGCGGCATCCGCGCCTTCCCCGCGGGGACCCGGATCGCCGATCTGCTCCGGCTGCGCGCCGCCGAACTCCGCGAACTGACCGACACCACCGCGGCCGGCCGCGCGTCCCACACCGAGCGGGAGGTCCTTCTCCTGCCGCCGCTGGACGGGCGGATGGAGTTGTGGGCCGCGGGCGTCACCTACGAGCGCTCCCGCGAGGCGCGCGTCGCCGAGAGCACGGAGCAGACGGTCTACGAGCGGATCTACGACGCCGAGCGTCCGGAACTCTTCCTCAAGGCCGTGCCCTGGAGGGTCGTCACGGACGGCGAACCGATCGCCGTGCGGGACGACTCCGCGCTCGATGTGCCGGAGCCGGAGCTGGGCCTGATGGTGAACCGGTACGGCGAGACCGTCGGCTATCTGGTCGTCGACGATGTCAGTTCGCGCTCCATCGAAGGGGAGAACCCGCTCTACCTCCCGCAGGCCAAGATCTACGCCGGCAGCTGCGCGGTGTCCTCCGGCATCGTTCCGGCGTGGGAGATACCCGACGCCGAAGCGCTGGGGATCGCGCTCACGGTACGCAGGGGCGGCACCGTGGCGTACAAGGCAGCCACGTCCACGGCCGCCTTCCACCGGACGCCGGAGGAACTGGTCGGGTATCTGCGGCGCTGCCAGCCGTTCCCCGACGGAGTGGCGCTGTCCACCGGAACGGGAATCGTGCCCGACCTCGACTTCACCCTGAACGCGGGGGACGTCGTGGAGATCACCATCGACGGCGTCGGCACGCTCACCAACTTCGTCACCGCCGACCCGTCCGAGCTGAACTGGCTCGTCGAGGCGGCGGACGACCCGCTGGTGCGCCGCGTCCACCGCCGTTGGCGCTGACATCGTGCGCGCGGCCCGGATGTCACGCTCGCGTACGTCCCCGCCACTCGCCCGGTGGCGGGGACGGCCGACATCCGCGGTCACACCGTCGATTGCGTCATCGCCCTGCCGCCGGCTATCCCTTCGCCACCGTCGGCTCGCTGCTTCTCGGCGGCGAGCCGATCCCTGTCTCGCGACATGCGCCCCGGGGGTCCTGCCCGCAGCCTGGTGACATGGACGAGAAGCCACCGCAGGTGACCGTGCACCCGCCGGAGCCGGGCGGGGCGCGGCGGGTGACGGCCGGTGACCGCCGACTGGGGGTCGCCCACCGGATCGAGGACGTGGTGTCGCTCCTTCGGCACGTGGGGCTGGACGAGGTGGAGGTCGAGGAGACCGACCTCATCGACTGGCAAGGCGGTGGCCCCGAGGAATGGGGCGGGTAGCCGGTCTCAGCGGGCGGCGGTGAACTCCCGCTCGGCCTGGCTGCGCAGTTCCTTCTTGTCCGGCTTTCCGGCATCGGTGAGCGGCAGCGCGTCGGTGAACGTGACGCGTGCCGGTTCGTACATCGCGCCGCGCGCCGAGCAGACCATGGCGCGCAGTTCCCGATCGTCGACTCCGCTGCCGGGCGCCCGCACCACCACCGCGTGCACCTGTTCGGTGCGGTCGGCGTCGCGCACGCCGAAGACGGCGCTCTGCAGCACGTCCGGGTGGGTGTTCAGCAGGTCTTCGAGTTCGGTGGTGTACACGTGGCCGCCGACCACGACGATCATGTCCTTGAGCCGGTCGACGATGGTCAAGTACCCCTCGCCGTCGAGGTGTCCGACGTCTCCGGTGTGCAGCCAGCCGTCCCGCAGGACTTCGGCGGTCAGCTCGGGCTGCTTCCAGTAGCCCTGCATGACCATGGGGGAGCGCACGCAGATCTCGCCGTGCTCGCCCGCCGGAAGGTCGCGGCCCGAGGTGTCGCGAATCGCCACCTCGACCCCGGGCACGACCTTCCCTGCGGACCGCAGCCGGTCCGGCCGCAGCGGGTCGTGGTCCTCGGGTGCCAGCACGCTGATACCGCCCGCCTCGTTCTGCCCGTAGCCCTGGACGAGCACCGGGCCGAAGGCACGCACCGCGTCGGCGATGCGGGCGGGGGACGCCTGGCAGCCGCCGTAGGTGAGGGTGCGCAGGCTGGAGGTGTCGGTGTGCGGCGCGTCCGGGTGGTCCATCAGCTGATAGAGCAGCGGCGGCAGGAGGAAGAGGTCGGTGATGCGTTCGCGCTCGATGGCGGCGAGGGCCGTCGCCGGGTCGAAGTCGTCGAGGAGCACCACCGTGCCGCCCGAGTTGATCGTGCTGTCCGCCATCATGCCCGCGGCGTGCGCGAGGGTCGTGCACACCAGCTGGCGGCGCTCACCGACAGGCAGGTCGGACGGCGCGCCGCGGAACCAGCGAGCCTGCGCGAAGGTGGTGCAGATGCCCTTGGGGTGGCCGGTGGTGCCCCCGGTGTGGCGGATGGTGCACACGTCCTGCGGCTGCGCCCGGCCGGGGAGCGGCTCGCCGCTCTGCGCGGCGGCCAGCTCCAGCAGGTCCGTGCCCGTCTTCGCGGGGCCGAGTGTGAGAACGACCGGAACCGGCGCCGAGCCCGCTATCTCCGCGGCCCGCTCCGCCATGCGGGGGTCCACGATCAGGGCGTTGGTCTCGACGTCGCGGACGATGGCGGCCTGGGCGTCGGCGGAGAGCTTGTTGTAGAGGTGGTTGACGCGGGCGCCGATCAGGTTGGCCGCGTAGCGGGCGGCGATGGTCTCCGGCAGGTTGCCACTCAGCAGGGTGACGGTCTGCCCCCGGTCGACCCCTTGGGCGCTCAGCGCCCTGGCCATCCGGTAGACCAGCTCGCGGAACTCGCCCGCGCTGACCCGCCGGCCCTGGTGGACCAGGGTCTCGCGGACGGGGTCGGCGCTCAGTGCGTCAAGGTTCTCCTCCACGTAGGTGCGGAAGGTCCGGGCATCTGCTGACATGTAGGGGGTTCCTCCTGACGCCGGCGTGCTCGTGCCGTACGCCGGCGGTGCGGTATGCAGGGGTTTTAGTTGCTAGAGGCAACTAAAGTCAGGTTAGCGCTTAGTGATCGACTTCTCCAAGTCGGGCGATGTCCCGGCGCACCTCGCCACTTGGCGTTCACCGGGTGAAGGCCGTGGCCACCACCGCGGCGGTGCCCGTCCGGTGGACCGACGGTGTGGGACGTGCTCGCATCAGGTGAAAGAAGCGAAGGAGCGCTCCCTCTCCCTGCGGGTCCGTCCCGCGTGGAGGGATGATGGAGGGCAGCGGAAGCACGGCGGGAGACGGCCGGTGTGCGAGAGCGCCACGGCTGTCGGTCGCGGAGACCGGCGGAAGGAGTGCCTGGGATGGCGACCGACGCGTTCCCCGAAGGCTTCCCCGTCGAAGGCTTCCCCGTCGGGGAGGGGCCGTCCCGGCCGGGCGGGCTGCTCGATGTCCTGGGCGTGGCCGCAGTCATGCTGGACGCCGAGGGGCGGATCACGCTGTGGAGCCCCCAGGCGGAGAAGCTCTTCGGATGGACGGCGCAGGAGGCGCTCGGCAGGCCCGCCGCCCAGCTGCTGGTCGGTCCGGAGAATCTCGACCAGGTCCTCACCCTGTTCTCCCGGGTGATGAGCGAGGGCAAGAGCTGGGCCGGTGTCTTTCCCGTCCAGCACAAGGACGGCAGCACGCGCCTGGTCGAATTCCGCAACATGCGTCTCCAGGACGAAGGCGGCGAGACCTACGCCCTGGGAATCGCCACCGACCAGGCCGTCCTGCGGCAGGTGGAGCGCGACCTCGCCCTCTCCGTCCGGCTGGTGGCCCAGTCGCCGATCGGCCTGGCGGTTCTGGACACCGGGTTGCGGTTCGTCATGGTCAACCCGGCGTTGGAGCGCATCAACAACCTGCCCGCGGAAGAGCACATCGGCCGCGAGGTGCAGGACGTCCTGACCTTTCTCGACACCGAGGTGATCGCTGCCCGTATGCGGGAGGTGCTCGGCAGCGGCAGGCCGCTGCTCGACCAGTTCACCGTCGGCCGCACGGCCGCCGACCCCGCGGGCGAACACGCCTGGTCGGTGTCGTACTACCGGCTGGAGGACCCCAATGGCCGAGTCCTCGGCCTGGCCACCTCCGTCGTCGACATCACCGAGCAGCACCGGGCCGCCACCGAAGCCGCCCGGGCACGCAGGCGCCTCGCCGTCATCGCCGACGCGTCCGCGACCGTCGGCACCACCCTCGACGTCGACCAGACCGCGCACGAACTGGCCGACGTGATCGTGCCCGAGCTGGCCGATCTGGCCGCGGTGGATGTCCTCGACGCCGTACTGGAAGGCCGGCGCACGACATCCCCCTCGCCGGGCGACGCGGCCCGCTTCCGGGCGCTCGCCGTGGCCACGGCCTACCCCACCGACGCGGTCCGTGCCGCCGACCCGACCGGCCAGATCGCTTCCTACGACGCCGACCGGCTCATCACCCGGTGCGTGACGAGCGCCCGACCGGTCCTCGTGCCGCACGTCGGTGCGGCGGACCTGCCGCGGATCGCCGCCGACCCCCAGGGCGCCGACCTGTTGGGGCGGGCCGGACTGCACTCCTACCTCGCCGTGCCGCTGATCGCCCGCGGTGAGGTCCTCGGCGCGCTGTCGCTGTACCGCGTGCGCAATCCGCAGCCGTTCGACGAGGACGATGCCGTACTGGCGGTCGAGCTGGCCGCCCGCGCCGCGGTGTGCATCGACAACGCCCGCTCGTACCAAAGCGAGCGCCGCACCGCCCTTACCCTCCAGCGTCACCTGATGAACCACCGGCCGCCGCAGCCCATGGGGATGGAGATCGCCTACCGCTACCAGCCCGCCCAGGCGGCGCGTGAGGTCGGCGGGGACTGGTTCGACGCGATCCCGGTGGCCGGCGACAAGACCGCCCTGGTGGTCGGCGACGTCATGGGCAGCGGCATCAACGCCGCCGCCACCATGGGGCAGTTGCGCACCACGACCCGCGCGCTGGCCGATCTCGACCTGGAGCCTGCCGATGTGCTCCAGCATCTCGACCACATCGTGTCCGGCCTCGACCCGGCCTTCGCGACCTGTCTTTACGCCGTCTACGACCCCTACCTCGGGCAGTGCAGCATCGCCGTCGCGGGCCATCTGCCGCCCGTCCTCGTCCGGTCCGGCCGCCCGCCCGAGCTGCTCGATCTGCCCACCGGGGCCCCGCTCGGCGTCGGTGGTGTCCGCTTCGAGCAGACCACGGTGCCACTTCCCGACGGGGACCAGCTCGTGCTCTACACCGATGGGCTGGTCGAAACGCGTGACCAGCCCATTGACGACCGGCTGCACATGCTCCTCGACCTGCTGGCGGAGCCCGAACTGCCGCTGGAAGAGCTCTGCGATCGGCTCCTGGGCGCACTGCGCCATGACAACGACCACGACGATGTCGCCCTGCTCATCGCCCGTGCGCACGCGCACGACGAGTGAGCGATCGGCGGCGGATCGCCCCCCGGGTCCCCGCGACTTGAGACCGGTCGACGGTGGAATTCGAACCGTTGGGGAGCCGCGAAATCCGCGCGCTTTCCGGACTTCGGTCGAGCAGAAGAGCCTCTCTGGCCCCCTTCGGCAACTGATTCCGTTGCCGAAGAGGTCTTGACGTGCCTCCTGCGCGAGGGTTGTATTCGGTCACCGAAGTGGCGCCCGCAATGTGCCGGGTTTCTCCCCCTTCGAGGCACACTCCGTCGAAGGTGCCCCCTTCCTGCCGCCAGCACCGATGGGACCCGCATGACCGATACGCACCGCATCCCCGCAGCCCGCGCCCCGGAGCAGGTAGCCCATGGCTCGACGGAGGGGAAGTCCCCCCGGCTCACCCGGTCGATCGGTGTGGTCGGGGGCACGCTGCTCACGCTGTCGTGTCTGACCCCTGCGTCCTCGCTCTTCGTGATCGTGCCCGACTCCTTCGCCACGCTGGGCACGGGCACCGCCCTGACCATCGCCGTCGCGGCCCTGCTGTGTGTGGGCGTCGCCTTCACCTACTCCGAACTCGGCACGCTGATACCGAGCTCGGGCGGCGAGTACGCGATGGTCGGCACCCTCATGGGCCGACTCGCCGGATGGCTGGTTTTCGTTCTGTCGCTGATCGTCGTGATGATTGTCCCGCCGATCATCGCGCTGGGCACCGCCGACTATCTGGCGCCGATCGTCCCTCTCGATCCGCAGTACACCGCGGCCGGCGTGATGCTGCTCGCCACCGCCATGGGCCTGCTCGACCTGCGCGCGAACGCCTGGATCACCGGCATCTTCCTCCTGCTCGAGATCGTGGCCTGCGCGGTCGTCGCCTTCCTCGGCTTCACCCACACCAACCGCTCGGCCTCCGTACTCGTCCACCCGGTGATCGACGCGGGCCACGGGCACACCACAGCCATCACCGCAGGCTTGATCGTGACCGGCCTGGCGACCGCGCTCTTCATCCTGCAGGGCTTCTCCACCGCCGTGTACCTGGCCGAGGAGATGGACAACCCGCGCCGCAACGTCTCGCGCACCGTGCTGTGGACGCTCGGCATCGGCGTGGCCGTCGTCCTCATCCCCGTCGTCGCGATCACCCTCGGCGCCCCCGACCTGGCGACCCTCGGCGCCGGCGACGTCGCGGGCATGGTGGAGTCCTGGAGCAACTCCGGCGTCGGCGCGTTCGTCAGCCTCTGCATCGCCCTGGCGATCATCAATGCCGCCATCGTGATGGTCATCCAGAACTCCCGCGTGGTCTTCTGCTCCGCACGTGACGCGGCCTGGCCGAACCCCGTCAACCGGGTCTTCTCCCACGTCGGCCGGCGCTTCGGCTCCCCGTGGGCGGCCACGCTCGGAGTGGGTGTCCCCGGAGCGGCCCTGTGCTTCGTCAACCTCGACACCCTGAGCGAGGTGACCGGCGTGGCCGTCGCCGCGATGTACGTCTTCGTCGCGCTCGGCGCCCTGGTCTCGCGCCGTGAGGCCCACAAGCACCGCCCGGCCTGGCGGATGCCGCTCTGGCCGGTGGTTCCGGCGCTGCTCGTCATGGTGCTGGCCTGGGTCCTCTTCCAGCAGAGCACCAAGAGCCTGGTGATCACCGGGGCCATCGTCGCCGGTGCCGCCGTCTACTGGGCGTGCTATCTGCGTCCGCGCCAGGACACGCACTGGGTGATCACGGTTCCCGAGGACGAGCAGGCTCCCGATGCGCGGACGGCTCGCGGTGACGAGCCTGCCGCGCCGGTGAGCGTGTAGCGAGCCTCCGGGCCAGGCCCGGCCGTGACAGGCCGGGGCTGAGCCGCCGAGGGCGTCTGCGCCCGCAGGAGACGTACAGACATACAGAGGGCCGAAGGGCTCCCGCCAGTCCGGCGGGAGCCCTTCGGCCCTCTGTATGCATGTCAGCAGGGGCGGGGAAGACGCCGAAGCGCGTGCCGCTCCGTGGAGCGCCTGGCGGACCTTCCCGAGCCTCGGGGGCGTGGGCTAGCGGCTTGCGTGCCCGGAGAGGGCGACAGCGTCCAGCAGAAGGCACACGTGGTCGATGGCGTCCCGCCCGGCGGACCCGTCGGCCACGTCCGGGTGGTCGAGCAGACCGGCGGCGGAGCGCAGCAGGCCCAGCAGCCCGTCGCCGGAGCCGGGCGCGGTCACCGGCTCCAGGGGAGCGGGGTCGTTCGTCTGCTCCGCGGTGGCGAGTGTGGACCGGATCTGCTCGCCCGAGAGGGGCATGCCGGTTTCGAGGAAACGGAAGAGCGCCATGGCCGCGCGCCGGTCAGCGGCGTGCGGCTTCCACAGCCCGAGCGCGTGGTGGTCGATGAGCGCGGCCGCCTCGGCACGGATCTCCTCTGGAACATGCATGTCCACGAACGTCTCACACCCGTTCGGCGGCATGTAGGAGGGGCAATTGGGTGCGACCCGCGCTTCCGCGCGGTCCCGGAGTGCCGCTTCGACCGGGCTGACCAGGCACGTTCCTGCTGCAGCCCGCGCCGTGCGACCGCCCGACGGGCATTTTTCGCAGATCAAACCTGTGGCAAGAGTTACATAGGAGGGCCGGGGGTGCGAGCCGGCCAGGGGGTGGTCCGGGGTGCGCCGAGGGCACAAACCTACCCGCGGGTTTGTCGGTCCTCTGGTGCACGAGGCCGGACTGGGGGAACATCGGACCATCCTTGCGGACCCACCGTGAGCGCGGCCGTCACGATCTCGACGGGGCGAGGGCGACGCCCTCGCTCGCCGGCCGAGGGCACGGGGGCCCGCGAGGACCGGTCCCGCGGCCGACCTGCCGGGCGCGCGAACCGGGTCCGGCAGGGTCGACGAACGGCTGCTGCGCTCCGCATCGTGCGGGTCGCCCACCGTATGCGGGAGGTGTAGAAAGAGGACATGGCCGGACGCTACGGCCGCCCGCGTTCGGTTCTGAGAATGCGAACTGTCGCAGGTCAGGTCTTTCTCCTGCAGGTGGCGATCGTGGTGTTGCTCGTCGCCGCCGCCATCACGGCGCTCGTTCTGCAGTCGAGGACGGACGGAGAGCGCGAGGCCACCAACAGGTCGGTCGCCGTCGCCGAGACCTTCGCCAACGCGCCCGGCATCGAAGCGGCACTCCGGAGCCCCGACCCGACCGCGGTCCTGCAACCGCGGACCGAAGCCGCCAGGAAGCTCTCCGAGGTCGACTTCATCGTCGTGCTGAACACCGACGGGATCCGCTACACCCACCCGATCCCCAACCGGATCGGCAAGAAATTCGTCGGCAATCTGGGGCCCGCGCTGGCCGGCGACATCGTCACCGAGAAGATCACCGGCACCATCGGACCGCTCGTCCAGGCCGTGGTCCCCGTCAAGGGCCGCGACGGCAGCGTCATCGGCCTGGTGTCCGCCGGCATCACCATCGACCGCGTGAGCGGCGTCGTCGACGATCAGTTCCCGCTGCTCTTCGGTTCCGCCGCGGGCGTGCTGCTGCTCACCACCGGCAGTACGGCACTGGTCAGCAGACGACTGCGCCGGCAGACCCACGGTCTGGGCCCCGCCGAGATGACGCGGATGTACGAGCATCACGACGCGGTGCTGCACGCGGTGCGCGAGGGCGTGATCATCGTCGCGGGTGACGGTCGTCTGCTCCTCGCCAACGACGAGGCGCGCCGGTTGCTCGACCTGCCGGCGGACGTGGAAGGACGCCAGGTGTCCGAACTGGGGCTGGACCCGGCCACCGGTCGTCTGCTGGCCTCCGGGCGGATCGTGACCGACGAGGTGCACCCGGTCGGGGACCGGCTGCTCGCCGTCAACCAGCGGACGACGGACCAGCACGGCGGGCCGGCGGGCAGCGTCACCACCCTGCGGGACACCACCGAGCTCCAGGCGCTCACCGGCCGGGCCGATGTGGCGCGTGGCCGGCTGAAGCTGCTCTACGACGCCGGCACCGAGATCGGCACCACCCTCGACGTGGTGCGCACCTGCGAGGAGCTGGCGGGGTTCGGCGCCGCCCGGTTCGCCGATATCGTCACCGTCGACCTGTCCGAGGCCGTACTGCGCGGCGAGGAGCCGACGTCCGCCGCCTCGGTCGCCGAGATGCGGCGCATCGCGGTCAGCGGCGACCGGGAGGGCAACCCGCTCTACCCGCTCGGCAAGCACATCACCTTCGACCTCTCCACACCGCTGGGCGAGGGACTCATCAGCGGCGAGCCGGTGCTGCAAGCAGACCTGGCGGCCTTCTCCGGCTGGCAGCAGCAGGACCCCGAGCGCGCCCGGAGGGTCGTCGAGCGCGGCATCCACTCGATGATCGCCGTTCCGCTGCGGGCCCGCGGCGTCATTCTGGGCGTCGCCCTCTTCTGGCGCGCGGAGAAACCCGAGCAGTTCGAGGAGGAGGACCTCTCCCTCGCCGAGGAGATGGTCGCCCGCGCCGCGGTGAGTGTCGACAACGCCCGCCGCTACACACGCGAGCACAACATGGCGGTGACGCTGCAGCGCAGCCTGCTGCCCCGAGGTCTGCCGGAGCAGAGCGCCGTCGAGGCGGCGTACCGGTATCTGCCCGCGCAGGCGGGCCTCGGTGGGTTCGGAGGCGTCGGTGGGGACTGGTTCGACATCATTCCGCTGCCTGGCGCCCGGGTGGCGCTCGTGGTGGGCGATGTCGTCGGCCACGGACTGCACGCCGCCGCCACCATGGGGCGGCTGCGTACGGCGGTGCACAACTTCGCCAACCTCGACCTGCCGCCCGACGAGCTGCTCTGGCACCTCGACGAACTGGTCACCAGGATCGACCAGGACGAGGCCGTCGACGACGGGGAAGGCGCGGTCACCGGGGCCACCTGTCTGTACGCGATCTACGATCCGACGTCCGGGCACTGCACCATGGCGCGCGCCGGCCACGTCCAGCCCCTTGTCCTGCGGCCGGACGGCAGCGCCGAGTACATCGAGGTGCCGGGCGGTCCGCCGCTCGGGCTCGGTGGCCTGCCCTTCGAGACGGCTGAACTGGAGCTGCCGGAGGGCAGCCGTCTGGTGCTCTACACGGACGGGCTCGTCGAGGACCGGGACCGGGACATCGACGAGGGCCTCACGCTCCTCCAGCACACGCTGACCGGCCATCCCGAGCTGACGCCGGAGGAGACCTGCGAGGCGGCGCTGCGCGTGCTGCTGCCCGATCGCCCGAGCGACGACATCGCGCTGCTCGTCGCCCGCACCCACGTCCTGGACAGCGCTCATGTGGCCGACTGGGACGTGCCGCCCGACCCCTCGGCCGTCGCCGAGGTGCGTGCCGCCGCGGTGCGCAAGCTGGCCGAGTGGGACATGTCCGAGGAAGCCTTCACGGCCGAGCTGATCCTCAGCGAGCTGGTCACCAACGCCATCCGCTACGCCTCCGGCCCCATCTGCGTACGGCTGATCCGCGACCGCTCCCTGATCTGTGAGGTCTCCGACCGCAGCAGCACCTCGCCGCACCTGCGGCAGGCGGCCACGACGGACGAGGGAGGCCGCGGCCTCTTCCTCATCGCCCAGCTCGCCGAACGGTGGGGGACCCGCTACACCGCCGGTGGCAAGGTCATCTGGACGGAACAGCCGCCGCCGGCCGACATCGCGGATGCGTGACGAGGCCGCCGGCCGCGCCGCTCGGACCTGACACGCGCGAGCAGCTCGCCTGACGCCCATCGGCCGTCGCAGTGGCCTGCCGGCGGGGTCGTGGGGACCCCGTCGATGCCCACCGCGAGCCGATCCGGGCACACCTGACGGAACACCAACAACATGCCATGCCAACGCATGAGTGAAGTAAAGGAAAAGTCATGGCGTGTTAAAGCGCACCTGTGACGCATGCCGGATAAATATGCCCCTGACCCGTTCTTCATGCGGAGGGGCGTCGCGGCGCCGGACGTGGGCCTCCCTCGGAGTGCCTCCTGACGCCGGACGGACGCCGTCCCCGCCGGTTCTCCGAGGAGGCAGCACATTGCGTTACGGACAAGCACTGCGTGACGAGGTCATGGCCCGCGGTACGACGCCCCTGATCGGCGTCTACGACATGTACTCGGCCTCGATCGCCGCCGAGCACTACAACGGCTTCTTCGTGTCCGGCTTCGGCTTCGCCGCGTCGCACTACGGACTTCCGGACATCGGGTTCATCGCCTGGCCCGACATGGTGGCCTTCGTGGAGCGCCTGCGCGGCGCGTTCCCGCACCACCACCTGCTGGTCGACATCGACGACGGCTATGTCGACCCCGAGGTCGCCTGCCACGTCGTGCGGCGACTGGAGCGGATCGGGGCCTCGGGGGTGATCCTGGAGGACCAGAAGCGACCACGAAGATGCGGACATGCGGATGGCAAGCTGGTGCTGCCGCTGGAGGACTATCTGGAAAAGCTGAACCTCGTCCTCGCCACCCGCACCGACCTGCTGGTCGTGGCCCGTACGGACGCCACCGAGGAGGCCGACATCCTGCGCCGGGCCGCGGCGCTGGCCGAGACCGACGCCGATGTGGTGCTGGTCGACGGGGTGCGCAGCGTCGACTGGATCCGCCGTATCCGTCAGGTCGTCGGGGACAAGCCGCTGCTGTTCAACCAGATCGCCGGGGGCAAGTCCCCGCGGCTCTCGCTCACCGAACTGGCGGAGCTGGGAATCGATGTGGCGATCTACAGCACGCCCTGCCTGTTCGCCGCGCACCGCGCGATGGAGACGGCGATGGCCGAGCTGAAGTTCGCCGACGGGCGGCTGCCGGCCACCGGCGACAGCGGCGAGGTCGGGGTCCGCGAGGCCACCGAGCTGCTGGCCCGGAACATCAACCGGCCGCACCCCGGGCGAGCGGCCGTCCCGGCATGAGGCGCGGGGCGGGCTCCCCTCGCGGCCGCGGCGGGCCGCGACGCCTGGGGTACCTCGTGGGCGGTGCGACAGTGGTCGCGGCGGCGATCGTCTCGGACCTCCTGGGTGCCGGCTCGACCGCGGCCGAGGCCGCCGACCGGTCCGTCGTGCTCATCGACAACTCGCACGCGGACTCCTGGCTGGAGGTGGACCGTACCAATAATCTCCAGCTCGGCAGCGGCATCGCGGGCAGCGACCTCGACGGTGCCGCGACGGACCTCACCGGTGCCCTGGTGAGCCGGACCGGTGCCCCCCAGGGCCACACCGAAGCTCTTCAGGGCGCGGCCGGGGCCCCATCGGATTCCACTCGGTGATCCCGCGCGGCGGGGTGGCGATCCAACTTCCGCCCCGCCGCGTCCACGGCCGGCCGCTACCTCCAAGTCGGCCACCGTTGCCCGGTGTTGGCGCGTGGGGCCGAGGTGGTGGCGGCGCACGGCCGCGGCGATGACACGAGCGCCCGGCACCGGCGCTCGCCGAGCCCCGGAATCCCGTCGGCCGAGGCGGCGCGATGGCATGCTGGCGGGCGTGAACGGACCCGAAATCCCCGTCAGCTTCGCTGCTGAGCTGAGTCTCTTCCTTTCGGCGGGGCGCAGCGCCGACCGCACGCCCGTGGTGACCGACGGGGTGTCCACACTCGGCCATGTCGTCGAGTCGCTCGGGGTCCCGCTCACCGAGGTCGGCAGCCTGGTCGTGGACGGCCGCGAGGTCCCCGTCTCCCACATCCCCCGGGCGGGGGAGAGCGTCGAGGTGCGGGCCGTCGAGCGCCCGCAGCGCATCCATGGCGCCCCGCTGCGCTTCCTGCTCGATGTTCATCTCGGCACCCTGGCGCGCAGGCTGCGGCTGCTCGGCGTCGACGCGGCGTACACCAACGAGGACCCCGGTGACGCGGCCCTGGCCACTCGGTCGGCGAAGGAGCGGCGGGTCATGCTCTCCCGGGACCGGGGGTTGCTGCGAAGGCGGGAGCTCTGGGCCGGCGCGTATGTCTACAGCGACCGGCCCGACGACCAACTGCGTGACGTACTGGGCCGGTTCGCGCCTGAGCTCGCCCCGTGGACCCGCTGCACCGCTTGCAACGGCCGGCTGGCGGACGCCGACAAGGACTCGGTCCAGGAGCAGCTCCGGCACGGCACGGAGCGCAGCTACGACGTCTTCGCGCAGTGCACGTCGTGCGGGCGGGTCTACTGGCGAGGCGCGCACCACGCTCACCTGGAGGCGATCGTCGAGGAGGCGCTGCGCGACAGCGCCTCGTGACGGCGGCTCGGCGGCAGGAGCTGACCTCCAGGCTCTGCTTCTCCGCCCGTGTGTCCCGCCGTGGCGGCAACCGGTGCCGGCCACGGTCGCTCATCCGGCTCGCCGTCCACCCGCGGCCCGGTCGGCAACGACACGCGGTTCCGATCGGTTGGCGACCGATAACGGACACCTGCGGGTAAATAATGAGGCACCCTATTTCGCCCTGTGGACGGGATGGAATGAGCGCTGGACGCCAAAATCCGTCGAACCCCCGGCGGGGCCGGAAACCGGTAGGTGGCCGCACCGCCGCCAATGACCGCCTGCTCCGCATTCTGCTGCGCCGCCGCGAACAGCCGCTGAGCGTCGGGGATGTGACGGTCACTAATAAACCGGAAGTGCGTCGGGCGGTATCGGCGGCCGCCCTGGGCAACACCATGGAATGGTTCGACTTCGGCGTGTACGCGTATCTCGCCGGAACCCTGGGCAAGGTGTTCTTCCCGTCCAGCTCACCCGGTGCCCAGGTCGTCTCCACCTTCGCCACCTTCGCCGCCGCATTCCTCGTCCGGCCGCTCGGCGGTCTCGTATTCGGGCCGCTCGGCGACCGCATCGGACGGAAACGCGTACTCGCCGCAACCATGATCATGATGGCGGTCAGTACATTCGCCGTCGGATTCCTGCCGAGTTATGACACCATCGGCTTCGCCGCGCCGATTCTTCTGCTCGTCTGCCGTCTGGTACAGGGATTCTCCACCGGCGGTGAATACGCCGGGGCCACCACCTATATCGCCGAATACGCACCGGACCGGCGACGCGGATTCCTCGGCAGCTGGCTCGACTTCGGCACCTTCGTCGGCTATTCCCTCGGCTCCGGCCTGGTCACCGTGCTCACGGCCGTGCTCGGCGACGGGGACATGGTGAACTGGGGCTGGCGCATCCCCTTCCTGGTGGCCGGCCCGCTTGGGCTGATCGGCCTCTACATGCGGCTGCGCCTGGAGGAGACCCCCGCCTTCCAACGCGAGGCGGAGCAGGCCCATCAGGCCGCGGAGCAAGCACGGGCCGAAGGGGGCGAGGACCCCGTCGACGTGGCACGCCAGTCCGGCAAGGGGCGGCTCAAGGAGATCTTCACCCGCCACTGGGAAGCCGTGCTGATCTGCATGGGGCTGGTGCTGCTCTACAACGTCACCAACTACATGGTGACTTCCTACCTGCCGACGTTCATGACCGAGACCCTCGGCGAGGACGCTCTCACCGCCCAACTGCTGGTGCTCGGCACCATGATTGTCGTGGTGCTCACCATCACCACGGTGGGCCGCACCTCCGACCGGTGGGGCCGCCGACCCGTCTTCATGGCGGGCAGCATCGCCATGATCATCCTCGCCGTGCCCGCGGTCCTCCTCATCCGGAACGGCGGCATTCTGCTGCCCGCCTTCGGATGCCTCATCCTGGGGCTTCTGCTCGTCTGCTTCGCGGGGACCTCGGCGTCCACGCTGCCCGCCCTCTTCCCGACCCGGCTGCGCTACGGCGCCCTGTCGATCTCCTTCAACATCTCGGTCTCCCTCTTCGGCGGCACCACGCCCCTCATCGCCTCAGCCCTCGTCGAGGCCACCGGGAGCGAGATGGTCCCCGCCTACTACCTGATGGCCGCAGGCGTCATCGGACTCATCGCCGCGTTCTTCCTCCACGAGACCGCAGCCAAGCCGCTGCGCGGCTCCGGACCCATGGTCGAGAACGAGGAGGAGGCCCAGGCTCTGGTCGCGGACAGCCGGGCCGAGGCCGGCCGGCACGCCAGGGACGTCTGGATCCGGCTACGGCACCCGTGGTCGTGGCAGTGACCCGGCGGCAGTGACCAGCGCTGATGACCCCACGGCAGTGACCCGCGGGGGAGGAGGGAGAGTGCCGGAAGCGGTGGTGTTGCCGGGGAACCGGGCATATTGGCCACGCTGGGCTGCGGTCGGAGTGAACACGCCGCGCCGCGCGCCGTTCGATGGCATCCGCCCAGCCGTCCAGTGGCACAGAGGCCGACATGGCGTGGCCCAGGCGCTGCCGAATGATCGAGGACCGGATCCGTAGGGCGTGGTGGCCTGGGTCAACACGCCCTCGGAGTGCGGGTACCGGGCCGGCTGGTCTTCACCGGCAGGCCGGCCCGTCGACCGCGGTCGACTGCGTCACGTCATCCACGGCGCGGGCGGCCGGGCGCGGTGACGCCCCGCTGGCTGCGGTTGCTGACGGCGGCGAGCGGGATCTCCTCGTCTTCCTGGTCGATGTCCTCGTACGGATCGCCCTCGGGGTAGGCGGGCTCGATGAACACCGCCGTGTAGTCGGGCTTGGCCGGGCGGGGCACGGACAGGGTCATCGGCTCTCCAGAGGTTACGGCCGCAGGGCGGCGCGGGATGTGAGGGTGTGCCGTATCGCGGCCGGCATCCTCGGAAGAGGGATGACGTCTGCGGTGCCGGCGGATGGCGCTGGGCCCCGCGATGCCGGTTGCCGGGTGTCAGGCAACGGTGCGGAACACAACTGCTGGTGAAAGAGTACGCCGGAGATCACGTCCCGCCACGCAACAAGACCGGATCCCGCTCGAAGGGCCGGGGTCGGCTTTCGCTCGGGTCGGCGGCGCGGGGCTGTCACAGCGGCGTTCCGGCGCGCGTCGCGCCCCGCGGGACGGTCCCGAAACCCGGTTCGGAAAGGCGAGAGGTTGCCGCTCCTCGGGTGCGTCGCGACGGGTGGACCGCGGCGTGGGTGAGGCGCTGGGGAGGGGCGAGCGCCTCTGGCTGTGTGGGCTAGCGCGCAGTGTCGTCCCGGGCGGGGCGGGCAGGGGCCGTGGGCGTAGGGCCAAGGACGTCATCCGGCCGGGGTGGCTCCGGCCGGAGGCGCAGCCCCGGTGCGAGGGCCAGCGTGACCACCAAGGACACGGCTGCTGTTCCGGCGATCGCCGTCGAAGCAGATGTGTGCTCGGCGAGGCCACCGGCGAAGGCGGCGCCGAGGCCCTGGAAGGTGAGCATGCCGGAGGTGTGCAGCCCCAGGGCAGCCCGCTCAGCTCGACCGGCGTCAGGAGCACCAGGCGCTCCTGGAGCAGCAGGCTCGCGGCGTATCCGATGGTGGCGAGTGCGACGGCCGCCATCGCCACCGGGAGCGAGGGGCGCAGGGCGAACAGCAGGTATGGGGCGGCGAGCAATACACACAGCGGGACGCCGAGCCGCTCGCGCAGGCGGTGCGGCAGGAAGCGGCCGGCCAGGGTGTCGCCGGCCAGCATGCCGAGCGCGCCGCACGCGAAGAGGAGCCCGGAGTTCCGGGGTGCGTAGGGGACGTAGAGGGACTCACAGCCGACGACCAGCCCATTGGGCACCCACAGAGCCAGCAGGACGTAGCGGCGGGGTCTGGAGGACCACAGGACGGCGTTGCTCCGCCAGGTGCGGGTGACCGAGGGGCGTCCGGTCGCGCGGGGCGCGCGTCCGGCGAGGCCGAATCGCGCGACGGCAGCGGCCGCGACGTACAGGGCGGCCCCGACCAGCAGCGTCCCGCGCGGTGACAGGGCCGCCATCAGCGCGCCACCGGCCGCGAAGCCACAGGTCTGCAGGGCGCCGACGGACATGTTGAGCACGGAGCGGCCGAGCAGATAACCCTCGGGGGAGAGAAGCTCGTTGAGCAGCCCGTAGCGCACACCGCCGACCGGCGAAGCCGGCACCCCGAGCGCAAGCAGAAGGGCGAAGGCCGCCATCACCGGGAGTCCGGGCAGGGCCTGGGCGACGCTGCCGAGGCCCAGGAGCAGTGCCATGCCGGTCAGCGCGGCGCGTGGTGGCAACCGGTCGGCCGCCGACAGCAAGGTCGTCGCGCCGATCACCTGGGCGAGCGAGGGGCCGAACATCGCGAGGGCGGACAGCAGAGGCGAGCCCGTGGCGCCGTACATCAGCACGCTCAGCGCCAGGCCGCTGACCGTCTGACCCGCCACCTGCAATGCGGTGCACAGGAAGAGCGGTGTGAACTCCGGTGTGCGGAAGAGCTCTTGATAGCGCATGGGTGGGAGTCTCGAAGCCCCCGCCGAGGGGGCGTTACTGTTTCGCGGGGAGGCGAAACCATGGGGTGGTGGCTGGTCAGCGCGGACACCCTCGCGGGCAGCCGGTTCGTCGTCTCCCCGCTGGCCGAGGTGACCGCGAGCCTGAAGACCCTGGAGCGGGGCACGGCCGCCCACCCGGGTGAGCGGGCATGGCTCGACGCCCATCTGCCCGCCTACCGACGCCGGCTGGCCGCCGACCCGGTCACCGCGCTGCTCATACGGGTCGGGTTGGGCCGCAGTTGGAACGCGACGTTCCTCACCCCGACGCCGCCGGGCGAGGGGGAGCAGGCGTTCGAGGAGGAGTTGGCGCGCATCCGCGGGACGGCGCCCGCCGTTGCCCGCACAGATCTGACGGTGGCGCTGAACGGCCCGCTCCCCGCGCTGCTGCGAAGGTCCGATCTGCCGCGGCGTGCCGCCGACCTGTTGGCGTGGGTCTGGACGGAGGCGGTCCTGCCCTACTGGACACGGCGGCGGCGCGTCATCGAGGCCGATGTCGTGGCGCGAACGGGGCAGTTGAGCCAGGGCGGCTGGGCCGCGGCCCTGGGCGACATGCGGCCCGAGATGCGCTGGCTGGGGGAGAGCCGGCTGCGGATCAACGCCTGCGACTACCCGCCGCTGACGCTCTCCACGGCGCGGCTGATGTTCGTCCCGGTCACACCGCGTCCGGGGTGGGTCTCCTGGGACGCACCCCCGGCTTGCGGAAGCACGCCCACCCCGCACCGGTACGCCGTGGTGTATCCCTGCTCCGGCGCGCTGGCAGAGGCGGACCGCACGCCGGTGCCGGGTGGCCTGGGGACCTTGCTCGGCCCGGCGCGGGCCGGCGTCCTCGTCCTCCTCGACACTCCCAAGAGCACCACCCAGCTGGTGGCGCTGACCGGGCAGGGGCTGGGCTCGGTCGGCCGGCACCTCAAAGTCCTGCTCGATGCCTGTCTGGTACGGCGCCGACGCGCCGGGCGTTCCGTGCTCTATTACCGGACGGACACGGGCGAAGCACTGGTACATGCCCAGCAGCCCCAGCAGGGCGGATAAGGGCACCACGACGCACCACGCAGCACGGCGACGTCCGCGGCCCCAAGGCTGAGCACATCGAGTACGCCGACGCGGGGCCCGGGGACCTGATACGTCGATGCCCTGTGCCCGGAGGCGTTGACGCATTCGGCCGCCTCCGGCCCGCGCGTGCCCCGGACCTGCCCCCTTGCGCACCGGCCGTAGACTGAGGCGGTGTCGGGCAGGTCCCTGCTCCGCCCGGCCACCTGTTCACCACCCTCCGCGGCCGGAGCGGAAAGTTCTGCCGCCCGGACACGCCGGGCCGGCGAATCGGGTCCGACCCGGATCCGGCCGCGTGCCGCAGCCGATTGCGCGGTGACAGGTAGCGATCCTCGGCCGATCCGGCCGTCCGGCCGCACGCAGATCTCCCCCCTGCGGGGCCTGCTCGTCGTCACACGTCACGCAGCCGGTGCGCCGGCTCCCCGCGCCGCATGTGCACCGCACAGCGCCGAAACGGTGAGCACCGGCCGGTCAGCACGATCCCCGGCACCGCCGGTTCATGGTCATCAACGCGGTCTTCGCTTCGCTGTCTTCCCTGTCTCCGGCCGGGCCCACAGGCGTAGCCGACCGCCTGCGAGGAGACAGTTGTGAAGCTCAGTGCCCTGCTCGACGCGTACGTCCACCACGTGGTCCAGGGGGACGCGGAAACGCAGATCACCGCCGGAATGACCTTCGACATCCCCCAGGTGAAGCCCGGGGCGCTCTACATCGCGGTACCACGGCACGAGGAGGGCGGGCCCGGAGGAATCGCCGAGGCCGTGGCGCGCGGCGCGGTGGCGGTGCTGGCGCAGGACGACACCCCGCTGCCCGAGGAGCTGCCGGACGCCGTCTGCCTGGTGCTGGTGGCTGACGTCCGCGCCGCGGCCGCCGGCGTCGCCTCCCGCTACTTCGGCGATCCCAGCGACGCCATGGACGTGGTGGCGATCACCGGAACCAACGGCAAGACCTCCGTCTCGTACATGGTCGAGTCGGCTCTGCGCATCGCCGAAGGCGCGAAGGTAGGGGTCATCGGCACCTCCGGAAGCCGGATCGGCGGAGACAGGATCCCGATGCCGCGCTCGGTGCTGAGCACTCCGGAGGCGCCGGATCTCCAGTATCTGCTCGGCCATATGCGCGACCGGCGGACGGGAAGTGTGGTGCTGGAGGCCACGTCCATGGGCCTGCTGCAGCGGCGGCTGGATCACGTCTCCGTCGACATCGGTGTCTTCACCAACCTGACCCAGGATCACCTCGACGATCACGGCACCATGGAGAACTACAAGAACGCGAAACTCAGCCTCTTCGAAGGGCGCTGCGACCGCGCGGTGGTCAACGCCGACGACCCGGTCAGTGCCGAGATCCTGGCCCGGATGCCCGGAGCGGTGACCACCTACGGCCTGGACGCACCCGCCGACTACCGGGCGACCGACCTCGTCGTGGACGCCGCGGGCAGCCGTTTCACGCTCCACCACGACGGGCGCAAGTATCCCGCGGCGATCCCCGTCCCGGGCCAGTTCTCCGTCGCGAACGCCCTGGCCACCCTGGCGGCCTGCCATCTGCTCGGGCACGACCTCCAAGGGCTCGTCGCGGCCCTGGACCGGATGCCGCCCACCCCCGGCCGGTTCGAGCGCTACCGCACCGCGCAAGGTGCCTGCGTGATCGTCGACTACGCGCACTCCCCTGACTCCCTGGAGAAGGTCCTCGCCACGATCGGCGGCTTCGCCACCGGCCGGGTGATCACCGTCTTCGGCTGCGGCGGCGACCGGGACACCACCAAACGCGCCATCATGGGCAAGATCGCGGGGGAGCGCTCCGATCTGTGTGTCCTCACCTCGGACAACCCGCGCGGCGAGGACCCGGAAGCCATCCTCGATCAGATCGTTCCCGGTCTCGTGGCCACCGGTACGCCCTTCCACCGGGAGGCCGACCGCCGCTCGGCGATCGCCTACGCCCTGTCCGCCGCGCGGCCCGACGACGTCGTGCTGGTCGCAGGGAAGGGCAGCGAGCCCCACCAGATCGTCGGTGACCAGCTGATTCCCTTCACCGACATGGCCGTGGTCCGCGAACTCTGCGCATGACCCGCTGGTGGACGCCATGGTGCGTCCACAGCTAGGCAGGCACACCGCTCGGGCACACACCGCCTCGGCACGCACACCGCCCTCCGAGCCCGAAAGCCATACGGCACAAGGCCATTGGCCGAAAAAGCCTCTTATCCGGAGGGCCCACCCGGCCTAGCGTTGACTCCGTGACCAGATCTCATAACTGGTCACGGAAACGGGGGAGCAGGTGTCGGACCAGACGGAGCGCGGTGAGCGCATCCTGGCAGCGGCGGGCGAGTTGCTGCTCGCCTGGGGCTACCGGCGCGTGACCATCGATGAGATAGCACGCCGCGCCAAGGTCGGCAAAGGCACGGTCTACCTGCACTGGAAGACCAAGGACTCACTGCTCCTGGCCGTCGTGCTCAGCAGCAAGACGCGCAGTCTGCGACGGCAGCTGGAGCGGATGCGCGCCGACCCGCTGGAGATCCTGCCGAGCCGGACATCGCGCGGGTACTACCGCGACTTCCTCAGCGACCCGGTGCTGCGCGCCGTGCACACCGACGACTCCGACATCCTCGGCCGGCTCAACGACAGCGCCGCCACCGAGCTGACAGAGCTGGTGACACAAGGCCACCGGACGCTGCGCCGCCACCTCGAAATCCTGCAGGCGCACGGCCTGCTGCGCGACGACACCGAGCCGGCCCACCAGCAGTACGCGCTGCTGGCGATGCTCACCGGCTTCTTCATGAGCGAGGTACTGATCGCCGACCGTGCCCCGGGCCCCGCGGACATACGGACCGACATCCTCGCGCACACCATCCGCACCGCGCTGGAGACCCCAGCGAGCTCCGCCGCCTCCGCCACCGCGCTCGCCACCGCGGCCGCGCCCGGGATCATCGCGCTCTACGAGCATCTGGAACAGCTCAGCACCTGGGAAATACGGCGGCGCTGCGTCACTGACTCTCAACCAGGAGGGAACGAACGATGACCGCAGCACCCACCAACCCGTTCACCGAACATGTCGGCAAGCACCCCGGCGAGCCGAACGTGATGGAACCGGCTCTCCTCGCCGACCCCTTCAGCGGCTACGGCACCCTGCGCGAGCAGGGACCGGTCGTCCGCGGACGCTTCTTCGACGACTCACCGGTGTGGTTCGTCACCCGCTTCGACGACGTCCGCGACGTCTTACGAGACCAGCGCTTCGTGAACAACGGGGCGACCGCACGGGGTGATTCCGTCGAGGACCCGCTGAGCCGGCTCATGGAGACGCTGGGCCTGCCCGAGCACCTCGCCGAGTACTTTCGCGGATCCATCCTCAACAACGACGCCCCCGACCACACCCGCCTCCGCCGCCTGGTGTCCCGTGCCTTCACGGCCCGCAAGATCACCGATCTGCGACCGCGTGTGGAGCAGATCACCGACGATCTGCTGGCCCGGCTCCCCGACCACGCAGAGAACGGCGTCGTCGACCTCATCGAGCACTTCGCCTACCCGCTCCCGATCACGGTCATCTGCGAGCTGGTCGGCATCCCGGAGGCGGACCGCCCGCAGTGGCGGGCATGGGGCGCCGACCTCGTCTCGATGCAACCGGACCGGCTCGGCAAGTCCTTCCCGGCTCTGGTCGAGCACATCCACGAACTGATCCGCATCCGACGCGGGGCGCTCACCGACGATCTGCTCAGCGACCTCATCCGCACGCACGACGACGACGGCAGCCGGCTCAGCGACGTCGAGATGGTCACCATGGTCCTCACCCTGGTCCTGGCCGGCCACGAGACCACCGCCCACCTCATCGGCAACGGCACGGCCGCGCTGCTCACCCACCCCGACCAGCGGCGGCTCCTGCAAGGCGACCCGGCCCTGCTCCCACGTGCCGTCCATGAGCTGATGCGCTGGTGCGGACCGGTGCACCTGACCCAGCTGCGCTTCGCTGCCGAGGATGTGGAGCTGGCCGGCACGCTCATCCGAAAGGGCGACGCCGTTCAACTCGTGCTGGTTGCCGCAAACTTCGACCCCCGCCACTACAACGAACCCGAACGCCTCGATCTGACCCGGCATCCCGCGGGCCACGCCGAGAACCACGTCGGCTTCGGTCACGGAATGCACTACTGCCTGGGCGCCACCCTCGCCCGGCAGGAGGGCGAAGTCGCCTTCGGCGCTTTGCTCACGCGCTTCCCCGATTTGTCTCTGGGAGTCCCGGCGGACCGCCTGGAGCGGGTGCCCTTGCCCGGCAGCTGGCGGTATACCGCACTGCCGGTGCGCCTGTAGGCGCGCCGCCAGTAGTCGGCCGGGGGAGGGAGGGGAGGCGGCCGTCCGGTGGCCGGACTGCCGACATGGAGTCCATCGCCGGGCCGTAGCAGGCGAGGAGAACGGGCTGTGCGGCCAAGGGTATTGCCTCTGTCCCCGCACCCCCCGGTTCCCTCTCTTCCCCCGCTTCCCCCGTTTCCTCGTTCTCTCGCCGTCCCTCGCGTCCGGCCTGACGTCCCTGCGCAACCCGAAAGGCTCCCCGCAACAGTGCGCGCGGTGCGCGCAGTGCACGGGGAGCCTTTGGGCAGAAGCCGGGCAGAGCCCGCCTCGGTCAGGACTGAGGCCGGCTACCGTGGTTGGCTCCGTTCTTACGACGTGCCTTCTTCTTACGACGTCGCTTCGACGACATGTCGTCTCCTTTCTTCGCGATGGGTTTCCCCGGATTTCTACCATTTCATAGAGGTCTGCCACCAGGCGATCTCGGGACCGGCTACCCGGACCTTGGGACGGCATTCCCGTGAAGCACGTCACGATCCGCGCGCCCACATGTGAGAGGTGAGCGCCCTTGGGGCACGTCAGGTACGGCCGACGCCCTTCGATGAGGGCGGAGAGATGCAGTGCGCCCCGTCTGAGCCGCGGGGGAGGGATCCCTTGGATCGTAACGGCCGCAGCGACGGGACCCTCATAAGTCACCCTTAATTCATGGCTGTTGGCGAATGTGAGGTGTGGTGCCCATGCCGTCGGAACGACTCCTTGACCTCAACCTGAATTGAGGTTCTACGGTCGGGCCATGACCAAGATCTTGGTGACCGGCGCGACCGGAACCGTAGGCAGTCTCGTCGTCTCCTCACTGGTGGGGGCGGGGCGGGACGTACGCGCGCTGGTGCGCGAACCGGGCAGGGCTGCGCTGCCCACGGGGGTGGAGGTCGCGCGAGGTGATCTCTCGTCCCCGCAGACGCTGGAGTCCGCGCTGGACGGGGTGGACAGCGTGTACCTGATGTGGCCGGGGCTTCCCGTGGACCCCCGTGTGGTCGAGGTGATCGCCAAGCGCGCCCGGCACGTGGTCTACCTGTCGGCCGACGTCACGGACCTCGACGACGATGAGCCGGCCACGATCTTTCACCAGGACATCGAGCGGCTGATCAGGAAGTCGGGCGCGAGCTGGACGTTCGTGCGGGCCATCGACTTCGCCACGAACACCCTCGGGTGGGTCGACCAGATCAGGCAGGGCGTCGTGCGGTGGCCGTACGGGCAGGCCGCCAGGTCGCTGATCCATGAGCGCGACATCGCGGATGTCGCCGTACACGCGCTCACCACCGAGGGGCACTACGGAGCCAGGTACGTGATCACGGGGCCCGAATCGATCACCCATGCCGAGCAGGTCAGGATCATCGGCGAGGCGGTCGGGCGCGAGGTGCGCTGGGAGGATCTGCCGGTGGAGACAGCGCGCCGGCAGCTGGTGGCGGCCTGGGGGAACCCGGCGTTCGTGGAGGCTCGGCTGGAGGCGTGGCGGGCGTTCGTGGACTCGCCGGAGCGCGTGACCGACACCGTGCAGCGGTTGCTGGGGCGGCCCGCCCGCACCTTCCGCTCATGGGCGCAGGACCACGCGGACGACTTCCGCTGAGAGAGCGGGGGCAGAGGCGGAACCTCTCGGCGGGCGCCTCCGCCCCCGCTCCGGCCGACGGATGATCACAGGCTCTCGACGAGCGCGACATGGCCGAACCCCACAAACCCAGCGACGTCGACTCCGTCGATCACGGCACCTCAACAGCTGCTATTTCCCTGGCAGAGTGAGTATCAAGTCGATCTTCCCCGCATCCAGACCGCGCGGGGGAGTTGTCTCACTACTACAAGGGGGTTGCTTCAGTGAGTGCGGAAAAAGAGGACGTGGTGATCACCGGTCTCGGAGCCACCACACCACTCGGCGGCGATGTCGCCTCGACCTGGTCGGCGATGCTGGCCGGTCAGTCGGGGATCAGCGCGATCGAGGAGGAGTGGGCGGCCGATCTGCCGGTGCGTATCGCGGGCCGGCTCAAGGTCGAACCCACCGAGGTCCTGGACCGGGTGCAGGCCCGCCGTATGGACCGCTGCGAGCAGGTCGCGCTGGTGGCCGCCCGAGAGGCGTGGGCCGACGCGGACACGCCCGACGTCGACCCGGACCGGCTTGCCGTGGTGATCGGTACCGGCACCGGGGGTGCCCTCACCATGCTCGGCCAGGACGACGTGCTCGAAGCCTCCGGTGTGCGGCGGGTGTCACCGCACACCGTCCCGATGCTGATGGCGAACGGCCCCGCCGCCTGGGTCAGCATCGAACTGGGGGCCCGTGGGGGTGCCCACACCCCCGTCAGTGCCTGCGCGTCCGGGGCCGAGGCCATCGCCATGGGCCTGGACCTGATCCGCCTCGGCCGGGCCGACGTGGTCGTCGCCGGTGGCGCCGAAGCCTGCATCCACCCGCTGCCGCTGGCCGGGTTCGCACAGGCCAAGGCGCACTCGACGCGCAATGACGCGCCCCAGCGGGCATCGCGCCCCTTCGACGTCGACCGTGACGGCTTCGTCATCGGCGAGGGGGCCGCCGTGGTCATCCTGGAGCGCGCCGGATTCGCCGCGGCCCGAACCGCCCGCGTACACGCGAGACTCGCCGGAGCCGGTGTCACCTCCGACGCCCACCACATCACCGCCGCCCACGCCGACGGCCAAGTACGGGCGATACGCCGTGCCCTGGCATCCGCCGGACTCTCCCCGCTCGCGATCGAACACGTCCACGCGCATGCGACGTCCACCCCCAAGGGAGACCTCGTCGAAACCCGGTCGATCGCCGAGGCCATCGGTCTCCATCCGGCCGTCACCGCCACCAAGTCGATGACCGGACATCTCTTCGGCGCGGCCGGAGCGCTCGGCGCACTCGCAGCGATCCTCGCGGTACGCGACGGGGTCGTCCCCGCGACGCAGAATCTCGACGCCCTGGACCCGGACGTGAAGCTGGACGTCGTCGCCGGCCGGCCCAGGGAGGGCGCCCTGACGGCGGCCCTGGCCAACTCCTTCGGCTTTGGTGGCCACAACGCCTCACTGGTGTTCACACCAGGTTCCTGACCTGGTGTGACCCCCGCCTGCCCGGGCATCGGGGCCCTCGGGCGGCCGGGCTCGGCTCCGCCGCAGTGGCTCACCGGCCTGCGGCGGGGCCGCGGCGCCTCGGCCGCGTTCCCGGCCCCTTTGCCCACCCCCACGTGCAGGGCCCGCTCCGCGGCCGGAGAGTACCGTGGTACTGGCTGGTGACGCGTGGTAGGCGGGCACGGCAGTGGGCTCGCCGGCGTCTGTGGTGCCGGCAAATTGGATGGGTCGTATGGGCACCTCGCAAGACAGCCGCCTCTCCGGAGACGGGTTCTTCGATCTCACCCGGACCGCTGTGATGATGGTCGATCCCGACGGGGTGGTGCGGGGCTGGACTCGGGGCGCCGAGAGCCTCCTCGGCCACCAGGCGTCGCAGGCCCTCGGCCGGTCGGTGGAGGAACTCTTCCCCGCGACCGAGTCCCGGCCGGGGCAGGACGGGAGGTGGACCGCCCGGCTCGCGGAGGCCGGTGGCTGGAGCGGACTGGAGGCGGTGCGTCGCCAGGACGGGCACCGCCTCGACCTGGAGCTTCGGATCCTGCCGGTCCTGGACTCAGATGCGCGTTCCGGTCGCCTCGTCATGGCCGCAGAAATCTCGCAAACACCCTGGTCAGGGGTCAATCAGTCGCTGCTGGACGGGATGTTCGGCCTGTCGCCCGTGGGCGTGGGCATGCTGAACACCGAGCTGCGGTACGTGTGGATGAACGACACCTTGGAGCGGATGGGCGGCACTCCCCGTGAGGAGCGGCTGGGGAAGCGTCTGGGCGAGGTACAGCCCGGGCTCGCAGTGGAGTCCATCGAGGCGGAGATGCACCGTGTGCTCGACACGGGGGCGCCGTCCGCCGGCTTCGAGTATCTAGGCCGCCCCCAGTCCGATCCTGATCGCGAGCACGCGTACTCCACCTATTTCTTCCGCCTGGAAGACGCGTCCGGTCACCCTCTCGGAATCTGCTACATGACCCTCGACGTCACGGAGAGCTATCGCGCGCGGCAGCGGCTGGCCCTGCTGAACCGTGCCGGTGAGCGCATCGGCAGGTCCCTTGACGTCCTGCAGACCGCACAGGAACTCGCGGATGTGGCAGTGCCGGATCTCGCCGACTTCGTGACGGTCGACCTCTTCGGCTCGGTGCTCGGCGGCGCCGAGCAGGCTCCCGGCCCGGTCGACGCCGGCGATCTGCTCACCCTGCGCCGCGCGGGGCAGAAGTCCGTCCGCGAGGGCTGCCCGGAAGCGGTGGTCGCCGTCGGGGAGTTGGCCGGTTATTCCCCGTCGTCCCCTGTCGTCCTCGGCCTCACCGACGGCAATGCCTCACTGGACTCGCACCTCGATCTCTCCGAGGGCGACTGGGCGGAGGAAGACCCCGAGCGGTCCGCGCATCTGCGCGGACTCGGCTTCCATTCCCTGATGGTGGTGCCGCTGCAGGCGCGGGGGATCTTCCTGGGCGCGGCGGCGTTCGCCCGGTGGCAGGCCCTGGGGCCGTTTCAGGCCGACGACCTCGTCCTCGCCGAGGAGTTCGTCACCCGCGCCGCCGTCTCCATCGACAACGCCCGCAGGTATACGCGCGAGCACGCCGCCGCTCTGACCCTCCAGCGCAGCCTGCTGCCGCGCGAACTGCCGGAGCAGGTCGCGGTGGACGCCGCCTACCGCTATCTTCCCGCCGATTCGCGCAGCGGTGTCGGGGGCGACTGGTTCGACGTGATTCCGCTTTCCGGCGCCCGGGTCGCCCTCGTCGTCGGCGACGTGGTCGGCCACGGGCTGCACGCCGCGGCCACCATGGGCCGGCTGCGGGCCGCGGTGCAGGCGTTGGCGGGCATGGATCTGTCTCCGGAAGAGGTGCTCGCGCATCTGGACGACATGGTCAACCGGGTGGCCAGCGACACGCACGCCGACGACAGCGTGATCGGCGCAACCTGCCTCTATGCGGTGTACGACCCGGTCCGCTGCTGCTGCACCTTGGCGCGTGCCGGCCATCCACCGCCGGTGGTGGTCAGCCCGGCGGGCGCTTCCCGGGTCCTGGACCTCCCCGCGGGCCCGCCGCTCGGGTTGGGCGGCATCCCCTTCGAATCCACGGAACTCGCCCTGCCCGAAGGCAGCCTGCTCGCGCTCTACACGAACGGGCTCTTGCTGGGGAAAGCACTCGATGTCGACGGAGGCATCACCCGGCTGCGCACCGCCCTGGCGGCTCCGCAGGCCGCGTTGGACGACGTGTGCCAGGCGGTCGTCAGCGGCTTGCCGGGTGCCCGCCCGATCGACGACGTGGCCCTGCTGGTGGCTCGCACCCGGGCCCTGCCGCAGGCGCAGGTGGCGACATGGGACATCCCCGCGGACCCCTCCGCGGTGTCCGAGGCACGGCGGAAGGCCGCCGGGAAGCTCGCCGAGTGGGGTCTTGAAGAGCTCAGCTACTCCGTGGAACTGATCGTCAGTGAGCTGGTCACCAACGCCATCCGGCACGCGTCCACCCCGATCAGTCTCCGGATCATCCGGGCGCGCGACCTGATCTGTGAGGTGTCGGACCACAGCAGCACCGCGCCGCACCTGCGTCATGCACTGGCTACCGACGAGGGAGGCCGCGGACTGTTCCTCATCGCCCAGTTCGCCCAACGGTGGGGTACGCGTTACACCGCCGATGGCAAGATCATTTCTGCTGAGCTGCCGCTTCAGGCCGTGGCGGACGTCGAGGGGACGGAAAACCTGGACGACCTGATGGAACGCTTCGGCGAGCCGGCTCCCCTCAGCGACCCTGACACGTGATGCCACCCGGCCGCGTGCGGGGGGGGGGGGGGGCAGGAGCCAGCAGGAGCAATGTCCTTCGCCATGACAGGACTTCGGCCCCCTGGCCGGACTTCCGGACCATGGCGGGTTCCGGACCATGGCAGGGCTACCGGCCCACCTCAGTGGCTTCGGTCGCCCGCCGAGGCCATGCCCAGCCAGGTGTGCGGATTGCCCTCCCAGCACCAACCAAGCTTCGGGGCACCCTTGCTGATCCACAGGGCCGGGACCCGGCGGTCCCCGAGGCGGGTGCCGCCGAGCGAGAAACACTTGTTCTTGGCCAGTGCGTGCGGGAATTGAGTGAGGAAGGCAATGCCCTCCTCGATGGTGAGTGGGGTGCGCTTCCGCTCCGCGAGGGTCGCCAGGGCATCCGCCGGGACGACACCGCAGAATTCCTCGCCCCGCTCGACATCGAAGGCGACGTACACCTCACCCTCGGGGAGCGCCAGTTCCTTGAGCGAGACGAAGCGTTCCAGCTCGCCCGGGGCGTAGAAGCGCTCGATGACGCCGGGGCCGCGCTTGCCCGCGAGCGTGGTCAGCGGCACCGCTTCCTCCAGGGGGACGAGCACCCTGGTGACCACCAAGAGGAACGGCGCCCGGCCCTCGCTCGGCGAGCCCGGCGTCGCCGCCCGGGCGAGCACCGGCTCGCGCAGCGGCTCGACGAGTGTGCGGAACGCGGTCTCCGTCATCCCGGCAAGGCCCGGATACCCGCCGGCGACCAGGGTGTTGACCTGGCGGTCGAACTCCTCGCGGGCGTCGAATGCAGTCATGGGGACCCTTCCGTGGCGGCGAGGTCAAACTTACTATCGACGTAAATTTACATCGAATGCGCATTCCGCGTCAAGGGTAAACTTACGTCGGGTGTAAGGTTGCCCCATGGGTATCGAACCGACCGGGCTTCGCGAATCCAAGAAGCAAGAGACCAGGCAGCTCATCTCCGACTGCGCGACCAGGCTGTTCATCGAGAAGGGCTTCGAGTCCACGACGATCGCCGACATCGCGGCCGCCTCCCGCGTCGCCAAGAAGACGGTCACCAACTACTACGCCCGCAAGGAGGACTTGGCCTTCGACCGCCAGGAGGAGTTCATCTCCGGCCTCGCCACCGCTGTCTCACGCCGCGCCGAAGGTGAGTCCGCGCTCGAGGCGTTGCTTCGCGAGTTTCTCGCCGGGGTGGAGCGGCGCGATCCGGTGATCGGGTTCTCCGGAGAGGAGTTCGCCCGGATGATCGCGGACAGCCCCACGTTGCTCGCCCGCCTGCGCGACATGCACGATCAGCGGGAGGCCGCGCTCGCCGCGCTCCTCGCCGCCGAGACCGGCGCAGCTCCCGACGACATCACGCCCCGGGCGGCCGCCGCCCAACTGGGCGGCGCCCACCGGATCCTGTTCCAGCAGATACTGGAGCTGACCCTGGACGGCCGGAGCGACGAGCGGATCGCGGAGACGGTGACCGGGGCCGCCCACCGTGTCTTCGCGTTGCTGGCCGGCGGCCCGCTCGCCGACTATGCCGCGAAATGAGGGCGGCGCGACCCACGGTTGCCCGTAGTGCCGGAGCGGATGCCGCCGCCGCGGGGGTGCGTCCGAGATAGCCACAACACCCCGTGCGGCGCGAAGATTTGGCATCTGCGGACAACTATGAAACGCCCGTGAACGTGACACCAGGCGTCGCCGTATTGCCCCTCGACCGACCCCGGGCCCCTGGGGGTTCACGATCGAGGACAGGAGTGGTGGATGTCCCGGAAGAGAAGAGTTGGTCGGACCCAGAAGATCATCGTGGGAGTCAGTGCCGCCGCGCTGGTCGGCGGTGTCGCCATCACGATGACGGGCACCAGCCACGCGTCGGCGGCCTGCGAAGGACTGGCTGCGGCGCTGAGCCGCAACGAGCAGTTCGTCGCCGCCCAGCAGGCCGATCCGGATGCCCAGTCGGCTGCCCGTATCGCCAACCGCAAGGCGGTGATCGCGCAGATCGGTGAGCAGCAGAAGGCAGCGGGTTGTTCGGGAGGAGAAGGTGACGAGGCCGCCGCACCGCCGACCAACGGCACACCACCCGCATCGGCGGAACCCTCCGCATCGGCGGAGCCGCCCGCATCGGCGGAACCTTCGGCGTCGGCCGGGCCGCCCGGTCAAGGCGGTGCGGACGCGTCCGCCGGGCCGGACGACCAAGCGCAGGACCCGGCGCAGCCCTCCGCCGACGTCGTCTGCAAGGGTTCGACGGTGACGCTCTCCGGCGAGGGCGGCGCACCGGCGGCCTCCAGTGACCAGTTCCCCACGGGGACCGAACTGAAGGTGACGAACCTGGACAACAACAAGTCGACGACGGTGACCGTCACTTCGGCGTCGGGGAGCTGCGCGCTCCTCAACAACGCCGCATTCGAGCAGGTGCGGGAACCAGGCAAATTCCTCATCCGCCGTGCCCTGATCGAGCGGGTGGAGTAGGCGGGACGATGAGGGCCCCGGCCGGGAGGCGGCCGGGGCCCGTTCACCCGGCGGCGTCCGACTCGGCACGGAGCCGGTAAGCACGCCTATGGGTAAAGCACGCACCCGGTAAGACGCAGAAGGTAAGACGTAGTCGGTAAGACGCAGCCGGTACGGGCGTGGGCCGGGAGGCGCGACGCAGGGCTCAGCGGTCGGAGTAGCTGAAGTCGCCCACCGTCCACGCGCTGACATCTACCAGGGCGACGCGGTACATCCCGCCGGTCTCGGGAATCCCGACCGCTCCCTGAAGAATGCGCGCGACATGGAAATGCAGGTGAGTGGGCGGCGTCTCGGGGTCTGCGGAGGGGGTGTCCTTGCTGCCCGAGGTGAAAAGGGCGGAGAACGAACCGAGTCGCTCCGATTCCTTCAGCACCTCAGCCACGCGTTGCCTCCACACGGACTCCGGTGCCAGGCGTCCGGTGAGGACGGTGCCGTGGACAACCACAGTGAGGGACATCTGATTGCTCTGCTCCGACTCCACCCTGGTGGCGATGTCGACGAGCAGCTCATCGGGCTTCGACATGACCGCAGAGTTTACTACGCAGGGGTGTCGCGAAGGACTCCGCCGGGCGCACTTCGGCCGCCGGCCCGGGAGTGGCTCCGCCACCGGGGAGCCGGCCTGCGCCCCGGCTCCCGCTGCTCACCCGGAACGGGACGTACGGCGCCGACGTGTACCGCGGCAGGCGCAGCCGGCGGCGCCGTCGCGGATCTGACGGTAGGTGGGATTGACGGCGCGGCCGCAGTGCGCGCAGCGGCAGGGCCAGGGATCGTAGGCGCCCGGACACGGCACAAGGGGGATCAGACCGGCGGTATGCATCAGACGCTCCGCGACGGTGCCGGGGCCGGCTCCGGCGGGAGGCTGGGCCGGCTGCCGGGGGAGCGGCGGCGCGGGTGCGGGCGCCGCCTGCGTCCGCCGCTGCGCCGGCGCCCGGAGCTGAGCCTGTGGTTGAAGCTGAGCCTGGGGCTGGGGCTGTGCATGGGGCTGTGCATGGGGCTGTGCATGGGGCGTGTGCTGTGCGGGGATCTGCGGCTCCCGTGCGGGCGGAGGCGCCGAAGGGCGCGGAGCCGGCACCGGCGGGGCGTAGTCGCTTGCGTGCCATTGATGCAGGCAGTCGGCGCACCACCACAGTAATTCGCCCCCACCGTAGACGCCCTCGTCCTCCCACAGGAGGTCTTTGCCGCCGCACGAGGGGCAGGGGGCCTCGGGAACGCGGCGTCGGCGCAAGGGGAAGTTCATGAGGGGGACCTGGTCATCGTTCTCCGACTTCGTCTGCTCGGTGTCGTCGTTGCAAAGGATCCTTCGTCGGGCGGCGCCCGGTCGGCACATGGTCCAGCCGGCCCGTCGTACGGACTTGTGGCATTAAGGCACTCATTCCCCGTTCGTGGCCAGGCCACCGCCTGACGGAGGGGCGGCGTGCGAGGGGGAGGGGCCGATGCGCACCGCTGCCCCGCCCGGCTGCCCCTCTGGGCCACACGCCGCCAGGGTCACCCGTAAGAGGGGCGGGACGTGTTGTCCGGGTGACCCCTCACATTGCGTATGACCACATCGGGTACATCGAGAGCCCCATAGGCGGCTCAGCGAAGAGGAGACTTCATGCGCCTCGCACTCGCCACATCAGTTGTCGTCGTTCTTACGGGCGTCCTGGCTGCGGCAGCTCCCGTGGCGCTCGCCGACTCCGTGTCACCCGGGGCGGTCGGTCCGGGTGACACCGTCACCGTCACCGTCAGCTGCGCACCCGTCGGAGTGGTCACCAGCACGATCTCGGGTAACAGCCAGGCCCTGGCCCAGGGCCGCTTCGTCCTGCACAGGACCAGCGACAAGGGCAATGCCACCTATCGTGGCCAAGCCAAGATCGCCTCCCGGGCGGCGGGCGGGCAGTACCACATCGACGGCACCTGCCCGGACGACAGGACATGGTCCGTCAAGGTCAACGTCAAGCCCCGCAAGCAGACCGAATCCGCCCGTCCGACGACCGTCACGAGGCCCCCCAACGCCGGACCTCGCACCCACACGGGCGGCCCCGGTGGCACCACCGAGCCCGGCAGCGCCACGCTGTCCGACGCCGCCAAGCCTGCGCTGGCCCCGGCAAGCTACGTCGTGTGAGCCCCTCGCTCGGGGCCGCCCCGCGCGCCCCCGTCCTCTGACCTCAACAACGCGGGTTCGGGCACGGCGATTCCCTTCCCGCAACCAGCGCCCCCGCTCCCAGCCGCTGGCGGCCCGGGAGACAGTGCGACCCCCGCTTCGTGGGTGCGGTCGTGGTGCGTCAGGCGGGTGGTGAGGGAGAGACCGGTCGAGGGCGAATGCTGCCGATCCCGCGCTGACGAGGAGGTAGAAGGGGCAGGTCCATGACCGCTTGGCTGTCTGTCGTCTTCGCGCTGCTCGCGGCGCTCAGCAATGCGCTGGCCACGGTGTTGCAGCGACGCGCCGCACGGACGCTGCCGGTATCGGCCAAGTTGCGTCTCGGTCTGCTCGTCGATCTGCTGCACCGGGTCGTGTGGCTGGGCGGCATGCTCGCGGTCATCGCTGCCGCCTGCTTCCAGGCGCTGGCGTTGTCGGAGGGCGCGCTGTCGGTGGTGCAGCCCCTCTTCATCCTCGAACTGCCGCTCGCCCTGCTCATCGGGCGGGTGCTGCTGGGCGGAAGGATCTCTCGCGGTGGCTGGGTGGGCGTCGGGCTGATCGTGGTCGGGCTGGGCTCGGCGCTGACGGCTGCCGCGCCCACCATCGGCAACAACCATGCACCGGTCAGCCGTTGGGTGCCCGCGCTCGTGGTGTGCGCTGTGGTGATCGCGGTGGTGGTCGGTGCGGCGCTGCGCCGAGGGGCCGGGGGAGTGCGGGCAGCATGCTTCGGAGCGGCCACGGCAATCGCCTACGCGCTCACCGCGGCTCTGATGAAGGACGCCACGTACGCCTGGCAGACCGGGGGCCCTGCCGAGTTCTTCCTTTCCTGGCAGACCTACGGCTTCGCGCTCGTCGGCGTCCTGGCGCTCTTCCTCCTGGAGAACGCCATGCAGTCGGGCCCGCTGACCGCCTCGCAGCCGGTCCTCACCCTCGGGGACGCGCTGGTGAGCCTGTCCTTGGGCGTCACCCTGTACGACGAACGCGTACGGACCGGCTGGTGGCTGCTCATCGAGGGCGCGGGTGTGGGGCTGATCCTGTGGGGCGCCGTCCTGCTCTCCCGTGTCGCACTGGCACGGGACTTGGTGGGTGGCGAGGGCGGCACACCCACCGAGGAACGCGCGGCCGGGTCCAACCCCGGCCCCGCGGAATGTGAGCGCGCGTCATGGAAGGGGCGTGATACGCCGATCTGACGCAGGTCGAATGATCTGCCGCACTTCCCCCTGTACGTCCTCCCGTACGTCACAGCGGTCCCGGCAGCGTAACGCGGCATCAAAAGCGCATAAAGATTGCCGGGATCAGGCAATATGCATGTCCGGCTGCGTATGAGACGCTCCTTCTGTTCACGCGATTGTTGAAACGGGGGAGGGCAGCCGGGTGAACTGGTTTCTTGGGCTCGGCATCGCGGGGGTCGCGCTCCTGCTTTTCGCGCTGGTCTTCGACGGAATCCTCGAAGGGCTCTTCGGCGGCTTTCTGGGCGGGTTCTTCGACGGGCTGCTGTCGCTCCCGGTCGTCGCGGGCTTCCTGTCGATGTTCGGTTTCAGCGGCGCGATCGTATGGGGCGGTACCGGGCTCGGGTTGGGAGCGGCCGTCGGGGTGGGCACGGCGGCCGGTGTTGCCGCGGGGTGGCTGGCGTGGAAATTCAGCCGCGTCCTGATGCGCGATCAGACCGACCCCGTGCCCCGGCACGAGGATCTGGTCGGCACCGCGGGGTCGGTGGTGACCGCCATTCCCGCCGACGGTTACGGAGAAGTGCTGCTGCGACTCGCGGGACATCCCGTGAAGCTGGCGGCCAAGAGCGAGCACCCCGTCGCCCGGGGCGCCGAGATCTGGGTGGAGGCGTCACTGTCGTCCACCTCGGTCGCAGTCCGCCCCGTGGAGCGCTGACCGGCCTTCCGGACGCACCCTCACCGTCCGTGGGCCCCCGCCGCGTCGGCCGCAGCCGGGCGGCTCACCGGGCGACCGGAAGGCCGGGAATCGGGTCACGGCTACCGCCCGTTGCTCCGCACCGTGGTTCGCGGTCGTCCGCCCTCACCGCCCGCTGCGGCCCGCGCCGGCGTCCGCCCGTACCCACCGCGGCCAATGCCACATGACCGCCTGCCACCACTCGTCACGACTCTCACCATCAGCCCCCGACCACTCGTCCGCATCACCACTCAACGCAGACCACCACCGCCCACCTTCCAATTGCCTCCGTCGAGAGGCACGGGGGAACCACTATGAACTCAGTAGTTGTCGCCGTCGTAGGGGTCGTCGTACTCCTCGTCCTGCTCGCCCTTGCGGTGATCACTCGCTACAAGGTCGCGGGCCCCAACGAGGCTTTCATCATCACCGGCCGCCGCGGCAAGAAGTCCACCGATCCGGCGACCGGGCGCGTCAGCATCGACAACAGCGGCCAGAAGGTCGTCGTCGGTGGTGGCGTGTTCGTCGTCCCGTTCGTCCAGCAGCGGTTCTCCCTGGACCTGTCGAGCCGGCACATCCCGGTCGCCGTCAGGGGCGCCGTCACGCTGCGCGGTGTGAAGGCCAACCTCGATGGCGTCGCGATCGTGAAGGTCGGCGGCAGCGAGGACGCCATCCGGGCCGCGGCCCAGCGCTTCCTCCAGCAGCAGAAAGGCATCGTCGGCTTCACCCAGGAAGTGCTCTCGGGTGCGCTGCGCGCCATCGTCGGCCGGATGTCGGTCGAGGACATCATTCGGGACCGCGCTGCATTCGCCGGCCAGGTGGCCGAGGAAGCGGAGGCCAGCCTCTCCGGGCAGGGCCTGATTCTGGACGCCTTCCAGATCCAGGACATCACCACCGAGGGCTCCTACCTCGAGGACCTGGGGCGCCCCGAGGCCGCCCGTGCCCGGCAGGAGGCCGACATCGCCGAGGCCAACGCCAAGCGGGCCTCGGAGCAGGCCAGGCTGAAGGCGGCCGAGGAGATCGCCATCGCCGAGCGGACCTTCTACCTGAAGCAGGCCGAGATCAGGGTGGAGACCGAGGCGGCAGCGGCCCAGGCCGACGCGGCGGGCCCGCTCGCCGAGGCCGCACGTCGGCAGGAGATCCTCTCCGAGCAGGAGAAGGTGGCCGAGCGCCAGGCGGCGCTGACCGACCGCGAGCTCGACACCAAGGTCCGAAAGCCGGCCGACGCCGCTCGTTACCAGGCCGAGCAGGAGGCCGAGGCCCGCCGTATCGCCCAGGTCAAGGAGGCCGAGGCGGAGGCGCAGCGGTCCCGGCTCACCGGTGAGGGTGAGAAGCTGCACCGCGCGGCGCTCGCCGAGGCCGTACGGATCGAGGGTGAGGCCGAAGCCGCCGCGATGGCCGCGAAGGGCGCGGCCGAGGCGGCGGCGATGCAGAAGAAGGCCGACGCCTTTGCGCAGTACGGTGACGCGGCCATCCTTCAGATGCTGGTCGAGGTACTTCCGCAGGTCGTCGCGAAGGCGTCCGAGCCGCTGAGCGCCGTGGACAAGATGACCGTGATCTCCACGGACGGTGCGAGCCAGCTGTCCCGAACGGTCGCCGACAACGTCGCCCAGGGCATGGAACTGCTCAACTCCACCACGGGCGTCGACCTGGCCGAGCTGCTCAAGGGCATCACGCAGCGTGGCTCCGCCTCCGCGGCCGCCACCGCGCCCACCACCGAAGGCGCGCACCTCAACGGGCAGATTCCGATCACGGACTGAGGCCTGACGGCCCGAGGGCATACCGGAATTGCGGAACAGCGGAACAGCGTAATGGCGGAGTGAGGGTGTGACGGACTGAAGGGCCGGCGACGGTCCCACGGTCCGGCGCGAATCATGGGAGTCCGGTCGGCGGTGGTGGCGCCGGCCGGACTCCTTGCATGGAGGCACTCCGCTCGCATCGCGGTACGCCGTCGCCCGTGCGGGCCGCGCTTCTCGCACAGCCTTGGTCAGCCCAGCCCAGCCCCCCAGCCGGCCACGCCGTGCGGCTCCTCAATCCTGCTCAGCCCTGCCGTGCCGTCCCGGAGGCGGTGGCAAGGAGAGCCTGTGCCTGGTCGCGCGCGTGGGTGATGGGGTCGGGGAAGACGGCCAGGCCGTGGGCGACGAGAGCGCCCTCGTGCAGCAGCATCAGCGACCTGGCCAGGTCACCGGCTTGCTTCGGGCGGATCTCCTCGGCGAGTTCGGTGAAGAGGGCGAGCATCCATGCCTTCTGCCCGACGATGATCGGGTGGGCGGGGTGCGAGGGATCGCTGATCTCGGCGTGTGCGTTGACCATGCTGCACCCCTTGGTGCTGTGCTCCTCCGACCACGCCCGTGAGGCGTCGAAGACGGCCAGGATGCGCGCCACCGGCTCCTGGCCGGCGGTGTCCAGGCGCTCGGTGAGGAAGGCCCGCCAGCGTTCGTCGCGGTCGGCGAGGTACTCCACGACGACCTGCTCCTTGGAGCCGAAGCGGTCGTAGATCGTCTTCTTTGTCACCCCGGCCTCCGAGGCGATCAGATCCACCCCGACGGCGTGGATGCCCCGCTCGTAGAAAAGCCTCGCGGCTGCCTCCACGACGCGGGCCGCGGCGGGCGTCATCGTGATCCGCCGGGGTGTCTGTGCGGTGCCCATGGCCCCAGTGTATACCGATCTGTATAGTGGACTGGTATACCGATCTGTTTACTGGAGGGCGCGACATGAACTTCCTGCTCTCGATCGCCTTCGTCGTCTGCTGGAGCTCGGGTTTCATCGGCGCCAAGCTCGGCGCCGGCACCGCCTCCGCGGTCACGATCCTGATGTGGCGGTTCCTGCCGCTGGCCGTCGTACTGCTCGTCGTCTCCGCCTGCTTCGCCCGAGCGTCCTGGCGAGGTCTCACCGGGCGGGCGGTGGCCCGGCAGATGGTCGTCGGCCTGCTCTCGCAGAGCGGCTATCTGCTCACCGTCTACTACGCGATCCAGCTCGGCGTCTCCAGCGGCACCACCGCCCTGATCGACGGGACCCAGCCGCTCGTCGCCGGGGCGCTCGCGGGGCCGCTGCTGCGGCAGTACGTCTCGCGCCGTCAGTGGCTCGGCCTGTCCCTCGGAGTGACCGGAGTGGTCATCGTCACCACGGCCGACGCCGCGGCGGCCGCCGGCGTGGCGTGGTGGGCCTACCTCGTGCCGTTCCTCGGTATGGCCTCCCTGGTGGCGGCCACATTCGTCGAGAGCCGCTCCCGTGTGAGGGTCGCGCCCAGCGTGGCGATGACGGTGCACTGTGCGACAAGTGCCGTCGTTTTCACCGTACTTGCGACGGTGGCCGGGGCGGCCGGACCGCCCGCCGAGCTGTCCTTCTGGGCGGCCATCGGCTGGCTCGTGGCCCTCTCCACCTTCGGCGGTTACGGGCTCTACTGGCTCATCCTGAGGCGTTCCGGGGTCACCAAGGTGAACACGCTCATGTTCCTCATGGCTCCTGTCACGGCGCTGTGGGGCGCCATGATGTTCGGTGAACCCTTCGGTCCACAGACCGCCATCGGGCTCGCTGTCGGCCTCGCGGCCGTCGTCATCGTCCACCGCGGTGACCCGCCACGTCGCGACGCGCCGGCACTTCGGTCGAGGGTTCGGGGGGCCGTTGCATCGGAGGCCGATGAGCCAGGGTCCGCTGAGCCGGACGCGGTTGAGTCAGAGGTCGTTCAGGCGCCCCGCCGTGACCACGTCTCGTGAAGCGGGAGATGCCGAGGTCCCATGGCTCGGGGGAATCAGGTCAGTTGACCGCCCCCGCCGAGTAACCGGTGCCGGGCACCGTGCCGTTCGCGGCTGACGAGTGCGGGCGGCGGGCCTTCCTCATCAGCCGCTGACGATGGCGGACTCAGCTGAAGAGGTCCTGTACGCGGAGGTAGCCCGACGACCGCTCGTGCTCCCCGAACCAGAGGGGACCGGCACCGGAGCGGGCCGCATCGATGAGCTTCGGGCCGTACACGCGGAGGGCGAACGCCGGGATACCAATGCGGTAGCGACGGTCGGCCACGCCCGGAAGGTTGGGCTCGTCATGGACGATGAGCGGGGACAGTGCCGGGTCGCGCTCATCCACCCCGCCGGCGGGGCACAGTTCGAGGCTCACCAGCCGTTTCCCCGATCCCTCCCCCTGGGGGCACCAGAACAGGCCGGCTGCTTCGAGCGAGGCCCACGGTATGACGGCGTGCGCCGTCTGCTTGTGCAGCCAGACGCCGGTCGCGTCGAAGGCCAGGTACGCGTGGCGGTCGGCCCAGCCTGCCCAGGCCATGGCTGCCCCCACCGCGCCGAGGACAAGGAACCAGATCACCGCGAACACCCAGGTGCCGAACCCGTATTGATGGACGACGCCGGCGATCGGCACCGCGAGGGCCAGGACGAACGCAGCGATCGCGCCGCGCATGGTCGCGCGCATCCGCCGCTTGCCGAAGTTGAACAGGGCGGCGTCAGGGGCAGGAGAGGAGCCGTTGATCATGCGGCGGAGTGTACGGAACGAAGGTGAGCCGTTCCACGGCGACCAGGCGCGGCCCGGAGCGGAGCCGGTGCGGGGCCGGGCGCGGCAGCGTCGGGACGGCCCGCCGACCCCTCACCGGGCGGCGCCGCGTCCGGTTCCGGAGGAACGACCGGCCGTGGGGCCCTGCTTCCTGGCCGGGAGGGACCGCCCCGTCGCCTTCGGCTTCCTGGGACGGCCTGCCGGTGTGGTGTCGGGGGCGGCCAGCGGCGCCGTACTCCCGCGCAGGATGAGTCGGGTGGGCAGTACCACCTGCCGGGCGTCGTCCGCCTCGTCGTTCTCCAAGATCGAGCGCACCAACTTGCCCGCGGCCCGGCCGAGCTCGTCGGGTGACTGCGCGACGGTACTCAGGTCGAACAGCTCGGCCATCTCGTGGTTGTCGAAGCCGAGCACCGATACGGCCTCCGGCACCTGGATCCGCGAGGTGCGAAGGGCTTGCAGCACACCGATGGCGACCTCGTCGCTCTCCGCGAAGACGGCCGTGGGCGGCTGCGGCGCGCTCAGCAGGTGCGCCACCGCGTCCGCGCCCGCGCGCCGGCCCGTACCGCCACGGAACACAAGGCTCTCGTCCACCGGGATCCCCGACTCCGCGAGCACTTTGCGGTACCCCTCGACGCGGTCCTGGGCACTGAACGAGAAGCCCTTGCCGCTGTCCGTCTGCACGAAGGCGATCCGACGGTGGCCGACGTTGACCAAATACTGGGTGCCGTGCCGCGCTCCTTCGACGTCGTCGACGCGTACCCCGGCTCGCCCCGGCATCTGCTGGCTGACGAAGACCACCGGCATGCCCAGTTCGTCGAGCCGTTCACGCTCCGTCCCGGAGAGGTCGAACGAGGCGACCAGCAGGGCGTCGGCGTTGCGCCGGGCGGGCAGCCGCTCGAAGAAGGCGGCCCGTTCGGCCATGCTCGGTACGTCGTAGATCAGCAGGTCGAGGTCGGCGGCCCGCAGGACCGAGCTGAGTCCGGCCAGCATCGAGCCCATGAACCAGCTCTGCAGCGTGGGGACCATCACCGCGACCCGGCCGGTGCGGCCGGTGACCAGGCTGGAGGCGCTGCGGGAAATGCTGAACGACAGTTCCTTGGCGGCCTGTTCGACCCTGCGCCGGGTCGCGGGGGAGACCGTGGGCAGGCCCCGCAGCGTGCGCGAGACCGTCGACACCGACACACCCGCTCGCCGGGCCACGTCGGGCATGGTGGCGGGACTCTGACTGGGGCGCATGCGCTCAACGTACCCCACCGTCACAGCGGTGGGCAGGGGCTCGGCGTCCTTCTCCAATGGTCGGGAAGAGGGAAGAAATGACAGCGCTCCCATTCTTTGTCCGTCTGGCTGTGGTCGCTCGAAGTGCTGGCGTCCGCTGATATGCGAGGGCGACGAATCTTGTCACCACGGTTGACGCGGCCGTCTGCCCTCCCTAGCTTGCAAACGCTGTCATTCAGGCGTCAGCAGTCAAGGAGGACCTATGACGTTGAGCCGCCGTTCCCTGCTCGCCGGGAGCCTCGGCGGGGTCACGGCCGCCGCGCTCACCGCGTGTGGAAGCGAAGTGACGAACCCCGTGGCCGGACAGAGCGCCGCGATGCCCACCGAGCCCACCACCATCACCTGGTGGTGCCACAGCCTGACCGACCGTCGTAACGGGGAGCTCGCGCCGTTGCTGATCGCGGCGTTCGAACGACGGCACCCGCAGGTCCGGGTCAGATTGCTCAAGGCGCCGTCCGACACGGACACCAACCGCGCCACCCTCACCACGCAGATCGCCAGTGGGTCGCCGTCGCCCGACGTCTACCTGGGAGACGTCGTCTGGCCGGGCCAGTTCGCGTACAACAGCCTGGCGCTCCCGCTGGATCCCTATGTGCCGCAGGGCCATTGGAAGAAGTATCCGAAGCCACTGGTCGACGCCTGTTCTGCGGAGGGCGGCGTGTACGCGTTGCCCTTCTTCATCGATGAGTCGTTCCTCTACTACCGGAAGGATCTGCTGGCCAAGCACGGTCTGCGGGTGCCGCACAGCTGGGAGGAGCTGGCGCACACCGCGGCGAAGGTCCGCCGGAGCGGTGACGTCGGCTACGGCTTCGTCTGGCAGGGGTCGGTCTACGAGGGAATGACGGTGAACTTCACCGAGTTCCTGGCCGACGCCGGAGGCTCGGTCGTCGGCCCCGACGGAACCTCCGTCACCGTGGACGGATCCGCAGGGACGCGGGCCCTGTCCTTCATGCGGGAGTTGGTGGCCTCGAAGGTCAGCCCGTCGGCGGTCACCACCTACATCGAGCAGGACACGCTGGACGCCTTTCTCAGCGGGCGCTCCTTGTTCCTTCGGAACTGGGCCTACGCCTGGGGCGCGTCGAACGCCGAAGGGACGAAGACCGCGGGCAGGGTCGGTGTCGTCCCGCGGCCGGGATTCGAAGGCCGGGCGAGCGCCGGGTACAGCGGCCTCGGAGGCTGGAGTGTCTTCGTCAACCCGCACACCCGCGAGCTGGGTGGCGCCCTCGCCTTCGCGCGCTTCCTCTCCGAGGAGGGGCAGCAGGTGTTGCTGCGGGAGAGCAGCTACATCCCCGCGCTCACTTCTGCGTTGAACAGCCGGACCGCACGGCGGCTGGAGAGCCCGGTCCTCGACAACGCCCGCACGTTGGAGCTGGTTGCCCGGCCGTCGGGCACGCCGTACTACCCCAAAGTCAGCAAGGCCCTCTATACCCGCGCCAATTCCGCCGTCGGTGGTTCGGCTTCCGTGGGGGAGGCCCTGTCCGCCATGGAATCCGAGGTGCGGGCGGCACTGAAGGGAGGGGTGCTGTGAGCAACGGAACCGGGGGAAGCGGAGCTGTGCGAAGCAGCGCGGTGCGAGGTGGTGTGCCAAGGGACGGTGCGGTGCGAGGCGGGCCGGTCGGACGCTTCCGGCACTTCCGGCGCATCCGGGCCGACGACGGGCCCGGAAGCACACGCCGCCGCCGCGCCCGGGTGGGCTGGGGCTACACCGCTCCGACGCTTCTCGTCGTCGGCGCGGTCACCATCTTCCCGATCCTGTTCTCCATGGTGCTCAGCTTCACCACCGTGCGGATCACCTACGACGGCTTCCGCGTCGAGTCCTTCACGACCGCCAACTATGCGGCCCTGCTGCACAGTTCGGAATGGCGCGAGGCGTTGCTCTTCACCCTCTTCTACACGGTCGTCACGGTGCTGGTGGAACTGGTGCTGGGAACGCTGGCCGCGCTGGTGCTGGAGAGACTGGGAGCGGGGCGGGGCTGGATCATGGCGCTGCTGCTCGTTCCCTGGTCGCTGATCACGGTGGTCTCCGCCCAGCTGTGGGGCTATCTCTACGACGCCTCGTACGGGCTGGCCACGTGGTTCTGCGAACTCTTCCTCGGTCACTCCCCGGTCATCCTCGGCACACCCGCCACGGCCGTCGGCGGCATGATGGTCGCCGACATCTGGAAGACCACCCCCTTCGTGGCGATCATCGTCCTCGGCGGTCTGGTGATGCTGCCGCGGGACGTCTTCGAAGCGGCCGAGATCGACGGCCTGAACGCCTGGTCCACCTTCTGGCGCGTCACCCTGCCCCAACTGCGGCCGGTCATCGGGATCGCCGTACTGTTCCGCATCCTGCAGGCATTCGGCATCTTCGACCTGCCGTTCGTCCTGACGCAGGGCGGCCCCGGCACCGCCACCCAGTCGCTGGCCATCCTCGGCTACAAGACCCTTTTCCAGGACCTGAACATGGGGCCCGGCGCCGCGATCGCCACCACCACCGCTCTGTTGGTGCTGATCTGCTGCCTGGTCTTTCTGCGGGCGTTCACGTCCCAGGCGTCGGAAGGAGAGCTGCGATGAGGCAGCTGACGCAAGCGCGCGGCCGGGGCCGGCGGCGCTGGCTCAACCCGGTGAATCTGGGGGCGCTCGTCCTCGTCGTCCTCACCGCGATGCCCCTGTACTGGATGGCCTCGGCGTCCTTCAAGGATCAACGCGACATCGGCGCGAACCCCCCGAGCGTCTTCCCGTCCGACCCCACCTTCGCGAACTACTCCGACGCCTTCGGCGGCAACAGCCTGGGCCACTACCTGCTCAACAGCACCTTGGTGGCGGTCGTTTCCACCACCGTCGTCCTCGGCCTCGCGCTCTTCGCGGGCTACGCGCTGGCCCGGCTGCCGATGCGCGGCCACGGCACGATCATGGTCGCGCTGCTGATGATCTCGGTCTTCCCGGCCATCGCCGTGGTCACCCCGCTCTATCTCGTCGAACGCTCCCTGGGGCTGCTCAACAGTCATCTCGGCCTGATCATCCCGTACGTGGCGTTCCATCTGCCGTTCGCCGTCTGGATCATGCGCAACTCCCTGCTGGGGCTTCCCCGCGGCCTGGAGGAGGCCGCCGAGATCGACGGCGCCTCGGTCACCCGCACCCTGCTGTCGGTGATCCTGCCGCCGGCCCGGCCCGGACTGTTCACGGCGGGGGTGTTCACCTTCACCGCCACCTGGACGGAGTTCCTGATGGCACTCACCTTCAACAGCGAGGACTCCGCCCGCACGGTGCCCGTCGGCATCGCGCTCTTCGGCAGCCAGTACACCGTTCCCTACGGCACGATCTTCGCCGGGGCGATGTCCGCCACCGTGCCCATCGCCATCCTCGTCCTGGCCTTCCGACGCTCGATCACCTCCGGCCTGACCGCCGGGGCGGTCAAGGGGTGAGCCGATGACACCCGCGGCATACCCCGGTGCCCGCGGACCACCACCGCCCCCACCGGCCCGTGCGGATCGGCCGACGCCTTCCCGCCCGGTCGATCCGGCCCTCACCCGCAGACCGCAGACCCCACACCGCAGACATGGAGAGCCCCTGTGAGCACCCCGCACTCCGCGGACCCGGCGACCTGTGACCCGAACTGGTGGCGCCAGGCCACCGTCTACCAGATCTATCCGCGCAGCTTCGCCGACCACGACGGCGACGGCATCGGGGACCTCCCCGGTATCACCGCCCGGCTGCCCTACCTCGCCGACCTCGGCGTGGACGCCGTCTGGCTGAGCCCCTTCTACCCCTCGGCGCTGGCGGACGGCGGATACGACGTCGACGACTACCGCGACGTCGACCCGCGCCTGGGCACCCTGGCCGACTTCGACGCCCTGGTCCAAGAGGCGCACGGGCTCGGCATGAAGGTCGTGGTGGACATCGTCCCCAACCACACCTCGGACCGGCACATGTGGTTCCAGGAGGCCCTTCGCGCCCCGCGCGGCTCACGTGAGCGCGACCGCTACATCTTCCGCGACGGCCGTGGCGAGAACGGCGACGAGCCGCCCTCGGACTGGGAGTCCAACTTCGGCGGCCGCGCCTGGACCCGGCTCCCGGACGGACAGTGGTACCTGCACCTGTTCACCCCCGAGCAGCCGGACGTGAACTGGGACAACCCCGAGGTCAGGGCCGACTTCCTGACGACGCTGCGCTTCTGGTCCGACCGTGGTGTCGACGGTTTCCGTGTCGACGTGGCCCACGGCCTGGCCAAGGACCTGGCCGAGCCGCTGCGCGACCTCGGCAACGGCCAGGGCCGCCCCCTGGGCAAGCTCCCCCTCGACGGCAGCCACCCGCTGTACGACCGCGAGGAGGTGCACGAGATCTTCCGCGAGTGGCGCCAGGTGTTCAACGAGTACGACCCGCCGCGCACCGCGGTGGCCGAGGCGTGGGTGGCGAACGCCCGCCGGACGCTGTACGCCCGGCCCGACGAACTCGGCCAGGCATTCAACTTCGAGTTCCTCGAATGCCCGTGGAGCGCCCTGGAGTTCCGCACCGTCATCGACACCTCGCTGGTCACGGCGCGCGCCGCCGGGGCATCGGCGACCTGGGTGCTCTCCAATCACGATGTGGTGCGGCACGCCTCCCGCTACGCCCTGCCCGTCGGTATGAGCCGTACCGACCTGGACTCCTGGCTGCTCAGCGACGGCCGCGAGCCGGCCCCCGACGGGGCGGCCGGGCTGCGGCGGGCCCGCGCGGCGACGCTGCTGATGCTGGCACTGCCCGGCTCGTCCTACCTCTACCAGGGTGAGGAACTCGGCCTGCCCGAGGTCGCCGACCTGGCACGGGAATCCTTGCAGGACCCGGTGTGGGAGCGGACCGGGCACCAACGCAAGGGAAGGGACGGCTGCCGCGTGCCGCTGCCCTGGACGGTGGACGGCCCGTCCTTCGGCTTCAGCACGGGCACGCCGTGGCTGCCCCAGCCGGAGACCTTCGGCAGCTACTCCCTCCAGGCGCAGGACGGAGCCGAGGGCTCGACCCTGGAGCTGTACCGGGCCGGGCTGCGGCTGCGGCGCAAGATGATGGGCGACGAGAGCCTGGAGTGGGTCGGCGCCGACGATGCCACCGTCGGCGGTGTTCTCCACTTCCGCCGCAGCAGCGGATGGCACAGCGTCACCAACTTCTCCGAGAGCCCGGTGCCCGTCCCGCCGGGCGAGGTGCTGCTGGCCAGCGGTCCGCTGAGCGACGGCCGGCTTCCGCCGGACACGACCGTCTGGCTCCAGAACTGACCCACCGGGCCGGCGGAGCGCCGCACCTGGTGGCACGGGATCTGGTGGCACGGGACTTGATGGGCACGGGACCTGTTGGCACAGGGCCTGTTGGTACGGCGCTCTCCTCCACCGCCGGCCCCGAGGAGGACTCCCTTGGGGCCGGGGGGCCGCAAGGCTGCCGCCACGCCTCCCGCAGCCCCCTCCCTACGGGCGCACAACGGGAGTTCGATGTGACGCACCGTCACCACCGACTCCACCGTCACCACCACCATGGTCCTGGGCCTGCCCTCCGCTCCTTGGCCGAAGCACCTTCCCGGTCATCCGCTGGATGGTCTTGAGGGCCTGCCCCGTTCCGTCCCCCGTGGCCATGTGGCGCGCGGCGGCTTCGGCGGCTCGTGTGAAGGACGGTTGCTCGGCGACCTGGCCGATTGCGTCGGCAAGCCGTTCGGAGGTGAGGGCCCGGAAGGGGATCGGGGCGGGGGCGGCGCCGATCGCGGCGAGCCGCGCTGCCCAGAACGGCTGGTCCGCGGTCACCGGTACGGTGACCGCGGGCACCGCGGCGCGCAGTGCGGCCGCCGAGGTGCCGGCCCCGGCGTGGTGAACCACCGCGGCCAGCCGTGGGAACAGCAGGGCGTGCGGTACGTCCTCGACGGTGAGGATGTCGTCCCCGTCGGCGGCGAGCCCGGCGCTTCCGGACTGCAGGATCCCGCGCAGCCCGGCACGCCGCAGCGCCCGTACGGCGATCTCGCTCAGTCGCTCGCCGTCTCCGGCCGCCATGCTCCCGAAGCCGATCAGGACGGGACGGGGCCCGGCCGTGAGGAAGTCCTCCAGGTCCGTGGGCAACCGTTCGGCGGCGTCGAGGTGCGGCCACCAGGTGCCGCCGACCTCCATACCGGGACGCCAGTCGGAAGGCCGCGGCACCAGTGCCGTGCTGAAGCCGTGCAGAACGGGCCAGTTGGCCTCCTCCTGCCGTCGGCGCATCGCGGAGGCGGAGAGCGGAGGCAGTTGGAGGCGATGGCGCAGCTCCGAAACCGCCGGCTCGTAGACGCGGTCGGCCATGCGGAGTGCGAAGCGCCCCGCCGCGCGGTTGCCCGGGCGGCCCAGCGAACGGGAGCCCGTGATGACGGGTGGGAAGTCGCCGGTCGGTGCGGTGGGCTGGAGATAGACGCCGAGGCTCCGTATGCCCGTGGCCTCGGAGAGGTGCCAGCCGAGCGGGGCCGTGGTGGCCGACAGCAGGAGCAGATCCGTGCCCTCGGCCACCGCGCCGACGAATCCCTGGCCCAGTTCGGTGAGGAACGTGGCAGCGGCGCGCATCAGTTCACGTCTGCCCCGCACACCTGCGTGTGGGCGGGTGTCGGCGGGGAGACGGCGGAATTCCAGCCCGGCATCACGTACGAGGGGTGCGAAGGAGTCGGTGGTGGCCAGGGCGACGTCGTACCCGGCGCGGCGCAGTTCGCCGCCCAGGCCGGTGTACGGCGCGACATCGCCGCGCGAGCCGGCAGTGGCGATCATGATTCTCATCGGTCTTCCTCGGGTTCGGTTCGCGAACCGGCGCTGCGGGACGCGTTGGCATGGACGGCCTTGCACAAGTAGGCCGCGAGGTCCGGGCGTTGTTGTGACGGCGGTATGACCAGGGCGAAGGCGCGCGGGTCGGCGGCGAAGTCGTCCGCGATGCGCCGGTGCATGTCGGGCGGGCAGGGGGTGAACCAGCGCGCGAGGTGCCGGCGGTGCTCCTCGGCGAGGTCCATGGCCCGATCGCCGTCGCAGGGCTCCCCGTCGTCGAAGACCGCGATCAGCTCCGCGCGCCAGACGGCGGCCTCGCCCATGAGCTGCTGCCAGTCCTCCTTGGTGTGGGCCGCGGCGCGCGCCATCGCCTCGCGATGTCCGGCCGAGTTCCGCCACTTCAGCTCTGCCTCCGTGGCGTAACTGAGGTCGAAGGTGATCTCGCCGAAGACATCGAAGCGTTCCTGGGGAGTCAGGGGCACCCCGGTCTGCTGGACCTCGATGGCTCGTTCCGCCACCTCTGCCAGCCGCTGAAGTCTGCTGATCTCCTCGCTCAACTGCTGCTGCCGGGCTCGTAGTCGCTCCAGCGCGTTCGCCTGCGGATCCTTGAGGATGGCGGCGATCTCATCGAGGGGGAAACGGAGTTCGCGGTAGAAGAGGATCTGCTGGAGGCGCGCCAGATCGGTGTCGCTGTAGAGGCGGTAACCGGCGTGACTGCGGACGCTGGGTGAGAGCAACCCCGCCCGGTCGTAGTGGTGCAGCGTACGCACCGTCACCCCGGCAAAAGCCGCGACCTGCCCTACGGAGTAACTCATGCACCCGCCCTCTCGTCGGTATACAGCCTCAAGCCTGACGTAAGGGGAGGGTCAACCCGCTCTCGCGGGCGGCTTTCCTCACGAGCGGCGCCCCTTCATCGACGCGGAGGAGGCCCGGGTTCACCGAGTCGCAAAAGGTGAAGGCCCTGAGCCGGGCAGAGTCAGGGCCTTCGCGGCGCGTCTCCCGTGGGGGGAAGGATGCACGCGCCAATGGTGCTAACGAACTGGGGCGGTGCGAGGTCACGACGGTTGCGCGCGTTCGTCGCGGCTGCCCTCGAATTCCCGGCTGTCGAGGCGGAGATAAAAATTCGTGGCTGCGGCGCGACCGGGTATTGCTGGTCTCCGCTCATGCCCAGCCCCGAGGCATCAAGACGCCGGCCATCGGTTGTCCGGTGGCCAAGTGTGATGTCGCGCGCAGCCCGTGGCCCATGAGGCCTAGGGCGTGTCCGCAAAGTCGGTTAGTCGTTGCTCCGTTCGTGGTGCGTCGTCATGAACTGTCTGATCAGGCATGGGCTGTGATCAAGCCGTTGCTGGCCCCGCCTCGGATGGGGCGTCCGGTGCGGGATCGGCGGCAGGTC
>NZ_JBIRGO010000028.1:0-84494 GCF_044328065.1 Streptomyces sp. NPDC017993
GGCCCCCCCCCCGGGGGGGGGTGGGGGGGGGGGGGGGGGGGGGGGGGGGGGGGGGGGGGGGGGGGGGGGGGGGGCCCCCCCCCCCCCCCCGGCGGGCAACCGGTCAGGAGTACCAGGTGGGTTCCGGCAGATCACCGGTGAGCACGAACCGTCCGACCTCGCGGCGCTTGTACGCCACCGGGTCGTGCAGGGTGTGGGTGCGGACGTTGCGCCAGAAGCGGTCCAGGCCCTCGGCGCTCGCGGTGGACCGGGCCCCGGTCACCTCGAAGATCCGGTTCGTGACCTCCAGCGCCACCTCCGTGGCACGCGCCTTGACCGCGGCCACCCGGATCTCGAACTCGCCGCGGTCCTGCTCGGTCACCGCGTCCGGGGCGTCGTGCAGCCGCTGCCCCTCCTCCGCGACCCGGTCGGCCAGCGCTTCGGCCGCCCAGAGTTTGCCGGTCAGATCGCCGTAGGTGTCGATGACGTACGGCTCGTCCACCGCCTGCTCGTGGCCGCCGTGCAGCCACGACCGCGCCTTGGTGCGCGTGTAGGTCGCGGCCGTCTCCAGGGCACCCGCGGCGATACCGAGGTAGAAGTGCGCGAAGACCAGCTGGATCGTCGGCACATTGAGGGTGTTGTAGACGCGCGGCCGGAACGCCTTGTCCACGTATCCGGCAGCCGCGGCCCACGGGACCCGCACCTGGTCCAGGGTGACGCTGCCGCTCTCGGTCAGCCGCTGGCCGATGTTGTCCCAGTCGTCGTGGAAGGTCAGGCCCGCACTGTCCGACGGGACGATGGCGAACACATGGTCGTCGGTGCCTTCCAGGACGCCCTCCAGCACGGTGACGTCGGAGACCCTGCTCCCGGTGGAGAACGTCTTGCGGCCGCTGAAGAGGAGGTGCTCGCCCTCGTCCCGCACCACCACGTCGTTGTCCCGCGGGTTGACCGCCCCGCCGAAGAACCACTGGTTGCGGGCGGCCTCGGCCTCCACCTGCTGCCACTGCTCCGGGGTCCCGACCAGCCGGGCCGCCCAGTTCCACAGGTAGTGGTAGCCCAGCAGCTGGCCGATGGACCCGTCGGCCTTGGCGACCTCGCGGATCACCCGGTACGCGGTCGGCCAGTCCTGGCCCGCGCCCCCGTGCTCGACCGGGCCGAGCAGGGTGACCAGTCCGGAATCCTTCAGCAGTTGGACCTCGGCGTGCGGGGTGGCGCCCGCGTGGTCACGGGCGGCGGCGTCGGTGGCGAGTACGGCGGACACCTCGGCGGCCCGCTCGACCCAGCCCTGCGGGCTGTCGGGCGCGGGCCGGGTCTGCCATTCGGTCGGTGCGACGGTGCTCATGGGAATCTCCTGAGTGAGTGAACGTGAATGAGGTGGCCCCGCTCGGGGGCGCTCAGGCGCGGGCGGCAGCGGCAACCGGGTCGCCCGGTGGCGCCGACTCCGCCTCCTGCGCCTCCAACTCGCGCACCAGCGGCAGCACACGCTTGCCGAAGTACTCGACCTCTTCCAGGTAGTGCAGGAAACCGAGCAGGAAGAGATCCACGCCGAGCCGCTTGTAGGCGACGATGCGTTCGGCGATCTGCTCCGGGGTGCCGATCAGGCCCGTACGGAAGCCGTCGTTGTACTGGACGAGGTCCTCGAACGAGGAGTCCTGCCACATGCCGGTGCCGTCCGCCGTGGACTGCCCGGCCTGCTGCACGGCTGCACCGAAGCCGTGCACCGCCTCGGTGTCCGCCTTGGCGACGATCTCCCGCAGCACCTCGCGGGCCTCGGCCTCGGTATCGCGTGCGATGAGGAAGCCGTTCAGCCCGAAGCCGGGCGCCGGCCGGCCCGCGGCCGCCGCCGAGGCGCGCACGTCCCTGATCTGCTCGGTGACGCCGTCGAAATCCTTGCCGTTGCTGAAGTACCAGTCGGAGACCCGGCCGGCCATCGACCGTGCCGCGGTGGAGTTGCCGCCCTGGAAGATCTCCGGGTGGGGCCGCTCGGGGGAGTTGAGCGGCTTCGGCTTCAGCGAGAAGTCCCGGATCCGGTAGAAGTCCCCGGCCAGTTCGGCGTGGTCCTCGGTCCACACGGCGCGCAGCGCCCGGATGAACTCCTCGGCGCGGCGGTAGCGCTCGTCGTGCTCCAGCCACGGTTCCCCGAGCGCGGTGAACTCGCCCTTGAACCAGCCGCTGACCACGTTCACCGCGAACCGGCCGCCGGAGAGCTGATCGGCGGTGGCCCCCAGCTTCGCCAGCACACCCGGGTGCCACAGCCCCGGATGCACGGCCGCGATGACCTTCAGCCGCTCGGTGGCGAGCAGCAGGGCGAGGCTGAAGCTGGTGGACTCGTGCTGGAACTCCGCGCCGTAGCTGGCCATGTAGCGGACCTGGCTCAGCGCGTACTCGAAGCCGTTGTTCTCGGCGAGCACGGCCAGCTCGCGGTTGTAGTCGTAACCCCAGTCGGTGCGCTGCTCGATGGTGCTGGTCACCAGGCCGCCGCTGACGTTGGGCACCCAATACGCAAAGCGCGCGGGCCCGTTGGCGGGCAGGTCGGACATCGGAACTCCCGGTGTGCTGAAAGAAGGCATGGCGAATGGCGTTCCGGCGGTCGCCCGAAGGCGCGCAGGCGGAACGAGTGAGGAATTGCTGGTGATCTTTCAAGCCCGGAGCGATAGCGTCGGCGAGCGCCTGCCCAAAGGAATTACCCGCTTACCGGGGCGCCCTCGCGGTGCGGAATCCCTCTTGCCGGTGGCGCGACTTTCGAAAGCCGCTTTCCTCTCGGCGTTTCCGGCACGTCCCGTGATCCGTACGGGCACGCGGGAGGGCAGGTTTCCGCGCGGCGCAAGGGCGCCGGGGGTACGCACGAACGGGACGCCCGTCGCGGTATCGCTCCTCAGCGCACCGGGGGACAGAGCGAGCTGGAGACCCGCACGAGGTCGATGTGACGCCGCTGGGTGAGCTGCTGTTGCTCGTTCATGAACGCGTCACCTCCTCGCAATAATTCGCCGCACCGGCTCTTCGGTGGCGGTTCCCGTGGCCGCATTCCGATCAATTTCCGATCACGGCGGCCGCGTCTTCGACGAGTTTAGCGGCCGGTCCGCCACGGGTCGATACGGCATCCGTGAGGTGGTGATAGGGTTTCCCTTCAAGCGGTGATCAAGGGAATGGGATTGGGGTCACCGCCGGAGTCGGGGGTGTGCATTCCGTGCGAATCGAGCAACTCGAATACATCGCGGCCGTCACCCGCCTCGGCTCGCTGCGCCGGGCCGCCGAGGAACTGCATCTCTCGCAGCCCGCACTGAGCGAGACCGTCCGCAATCTGGAACGCGAACTGGGCGTGGACCTCCTCGACCGCAAGCGTTCCGGGGCGAAGATCAGCGATGACGGCCGGGAGTTGCTGCCGCACATCACGGGCGTGCTCGACGCGGTCGACAAGCTGCGCCGCGCCGCGGACGACCAGCACCACATCAGCCGCATGGTGCGCCTGGGCACCGTCAACGCCGCCACCGTGCCGCTCCTGGTGCCCACTCTCCGCGAATTCCACGCCGATCATCCGCTGACCCAGGCCGAGGTGATCGGCGCCCAGCAGGCCGAGATCCACCGCTCGCTGCTGGAGGGCAGCCTCGACCTCGGACTCGTCAACTACCTGCGGGGCGACGACGTCCCGCCGGACTTCCACACCACCGAACTCCTGCGCGGCCGCCCGGTGGTGTGCCTCCGACCGGACAGCCCCCTGGCGGAGCTGACCGAGGTGGGGGTGGCCGATCTGCTGGAGCAGCCGCTGATCGTGATGCGCGCCGGATACGTCATGCACCGCTTCGTCCACCGGCTCCTCAAGGGCCGGGCGCCGACCTTCTCGTACTCCACCGACGGCGCCGAGATGGGCAAGCTGATGGTCGCCGAGGGCCTGGGCGCAACCGTCCTGCCCGACTTCAGCATCGTCGGCGATCCCCTGGAGCGCAGCGGCGCCATCACCTGGCGTCCGCTGGCGGCCGACCGCACCGAGGTCCTCCTGGTGATCCAGCGCCGCCGCTCAGGCTCGGTTCCCCGGGCCGCCCGCGACCTGCACGACATCTTCGTACGGCGAGCGGCCGCGCACCGGGCGACGACGGAGGGCGGGGCGGACTGAGGGGGCGCCCCGCCGCCCCGCCTGTCCGCTCAGTCCTCCGCCGACAGCGCCGCGAGTGCGCCCGCCGGATCGTCGGTGGGCGGCCCTGCCGGGGCCCACTGGCCGCCCTCCTTGCGAAACGGCCACCAGCGTCCGTCCCGCCCGTAGCGCAGCTGCGCATCGCCGCCGACCACGGTCCAGCGGTTGCGGGCGGCACGCAGCCGCGGCCGAGTGTCGCCCTCCTGCCAGGCCGAAGCGAGGCTGTCGGTCGCACGGGCCAGCGCCTCCGGCTCCGGGGACCGGTCCTCCTCCAGGACGGCGAGTCCGGCCGGGCCGCCCGCCTCCCAGGCCCGTACCGCCGTCCCCAGACTCCGCGCATCGCGCCCCGAACCGGCCGCGAGCCGCCGCGATATGGCTCCGTCGGGCCGCGCGGAGGCCAGCCGCACCGCGTCCTGGGAGACCGTCAGCTCGGGCGTCGGCGGAGTGTCCGGGTGCCAGGTGGAGAGCGCGTCCGCCAGCAGGTGCCGGGCGCGCGCCGCGGCGTCGGAGATCAGGAACTCCATTGTGGCGACGTCCACTCCGGGCGCGGGCGGTGTGCCGCCGCCCAGCGTCGGCGCGGGGCCCGGCACCTCGACGGGCGGGGGCGGAGCGGGCAATGGCGGAAGGATGTCCCGGGCCGCGTACGCCTCGGTGGCCGGCACCCCCGCACTGTGCGGGTCCGCGGCCTCCGCCCCCGCCGCCGTCGGCGCTCGGGCCGCGCTGCGCGCCTGCAAGTCATCCAGCAACTCCCGCTCACCGCGCCCGCGCAACAGCAGCAGCACGAAAGGATCCTGGTCCAGCAGCCGCGCCAGCTGGTAGCAGAGCGCGGCCGAATGCGCGCAGTGATCCCACGCCTCGCAGCTGCACTCCGGCTCCAGGTCGCCTATCCCCGGCAGCAGGTCGATTCCGGCGGCGGCCGCGTCCTCGACGAGCACCGGCGGCATGTCCCGGTGCAGCAGCGCGGCGATGTGCCCGGCCCGGTCCGCGACCAGGTCCAGCAACTGGTCCCAGTCCGCCGCGCTCAGCTGCTGGAGCAGGACGTCGGCGCGGTGCCGGCTGCCGTCGCGGTCCTGCACGACCGCGGTGATCCGGCCCGGGCGCACCGACACCGCGCCGACCGCGCCGGCCCGCGCATGCCGGCGGCCCAGCTTGAGCTGCGCCCCGTCCAGCGCGGTGTCCTCCAGGGCCTTGAGCCAGGCCAGCCCCCACCAGCTGCGCGCGAAGGCCCGGCCGCGGTCCACCGGCAGGGCCGCGAAGGTGTGCTCGGGGCCGGCACCTTCCTCGGAGCGCGCCGGCGAGCCCTGCGTGGCGTCCCGCGCGGTGGGGTGGGCCATGTCGTCGTCGGGCGTGTTCATCGCTCGCTCCCTCGCAGTGCGACCAGGTCCGCCAGCTCGGCGTCGGTGAGTTCGGTCAGTGCGGCCTCGCCGGAGCCCAGCACCGCGTCGGCCAACTGCTGCTTCCTGGACAGCATTTCGGCGATCCGGTCCTCGACGGTGCCCTCCGTGATCATGCGGTGCACCTGCACCGGCTGGGTCTGCCCGATGCGGTACGCCCGGTCGGTCGCCTGCGCCTCGACGGCCGGATTCCACCAGCGGTCGAAGTGCACGACATGCGCGGCCCGGGTGAGGTTCAGCCCCGTACCCGCAGCCTTCAGCGACAACAGGAACACCGGCACCGCCCCGTCCTGGAACTGCCGCACCATCTCCTCGCGACGGGCTACCGGCGTGCCGCCGTGAAGGAACGCGGTGGGGACGCCGCGCGCGGCCAGATGTGCCTCCAGCAGCCGCGCCATCTGCACGTACTGCGTGAACACCAGGACGCTCGCGTCCTCGGCGAGAAGCGTGTCCAACAGCTCGTCGAGCAGCTCGACCTTCCCCGAACGCCCGTCGATCCGCGGGGGACCGTCCTGGGAGTCGAGTTCCTTCAGGTACTGCGCGGGGTGATTGCAGATCTGCTTCAGGGCGGTGAGCAGCTTGACCACCAGCCCCCGGCGGGCGAACCCGTCCGTCCCGGCGATGTCACTCAGCCCCTCGCGCACCACGGCTTCGTACAGCCCCGCCTGCTCCTTGGTCAGCGCCACCGCGCGATCGGTCTCCGTCTTGGGCGGCAGCTCCGGCGCGATCCCCGGATCGGACTTGCGCCGTCGCAGCAGGAACGGCCGTACCAGCCGGGTGAGTTGCTCGGCGGCCGTGCGGGCCTCGACCGATGCCGCCGCCCCGCCCTCGATGGCCTGTGCGTAGCGGGTACGGAACCGGCCGAGCGGCCCCAGCAGCCCCGGCGTCGTCCAGTCCAAAATCGCCCACAGCTCCGACAGGTTGTTCTCCACCGGGGTGCCGGTCAGTGCCACCCGGGCCATCGCCGGGATCGTGCGCAGCGCCTTGGCGGTCGCGGAGAACGGATTCTTCACGTGCTGCGCCTCGTCCGCGACGACCAGCCCCCAGCCGGCCTCCGCCAGCTTGTCGGCGTGCAGCCGCATCGTGCCGTACGTGGTGAGTACGAACTCACCGTCGGCCAGGTCCGCAAGGCTGCGCCGCCCGGCGTGGAAGCGGCGGACCGGGGTGCCGGGTGCGAACTTCTCGATCTCCCGCTGCCAGTTGCCCATGAGGGAGGTGGGGCAGACGACGAGCGTGGGACCGGCCGAGTCCTGATCGGTCTGCCGGTGCAGATGCAGTGAGATGAGAGTGATCGTCTTGCCCAGGCCCATGTCGTCGGCGAGACAGCAGCCGAGCCCCAGTGAGGTCATCCGGTGCAGCCAGCCGAGTCCGCGCAGCTGGTAGTCGCGCAACGTCGCGGTCAGGGCGGCGGGTTGGCGCAGCGGCTCGGTGTCCGCCCGGTCAGGGTCGGCGAGCCGGTCGCGCAGCCGGGCGAGCCAGCCGGAGGCCGTCACCTCCACCGGCCGGCCGTCGTCGCCCTCCGCGGTGCCGGTCAGTGCGGCGCCGAGCGCGTCGAGCGGTGTGATCTTGCGGTCCTGGCGTTCCCGGGCGGCGCGTACCGCCTCCGGGTCGATCAGCACCCACTGGTCGTGCAGCCGCACCAGGGGCCGGCCGGCCTCGGCGAGCCGGTCCAGTTCCGCCTTGTCGACCTCCTGGCCGTCCACCGCGAACCGCCAGCTGAAGGAGAGCAGCGCATCGGCCGACAGGAGGGAAGGCAGCCGGGAGTCCCGCGGATCGAGCGGGTCCGGTGGACCCACGACAGCACGGCCGGTCAGCTTGCGCGCCAGCTCCTTGGGCCAGTGCACCCGCACGCCCGTGGCGGCCAGCGCCCGCGCGGCCGGACCGAGCAGCTCGGCGATCTCCTCGTCGTCGAGCTCCAGCGCGTCGGGCACCGCGGCGGAGAGCAACGGGGTGAGCGGCGCCCAGGCGTCGGCCGCCCTGCGCAGCGTACGCAGGGTGTCCATCCGCGCCCGCGGACCGAACGCCCGGGCCGCCGCCGAGTCCCCGGCCCAGACCGCGGCGGCATCGGCGACCAGTGCCGGGTCGGTGAGGCTGTGCAATTGGAGGACGGCGCTGAAGCTGACGCCGTCGGCATTGCCGGCATCGTCGACGCCGAGGCCCTCGGGGTGTACGCCGGGGCTGCCGGAAGCGTGTTCCGTTCCGTGCACCTCCACCCGCAGCGAGATCCGTACGCCCGCGTCGTGGCCCGCGGCGACGTCCGCGGCCCAGGCGCGCTGCTCGGGGACGCGCTGCGGGGGCTGCGCCGCGAAGGCCGGGGCGCCGGTGGCCAGCGCCGCGGCCGGGGACCGGGGCAACCCGTCGGCCACGGCGTCGAGGAACGCCCGTAGATGACGCTCGGGCTCGGGCAGCACGACCGGGTCGGTGTCCGGGAGCGGCGTGGCATGAGCGTACGGCGGCATCGCGGCGGCCAGGTCGCGCAGCCGCTCGATGTCGGCGGGATCGAGCGGGCCGAGCCGCCATGCGTCGTGGTCCGCGGGGCTGACGCCCGGCAGCAGCCGGCCCCGGGCGGCGAGCTGCAGGGCCAGCACGGCTGCGGCACCCCAGAACGCCGCGGCGGGATCGGCGCCGCGAGCGGCCCGGGACCTGGTGAGGACGGGCACCGCGGCGGCGACCGGCAGCACCACGGCGGGGACGGCGAAGACCGCGATCTCGCCGTCCTCGTCCGGCAGGGCGACGGGCAGATCGTCCACACCCGGCAGATCGTCCAGGTCCGGCAGGTCCGTGGCGGGCCTGTCGGGCGTGGACGATCCGCCGGCGCCGACGACGGGCTCGCCGTCCGGGCGCCAGAACGCCACCCGCCCGGCTCGTGGCGGATCCGACGGCAGGAAGACCGCCGCGCAGCGGGAGAGCTCGGAGACGTGAGCGGGGGTGACCGCGGGGAGTGATGCCACGGGGCCGAGGACTCCTCAAGTTTGACTACTGACCTCTGAAGCGCCCGAGGGTACAGCACGCTCGGGCCGTTCAGGGAACCCCCGGCGCGAAAACGGCGTTCAATGGGATACACAGAGCGCGGCAGGCGCCGCGGAAGGGGCGTGAAGGATGTCCACACAGGCGAAGGTCGCGATCGGGGGCGTCGCGGTGGGAGTGATCCTGCTGTGGCTGCTGCCGTTCTGGGCGGCCGTACTGGTCATGGTCGGAGTCCCGGCCGTCGCGTATCTGACCCTCGACTCCTCTCAGCGGCGGCGGCTGCGCCGCGTCAGCCGCAAGCAGATCGGCCGTTGAACGACGGGGCCCCCGCCGGATACGGGGGCCCCAGGGCCGGCTGCGGTGGCCCGTGCCCGAGGGGTGCCGCGCCCGCCGTCCCCGGCGGGTGACCGGCTCCTCGGCTCCATCGGTCAGGAATCGACGCGGCAGGAATGTACGACGTCCCCCGAGGCGGGGCGCCCGATCGTATGGTCCGCGGGAGGCAGGACCCCGCGCTCCACCCAGGCCGTCAGGGCGTCGAACGCTGCCCGATAGCAGGGCAGGATCGGCCGGAGCCGGTCGGGATGGCTGTCGTAGAGGCCGTCGGCGTGCGTGCCGCCCGCCACGGTGTAGTAGCGGTGCAGGCTCTGTCTCCGCTGCCCCGCAACCATCCGGTCATAGACATCGGAGTCCGTCGCGATCGGCAGCAGGGCGTCCAGATCGCCGTGCAGCGTGATCAACGGCCGCCCGATGCGTCCCGTCAGCGCGATCCGCTCGACCGCGCGGTGCACGGCCGCGGGACGGCTCGCGTAGTCGTACGCCCCGTCCGCGGCGCACGCCGCCAAGATCTCCTCCACCGTGGAACCGGCCGAAGGCCCTGGGCAGGTCGGGTCGTAGCCGGGATCCAACTCGGCGCGGTAGGTCTTCTGCGTCACGCCCCAGTAGGCGCGCTGGTGGTACGGCCACAGGAACCGAGACCCGGGCGCGAATCCCGCCGCGGTCATCTCCCGCACCCCGGCCTCCCCCTGTCCGAAGGACACCGCCGTCGGCAGAGAGGTCAGCAGGCTCGGTCCGTCCGCGGTCCACAGGGCGCCCTCCCAGTCGACGCCGCCGTCGTACAGCTCCGGGTGGTTCTCCAGCTGCCAGCGGGTCAGGTAGCCGCCGTTGGAGATCCCCGTCATGTACGTCCGGCGCGGGGCGCTGCCGTAGAAGCCCGCCACGGTCCGCTGCGCGGCACGCGTCAGCTGCGTCGTACGGCGGTTCCACTCGGCGATGGCATCGCCGGGCCGTCGCCCGTCGCGGTAGAAGTCCGCGCCGCTGTTGCCCTTGTCCGTCGCGGCGTAGGCGAAGCCTGCGGCCAGCACCCGGTCGGAGATCAGCGCGTCGGTGGCGTACTGCTTGCGCGTGCCGGGCGCGCCCGTGACCACGAGCCCGCCGTTCCAGCGCTCCGGCAGACGGATCACGAACTGGGCGTCGTGCCGCCAGCCGTGCGTGGCGTTGAAGGTGGAACTGTCGGGGAAGTAGCCGTCCACCTGGACTCCGGGCACCCCACTGGGAAGCCGGGTCCCTCGTGCCGCCAGCCCGGCCTGGTCGGCGGTGTCCGTATACGGCGTGCCGGCCAGCGCGGTGGTCGTCAGATCGGGCAGGCACACCGCCTGCTGCCGCTCGGCGCCCGGTACCGGCGTCCCCGGCAGGGCGACGCCCGCTGCCGGAGCGCCCGCTCCACACGAGCGGGCGGGCGCGGGCGCCGGCCGCGCCGCTCCGAGTGAGGCCAGCACGAGCAGGGACGCGGCACACACGACAGCGGTGCGTCGCGAACGGGCGTACGCCAGGCGCATTCCGGCCTCCAGAAGCGGGCGGCCCGAGGCGGCCGCGGCGCCCCATGGTGCGCGGCCGGCGCACCACCCGCCATGGACCCGCCCCACACCGCTCGGCCCGCCGACATGTGCGCCCGCCGATGCGCCGGCGACTCAGACGGGACGAACCGCCAGTTTGTCCAACGAGGACAGCAAACCGGGCAGTTCGGGGCCTCGCCCCACCGGATGCACCTCACCCGGCTCCTCGTCCAGCAACACGAACGCGATGTCATCGGTGCGCGCGACCATGCTCCAGCCGGGGCCGTCGACGCGCAGCGTACGGGCCTCGCCCGCCGCGAACGACGACCGTACCCGGCCGGGCGGCGGCGGCTCGCTCACATACCGCCGCGCCTCCGCCAACACCCGCCGCACCCCCGTGTGCTGCTCCTCGCCCGGCTCCGCGAAAGCCACCTCACCGTCCACCTGCTCGCGCCACGCCGCCCACTGCAGGGCGATCTCGTCCGCGCCGAGCCGCCGTTGAGCAGGCCCCCATTCCTCCCCGTCCGGTGGCACGAGCGGCGCCGGATCGCCGTCCTGCGGCTCCGGGTCGTGTGGCTGCGGCACCCCCGGCGCCGACACGGCGAGGGAGACCGGCCAGCCCGGAAGCGCCCCGACGATGCTGTTCTCCCCGGGCGAGAGGTCGTACTCCATACCGCAGTCCCACGCCGCGATCGCGCAGGCCACCAGCGACACGTCCTCCGTCACCACCGTCCAGCGAGCCCCGCCGCCGTCCTGCCCGAGGACCAGCCCGTACCCCTCTTCGTACGGCTCCAGGCCGAGGTCCGCGCACACTTCGGGGTAATCGTCCCCGAGCACACTCGGGAACTGCGCGGGCGTCAGCAGCACCGCCGTCAGCACGAGCAACTGATCGTTGTCGGCGCTCTCGGTCGCGGGCACGCGGGGGCCTCCCATCCGATCCATCCGGAGTATGTCGGCGCACCTTAATTGGCTCGGCATGACCTTGTCACCAGCTCTACGCTGCGCTCATGTGTTTCTACAGCCGCCGGATGCACTTCGTCTGCCTCGAATGCCGGACCGCCGTCAAGAGGACCGCGGGCGCCCAGGCACCGGGCGACAGCCCCTGTCCGCGCTGCCGCCGCCCCCTGATCGACGCCGGCGCGGACCTCGCCGTGCCCAGGCGCGGTGACGAGGCCGGTTGGCGCGCGCTCGACGCCGTACTGCGCGCCGGGCTGACCTTCCACGGCGGCTGCTGCGGCACGGGACCGGGCTTCCGCCCCCGGACCCCGCGAGAGGTGAAGGAGCGGCTGGCACTCGCCGAACGCACCGGCATGCCCGTCAAGGAGGCCCTGGCCGTGGCGGACCCCACGCTCACCGACCGCTACGGCGCGAACGCACCGGACCCTGCACGACGGGCCCGGAACGTCAGGCGGCGGAAGAGCTGACATCCGGCTGCCTTACCGGCTTCCGGCTTCCCGGAGCCCCCGACGAGCCGGCCGGCCGGGAGCCGTGCGGTCCGGCCTGACGGGCCTGCCCCCACCTGTCGCCCACCGCCGCCCGGGTCGGAAACGGGCAGACCCAGCAGCTCATGGGCGACCGTGTCCGGCGACTGCCGGGGCTCCCGCGCCGGCGCGATCACCGCGCGGCAGGCCGGCTCGTGCACGCCGAACGCCGAACGCCGGCGCCTCCGGCGACAACCGGGCTGCCGCCCTCCGCGCGGGGCCGTCACCGCCCTCGCCCGGGGACCGTCCGACACCACGGCAGGAGCCCGGGGATCCCGCGCAAGGATCCGGCCATGTCGACTCCTGATCTGGCGCCCGTCGTCGTCGGTGAAGTGTGCCCGTGCCGCCTAGAGTTGGAACTTCGGCGAACGAAGGGACCGATGCCCGGTGCGGCGCTACGACTTACTCGGAGAGATCCGGCGGCTCGACCCCGAGCGCGACTTCCTGCGGATCTACCGCATCACCGCGACCCACGAATTCCCCTGGGACATGACCAGGGCCCTGGAACTGGCGCTCTACCGCACCTACGCCGTGCCCAGCATCGGCCGCCTGCTAGCGGAAACCGCCGAGCTGACGGGCCGTACGCAAAAGCGCTACGACGACACCGCCCTCCTCCTGGACGCCGTAGTCGAGCACGGCTTCGACGGCACGGAGGGCCGGACGGCGATCCGCCGCATCAACCAGATGCACCGCGGCTACGACATCAGCAACGACGACATGCGCTACGTCCTGTGCACCTTCGTGGTGGTGCCCACCCGCTGGATCGACCAGTACGGCTGGCGTCGCCTGAGCGAGCACGAGAAGCGTGCCATCGCGGCCTACTACCGCACCCTCGGCCGCCACATGGGCATCACCGAGATCCCCGAGACCCACCAGGACTTCGCGCGCTGCCTGGACGACTACGAAGAGGCCCACTTCGGCTGGGACGAGGGAGCCCGGCGCGTCTCGGACGCCACCCTGAACCTCATGGCGGGCTGGTACGGCCCGCTCGCCCCCCTGGTGAAGAAGGGCAGCATGGCCCTTCTGGACGACACCCTCCTGGACGTCTTCCGCTACGAACACCCCAAACCGGCGGTTCGGGCGGCGGTACGCGGCGCCCTGAAACTGCGGGCCAAGGCTGTGCGCCTGCTCCCGCCCCGGCGCTCCCCCCACTACGCCCGCCAGAACCCCGAGATCAAGGGTTACCCCGACGGCTTCCGCGTCGCCGACCTGGGGACGTTCCCCACACCGCACCGGACGGGCGGCTGCCCCGTCCCGCATGTGGAGGGCACCATGGAGTCCTGAGGTTGCGTTGCCAGGCCCTGTCCCGCAAACGTGCGCTCGTAGACCACGGCCTGGGCAACAGTCTTTGGGGCATTGCCCGCCCCGGAATTTGGGGCGCAAGGCGGAGCGCCGTCCCCGCTGTGGGTCTACGCGGCCAGCCCGGCAAGGCCGATGGTTCGACGAGGCCGATGGTTCGACGAGGCCGATGGTTCGACAAGGCCGCGTGGAGTACCCCTCAACAGCAGCCGGGGGAGTGTCGCGCCGGGCTCTGCGAGCGGGCTTGACCACACCCGGGGGACCTGGCAGCGGCGGGTCACCCCCTGCGGACCGCCAGCGCGAGATAGCGGGAGTCCTCGTCCACGTACCGGACGAGGTCCCATCCGCTGCCGGCGAGCAGCGGCCGCAGGTTCGGCTCCGCCCGGAGGTCGTCAGGAGTCAGGGCGCGGCCCTTGCGGGCTGCGAGGGCCGCGCGGCCCACGGGGTGGAAGAGGGCCAGCCGGCCACCGGGGCGTACGGTCCTGGCCAGTTCCGTGAGGCCGTCGGCGGCGTCCGGCAGGTGGGAGATCAGCCCGGCGCCGAAGACGGCGTCCAGGCAGGCGTCGCGAAGCGGCAGCCGGGTCACGTCCGCGAGCACCAGCCCCGCGCTGCGGTCGCGACCGGCGCCGACTGCGGCCCGAAGCATCTCGGGGGTGAGGTCCGCGCCCAGTACCGTCCCGCGCGAGCCCACTGCCTCCCTCAGGGCGGGCAGCGCGCGCCCCGTGCCGCACCCGGCGTCCAGCACCCGGTCGCCGCTGTGCAGGCCGACTTCGGCGATGGCGGCGGCGTAGGCGGGCGCGTCGTCGGGAAACCGGTCGTCCCAGTCCGCGGCGCGGGCGGCGAAGAACGCGCGGACGTCGTGCGGGTCGGCGTGGTCGGTCATCGGACTCCTTCAGGGCGGGGCGCGTGCGGGGGGCGGGGGTCGGTAGGGGGGACATGGTCGCGTAACGCGGGCACGGTGCCAGGGGCGGTGGCGGGCCGCCGTTGCCCCGTCGGCCCGGTTGAGCGCGGGGCGACGCGCGCACGCCCCCTGCGTCATGCCACGCGCTCATGATCTCCCAGGGCCTTGGTCTCGGGAGCCGTGCTGATGGGGCCGGCGGCTGAGGGGCGATGGGCGGGTGCGTGGCGAGCGGGGGAGCGGGCGAGGGGAGCGGGCGAGGGGGGCGCGGATGTGCGGAGCACCCTGTGGCGAACATGTTCGGTCACGACGTGATCGTTCGAGAGCGTAGCCACGCCAAATACTCGAGTCTTCCGGTCTGTGTGCGGATGCCGCGGCCCACTGTCACTAGCGTCCCCGACCACGAGGACCGCGCCGCCCGCCCTTCCCGGAGGACGGTGAACAGCGCACAGGCGGGTGGGGGATGGGGGCGGGCCACGCATGGCTCAGGACAGACGGTGGTACGACGGGGAGGCCGGACCGGTCGTCCGCCCCTACGCGGCGATCGGCGGGCACACCGGCCCGGATCCGGCGGCCCGGTTGGACGTCATCGCGCTGGTCTCGGCGAGGCCCCCGGCGCCGGAGGAGTCGTCGGCCGACGAGTGCGAACTCGGCCCGGAACACCGCACCTTGCTCGCACTGTGCCGGGCCGGAACCCGGTCGGTCGCCGAACTCGCAGCGGCCGCCGAACTGCCGGTCACGGTGGTGCGGGTGCTGCTCGGCGATCTGCTGTGCAGCGGCCAGGTCCGGGTGAGGCTTCCGGTACCACCGGCCCAGCTCTCCGGTGAATGGTTTCTGCGCGAGGTGATCCATGGCCTCCGCTCCCTGTGACCACCGCCCGACGATCACGGTCGACGGCGCCAACTACCCTGACAACAAGGGCCCGTGGGGATCTTTGATCCAAGCCTCGCGGCTTTCCCGAATTCAAGGACATCGCGATCAGCGGGAGGTACGGTCCTCGCCATGGATTCCGGACGGCGCTCTGCCGCGGGGGCTCCTCTCGCCGAGCCACGGATCCGACCGCACCCGTGACGTACGGGATCTGCATCCTGGAGGAGACGGCTGATGACTGCCGCACAAGGGGCCCCGGAGGGCGCGACCGAGGACCCTGACCCCGATCTGGCGCTGAAAATCTTAGTCGCGGGCGGCTTCGGGGTGGGCAAGACAACCCTGGTGGGTTCGGTCAGCGAGATCCGCCCCCTGCGCACCGAGGAACAGCTCAGCGAAGCGGGCGAGACGGTGGACGACACCGGGGCCGTGCACCACAAGATCAGCACCACGGTGGCGATGGACTTCGGGCGCATCACGATCAGGGAGGGGCTCTCCCTCTACCTGTTCGGCACACCCGGGCAGGACCGTTTCTGGTTCCTGTGGGACGACCTTTCGGAGGGCGCGCTCGGAGCCGTGGTGCTGGCCGACACCCGGCGGCTGGAGGACTGCTTCCCGGCGGTGGACTACTTCGAGCGGCGCGCGATCCCGTTCCTGGTGGCCGTCAACTGCTTCGCGGAATCGCGGTCCTACGGCGCCGATGAGGTCGCCCGCGCCCTGGACCTCGACCGCGGCACCCCGGTGGTGCTCTGCGACGCGCGCGACCGCGACTCGGGCAAGGAGGTGCTGATCCGTCTGGTCGAGCATGCCGGACGACGGCACACCGCCCGCATGCTGGACTCGGTCGGCTAGAGCCGGTCTGTTCGATCACTTGGTGTCGGCCCCCTGTGGGGTGATCGCGCGGATGCTCAGGCGGAGCAGGTGCGTGCGTATGGCCCTGCACGAATACGCCTTGTCCGCGAGCACCGCCTTGGGCCTGGTGCGCGTCCGTCCGACCGGGCACGGCACCCGTAGGGCGTCCATCAACAGCGGGAAGTGCGGGGTTTTTACGGCCCGGCGGCGTGCTGGTGAGCGCGAACGATTGTGGAGTCCACGGCCCACACCCACTCAAGCCGGCGATCGCGTCGATCACCGGCCGGTGATCGCGCCAACGGCAGGTGATCGACGCGGCGACCGGACAGGGACCAACGGCCCGATCCACGCACACCGGGCATCCGTCAACGACTCATCCACGCAGGCGATCAGGCGATCAGACGATCTTCGAAGACATGATCCAGGCACCGACTCGGACGTGTCACGAGGCGCGCGGCAGCGCGAGCCAGTCCTGCCAGGTAATGTCGCGGCCCAGATAACGGGGCTGCTGGAAGGGCCAGTCTGCGGCGATCCACTGCGGCACCACGGCGTCGAGCGCGCGCTCCACCTCGCCGCCGACCAGGTCGTCCACCACCCACCAGGAGACCTCTCCGTCGGAGCCGGTGCGCTCGGGCGGGTCGATGTAGACGCAGCCGAGGATCGCTGTCTCCTCCTCGTCCAGCAGCGCGTAGTTGAATGATTGGTGCGCGGCTATCTCCCTCTCGTGCCGCAGCAAGTCGATGCGGTCCTCTTCATAGGTCATCGTCTCCTTGGGCCAGGCCCAGGCCGGGCCGAAGATCTCCCACAAGCGCTCGCGGGAGCCCATCACGGCGGGGTAGTCGATCGCGGTGTCCGACTCCCGGATCGGCCGCAGGTGAAGCGCGGTGTCGGGCACGGGCACGTGGACGGGGTGGACGAAGCCGTCAGGCAGCCAACTCATAAGGGCCGAGGCTACAACCGGTCGTCGCGGGATGATCCAGGCGGCGCGGGCGCCACGACGGACGACCACCGGACTTCGACAGGACCGCCCGCATCCACGACGCCGCCCGGTACATCGCAGCACGCTTCCTCTGGACCAACTCCGGACCGAGTGATCCGGCGGACAGGACCTGGCGCGCTACGCGTGGATCATGTGCTGATAGGCGTAGTTGGCGGTCGGGAGAATGCGCCAGGAGGCCGCGTCAAGTCCATCGATCGGGTGGCACTCGGCCGATGTGGAATAACGCAGAGCGCCCCTGCGCATGCCTTCTGCTGATCACGGACCTTTGCGTCCCCCGAACACAGGAGCCCAGCATGCGTATCCGAACCCTCATCGCCGCCGTCGCACTGGCTGCCACCGCCGTACTCGGTAGCGCAAGCATGGCCGCAGCGGACGACATCGACCAGTTCAGCAGCGGCACGATTGAGCAGACCATCACCCACAACGGCGTTACTCTCCCCGAGCTCTGGTAACCACTCAACCGGCACGGGTGGCCCGAAGCAGACGCAGGAATCGGCGATGGCGTTCGGCTTGCACTGATCGTGATGGACGTACGACCCGAACTGCAGGAACAAGACCTCGCTGCGACAGGGGCAGGGCGCGGTGCCTACTGTCCCTGAACGCTTCGGGTGCGCTCGGTGGAGAGCATGACTGAAGCCCGGTCGCCGCACTCCTGTTGTGTCTCATGAGGTGCCTGGGGGGCTGGAGCCGGGATGGCCTCCAGCCCCCAGAGCCAGGTGCTCCTGGTTAAGCGAACTGGCCGGGCCGGTAGTCGCCGGCGGGCTGCTGGATGATGACGTTCCCGCGGTTGAAGGCGTTGATGAGGGCGATCTGGGATACCAGGGCGGCGAGTTGTTCGTCGTCGTAGTGCTTGGCGGCGTTCGCCCACGCCTCGTCCGTGACGCCACCGGCCGCGTCGGCGATACGGGTGCCCTGCTCCGTCAGCTCCAGGGCGGCGCGCTCGGCCTCGGTGAAGACCGTGGCCTCTCGCCAGGCCGCGACCAGGTTGAGCCGTTGCGAGGTCTCCCCGGCGGCAGAGGCGTCCTTGGTATGCATGTCGAGGCAGCCACCGCACCCGTTGATCTGACTGGCGCGGATCTTCACCAGCTCCTGCGTCGTGGCAGGCAGCGACGAGTCGGCGAGCGCTTTGTTCGCGGCGACGATGTGCTTCCAGACCTTGCCTGCGGTCGGGCTGCCGAACATGTTCAAACGGGCACCCATGGTGAACTCCTCCGTCGTCGATGCGTACACCGATATGACGGAGTGGTGCGGCGCGTTGTGACATGGGTGAAAGTGACGTGCGTCTCCCCCTGCCCGCGCTGCGGGAGCGGCCACCGACGACGAGGTTCAGAACCGCTGCCGAGCCGCCGCCCCGCGCGCCTTTGGCCCGCCCGGTGACCTACGCCCGGTGACCTACGCCCGGGGCAGGGCGCCGGGGAGACGCCGGGGACGCCGGCGCAATGTGCCGCGCGGGCCGAATGCCGCGCGCAACGCGCTCGTCAGCCCGCGAGGTTCGCCACCGCGACGGCCTTGTCGATGCGGACGCGCACCACCAGTTCTCCCGGCACGCCGTTGCGGGCCCCGAACTCCTCCGCGCGCTCCTCGCCCATGTAGCGGGCCGCGATCCGGGTCGCCCAATGGCGCAGGGCTGTGGGGTCCTCGCTGATCTCCGCCCTGCCGTGCAGCACCACGAAGGAGAACGGCGGCCGTTCGTCGTCGACGCAGACAGCGACTCTGTGGTCGCGTGCGAGATTGCGGCCCTTGACGGTCTCCTTCCCGGTGTTGAACACCAGCTCGTCGCCGTCCATCACGAACCACACGGGCGCGATGTGCGGGCTGCCGTCGGCCTGTACGGTCGACACCTTGCCGGTACGGGTGCCTTCGGAGACGAACGCGTGCCACTCGGCCTTGGTCATTTTTTGTGCCATGCCGCCATCCTCTCCGTCAGGCGCGATCGAACGGCCGTGGCACGCCGGGCTGTGGGGCCGCTTGCCGATGCGGCGGAGGTGGGACAGGCTGGCACGGCAGACGCGGACGGACTGCGGGCTGCCGACCGGCCAAGTGCGCGGACGGGGATACGGGGAGGATGCGGCATGGCATTGAGCAGCGGACTCGACTGGCTGCTGGACGATCTGACCAAACGGGTGGAGCAGGTACGGCACGCGCTGGTGCTCTCCAACGACGGGCTGGTCACCGGCGTGAGTGAGGGACTGGAGCGGGCGGACGCAGAACATCTCGCGGCGGTCGCCTCGGGACTGCACAGCCTCGCGAAGGGGTCAGGGCTCCACTTCAGGGTCGGGCAGGTGCGCCAGACCATGATCGAGTTCGACGACGGCATCCTGTTCGTGACGGCGGCGGGGGACGGCAGTTGCCTGTGTGTGCTGGCCGGTGCGGACGGTGACGTCGGGCAGATCGCCTACGAGATGACGCTGCTGGTCAATCGCGTCGGTGAGCATCTGGGGGTCGCGGTCCGGCAGCCGGAGAGTTATCCACAGGTCTGAGGCGAGGGTTGACGCCCTGTCACGACCCCCGGCTACAGTCGTCACTGTCAGTGATCGACCGATGGTGCGGGGGAACAGACATGACAGTGATGTGCGACGGGCAGCAGGCGCTCGCGATGGGGCGCGCCGCTCGTGAACTGGAGTTGCGGACCGGCGAGTTCGAGCTGGCCGCACAGCTCGGGGAAGTACGGACGATCCCGGCCGGCCAGGACGGCCGGCCGGGAAGCCCCGGCCCGCTCGCCAGGCGCCGGGTCCCGGCGGAGGAGATCGCTCGGCTGCAGGCCGAGCCAGGCTTTCCCGACGCGCTCCGCGAACGCGTCCGCACGGTCGGCACGACCGAGGCCGCCGAGCTGATGGGCATCGGCCCCGGCCGGTTCCTGCGCCTTACCCGAGCCGGCTGCTTCGGCCCCGTCCGGTTCTACGTGAACCGCTTCGGCGCGGTGGTCTGGCTCTACCTCGCCGCCGAGGTCGCGGCCTTCGCCGACCGCGAACCCGAGCTGATGCGCGGCAACACCCCCGCCGCGATGCGGGTGATGCTCGACGGGGGACAGGACTGGCGGGCGCGGCAGTGGCGCAGCCGCAGGGTCGCCCAGCTCATGGGGGAGACCGACGACCCCTGGGAGTCCGCCGCGATCATCGCCGCCGTGCTGCCGCCGGAGGAGCTGGCCTCCGTGGCCGAGGACCCCCTGGAGCGGTCCCTCCTGCGCCGACTCCGGCCCGCCTTCGCCTCGGTCATCACCGCGACGGCCGCCGCCCGGGAAGCGTTCGCGCAGGTCCTGACGGCCGAGGAATTCGACGAAGTGATGTGGTACCGCGTCAACCTCTCCCGGGCCTTGGAAGCGGCTCGCCGCGACGAACCGGGCCGCGTCAGGACGCCGGCCGCGATGACGGCCGGAGCCCGCAGGGGTCAGCCGCCGAGCTTCCTGAACAGCCCTTCCTGGACGACCGAGACCAGCAGCCTGCCGGCACGGTCGTAGATCCGGCCGCGGGCCAGACCCCGACCGCCGGTGGCGATCGGCGACTCCTGGTCGTAGAGGAACCACTCGTCCGCGCGGAACGGCCGGTGGAACCACATCGCATGGTCGAGCGAGGCCATGTCGAAGCCGCGCGGACCCCAGAGCGGCTCGATCGGGATGCGGACCGCGTCCAGCAGCGTCATATCGCTGGCGTAGGTGAGCGCGCAGGTGTGGACGAGCGGATCGTCACCCAGCGGTCCCACCGCTCGCATCCACACCGCACTCCTCGGCTCCGCGGCCTCGATCTCGTCCGGCGTCCAGCGCAGCCGGTCCACGTAACGAATGTCGAAGGGCTGCCGGCGCGCCATCCGCTCCAACGCCTCGGGCAGACCGCCCAGGTGCGCGCTGACCTCGTCCACGACCGTCGGCAGATCCTCCGGGTCGGGCACCGCCCGGCGCATCGGCAACTGATGATCGAAGCCGGGCTCCGGCTTGTGAAAGGAAGCGGTGAGATTGAAGATCGTGCGACCCTGCTGGACCGCGACGACGCGGCGGGTGGTGAACGACCGCCCGTCACGCACCCGCTCCACCTGGTACACAATCGGCACCCCGGGCCGCCCCGGCCGCAGAAAGTACGCGTGCAGCGAGTGCACCGGGCGGTCGCCTTCCGTGGTCCGCCCGGCCGCCACCAACGCCTGGCCCGCGACCTGGCCGCCGAAGACCCGCTGCAGGGACTCCTGCGGGCTGCGGCCCCGGAAGATGTTCACCTCGATCTGCTCCAGGTCCAGCAGATCGACCAGCTTCTCGGCCGGATTGGTCATGACCGGTGGCCCTCCGTCACAGTCGTCGACGGCCTCGGGCGAAGCCGTCCGCTCACAGCTGACCCACGTCGGTGACGCGCACCACCGCACGCCCCTCCTCGTCAGAGGCCGCCAGGTCCACCTCGGCGGAGATGCCCCAGTCGTGATCACCGTTCGGGTCGGCGAAAGTCTGCCGCACCTTCCACAGCCCGTGTTCGGCATCCTCCTCGATCTGCAGAAGCTTCGGGCCGCGCGCGTCCGGACCGGTGCCCAGCTCGTCGTATTCGTCCCAGTAGGCATCCATGGCGTCGCCCCACGCGTCGACGTCCCAGCCGGACTCGGCATCCAGCTCGCCGAGCTCCTCGACCTTGTCCAACGCCGCCAGCTCCACCCGACGGAACATCGCATTGCGCACCAGCACCCGGAACGCCCGCGCGTTCGAGGTGACCGGCCGCACCTGGTCCGCCCGCTCCGCGGCCTGCTCCGCCGTCTCCACCTCCGGATTGGCGAGCTGTTCCCACTCGTCCAACAGGCTGGAGTCCACCTGCCGCACCATCTCGCCGAGCCAGGCGATGATGTCCTGGAAGTCCTCGGACTTCAGATCGTCCGGCACGGTGTGGTCCAGCGCCTTGAAGGCGCTCGCCAGGTAGCGCAGCACGATGCCCTCGGTGCGGGCCAGCTCGTAGAAGGAGGTGAACTCCGTGAAGGTCATGGCGCGTTCGTACATATCGCGGATGACCGACTTCGGCGACAGCGGATGGTCGCCGACCCACGGGTGACTCTTGCGGTACAGGTTGTAGGCGTGGGAGAGCAGTTCGTCCAGCGGCTTGGGGTATTCGACGTCCATGAGCCGCTCCATGCGGTCCTCATACTCCACGCCGTCGGCCTTCATCTGGGCGATCGCCTCGCCCCGGGCCTTGTTCTGTTGTGCGGCGAGGATCTGCCGCGGATCGTCCAGCGTCGACTCCACCACGGACACCATGTCCAGGGCGTAGGACGGCGACTCCGGGTCGAGCAGATCGAAGGCGGCCAGCGCGAACGTCGACAGCGGCTGGTTCAGCGCGAAGTCCTGCTGAAGGTCGACGGTCAGCCGGACGATCCGTCCCTCCGCGTCGGGCTCCTCCAGCCGCTCCACGATTCCGCCGTCCAGCAGCGACCGGAAGATCGCGATGGCGCGACGGATATGACGCAGCTGGTTCTTGCGGGGCTCGTGGTTGTCCTCCAGCAGGTGGCGCATCGCCGCGAAGGCATTGCCCGGCCGCGCGATCACGGACAGCAGCATGGCGTGCGTGACCCGGAAGCGGGAGGTCAGCGGCTCCGGGTCGGAGGCGATGAGCTTCTCAAAGGTGTTCTCGCCCCAGTTGACGAAGCCCTCCGGCGCCTTCTTGCGGACGACCTTCCGGCGCTTCTTCGGATCGTCGCCGGCCTTCGCCAGGGCCTTCTCGTTCTCCACGACGTGCTCGGGCGCCTGCGCGACGACGAAGCCCGCGGTGTCGAAGCCGGCCCGCCCGGCCCGGCCCGCGATCTGGTGGAACTCCCGCGCCCGCAGTGTCCGCACCCGGGTGCCGTCGTACTTCGTCAGCGCGGTGAACAGCACGGTGCGGATGGGGACGTTGACGCCGACGCCGAGCGTGTCCGTACCGCAGATGACCTTCAGCAGGCCCGCTTGCGCCAGCTTCTCCACCAGCCGGCGGTACTTCGGCAGCATGCCGGCGTGGTGCACACCGATGCCATGACGGACGTAACGCGACAGGTTCTTACCGAACTTGGTGGTGAACCGGAAGTTCCCGATGAGCTCCGCGATCTGGTCCTTCTCGGCGCGCGTACACATGTTGATGCTCATCAGAGCCTGCGCGCGTTCCACAGCCGCGGCCTGCGTGAAGTGCACGATGTACACCGGGGACTGGTGGGTCTCCAGCAGTTCGGTGAGCGTCTCCGTCATCGGCGTCGTGCGGTACTCGTACGACAGTGGAACGGGCCGCGTCGCGGAGCGCACCACCGACGTCGGCTTGCCGGTGCGGCGGGTCAGATCCTCTTCGAACCGCGACATGTCGCCGAGCGTCGCCGACATCAGGATGAACTGAGCCTGCGGCAGCTCCAGCAGCGGAATCTGCCAGGCCCAGCCGCGGTCCGGCTCGGCATAGAAGTGGAACTCGTCCATCACGACCTGGCCGATGTCGGCGTGCTTGCCGTCGCGCAGCGCGATGGAGGCAAGAACCTCGGCCGTACAGCAGATGACCGGTGCGTCGGAGTTGACGGAGGCGTCACCGGTGAGCATGCCGACGTTCTCGGTGCCGAACAGCTTGCACAGGTCGAAGAACTTCTCCGAGACCAGGGCCTTGATGGGTGCGGTGTAGAACGTGACCTGGTCACGGGCCAGGGCGGTGAAGTGCGCGCCGGCCGCGACCAGGCTCTTTCCCGAGCCGGTGGGGGTGGACAGGATGACGTTCGCCCCCGAGACCACCTCGATCAGCGCCTCCTCCTGGGCAGGGTAGAGCGCGATGCCCTGCTGCTCGGCCCAACTCGAAAAGGCTTCGAAGAGGGCATCGGGGTCGGCGTCTTTCGGCAAATGATCGATGAGGGTCACACCCCCCATACTGCCTGCCTTCGGCCCGTATCAGGGAACCGGCGAGGCATTGCCCGGTCCCGGGCCCCGACGCTCCGCCATCCCGAGACGATCGCTGTTCGCTGCCTCTGAGCTGCAGCGATGCCGATATGTGTCGATTCATGGTGGAAGCGGCCGGGTGTTTGGCGCAGAGATCCCGCCGCGATTCCGGGACAGCCCGCGGAGAGTGCTGAGAGGGGTGGGAAGGGAGGAGGCCAGGGAGCTGGTGCGGGTCGATGCGTGGCAGCGCCCGGGTGGTAGTGGCCTGACCTGCGGAAACGTGCCCGGTGGGCGGGTGGCAGATCACTGGTTCCCGCAGGCGACGCCGATCAGGGGTGCGGAGGGCTCATGATCGGCCTCCTCCTGGGCAATTCCGGGGTTCCGCTGATCTTCTCCGCACATCGGTCTTGATGATCGAGGAGGGAGAGGTGGGGAGGAGTGCGCCACCCGGCGGGCGCGGAGCCGGTCGGTCGGGCGCACCCTCAGGAGACGTGGCAGAGATCACCGCCCACAACGAAGAAGATCACGGGGAGGGGAGGGGGAGGGAGGGGAGGGGGAGGGCCCCCTCCGGCGCAGCCGGTCCAGCCTCCCCAGCCACGACGGGCACACGGCTCGGCCAACTCCCACGCCCCCGACACTGCCCCGGCCGGCCGGCCGCACGTCACCGCACCGCACCGCACGTCACCGCACCGCAGGTCACTGGGCCGCACCTCACTGGACTGCAGGTCACCTCACCACACCAGCCGCACTTCGCTGGGCCGCACGCCACCTCGTAGGGGCCGATGCCCCGCGTTGGCCCGTCCTGAACGGAGGCGGGCCGACACGGAATCGTGCCGGCCCGCCCGTGAGCATGATCCGCCCCGACGGCACGGGCGACTCGCGATCATGGGGCCAACACGAGGTCCTCGGCGCTGCCCCGTCCCTGTCCTGGCCGCGTCCCGAGCCCGCACTCGCGCTGCGCCCCGTTCCGGCTACTAACCGACCCGGCTATGACGCCTTGGGCTCCGATCCCGCCGGCACCGGACGTTCCCGCTGCCTGTCCCGCACGGCAGGGCACCGGGCGTTCCCGGCGTCCCGCACAGCGCTCCGAAAGTTCCCGCCGCCCGTCCCGCACTGCACGGCACCGGGCGTTCCCGGCGTCCCGCCGGCCGTCCCGCGGGGCACCGGGCGTTCCCGCTGCCCCGCCGCATCCCCGCCCGTCCCGCGCAGTATCCGGAGCCCGCGGCTCGCGCCGTAGCTCCTTCCCCCGCCACTTCGCCGGACTTCCCGTTACTTCACCGATCCGGCCATGACGCCCTGGACGAAGTGGCGTTGGAAGGCGAAGAAGACGATGACGGGAACGATGAGGGACAGGAAGGCGCCGGGTGCCAGGACACCGATGTTGCTGCCGAACTGCCGCATCTGGGACTGCAGCGCCACGGTCAGCGGCTGCGATTCGTTGTCGGCGAAGAGCAGGGCGACGAGCATGTCGTTCCAGACCCAGAGGAACTGGAAGATGGCCAGGCTGGCGATTGCCGGGCGGCCCAGCGGCAGGATGAGCTGGGAGAAGATCCGCCACTCCCCGCCGCCGTCCATGCGGGCGGCTTCCAGCATCTCCTTGGGGATCTCCGCGAAGTAGTTGCGGAGCAGGAAGATGGCGAAGGGGAGCCCGTAGGCGGTGTGGAAGAGCACCACGCCGGGGATGGAGCCGAACAGGCCGAGCGCGCCGAACATCTTGGCCACCGGCAGCAGTCCGATCTGGACCGGCACCACCAGCATGGCGACCACCAGCAGGAAGATCCAGTCCCGGCCGGGGAACTCCAGCCAGGCGAAGGCGTATCCGGCCAGCGCGGCGATCACCACGACGGCGATGGTGGTGGGCACCGAGATCAGCACGGTGTTCCAGAACGCCTGGGTGATGCCCGAGTCCTGCAGCAGCGCCGCATAGTTGTCGAGCGACAGCTGGCCGGGGGCGGCGAGCGCGTGCCACCAGCCGCTGCCGGCGTTGTCCCCCTCGGTGCGCAGTGAGGAGACGAAGAGACCGGCGGCGGGGGCGAGCCAGATGAGGCCGATGATCAGCAGGCACACCTGGATCACGCTGCGGCTGATCCGCTTCGCCGGCTGTGTCTTCCCCCGCCGTGTCTTCGCCCGCCGTGTCTTCCCCGGCTGTGCTGTTCCCGGCTGTGCTGTGCCCGGTTGGGCCTTCGCCTTTCCGTCGGGCGCCGTGGCAGCGTGGGTGGTGGTCATGACTGGCTCCTGCGGAAGCGTCGGATGTTGAGGATCATGGCCGGGACCACCAGGAGCAGCAGCAGGACACCGAGGGCACTGCCGAGCCCCTGGTTGTTGCCGCCGCCGAAGGAGACCAGCCACATCTGCAGGGCCAGCACATTGGCGTCCTGCTGTACGGGGCCGGGCGCGATGATGTAGACGAGGTCGAAGACCTTCATCACGTTGATCACCATCGTCACGAACACGACGCCCAGGACGGGTCCGAGCAGCGGCACGGTGATCCTGCGGAACACCTGCCATTCGTTCGCGCCGTCCATCCGGGCGGCTTCCAGGACCTCGCGTGGCATCGCGGAGAGTCCCGCGCCGATGAGGACGAGCGCGAAGCCGGTCCAGATCCACAGGTAGGCGCCGATGATGGCGGGTGTGATGAGGGCCGGGCCGAGCCAGGAGACGCCCTCGTACGGTGGGGCGAAGTCCTTCGCGGGGAGTTGGACGGTGTACGAGCCCGCCTTCAGGCCGGTCAGGCGGTACGAGCCGTCCGGGCCCGTGGTGGCGCCGGCCACCACCTTGCCGTGCGAGTCGACGGCCTCGACGGCCAGCTTCGGCAGCCCGCGTTCGCCCGGGTCCACGCTGCCGGGCTTGCCGTGTCCGCCGGGGGTGAAGTCGAGGTAGACCACGCCCCGCAGTTCGCCGTCAGCGGCCGGTGTTTTCGCGGCCGGCGCGGCGGGCTTCGCCGCGGCCGGCATCTCCTTGGGCGGGACGCCGACCAGGCCGAGATTGACGGTCCGCCCGGGTTCGGCGGTCCGAGCCGTGCGGTAGGAGCCGTCGTCGCCGTGGACGAGCTGCTTGTCGCCGAGGCGGGCCTTGGCGGTCGGGAAGGACGGGGCGTCGTGGAAGTTGTCGTGGACGCCGACGACGACCGCGTTGAGCACACCGCGTTCGGGGTCCTGCTCGTAGGCGAGGCGGAAGATGATGCCCGCGGCGAGGAAGGAGATCGCCATGGGCATGAACATCAGCAGCTTGAACGCCGTCTTCCAGCGAATCTTCTCGGTCAGCACGGCGAGGATCAGGCCCAGCCCGGTCAGCAGGGCGGGCGCGAAGACGACCCAGATCGCGCTGTTGCGGATGGCCCGGACGGTCGCCGGGTCCTGGAACATCTCGGTGTAGTTGTCGGCGCCGACGAAGGTGTCGCCCGAGGCGTCGTACATGCTGCGGATGACCGAGAACACGATGGGGTACGCGACGAGCGCGCCCAGCAGCAGCAAGGCGGGGAGCAGGAACAGCCCGGCGACGCGCCGGCGCCGCCGGACGGCGCGCCGCCCGGGGGTACCGGCCTTGCCGTGCTTGCCGTTCTTACCGTGGGTGCCGGGCGGCGGGGGAGCCGAGGTGCCACGCGTCGCTGCGGGCGGCACCTCGGAGGTGGTGACTGGCATGGATCGGGGCCCCTTGGTCCTTAGTTCCGGTAGGCCTTGACCGCGGCGGCTTCGAGCTTGCGGGCCGTGGCCTCGGGGGCGGAGGGGTCGCGCAGGAAGTCCTGGAGGAGCTTCCACTCGCCGGCTCCCTGGGTGCCGCCGAACGCGGCGGGGGCCTGGTCGGACATGTCGAACCGGACCGAGTTGCCGGCGTCGGTCAGGGACTTGGCGGCCTTGCGGGTCACCTCGTCGTGGTACTCGCCCGCGGGCACCTTCTTGTTGGGCGAGATGAAGCCACCGGACTGGGCCCATATGCCGGCCGCTTCGGGAGTGGCGAGGTACTTCACCAGCTCCATCGCGGCCTTCTTGTTCTTGCCTGCCTTGAGCACGACGGCGGCGTCACCGCCGCTGACCGTCGGCGGCTTGCCGTCGTCGACCGAGGGGAAGGGGAAGAACTTGGCGTCCTTGCCCACCTCCTTGTGGAGTTCGTCGGTGACCAGTGCGCCGACGAAGTCGCCCTCGTAGACCATCGCCGCCTCGGGCGACGGACCGAAGACCTGCTGGACGGACTCGGGGAAGTCGGTGCGCAGCGCGCCCGCCCCGCCGCCGGCGACCATGTTCTTGTCCTTGAAGAGCTGGCCGAGGGTGGTCAGCGCCTTGACGACGGTGGGGTGCGTCCACGGGATCTTGTGGTCGGCGAGCTTGTCGTAGTTCTCGGGCCCGGCCTGGGAGAGGTAGACGTTCTCGAACCAGTCGGTGAGCGGCCAGCCCGCCTCGCCCGCGACGGAGAACGCCGGTACGCCCGAGTCGGACAGGGTCCGGCCGGAGGACAGCAACTCCTTGTACGTCTTCGCGGGGCCGACACCGGCCTGCGTGAACGCTTCGGGGCTGTACCAGACCGTCGACTTGTGGGAGGCCTTGAAGTACAGGCCGTAATAGGTGTCGTCGACGGTGCCGTAGTCCTTCCAGACCTGGGCGTAGTTCTTGCCGGCGGTGGTGCCGATCTCCTTGGACAGCGGGGCGAGCCAGCCCTTTTTCGCGAACTGCCGGAGCACGCCGACCTGCGGAACCATCACGACGTCGGGGGCGTTGCCGCCTTCGATCTGGCTGCCGACGACGGTGGAGACGTTGTCGCCGGTGGAGGAGAAGGTGATCTTCGCGCCGGTCTTCTCGGAGAAGCCGTCCAGGACCTTCTTGAAGCTCTGCTGTTCCACACCGGTCCAGACGCCGGCGACGGTCAGCGTCTGGCCGCTGAGCTTTTGTTCGCCGCCTCCGGGGGTGACCCCGCCGCCACAGGCGGTGGCGGTGAGCGCCAGGCCGAGGACGGCGGTGCAGGAGACAGCGGTGCGGGTGTGGCGTGCTGCGGGGTGTCTCATCGTGACGTTTCCTTCGGTCGGGCTAGTGGGCGTCGGGGCTGTGCATCCACCAGGCGGCGGTCGATCCGGGGAGGGTTCCGGCGGGGCAGTCGCCGCTGGCCAGGAGGGGGGCATCGGAGACGGGTGCGGGCGCGGGGTCGCTGCCGAAGTTGATGGCGCAGATCAGTCCGTCGCCGCGGACGAAGGCCAGTACCTGCGGCGGCGACTCCAGCCAGCGCAGGGAGCCCTCGCCGAGCTGGGGCAGGCTGCGGCGCAGGTGCAGCCCCTCGCGGTAGAGGTGCCAGAACGACCGGGTGTCGGCCAGGGCGCGGTCGGTGGCGTGTTCGGCGAACCACGTGGGCTGGGGGAGCCAGGGCTGTGCCGTCTCGGTGCCCGCGGTGAAGCCGAACGGTGAGGCGTGCCCGGACCAGGGCAGTGGCACCCGGCAGCCGTCGCGGATGTGCTGACGGCTGCCCGTGCGGTGGAAGATCGGGTCGGTGAGGACCTCGTCGGGGAGGTCGACGACCTCGGGCAGGCCCAGTTCCTCGCCCTGGTAGACGTAGGCGGCGCCGGGGAGTGCCAGCATCAGCAGAGCGGCGGCGCGGGCGCGGGCCGGGCCGTGTTCGCCGGCGTGGCCGCCGGGCTCGGTCGCGTACCGGGTCACGGTCCTGACCTGGTCGTGGTTGTTAAGCACCCAGGTCACGGTGGAGCCGGTGCCCGCGATGTCGGTCAGGGCCTCGGATATCACCTTGCGGAAGGTGTCGATGTCCCAGCGCGCGGTCAGCAGGTGGAAGAAGAATGCCTGGTGCAGCTCGTCGGGCCGGACGTAGGCGGCCTGTTCGCTCGGTGTGCGCACCGAGACCTCACCGACGAGCAGCCGGTCGTGGCCGTCCTGGGCGGTGTACTCCTCGCACAGCGCACGCCAGTCGCGCCACACCTGGTGCACCTCGGGCTGGTTCCAGGCCAGTGGGTTGACCGAGTCCCGGGTCCGCTCGTCGGCCTCGGGGTCGGGGGAGTCGGGCAGCTCGGGGTGCTTGAAGAGCCCGGCCGCCACGTCGATGCGGAAGCCGTCGACGCCGCGGTCCAGCCAGAAGCGCAGCACCTGCTCGAAGTCGGCGCCCACGGCGGGGTTGCGCCAGTTCAGGTCGGGCTGTTCGGGGGTGAACATGTGGAGGTACCACTGCCCGGGGGTGCCGCTGCACTGCGCGTCGCCTCCGCTGTTTTCCGGGTCCTCGGAGGCGGAGCCCGCTTCCTCGACGCGGGACCAGGCGGGGCCGCCGAACATGGCCCGCCAGTTGTTGGGCGGCAGTTCGCCGTGCTCGCCGCGCCCGTCGGCGAAGTGGAAGAGCTCCCGCGCGGGGCCGCCCGGCCCTTCCGCGAGGGCGGCGCGGAACCACGGGTGATCGCTGGAGCAGTGGTTGGGCACGATGTCGAGGAGGACCTTCAGGCCCAGCCGGTGGGCGTCGGCCACCAGGCGGTCGAATTCCGCGAGGTCGCCGTAGACGGGGTCCACATCGCGGTAGTCGGCGACGTCGTAGCCGTGGTCGTGCTGGGGCGACGGGTAGAAGGGGCTGAGCCAGATGCCGTCCACGCCCAGCTTCCTGAGGTAGGGCAGTCCGGCGCGGACGCCCGCCAGGTCACCGATGCCGTCGCCGGTGCTGTCCAGGAAGCTGCGGACGTACACCTGGTAGATGACCGCATCACGCCACCAGCGCTGTGCCGCGCCGTGTGCCGCGGTCTCGGTGGCCGGCGTGAACACGGCGGATGCCGGGGCCGGGGAGGGGGAGGGAGCGGGGAGGGCCGAGTAGCCGTTCCCTGCCGTGGCTGTGAGCATCTGCCGAGATCCCGTTCTTACCTGAGCACGCCGGTGCGGCCTGCCGATCGCTGTTATGCATGCATGTTAAGTAGGCGTGACTTTTAGGTGTCAACGAATCTGTCAAAAGTGGCCCGGTATTGCCCGCATTTGTGGAGAGATGTGCAGGGCACATTTACCTAACGAGTAACTAGGCAGGCTGGCTCTGCGGGGGGGGACCGCGAGGGCTGACCGTCAGGGCCGGCCTTGCGCCGCGATCGGTGCGTGGCGGCGTTCGGCCCGCCGCCGCGGTCGGTCAGCCGCGGTCGGCGATGGCCCGGAGTTCGCGCGCCAGGCGGGCGACGGTCGCGTCCGTGCTCCGTCCATGGGTGAGCGCGTCATGCATCACGGCCTGCACCGCGAGGCTCACCTGGTCGTACCGCGGGCTCTTCAGGCGCGGACTGGCCGCCAGTACGCTCCGCTGCAGGGTCGGGAGGTAGGGGAACCGCCGCACCAGCGCCGGATCCTCGTACAGCGAGGCCCACACCGGTGGCAGGGACCCCTCGGAGAGCACCCGGCGCTGCACCGGTTCGCTCGTCAGGTACGAGATCAGGTCGGCGGCCGTCTTCCGGTGCCGCGAATGGGCGTTGACCGCCAGGTTGGAGCCGCCCAGCACGCTGGAGCCCTGACCGTCGGGACCGGGCAGCGGCACCGCGCCGAACTTGCCCGCCACGCTCGACGTCTTCCCGCCGGCCAGCGCGTAGGCGTACGGCCAGTTGCGGAGGAACAGCAGTCGGCCGTCCTGGAAGGCCCGGCGGGACTCCTCCTCCTTGAATGTCAGGGCGCGCCGCGGGATCCATCCCTCGCGCACCCCGTCGAGAAGGAACGACAGCCCACGGCGTGCCGCGGGGGAGTCCACCGTGACCCGCGCCCCTTCGTCCGCGAGCACCGTGCCGCCCGCCGACTGCACGGCCTCGACGACGTTGGCGGTCAGCCCCTCGTACGGCAGGAGCTGGCCCGCGTACCCCTCGAGGCCGTGACGGGGGGCGACGGTCCGGGCGAGGCGCTTCAACTCGGCCCACGTACGCGGCGGTTGCTCCCCTTCCCGGTCCAGCACGTCCTTGCGGTAGTAGAGCAGCCCCGCGTTGGTCACATAGGGAACGGCATAGAGCCGGCCCCGGAAGGTGGCGGTGTCCACCACGGGAGGAAGGAACCGGTTCAACGGGAGCCGCCCGGCGTCGACGGGAGTGATCCACCCCCGCGCCGCGAACTCCGAGGTCCACGCCACGTCGATGTTCAGTACATCGAAGCGGTCACTGCCGGAGCGCAGCTCGGAGACCATCTGGGCCCGGACCTCGTCGGCGGCGTCCGGCAGCTCGACCAGGGTCACCTTCTCGCGAGGGTGCCGGCCGTTCCAGCCGTCGAGGATGCCCCGGAGATAGCCGGTGAGGTCCCCGCCTGTCACCAGCGTGATCGGGCCGCGGCCGTCCGCGTCGCCGGCCGGCTCTCCCGCCTGCGCGCCGGCGTGGCCGGCGAACAGCAGGGAGCAGGCCAGGAGAGCCCTTCCCGCGGCACGCTTCCACCGCATGGGACCCTCCTCGCACCAGGCGTCGGCGGACACGTACTCGACAGCCGGCCACCTGTATACCTGTTGGACATGCGGGATACTAGACCCGCAGGAAGATACGACAGCGATCCGGATCACAGCCGGAAGAGCACAGCTAACCGGCAACTACGGCGGTGAGGGAGAGGGAGAGCGTGCGGCTGCCACTCCTGGCGCTGTTGGTCAGCGGACCCGCACACGGCTATGAACTCAAGCAGGCTCTTGAGAACCTCCTGGGCGCGGCATACCCTCAGCCGAACGTCGGCCAGATCTACGTCACCCTCGGCAGGCTGGAGAAGGCAGGCCTGATCGAGGGAGAGGACGTCGAGCAGTCGGACCGCCCCAACAAGCGCACCTACCGGATCACCGAGGCGGGCCGCGAGACGGTCGACGCGTGGTTCGAGGAGTCCACCGCGGAACCACGGGTGCGGGACGAGTTCTTCATGAAGCTCGCCCTCGCCCCCCGCACCGGGGCCGCACATCAGATCGCCCTGATCAACAAGCAGCGCCGCCACTACCTCAACACCATGCGAGATCTGTCGAAGCTCTCCGCGGGCGAGGACCCGGACAACCGGGTGGCGCACCTGCTGATCGAGGGCGCGATGCTGCATCTTCAAGCGGATCTCGACTGGTTGGAGCGCTGTCAGGAGGAGCTGGAATGAACGGGGACGAGCCGTCCGGCCCGATACTTCGGGCAGCCGGCCTGGTCAAGACCCACCGGCCGGAAGGGGCCGCCCCGGTCCACGCCGTGCGCGGTGTCGACCTGACCATCGAGCGGGGCGAATTCGTCGCCGTCACCGGGCCCTCGGGCGCCGGTAAATCCACCCTGCTGCATCTGCTGGGCGGCCTCGACCGCCCCGACAGCGGCTCCCTCTGGCTCGACGGCCGCCAGGTCGACTCGTGCAGCGAGGCCCGCTGGGCGGTACTGCGCCGCAAGCACATCGGCATCGTCTTCCAGTTCTTCAACCTGGTCTCCAACCTCAGCGTCGCCGACAACGTCGAGCTGCCCGCCCTGCTGGCCGGCAGCTCCCCGCGGCGTGCCCGCGCCGACCGCGCGGAACTGCTCCAGGAGCTGGGCCTGAAGGGCATGGAGAACCGCACGCCCGGCGAGCTGTCCGGCGGTGAGCAGCAGCGCGTCGCGCTGGCCCGCGCCTTGATCAACTCCCCCGGTCTGCTGCTCGCCGACGAGCCCGCCGGCAGCCTGGACAGCAAGGGCACCCGGGAGGTGCTGCGGCTGCTCGCCCGCTTCCACCAGCGTGGCCAGACGATTCTGCTGGTCACCCACGACGCCCGGATGGCGAGCGCCGCGGACCGGGTGATCAGCTTCTTCGACGGTCAGGTCGTCGACGATGCCCACCTCGGTGGGAGCGGGGACCGCCCGCCGGCCGGCGTGGCCGACGTACTCAAGCTCAAGGGCTGACCGGCATGCGCGCAGCGGCACGCTGGAGTCATGCCCACCTCAGAGCCCACCGCGGCGCGGCTGTGCTCATCGTGCTGGCCACCGCCGGGATCACGGTCTCGCTGCTGCTTGCCACCGCACTGTTCGGCTACGCGGCCGACCCCTGGCAGCGGGTCTTCACCCAGACCTCCGGTGCCCATGTCTGGATCCACACCCAGGCCGGCGCGCCCGCGGGGTCGCTGGCCGCCCTGGACGAGGTGCAGGCCGCCTCCGGCCCCTTCCGTACCGTCCGCACCACCGCGAGCCTGCAGCCGGGCGGCGCCAGAGCGGCCCTGGAACTACGCGGCGCCCCCGACCGCCCCCGGACCGCCGGCCCACGGCTCACCGCGGGCCGCTGGCTGGACGGGGCCGCCGACGAGGGGCGGGCGCGCGGCATCGTCCTGGACAGCTCGGTGGCCCGCGCCATGTGGGCGAAGCCGGGGGATTCCCTCGCTCTGAGCGGCTTCGCGCAGCCGTTGCGCGTGGTCGGCATCGCGGAAACCGCCGAGGTCAGGTTCCGCGCGGGGGAGACGCCGGGAACGGCCTGGGTGCTGCCTGGGACGCTCGCCACGTCGGACGCGGGCCGAGAGAAACGCGGCCGCACCGTCGGACTCCAGCTCGCCGACCCCGAGGACACCGACTACGTCGTCCAGCGCGCCGTCACCAGGCTCGGCGCCGACCAGATCACCGGCGTCTCGACCTGGCGGCAGGCCAAGGCCGAAGCCGAGAGCAACAACCAGCTCCTCGGGCGGCTGCTCGGCCTCTTCGGGCTCGGCGCGCTGCTCGCGGCGGCCCTCGCGGTGGGCGGCGCCATCAGCACCCGGATCCGCGGACACCTCAGGGACATCGCGATCCTCAAGGCCATCGGGTTCACCCCGGGCCAGGTGGTGCGGATGTTCCTCGCCCTGCACCTCGGCTTCGCGCTGCTGGGCGTCGCGTCCGGGGCCGTCCTGACCGAGGTGCTCGGCAGCGTCGTCCCCGGCCGGATCGGGGAGGCGATGGCCCTGTGGCAGGAACTCCCCGAGCACGCCTGGGCGCCGTCCGTCATCTCCGGAGGCGTGGTCTTCTTCATCGGCTCGGCCACCTGCCTGGCCGCCTGGCGGGCCGGGCGCGTCCCGCCGGTGCCCGTCGCCCGCGCCGCCGTGGCCCCCGGACGCCGGATGTCCGGCACCGTGCGCAGGGCCCTCGGCCTCCGTGTGCCACCGGCCCTGGTGCTCGGCTGGCGCGGTGCCTTCCACCGCCCGCTCCGCTCCGCGGCGGCCGTCGGGCGGCTTGCGGTACCCCTGTTGATCATCACCATCGCGCTCGGGGCCTGGGCCACCCTGGACCGCTTCGCCTCCCACCCGGAGAAGGTGGGCCTGCCCGCCGCGCTCACCGTGCGTTCCGACAGCGTCGGTGGCCCGGAGATGCGCCAACTGCTCGGGGGCCGGCCGGACGTCACCGTCCACCCGGGAGCCGAGGTCCAGGCCCTGGTGCCGGGCCAGACCGGCACCATCACCCTGCGCGGATTGGGCACGGACCGTCAGCCCTACCCCTATGCCCTCGCGGAGGGACGTGCCGCCCACGGCCCGGACGAGGCCATCGCCGGACAGGGACTGCTCGATCTGCTGGACGCCCACGTCGGCGACTGGGTACGGATGACTGTCGCCGGACGACCGCACGTCCTCCACATCGTCGGCCGCGGCATCGAACCCGCCGACGGCGGGCGGGTGATCTCCACCGGGCTCGACACCCTGCGCGAGGGGGACACCGCGCTGCGTCCGGACTTCTACCATCTGGTCCTCAAGCGCGGTGCGGACCCGACCGCGGTGCGGGACTCCCTCGTCGAGGCGTCCGGGGGACGGCTCGAAGTGCGGGAGATCCCCAACCCGGCGGGCGGGTTCGCGGCGGTCCGGGCGGTCATCGCCGGTCTGATCGCGGTGCTGGTCCTGATCGGCCTTGCGGAACTGTCGACGACGGTCGGCGCCGCGGTGCGCGACCGCGGCCGTGACCTGCTCGCGCTGAAGGCCGTGGGGCTGACTCCTCGTCAGATCGTCGCCGTCATCGTGTCCGCCACCGTGTTCGTGGTGCTTGCCGCCGCGTCCGTCGGCTCGCTCCTGGGGGTCTTCGCCTCCGAGTGGCTCATCGACCTCCAGGGACGCAGCAGCGGCTGGGGGTCGGGCATCGCCCAGCGGCCCTCGCTGAGCGTCCTGCTGCTGGTCGGCGGTGTTTCGGTGGTGGTCGCGGCGGCGGCCTCCGTCCTGCCGGCGGCCCGCGCCGCCCGCGGCAAACTCGCCGACGCGCCTGTGGATGTGCGTTAGCGGCTTCCGTCGCGCCGGGCAGGGGAGAGGGATCCGGGGGCCGGGCCGTCCTACTGGATCGGGCGCCGGCCGCGCACGGCCCAGGCGCGGGCGGTGAGCGGAACGGTGCCGTCGGCGGCGTGCGGGAGGTGGGCGCGGAGGTGGTCGCGCAGCTCGGCGCGCGTCTCGTCCGAGAGGGACTTCACATACGCGGGCGCCGGGCCCTGTCCGCCGAGGAAGGGTGCCCAGTAGTCGCCGAAGTCCTGGAACGGGGTCGGCACGTCGACCGCTTCGACCCGTACGTCCCGCAGGCCGGCGTCGTCGAACAGCGCGCGAAGCGGCTCCGGTCGGCACATCGGGAACCGTGCCCCCTCGTCCAGCTCGCGGGCGTGGCGGTCGACGGCGCGGGCGGCGTCCCAGAAGCAGCGGATGAGCTGCATGCCCTCGGCGTAGTCCCAGACATAGGCGCCGACCGTGCCGCCGGGGCGGATGATGCGTGCCATCTCCGCCACCGCGCCTGCCGGATCGGGCAGGAAGTTCAGGACCAGCCCGCTGACGACCACGTCGGCCGCGGCGTCCGGGAACGGCAGCCTCGCGGCCTCCGCGGCCGCGAAGTGCGCCCGAGGGGTGGTGATGGTGTGGCGGGCGTAGCGCACATAGCCCTCCGAGGTGTCGACGCCGGCTACGTCTTCCGGGTAGGCGAGGTCCAGTACCGCCTGCGTCACCGCGCCCGTGCCGCACCCGATGTCGGACCAGCGTTCACCGGGGGGAAGGTTCAGCCAGCGCACGAAGGCGGGCGCCACCACCCGGCTCCACCGCCCCGCGTACGGTTCGTAGGCCGCGCCGTCGGCCCACACCTCATCGTCCACGCCTCGCCACCCACGCCTCGTCTTCCCTCCACGGCCGCCCTCGCACCGTGCGCCCTGATTGCCTGATCTGCGTAGATTATCCCATGGGTGGGGGTGTGGGGAGGTTCCGCTCGGGAGCGGGCGGATGTGGGGGTGCGTGGGCCTGGGATACCGCGCGGGCTTGTGTGCGTGCATCCGATGGCGTTTGCGTGGGCGGGGACTGGAGCGGTGTGACGCGGGCCGATGCATGGCTGGGCCTTCGAGGCCGACCACTTGGTACCTGCCGGCGAACTGCTGCCGTCGGCACGGTCTTTGGCACTCCGCGAGCCAACTGCCGCGGACGGTGCCGGTAGATGCCCCGGCGAGCGTCGATCGAGGTAGGGCAACTTGCCACCGGGCCAGTCGTCTTGGGACCTCCGGCCCGGTCGACTCGGGGAGCGGCGCGGACGCCGGGAGCCCCCCGCGCCGTACGGAGATCATCTGACGCTACGCTGTGTCGCCGACCGGGCGTCAGCCGCGCGCTATCGAGGAACCCGGCGGAGCCGACGGACACAAGGGGTGGGGAACGACAATGATGGGACCGGCGCACTCGCTGTCCGGCGCTGCGGCCTGGCTGGGGGTGGGCGCGGCGACCGCCGGCGCCGGGCATCCGATGCCCTGGCCCGTGCTCGTCTGCGGAGCTCTGATCTGCGCCGGAGCTGCGCTCGCCCCTGACCTCGACCACAAGTCCGCGACCATCTCGCGGGCCTTCGGGCCGCTGTCGAAGGGGCTGTGCGAGGTGGTCGACACCATCTCGCACGCGGTCTACAAGGCCACCAAGATGCGCGGCGACGCCAACCGTTCAGGTGGCCACCGCACGCTCACCCACACCTGGCTGTGGGCCGTACTGGTCGGTGGCGGCATGTCGCTGCTGGCGACCCAGGGCGGCCGGTGGGCGGTCCTGGCCATTCTCTTCGTCCACATGGTGCTCGCCATCGAAGGTCTGCTGTGGCGGGCGGCGAGGGTCTCCAGCGACGTTCTGGTGTGGCTGCTCGGCGCGGCGACGGCCTGGATCCTGGCCGGCATCCTCGACCAGCCGGGCAACGGCGCGAGCTGGCTGTTCGAGGCGCCGGGGCAGCAGTACCTCTGGCTGGGGCTGCCCGTCGTGCTCGGCGCGCTCGTCCACGACATCGGAGACGCCCTGACCGTCTCCGGCTGCCCGGTCCTGTGGCCCATCCCGATAGGCCGCAAGCGCTGGTACCCCCTCGGTCCGCCCAAGGGGATGCGCTTCAAGGCCGGCAGCTGGGTGGAGCTGAAGGTGCTGATGCCGGTCTTCATGCTGCTGGGCGGCGTCGGCGGGCTGAGCGCCCTCGGCTACCTCTGACATCTACCTCCGACAGCAGCGTCGGAGGGGCTTTCTGACGGCCTCTCCGACGGCCATCCCCGAGCGAAGGCGCCGTGGTCCCAGGGCCGCGGCGCCTTTCGTGCGTCCGAAAAGGCGCGGAAGCGCGCGGTGATGGGGTCGGGGCGGTCGAAGTGGTGCGGGTTTCCGTACCAAGCATTCGGGGGCGAGCACGATCGTTTCCCAGGTCTCCGCCGCCGAGGATGAAGTCATGGCTGACAGGACGGGAATCAAGGAAGCGGTGGGCTCGCACGCCGCCGCACGGGCCGAGGACCTGCAACGGGAGTACGGCCGGGGCGGCGGCACCGTACGCGCGCTCCGGGGGGTGACGCTGGAGCTGCGCCAGGGCACCTTCACCGCGGTGATGGGGCCGTCCGGCTCGGGCAAGACCACGCTGCTGCACTGCCTCGCCGGAATGGACCGACCGACTCGCGGATCGGTCTGGTGGGGCGGTGTGCAGGTGTCCCGGCTGCCTGAGCGGCGGCTGGCCGAGCTGCGGCGCAGCCAGGTCGGCTTCGTGTTCCAGGCGTTCAACCTGATGCCGGCCATGACGGTGGCTCAGAACGTGGAGCTGCCCGGCCGGCTGGCCGGCGAGCGGGTGGACGGAGCGGCAGTGCGGGCGGCTTTGGCGCAGGTGGGCCTGGCCGGTCGTGAGCGGCAGCAGCCGGGCCGGCTGTCCGGCGGCCAGCAGCAGCGGGTCGCCATCGCCCGCGCCTTGGTCTCGCGGCCGTCGGTGTTGTTCGCGGACGAGCCCACGGGGGCGCTGGATCGCAGCACCGGGCAGGAGATCCTCGGCTTGCTGCGCGAGGGGGTGGACCGGCAGGGGCAGACCTGCGTCATGGTGACCCATGACCCGGTGGCGGCGGGCTACGCGGATCGGGTCGTGGTGTTGGCGGACGGCCGGGTCGTCGACGACCTCGACCGCCCGTCCGCGCAGGTCGTCACCGACCGGCTGAGCCGGATGGGGGTGTGACCGTGCTGACCTTCGCCTTCGGGCAGATGCGGATGCGGCCGGCGGCGTTCGCCGGGCTCGCGATGGCGCTCTTCCTCGCGGTCGGCGCGGTCACGCTGTTCGGCGAGCTGATGGCCGCCGCGTTGGCGGCCCCCGTCGGCCGGGAACGGGCGGTGGTGGGGCCCGGGCCGGCGCTGATCGCGGGAGCGTTCGGGGAGATCGCCGTGCTGGTGGCGTTCTTCGTGGTGGTCAACACACTCGGCTTCGCGGTGCGCCAGCAGCACCGGGAGCTGGCTTTGTTGCGCACTGTGGCGGCAACGCCCAGGCAGGTCCGGCGGCTGGTGCGCCTGCAGGTGCTGGTGATGGTGCTGCTGGTCTCTCCGGCCGGGTGCGCGGCGGGGGCGGTGGGCGCCGGCCGGTTCCTGGACGCGTTGGTGACGCGCGGTATGGCCGCTCCGGGGACCACCATCCCCCGCTCGCCCGTACCGATGCTGGTGGCGGTCGCGGCCGCGCTGGGCGTCGGCCTGCTGTCGGCGTCGTTCGCCGCACGCCGGATCTCGCGGATCGCCCCGGCTGCGGCGATGACGGCTAGCTCGGTCGAGCACGGCCGGACCGGCCTGCTCCGGGCGGCGGGTGGGCTGATCGCTCTGGCCGGTGGGTGCTTGCTGTGCCGGCTCGTCGCGACGCAGCCGCCGGAGAAGGCCGGTCAGGCGGCGCTGCCGGCTGCCCTGGTCCTGCTGGTGGCGGTCGCGTTGCTTGGGCCGCTGCTCGCAGGCGCTCTCGTGGTGGTGCTGGGCGCCCCGATCCGGGCCGTGGCCCGGCGTTCGGGCTGGCTGGCCGATGGCAACCTGCGTGGCTACACCAACCGGCTGTCGGCCGCCGTGACACCCGTGGCTCTCCTGGTGGGGCTGTCCTGCACCATGGTGTTCATGACCAGTACCGTCGAACAGGCGGCCCACCGCTTGGAGGGTACGAGTCTGACGACCGTGACCTCTGCGAGTGACGTCTGGCTTCGCCAGGTCGAGCTGGGCATGCTGGTCTGCTTCGCCGCCGTCTCGACGGTCAACACGCTTGCCGCCCTGACCGCCGACCGCCGCCGGGAGTTCGCCCTGCTCAGCCTGGTAGGGGCGACGCGCCGTCAACTGTTGCGCATGCTCTGCACCGAGGCGCTCCTGACCGCGGCGGTGAGTGTGGTGCTGGGCACCGCGGTCGCGGTGGCCGTCGCCGGCGCGTTCAACCTGACCGTCACCGGCTCCGCGCTGCCGTCCGTGCCGTGGGCCGACTACGCATGGATCGCGGTGGGCGCGGCCGCGCTGATCGCGCCGGGCATCCTCGGTGCGGGGCTCCGTGCCGCGTCCGGTCCCGCGACGGAGCTGGTCGGAGGGCAGCGTGGCTGATCGCATGCGCGGCCCGGTCCGTCGCCTCCGGCCTGCCGTACGCGCCGGCGACATCGCCTTCGCGGTTGTCGGACTGCCCCTCGCGATCATCGGCTGCGGGTACGTACTCGCGGTGCTCTACGCGGGCACACTGCTGTCCCTCACCGTGCTCGGACTGCCCGTCGCGGCCGCCGCGGTGCGAGGAGCCCGTGGACTGGGCGCACTGCACCGGCGGCTGGCGGGCCGGTTGCTCGGGGAGGCTGTCGAGCGGCCGGCGCCGCTGCCTGCGTCGCACGGCGTGATCGCCCGGGTCCGTGTGCTGCTGACCGACCCGGTGGGCTGGCGGGCCATGCTCTATCTGGGCCTGCGGCTGCCGGTCGGCGTGCTGACCTTCGTCGTCGCCGTCGTCCTGCCGCTCGCAGCCGGGTGGCTCATCGCCTTTCCCTTCTGGCTCCGCATGACGGCACCGGACGAGCCGCCGGCGTGGTGGCTCAGCACGGCCGGCCCGCTCCTCGGCATCGTCATCCTTCTCGTCACTCCCGCCGCGATCCGGGCCATGGGCAGGCTGAACCGCTACCTTGCCCGGCTGCTGCTCGGCCCCGCCCGTACGCAGCAGCGCCTCCAGGCGCTCGAACACGCCCGCAGCACGCTGGTGGCGGAGAGCACCGACAACCTGCGCCGGCTGGAGCGCGATCTGCACGACGGCACCCAGGCGGAGCTGATCGCCATCGCCATCACTCTCTCGCTGGCCGACGACGCGCTCACCACCGGGGACAGCGCCGACCTCGGGCGACTGCGCACTCTCCTCACCAAGGCACGCGGGCAAACCGACGACACCATCGTGAGCCTGCGGAGGCTCACCCGCGGCATCCACCCGGTGGGCCTCGACGCGGGGCTCGGCGACGCGCTGCCCACCCTGACCGACGCCGGCCCCATCCCCATCGCCACCCGCCTGGAACTGCGGGAACGCCCGGACCCGGCGATCGAGCGGGCCGTCTACTTCTGCGTCGCCGAACTCCTGACCAACATGGCCAAGCACAGCGGAGCTGACACGGCCACCGTCGAGGTCCACGCCGATCGGGGACGGGTACGGATGACGGTGAGCGACAACGGCCGGGGCGGCGCCTTCCTCGGCGGCGGAAGCGGCCTGACCGGCCTCCGCAAGCGGCTCGCCGCGGTGGACGGCACCCTGCGGATCGTCAGCCCGACCGGCGGGCCCACCACCATCACCGCCGAACTGCCCTCGCGGATCTGACCGTTCGACAGGACACGTCGACAGGTCACACCGCCGCGCCGCCCTTCTCCGCCAGATAGGCCAGCACCGCCTTCACCCGGCGGTTGTCGGACTCGCTCGCCGACAGACCGAACTTGGCGAAGATCGCGGCCACATGCTTCTCCACGGCCCGCTCCGACACCACCAGCCGCGCGGCGATGGAGCGATTGGAGTGGCCCTGCGCCATCAGCTCCAACGTCTCCCGCTCCCTCGGCGTGAGCGACGCGATCCGGCTGCGCCGCCCGCCCCGCATCAGCCGGGTGACGATCTCCGGGTCGAGCGCCGTACCGCCGCCGGCCACCCGGTGCAGCGCCTCGACCAGCTCCGCCGTGCGGGCGACACGCTCCTTCAGCAGATAGCCGACCCCGCCCGCACCTGCCTCCAGCAGCCGCTCGGCCCAGGCGGTCTCCACATGCTGGGAGAACACCAGAATGCCGAGTTCCGGCCGGGTCGCCCGCAGCTCGACGGCGGCACGGATGCCCTCATCGGTGAACGTGGGAGGCATCCGGACGTCGACCACGGCCACGTCGGGGCGGTGGTCGGCCACTGCCGCCAGCAGCTCTCCCGGAGTCCCGGCAGTGGCGGCGACCTCGCATCCCCTCGCCCCGAGCAGCTCCACCATGCCCTCCCGCAGGATGACGGAATCCTCGGCCAGGACAACACGTAAACGACGGTCGGTCATCGTCGCATTATCGAGCATCCGGAGGGGCGGCGACCGGTCGTCGCCCTCCGGAGTCCATGCGCACCGAGTCCCGGACTGCGCATTCACTGCGCAGCCTCGGCCGCCGGTGACCAGCGGATCGCGCGGTTCATCGGTCCCGAAGTCGCGGACTTTCCATCGGAGTTCGCCCCGGGTGGTGTCAGCCGTGCCAGGAGCGCCAGAGCGCCGCGTAGGCGCCGTCGGCGGCCACCAGGTCACGGTGGCTGCCCAGCTCGGTGATCCGACCCTCCTCGACCACCGCGATCACATCGGCGTCATGGGCGGTGTGCAGGCGGTGCGCGATGGCCACGACCGTGCGGCCGTCCAGCACCTTGCCCAGCGAACGTTCCAGGTGGCGGGCCGCCCGCGGGTCCAGCAGGGACGTCGCCTCGTCCAGCACCAGGGTGTGCGGATCGGCGAGCACCAGCCGGGCCAACGCTATCTGCTGAGCCTGCGCCGGGGTGAGCGCATGACCACCCGAGCCGACCTCGGTGTCCAGCCCCTCCTCCAGGGCGCCGGCCCACTCCTCGGCGTCCACCGCGCCCAGCGCCGCCCACAGTTCGGCGTCGGCCGCGTCGGTCCGCGCCAGCAGCAGATTGTCGCGGAGCGACCCGACGAAGACGTGGTGCTCCTGGTTGACCAGCGCCACATGCGAACGGACCCGCTCGGCCGGCATCTCGGAGAGCGCCGCACCACCGAGCGTGACCGTGCCCGTCCGCGGGCCGTAGATGCCGGCCAACAGCCGCCCCAGCGTCGACTTTCCGGCACCCGACGGGCCGACCAGTGCCAGCCGGCTGCCAGGACGGACATGCAGCGAGACCTGGTGCAGGACGTCGACACCCGCGCGGTAGCCGAAGCGCACCTCATCGGCGCGTACGTCCCGGCCGACCGGGGACATCTCCTCGTCGGCCGCCTCCGGCTCGATCTCACGGACGCCGACGAGGCGCGCGATGGACACCTGGGCCACCTGCAGCTCGTCGTACCACCGCAGGATCATGCCGATCGGTTCGGTCATCATCTGTGTCAGCAGCGCACCGGTCGTCAGCTGCCCCGGCGTGAGCCAGCCGCGGAGTACGAACGCGCCGCCGAGCATCAGCACCGACCCGAGCATCAGCACATGCGTCACATTGATCACGGGGAAGAGCACCGAGCGCAGGTACAGCGTGTACCGCTCCCACTGGGTCCATTCCCGCACCCGCCGCTCCGACTGCGCGACCCGGCGCGCGCCGAGCCGGTGGGACTCGATGGTGCGGCCCGCGTCCACCGTCTCGGTGAGCGCCGCGGACACCGCGGCATAGCCCGCCGCCTCCGAGCGGTAGGCGCTCGGCGCCCGCCGGAAGTACCAGCGGCAGCCGACGATCAGCAGCGGCAACGCGACCAGCAGGGACAGCGCGAGCGGCGGCGCGGTCACGGCGAGCCCGCCGGTCAGCAGCGCCACCCACACCACCGCGATCGACAGCTGCGGTACCGCCTCCCGCATCGCGTTGGACAGCCGGTCGATGTCGGTGGTGATCCGCGACAGCAGATCGCCGGTGCCGGCCCGCTCCAGGATGCCCGGCGGCAGTGCCACGGACCGTACGAGGAAGTCCTCGCGGAGGTCCGCCAGCATCCGCTCGCCGAGCATCGCGCCACGCAGCCGCACCATGCGTACGAAGAGCGTCTGCAGGGTCAGTGCGACGGCGAACAGGGCGATGGTGCCGCCCAGTTGAAGGTCGCGGGCGCCTGCGGACAGGTCCTCGACCAGGCCGCCGAGCAGGTAGGGGCCGACCATGGAAGCGATGACGGCCGCGGCGTTCACGCCGACCAGCAGGGCGAACGCCCCTCGGTGCCGGCGGATCAGGCCACCGACGTAGGTGCGGACGGTCTCCGGCGAGCCGACGGGCAGCGTCGTGGCGGTCTGTGGGGCGTCCGGATCGTGCTCCGGCGGCGCCAGGCCGATCATGCGGTCTCCTCGATGTGCTGGGTGCGGGCGGTTCCGTGGACGCCGTGGTCGCCGTCGGTGTCGGTGTGGCCGGGGTTGCCGGTGTCGTGGTGGTGAGGTGGGCGGTCGAGGACGACGGTCATGTCGGCCGCTTCGGTCAAGCCCGTTGTGCCGGCGCCCGTCACGCCCGTAGCACCGGACTCGGCCGCCCTGCCCGCTGTGTTCCCGGTGCCTGACTCCGCCACCTGGTCGGCCTGTTGGGGTACGCCGGGAGGCTCCGCGCCGCCGTTGGACGGGGCGAGGCGGCTGTCCGGGGTCTCTTCTTCCGTTTCGCGGGTGACGACGGCGCGGTAGCCGGGATGTGTGCGCAGCAGCTCGCGGTGGGTGGCTTCGGCCGCGACCTTGCCGTTCTGGAGGAAGACCACCTGGTCCGCCCGGTCCAGGAGCAGGGGGCTGGAGCTGAGCACCACCGTCGTACGGCCCGCGCGGATGTGGCGCAGGCCGTCGGCGATGCGGGCCTCGGTGTGCGAGTCGACGGCGCTGGTCGGTTCGTCCAGCACCAGGACCTCGGGGTCGGTGACGAGCGAGCGGGCCAGCGCCAGCCGCTGGCGCTGCCCGCCGGAGAGCGACCGGCCGCGCTCGGTGATGCGGGTGCGCATCGGGTCTCCGGAGTCGTCGACGGACGCCTGCGCCAACGAGGTCAGCACATCGCCGCATTGGGCCGCGGCCAGCGCCTCCGCGGCCCCCACGCGCCCCGAGGCGGGTACGTCGAGGAGTTCGTGGAGGGTGCCGGAGAGGAGCACCGGATCCTTGTCCTGCACGAGCACCGCGGCGCGGGCGGCATCGCGCGGGAGGTCGTCCAGCGGGGTGCCACCGAGCAGGACGGACGGCATCGCGCTGCTCGGGCCTGCCGGTTCCGCGTACACCTCCGGGCCCGCGTGCCCGGACACGGAGGTCTCCGGTACGGAGTCCGGAGAACCGGCGGCCACCGCCGCGCTTTCCCTCTTGCGGGCCTTGCGGGCCCTGCGTGCGGACTTGTGGTTCTCGGGGGGCCCGGCGGCGTCGACGGCCTCGGTGGCCGTGACGGCGTCTCCCTCCTGATCCGCCGGGTGGCCGCCGAGGCGTTCGGCGAGCCGGCCCGCGGCGTCGGGATCCCCGCAGACCACCGCGGTCAGCCGGCCCGTGACGGCGGTGAGTCCGCTGGCCGGGTCGTGCAGATCGCCGGCCGGCGGCCCGTGGTCGTGGAGCCGGCCGCCGGCCGGCCGGCTCAGCGCCAGCACCCGGGCCGCACGTTTCGCCGACGGCCTGGAGAAGGAGTAGGCCATGGCGATCTCTTCGATGTGCCGAATGGGGTAGAGGAGAAAGACGACCGCGCTGTAGACGGTGACGAGTTCGCCGATGGCGATCCGGCCGTCGAGTGCGAGCCGGGCGCCGTACCAGACCACCGCGATGAGCAGCAGGCCCGGCAGCGCCACTTGCACCGCCGAGATCAACGACCACATCCGCGCGCTGCGGACGGCGGCCTTGCGCACTTCCTGGGAAGCTCTGCGGTAGCGGCCCAGGAACAGCTCCTCGCCGCCGATTCCGCGCAGTACGCGCAGGCCGGCGACGGTGTCGGAGGCCAGCTCGGTGGCCCGGCCGGCCTTCTCCCGCTGGGCGTCGGCGCGGCGGGTCGCCGGCGGCAGCAGCGGGAGCACGGCGAGCGCCAGGAACGGTACGCCGATGGCCACGACGATGCCCAGCGCCGGCTGGTAGACGACGAGGGCCACGCAGACCCCGACCGAGGTCAGGGCAGCCGCACCGCACCGGGAGATCGCCTCGACGAACCAGCCGATCTTCTCCAGGTCGCCGGTGCTGACGGCGACGATCTCGCCGGCCGCCACTCGCCGGGTCATGGCCGCACCCAGCTCCGTCGTCTTGCGGGCGAGCAGTTGCTGCACCCGGGCGACGGAGGTGATCCAGTTCGTGACGGCCGAGCGGTGCAGCATGGTGTCACCGAGCGAGACGAGTACTCCCAAGAGCGCCATCAGGCCGCCGGCCAGCATCAGTTTGCTGCCGGAGCGGTCCACCACGGCCTGCACGGCGAGGCCCACGGGGAGGGGAAAGGCCGCCACGGATCCGGTGTGCACCAGGCCCCACAAGAGGGCCTTGGTCTGCCCGCCGAGCTGCTGTCTGTAGAGCCACCGGAGGAAGGTGCCGCCTGTACGGACGTCCGGGATGCCGGGGTCGGGGTGGGGCAGGTCGCGAATGCGCATGATGTCCAAAGGCGTGGTCGTGGCGGGCGGGTGAGCGGACCGCGGGCTGGCCGGGGCGCAAGGCAGGAGAGGAAGAAGGAGATGGCGGTGGGGGAGGGGCTCGAGGGGGTGGTGGGGCCGGTCGTCGTGGGCCGGGTGGTCGGCGTCGGTCGCTCTGGCGGGCGGGCGGCGTCCGACGCCTGTCCCGTCGTCGGCGGGGTGAAGGAAGGTTGGCGCGTCGGCAGTGCCGATTTCAAACGGTTTTCTGCCGCAGCCGTGGATTTCGGGCCAATGGTGTGGGACGTGTACGCAACGGACGGGCGGCGGTCGGAGGGCTCTTGGGCGGTGCGACCATGGGGACATGCGAATAGCGGGCGGTGCGAGGCGAACGGCGGCGGTGGCCGTGGCGGGGCTCTTCCTACTGGCGGGCTGCGGTGGCGCGAGCGATGGCGCGGGTGGCAGCGCCGACGGTGCGGGCAAGAAGGGGCGTCACGGTGAGGCGCCTTCCGGTGCTTCGGCGACCACGCACCTGAAGAACATTCCGCAGCTCGGCGCCGCCTTCCGGGCGCGCGTCCCGGCCGCCGCCCGGCAGGTCGTCGCGGTGTACGGCAAGGGTGCGGACTCCGCCGACGCGACCCTCGTCCTCTTCGAAAAGGGCGCCAAGGGGTGGGACCAAAAGGGGAGTTGGGCGGCCCACAACGGGCGCCGCGGCTGGACGACCGGCCACCACGAGGGCGACAAGCGCAGCCCCGTGGGCGTCTTCACGCTGACCGACGCGGGCGGCGTCCTCCCTGACCCCGGCGCCAAGCTGCCCTACACACATACGGCGGCGTTCACCCCGCCCACGTACTGGGCGAAGAGCACCCGCCACGACTTCGACCACGTCATCGCGATCGACTACAACCGCGTCAAGGGGACGTCCCCGCTGGATCCGACACGCCCCGAGGGCCAGTCCAAGGGTGGCGGGATCTGGCTGCACCTGGACCACGGCAGCGGCACGTCCGGATGCGTGAGCATTTCCGAATCCGGCATGACCTCGCTGCTGCGCGCTCTCGACCCCGCGCGGCACCCCGTCGTGGTCATGGGGGACCAGGCGCACCTTTCCGCCTGACCGCAGGGGCCAGGTGGATCGAGAGAGCGGGGCACACAGGCCCCAGACCCTGACGCAGTCCAGTGAATCCTGACTTGGGGGATATGTCGCTTATGTGCGATGAATCCCCGCGAACTCGGACGGGTAACCCGCGGGTAGTTGGACCAAGCTCCAAGATTTTCCCGGAAGTTACACGGGGCTCTTTCATGGGGAACGACAAACGACGATAGTGACGGACCGTGGAAGTCCACTTCCGCATAACAGAAATCGTCATGTAGGAGATGCTCGTGCCGCACGCCGCCGGAACTCTCCCCCGCCGCGCAGGGCGTTTCCTGCGCACCAGTCTGTTCGCGCAAGTGTTGCTCGCCCTGCTCCTCGGTGTCGTCGTAGGGCGCCTGTGGCCCGGCGCTGGAGCGTCGCTCCAGCCGCTCGGCGACGGCTTCGTGCGCCTGATCAAGGCGATGATCGCCCCGCTGGTCTTCTGTGTCGTCGTCGCCGGGATCACCAAGGCCGGTGACCTCAAAGCGTTCGGCCGGATCGGGGTCAAGGCCCTGATCTGGTTCGAGGTCGCGACCAGCCTCGCGCTCGTCATCGGTCTGCTGGCCGGCAATATTTTCGCGCCCGGCGCCGGGATGAATGTCGACCCCGCGTCCCTCGACAAGGGGGCGGTCGACGCCAAGACCGGCGGCGGCCACCTGCCCTCGACCGCCCAGTTCGTCCTGGAGTCGCTGCCGGACAGCGCGGTCGGCGCCTTCGCCGAGAACTCGCTGCTCCAGGTCCTCGTCCTGGCCTGCCTGGTGGGTGCCGCGCTGCTGCACCTCGGGCAGCGGAAGGTCCCGCAGATCCTGCCGCTGATCGAGCAGGCCCAGGACGTCGTGTTCACCATCGTCGGCTACATCATGAAGCTCGCCCCGCTCGCGGTCTTCGGTGCCACCGCCCACCTCGTCGGGGAGTACGGGCTGGGCGCGATGTCGACGTACGGCAAGCTGATCGCGGTCTGCTACGGCGTCGCCCTGCTCTTCCTGGTCCTTCTCGGGTGCGCCCTGAAGGCCGTCACGGGACTGAGCCTGTGGAAGTTCGTGCGGTACACCCGCGAGGAACTGCTGCTGGCCCTCGGTACCGGCTCCAGCGAGACGGTCATGCCGCGGATGATGCAGAAGCTGCGGGCCGCGGGCTGTCGGGACGACGCGGTGGGTCTGGTCCTGCCGACCGGCTACTCCTTCAACCTCGACGGTGCCTCGATCTATCTCTCCATCGGGACGCTCTTCATCGCACAGGCCATCGGCGTCGATCTCTCGCTCGGCCAGCAGATCACCGTCGTCCTGGTGCTGATGCTCACCAGCAAGGGCATGGCGGGCGTACCGGGTTCGGCGTTCCTGGCGCTGTCCGCGACCGCCTCCGCGCTGGGCGTCATCCCGGCCGCCGCGGTCGCCCTGCTGCTCGGCGTGGACCGGATCATGGACTCCATGCGGGTGGCGACCAACCTGCTCGGCAACTGCGTCGCGGTCTTCGCGGTGTCCCGCTGGGAGGGTGCGCTGGACCGGGTGACGGCGAAGAAGGTGCTCAACGGTGAGGCGCCGGCCGCCCCGCCGTCCGACCGGCTCGCGAAGTCCGGGCCGGAGCAGCCGACGGAGGCGGGGGAGCCGGCCGGGCCCGCGGTGCCTCCGGAGCCGGACGGCGCGCCCGTCACCACCTCCGAGAAGTGACCTCCGGGGCCCCGGGCGGCGCGGCCGTTCACCGGGGCCCCACCTGCTCGATCCGCCGGACCCGTCCGGTCCGGCGGATCCGGCTACTCGACCGGCTTCTCCGAATCCATGCCGGGCCTCTCCTTCTTCCACAGTCCGCGCGTGAAGTCGGGGATCTCCTGCGGGGCGCCCTTCGCCTTGATCGAGAGGTCGCTCAGCGGCACCGGGGCGGTCCAGGTGGCTCCGTCGTAGACGTCGAAGTCCGGTACGAGGCCGAGCCGCATGCACTGCATCAGCCGGAAGACCAGCATGTAGTCCATACCGCCGTGGCCGCCGGGCGGGTTGGCGTGCTCCTTCCAGAGCCAGTGGTCCCACTCCGCGTACTTCCCGAAGTCGCCCCACTCGTCATTGCTCTGGTCGGGTTCGAGGTAGATCCGCTCCGGATAGTCCTCGAAGACGCCCTTGGTGCCGCCGAGGCTGTTGATGCGGCTGTAGGGGTGCGGGGTGGAGACGTCGTGCTCCAGCCGGATCACCCGCCCCTTGGCGGTCTGTACGAGGCTGATCGTCCGGTCGCTCTCGATGTACGACTCCTTCCAGCTCGGGTCGTTCGCCGGCATGTGCTCCTTGCGGTAGGCGGCCAGGCCCAGTGCGGGCGTGCCGAAGCTGGAGATCCGTACGGCACGGTCGCCCCGGTTGACGTCCATGTAGTTGGCGACCGGGCCGAAGCCGTGGTTGGGATACAGGTCGCCGCGCAGCCGGGTGTGCCAGAGCCGGCGCCACGGGCCCTCGTAGTACTCCGGGTCGAACATCAGGCCGCGCAGATCGTGGTTGTAGGCGCCGGCGCCGTGCAGCAGATCCCCGAACAGCCCGGCGTGCGCCATCCGCAGCACCCGCATCTCGTTCTTGCCGTAACAGCAGTTCTCCAACTGCATGCAGTGTCTGCGGGTGCGCTCGGAGAGGTCGACCAGTTCCCACAGCTGGTCCAGGCGCAGCGCGAGCGGGCACTCCACGCCGACGTGCTTGCCGTTGCTCATCGCGGTCTTGGCCATCTCGAAATGCCAGTCCCACGGCGTGGCCGCGTACACGAAGTCGATGTCGCCGCGCTTGCAGAGGTTTTCGAAGTCGTGGTCGCCGTTGGTGTAGACGGCCGGCGCGGGCTGTCCGGCGTCGGTGACCTTCTTGGCGGCCTTCGCCGTCTTCTCCTTCACCGGGTCGCACAGGGCGACCACGCGTACCCCCGGCACCGCGAGAAAGAGGTCGATCATGCTGCCGCCGCGATTGCCGAGGCCGATGATGCCGACGCGTACGGTGCTGCGCCGCTCGAACGGCACCCCGATCATCGTCTTGCCCTTGGCCTTCGGTGCCGCCGCGGTGCTCGCCGCGCCGGACGCCGACGCGGGTGCGGCCGCGGCGGCGTGACCGGCCGTCAGCCCGCCCAGACCCAGGCCGGCGCCCGCCGCGCCGGCGGTCCACAGGACGGAGCGGCGGCTCGGTCCCGGCTCTTCGGGGGCGTGGTCGTGGGGGTGTTCCTCGTTCATCGGTCCTCCAGGAAGCAAGCGGATGCTACGCGCGGGGCATACGTGAACCTCGGTCAGGACCCTGACGGTAGAGCGGCCTGAGGCACAAGAGGGCCAGTTGGACTCTTGGCACGGCGCGCTTGGACTCTTGTGCGGATACCTCGTCGTCGCCGATCGGGGCGTTGCTGCCAACTTGCGGGAGGTGCCCCGCCGTTAGCAGCATCTTTCGCAAGTCGCTGAAAACACTTGCGGAAAACCTTGACGTGTACATAAGTCAAACGGCAGGCTCCCCTGCGGAATCCCCCCATGGCGGCCTGGCGCGTGGCTGCTCTCGTGGGCGCGGTGTGACCTGCCGTGCCCCATGACGAAGGAGCCGCAAGATGCAGCATCGTTCCCGTGTGCTGGGCGGGGCGCTGGCCGGAGTGCTGGCCGCGGCCGGCCTCGCGACGTACGCCCCCTGGTCCTCGCAGGCCACCCCGCCGGGCGAGAAGACCGTCACCGCCACCCTGTTCGAGTGGAAGTTCGCGGACGTGGCCACGGCCTGCACCGACGAACTGGGCCCGGCCGGTTACGGCTACGTCGAGGTCTCACCGGCGTCCGAGCACATCAAGGGTGACCAGTGGTGGACCTCCTACCAGCCCGTCAGCTACAAGATCGCCGGACGTCTGGGTGACCGCGACGCCTTCGCCGCGATGGTCAAGGCCTGCCATGGAGCGGGCGTCAAGGTCGTCGCCGACGCCGTGATCAACCACATGGCGGCCGGATCCGGCACGGGCACCGGCGGGACGCAGTACGGCAAGTACAGCTATCCGGGCGCCTACCAGGACCAGGACTTCCACAGCTGCCGCAAGCCCATCTCCGACTACACCAACCGGGACGACGTCCAGGACTGCGAACTGGTCGGCCTGGCCGACCTGGACACCGGGAGCGACGCGGTGCGCACCACCGTCGCCGGGTACCTGGACGACCTGCGGTCGCTGGGCGTCGACGGCTTCCGGGTGGACGCCGCCAAGCACATCTCCGCCACCGATATCGCCGCCATCAAGGGCAAGATGAGCGACCCCGGCTACTGGGTGCAGGAGGTGATCCACGGCGGCGGCGAGGCGGTCCGGCCCGAGGAGTACACCGGCATCGGCGATGTCGACGAATTCCGCTACGGCGGGCACCTCAAGAGCGCGTTCCAGGGCGGCAACCTCGCCCAGCTGAAGTCCGTCGCGGACGGCAAGCTGGCCGGCGACAAGGCCAGAACCTTCGTCGACAACTGGGACACCGAACGCAACGGCTCGACGCTCACCTACAAGGACGGCGCGACCCACACCCTCGCCAACGTCTTCATGCTCGCCTCGCCCTACGGCTCACCGAACGTCTTCTCCGGCTACGAGTGGTCCGACAAGGACGCCGGACCGCCCGGTGGCGCCGCGGGCTGGACCCGGGTGCACGCCGAGCGAGAGATCACCGGCATGGTCGGCTTCCGCAACGCGGTGGGCTCCGCCGAACTGACCGACTGGTGGGACAACGGCGGCAGCGCCATCGCCTTCGGACGCGGCAAGGCCGGGTTCGTCGCCCTCAACAGCGGTGACGACGCCCTGTCCCAGGACTTCACCACCTCGCTGCCCGCCGGAACCTACTGCAACGTGGCCAAGGCCGCGCCCGACGACTGCGCGGGCAACACCGTCACCGTCGGCGACGACGGCACGGCGAAGCTGACCGTTCCCGCCAAGGGCGCCGTCGCACTCCACATCGGCGCCAAGAGCTGAACCGCCGACCGGTCACCGCGGCCCGCACACACGACTGCGGGCCGCGGCACCGGTCCGCGGTGCGTCCGCCTCACCCCCGCCCCGCCTCCGGCCGGGTGGCGCGCTCCAGTTCCAGCAGGACCGACCGGTAGCCGCGTCCGTCCGTCGCGTGATCCATGCCGACCTCGCACATCCGGTTCGCGGAAAGGTAGGCGTCGAAGTCCCGTGCGGTGACCTCGGCCGCCTCGCGGGCGGTGGCCGACTCCGTCAGTTCCGGGTGCAGCATGCCCCGGTCGCCCGCGAAGGCGCAACAGCCCGCGTCGTCCGGCACCACGACCTCCCGCGCGCACGCCTCGGCGACCTCCCGCAGTCGGCCCTCGTTCCCCAAGTGCCGCATGGAACAGGTGGGGTGGAGTACGGCCGAGCCGACCGTGCGCAGGATCCGCAGATGCGGCAGCAGTTCCTGCGCGGCCCAGACGACGGAGTCGACCACCGTCAGCTCGGCGTGCAGCGCGCGGTTGTCGGCCGTCAGGTACGGCACGACCTCGTGGCCGATGCCGAGCGTGCAGGAGGACGCGTCCACGATCAGCGGCAGCCTGCCGCCCGCCGTCCAGCCCCAGGCCGCCTCGACGATGCGGTTGGCCATCAGGGCGTTGCCCCTCTCGTAGCCCTTGGAGTGCCAGATCGTGGCGCAGCAGGTGCCGGTCACGTCCGCCGGGATCCACACCGGCCGGCCGGCACGCCGTGATACCGCCACCACGGCCTCCGGAAGGGATGGTCCGCGGTACCCGGCCGGCTCGCCGAAGATCCGGTTCACGCAGGCCGGGTAGTAGACGGCGACGGCGTCCGCCTTCTGCGTGGCGGGCAGCGTACGGGCCGCGGGGCCGGGCAGGTGCGGAAGCCACTGCGGCACCAGGTCGGGGCGTACGGCCCTGCGGGCGGCGCCGGTCACCGAAGCGGTCAGCCGGTCGCCGATCCGGTCCGCGGCCGCCACCGCCAGCCGCGCGGCCCGCTCGACGGCCTTGAACCGCCGGGCCGCCTGCGCCGCCGCCCACTCCTCGCGCGGGGAGTGCCGGCGGCGGCGCAGGTCCTTCATCAGCGCGCCGGTGTCGATGCCCACCGGGCAGGCCAGTGCGCAGGTCGCGTCGCCGGCGCAGGTGTCCACCGCGTCATAGCCGTACGCCGCCAGCAGTTCGCGCTCGACGGGGGAGCCGGTCGGCTGGCGCGTCATCTCGCGGCGCAGCACGATCCGCTGCCGGGGGGTGGTGGTCAGGTCCCCGCTGGGGCAGGTCGGTTCGCAGAAGCCGCACTCGATGCACGGGTCGGCGACCGCCTCGACCTCGGGAATGGTCTTCAGCCCGCGCAGGTGCGCCTGCGGGTCGCGGTCGAGCAGGACGCGCGGGGCCAGGATGCCGTGCGGATCGACCAGCGTCTTGATCCGCCACATCAACTCCGTTGCCCGCGGGCCCCATTCGAGCTCCAGGAAGGGCGCGATGTTCCGGCCGGTGGCGTGCTCGGCCTTGAGCGAGCCGTCGAAGCGCTCGACGGTCAGCCGGCAGAACTCGTCCATGAACGCGGCGTAGCGCGCCACATCGGCCGGCTCGGCGGCGTCGAAAGCGAGCAGGAAGTGCAGATTGCCGTGTGCGGCGTGGCCGGCGACGGCCGCGTCGAAGCCGTGCCGGGCCTGGAGTTCCAGCAGCGCGGCACAGGCGTCGGCCAGCTGGGCCGGCGGCACCGCGAAGTCCTCGGTGATCAGCGTCGTGCCGGCCGGCCGGGAGCCGCCGACCGCGGTCACGAACGCCTTGCGGGCCTTCCAGAAACCGTTGATGGTGGCCGCGTCCCGGGTGAAGGCGTTGCTGACGGACGCCACCGGTGCGACCAGCGGCCGGCCCGCCAGCGCCTGCGCGGCGGCCTGCTCGTACGCCCGCTGCGCGGACTCGTCGGCCGCGCGGAACTCCACCAGCAGGGCGGCGGTCTCCTTCGGCAGCTCCGCCCAGTCGGCGGGCACTCCCGGGACGCTCACCGAGGCCCGGAGCGTGTTGCCGTCCATCAACTCCACGGCCCGCGCCCCCGCTTCGTTGAACCGCGGTACGGCGGCGGCAGCGTCCCGCAGCGTCGGGAAGAAGAGCAGGGCGCTGGAGGTGTACCGCTCCAGCGGCAGGGTGTCGAAGACCGTCTCGGCGATGAAGCCGAGGGTGCCTTGGGAGCCGACGATCAGGCCCCGCAGGATCTGCGCGGGCGTCGCGCCGTCGAGGAAGGCGTCGAGCCGGTAGCCGTTGGTGTTCTTGATCCGGTACTTGGCGCGGATCCGCGCCACCAGCTCGGGCTCCGCCTCGATCTCGGCCTTGAGCGCGAGCAGCCCCGCGCACAGCGCGGGCTCGGCCCGCGCCAGCTCGGCGTCCGCGGCCGGGTCTGCGGTATCCACGATCGTGCCCGACGGCAGGACGAGGGTGAGCGAGGCCAGCGTCCGGTAGGAGTTGCGGGTGGTGCCGGCCGTCATTCCGGAGGCGTTGTTGGCGACGACCCCGCCGAGGGTGCAGGCGAGGGCGCTCGCCGGGTCGGGACCGAGCAGCCGTCCGTGGCGGGCGAGAGTGGCGTTGGCCCGCCAGACCGTGGTGCCCGGCCGGATCCTGGCGCGTGCGCCGCCGTCCAGCACTTCGACGCCGGCCCAGTGGCGTCGTACGTCCACCAGGATGTCCTCGCCCTGCGCCTGGCCGTTCAGTGAGGTTCCGGCGGCTCGGAAGACGACGTTGCGGCCCTTGCCGTGGGCGTAGGAGAAGACGGCGGAGATGTCGTCGATGTCCTCGGCCAGCACCACCACCTGCGGGACGAAGCGGTAGGGGCTGGCGTCCGAGGCGTAGGCGACCAGGTCGGAGATCGTGTGGAGCACCTTCTCCGCGCCGAGCAGCGCGATGAGGTCGCCGCGCAGCGGCTCGGGGGTGCCCGGGGCGCGTTTGTCGGGCACCCGGTCGTGCGCGGGGCTCGTGGCGGCGGGCCGCAGGGCGTTCGGCTCCGGCTCCAGCAGGGGCATGGCGCACTCCTCCGGTCGGCTGGGCGCCGGTCCGCCCGGCGCCGCGCGGTCGGTCAGCGGTCGGCCGGCGGCCCGCAAGCCGGTCGGCCGCGGTTCAGTGGTGCGTCCCCGGGCCGTCGACCAGAGTGGACAGCAGCTCGCCGAGGACCTCGCGCTGTTCGGCGGTCAGTGGAGCCAGGATGTCCTCCGCTGCGGCCCGGCGTGCGCTGCGCAACGCGCGGAGTGTGGACCGGCCGGTGTCGGTGAGCTCGATCCGCACCACCCGGCGGTTGTCCGGATCGGGCACGCGGCGCACCGCGCCGTTCGCCTCCAGTGCGTCCACCAGCGTGGTCACCGCGCGGGGCACCACTTCGAGGCGCTCGGCGAGGTCGGCCATCCGCGGCGGGGCGGCACGGCAGTGGTCGACGATGCGCAGCAGCCGGGACTGCGCGGGAGTGAAGGCGATGTCGAGATGCTCCAGGTGATGCTTTTGGGCGCGGTGCATCCGGCGGGTCAGCCGCACCAACTGCTCGGCGACATGGGAGGTGCTGACCGTCGGCTCGGGGGAGGACATGCGGCGAGGATACAGGACCAAGTTCATTGTGAGTATAGGTAACAATGAGCTAGGCTCCTTGAAATCCGCCCTCGCCCTTCCGCCCGTCGACCCCACCGCACCCCTCGAAGGAGCCCATGCGCAGCGACGAACCCGAGTGGACGCCACCGCCCAAGGATCCGGACCAGCCGGTCCAGCTGCGGCGGATCCTCGCGCTCTTCCGCCCCTACCGCGGCCGGCTGGCCGTCGTCGGCCTGCTGGTCGGTGCCTCCTCCCTCGTCTCGGTCGCCTCGCCCTTCCTGCTGCGCGAGATACTCGACGTGGCGATTCCCGACCGCCGCACGGGGCTGCTCACCCTGCTGGCCCTGGGCATGATCGTCACCGCCGTGACCACCAGCGTCTTCGGCGTGCTGCAGACCCTGCTGTCCACCACCGTCGGCCAGCGCGTCATGCACGACCTGCGCAGCGCCGTGTACGCCAAGCTCCAGCGGATGCCGCTGGCCTTCTTCACCCGCACCCGCACCGGCGAGGTCCAGTCCCGGATCGCCAACGACATCGGCGGCATGCAGGCGACGGTCACCTCCACCGCGACCTCCCTGGTGTCCAACCTGACCTCCGTCATCGCCACCGTCGTCGCGATGCTCGCCCTCGACTGGCGGCTGACCGTGGTGTCGCTGCTGCTGCTCCCGCTCTTCGTGTGGATCAGCCGGCGGGTCGGCAACGAGCGCAAGCGGATCACCACCCAGCGGCAGAAGCAGATGGCGTCGATGTCGGCGATGGTCACCGAGTCGCTTTCGGTCAGCGGAATCCTGCTGGGCCGCACCATGGGCCGCGCCGACTCGCTGACCCGGGGCTTCGTCACCGAGTCCGAGCGCCTGGTCGACCTGGAGATCCGCTCCAACATGGCCGGGCGCTGGCGGATGGCCACCATCGGCATCGTCATGGCCGCGATGCCCGCCCTGATCTACTGGGCGGCCGGCCTCGTCCTCCGGTTCGGCGGGCCCACCTTCTCCATCGGCACACTCGTCGCCTTCGTGACACTTCAGCAGGGACTGCTGCGGCCCACCGTCTCGCTGCTGTCCACCGGCGTGCAGATGCAGACCTCGCTCGCGCTCTTCCAGCGCATCTTCGAATACCTCGACCTGCCGGTCGCCATCACCGAACCCGCCGAGCCGGTGCGCCTGGCCACCCCGCGCGGCGAGGTCCGCTTCGAGAACGTCACCTTCTCCTACGACCCCGGCGCGGGCGACACGCTCCGCGGCATCGACCTGACGATCCCGGCGGGCGGCAGCCTCGCCGTCGTCGGACCGACCGGCAGCGGCAAGAGCACCCTGAGCTATCTCGTGCCACGGCTCTACGACGTCACCGGGGGCAGGGTCACCCTGGACGGCACGGACGTGCGCGACCTCGACTTCGACACGCTCGCCCGCTCCGTCGGCGTGGTCTCCCAGGAGACCTACCTCTTCCATGCCTCGGTCGCCGACAACCTCCGCTTCGCCAAGCCGGACGCGACCGACAACGAGATCGAGCGGGCCGCCAAGGCCGCCCAGATCCACGACCACATCGCCGCCCTGCCCGACGGCTACGACACCCTCGTCGGCGAGCGCGGCTACCGCTTCTCCGGCGGCGAGAAGCAGCGCCTGGCCATCGCCCGCACCATCCTGCGCGACCCGCCCGTCCTCGTCCTCGACGAGGCGACCAGCGCCCTCGACACCCGCACCGAGCATGCGGTGCAGCAGGCCATCGACGCGCTGTCCGAGGGGCGTACCACCCTGACCATCGCGCACCGCCTGTCCACGGTCCGCGACGCCGACCAGATCGTGGTCCTGGACGCGGGCCGGATCGCCGAGCGGGGCACGCACGACGAGCTGCTCGCCGCCGACGGGCGCTACGCGGCGCTGGTGCGGCGCGACGCGCACCGGGACCCGGCCCATGGCGCCGCGGCCGGACTGCCGCCCGTTGATCGTGACGCACGCCTCACCACTGCCGACGATCAGATGATGACCCAGTAAGTGACCCACGGGTAAGGTCGAATGCGCGGCGGCCAGTTCAATGGTCGGGGCGGCCGCCGCACCCTCCCCTTCTCAACCGCCCGCGTCCGCGGGGCCGAACCCACCGGGAGCACTCGTGGCCGACGCTCGTTCCGCCCCTCTCCTGGCCCGCCTCCTCGCCGGTGCCGGGGTCGTGCACTTCCTCGCCCCGAAGCCGTTCGACTCGATGGTGCCGAAGCGGCTCCCCGGCAGCGCCCGCGCCTGGACGTACGCCAGCGGCGCCGCCGAGCTCGCGGTGGCCGCCGCGATCGCCGCGCCCCGCACCCGCCGGGCCGGCGCCCTGGCCGCCGCGGGACTGTTCGCCGCGCTCTTCCCTGCCAACGTGAAAATGGCCTACGACTGGCGCGACCGCCCGGTGCCCCTGAAGGTTCTCGCCTACGGGCGGCTGCCCGGTCAGGTGCCGCTGATCGCCTGGGCGCTGCACACCGCCCGCACCGCCGGCGAGAGCGCCCCGCGGCCGCGCCCGTAGGTGCGGGCACGGGGGCAGGAAGACACGGCCGGCGTCGGACACCCCACGCCGCCCACACCCCCGCCGCCGCTCACTCCGCCAGCAAAATCACCTCCAGCGTGCGCGGCCCGTGTACCCCCTCGACCCGGTCGAGTTCGATGTCGCTGGTGGCGGAGGGGCCGGAGATCCAGGTGAGCGGGCGGTCGGGTGAGAGCCGCGTCAACCCCTCGGGCACCGAGCCGACGACCTGGTCCGGTACGCGGACGACGCAGAGGTGATGGTCCGGAACCAGGGTGATCCGGCGCCTGCCCTGATCGGGGCCCGCGTCCAGGACGAGGGTGCCGGTCTCGGCGATGGCGACCGCGCAGCCCGTCACCACACTGTCCACGGCGTCGAGTTCCTGCGCCGTGCTCCCGGCGCGATCGGGAACACGGGTGACATCGGCCGCGGCCAGCCACCCGGCGTCCAGACCCGGCGGCACGAGCACCGTCCGGGTACCCCGCTCCGCCAGCAGCCGGCCGATCAGCGCCGGCAGCCCGTCCGCCTCGCTGCGGTGCACGACGGCCCGGTAGTCCGCGAGGTTCTCCGCGAGCAGGTCGACGGTCTGCGCCGTCGTACGCGAGCCGTGCACCCGGTGGTAGTCGCGCGCGACCGGCGGGTCCTCGGGCCCCTCGCCGCGCGGTACGTCGCCCAAGGCGCGGCGGATCCGCGCCAACACCACATCGCGGCTGCTCACTTGCTGCTCCCTCGCTGCTCGGAATTGCCCCTGGTGCGCTGCCACCAGTCGCGGAAGGACTCCGCGGGCACCGGCGGCAGATCGCGGGTGTCGGACCAGGCGCGCCCCGGCCCCGGCAGCCGCCGAGGGTGCAGCCGCCTGGTCCGGGCCGCCAGGCGCATACCGGTGCGCAGCGCGCCCGGATGGTCGAACGCCCAGCTCGCCGCGCGCATCGCGGCCCGCTCCGCCGCGTGCCCCTTGGCCGGTTTGAGGACGGTGCGCACACCGTGACGCGTCACCGGACCGCCCTCCACCACCCGCTCCCGCAGATGCACCAGCACCTCGGGAATGTCGATGGCCACCGGGCACACCTCGTAGCAGGCCCCGCACAGCGACGATGCGTAAGGCAGCGACGCCTCCAACGAACCTTCCGTGCCGCGCAGTTGAGGTGTGAGGATGGCGCCGATCGGGCCCGGGTAGGGCGAGCCGTAGGCATGCCCGCCGGCCCGCTCGTAGACCGGGCAGACGTTCAGGCACGCCGAGCAGCGGATGCAGCGCAGCGCCTGCCGCCCCACGGTGTCGGCGAGTGTGTCGGTCCGGCCGTTGTCCAGCAGCACGAGATGGAACGTCTGCGGGCCGTCGCCGTCCGTCGTCCCCGTCCAGGTCGAGGTGTAGGGGTTCATCCGCTCGGCCGTCGAGGAGCGGGGCAGCAGTTGGAGGAACACCTCCAGGTCCTGCCAGGTCGGCACGACCTTCTCGATACCGACGACGGAGATCAGCGTCTCGGGCAGGGTCAGGCACATCCGGCCGTTGCCCTCGGACTCGACGACGACCAGGGTGCCGGACTCGGCCACCATGAAGTTGGCGCCGGAGACACCCACCTTGGCGGTCAGGAACTTCTCCCGCAGATGCAGTCGCGCCGCCTCGGCCAGCTCGGCGGGGGAGTCGGTGAGACCCTCGGGTGCCGGGCGGCCCCAAGCGCCCATCTCGCGGCGGAAGATGTCACGGATCTCCGAGCGGTTGCGGTGGATCGCCGGGACCAGGATGTGCGACGGCAGATCGTCGCCGAGCTGCACGATCAGTTCGGCCAGATCCGTCTCGTAGGCACTGATCCCCGCCTCGGCCAGTGCCTCGTTCAGCCCGATCTCCTGGGTGGCCATCGACTTGACCTTGACGACCTCCCGCTCACCGGTCTCCCGCACCAGCCGGGTGACGATCCGGTTGGCCTCCTCGGCGTCCGCGGCCCAGTGCACCTCGCCGCCCGCGGCGGTCACCGCGTCCTCCAACTGCTCCAGGTAGTGGTCGAGATGGCGCAGCGTCCGGTCCTTGACGGCGGCGCCGGCGGCCCGCAGCTGCGCCCAGTCGTCCAGCTCGGCGACAGCGTTCGCCCGCTTGTCGCGGATGGTGTGGGTGGCATGGGTGAGGTTGGCGCGCAGCTGGGTGTCGCGGGTGGAGACGGCAGCGGCCCGGGGGAAGGCCGGCATGCCCAAGTAGGCGCCGCTCACAGCACGCTCCCTTCGGTGCTCGCCAGGATCTCGGCGATATGGACCGGGCGGACCGGCGCCCCCTGCCGGGCGAGGGTGCCGCCGATGTGCAGCAGGCAGGAGTTGTCGACGGTGCAGACCGCCTCGGCGCCGGTCCCGATGACGTTGCGGACCTTGTCGGCGCCCATCGCGGCGGAGACCGCCGGATTCTTCACCGCGAAGGTGCCGCCGAAGCCGCAGCACTCCTCGGCGCCCGGCAGCTCCCGCAGCTCCAGGCCCTTGACCTGCTCCAGGAGCCGCCGGGGACGGTCCCCCAGGCCCAGCATCCGCAGGCCGTGACAGGTCGGGTGGTAGGTGACGGTGTGCGGGTAGTAGGCACCGACATCGGTCACCTTGAGGACATCCACCAGGAACTCGGTCAATTCGTATGTCTTGGGTACCGCGGTCGCCGCCGCGTCGGTGAGCTGCCTGCCGCGCCCCTCCGCGGCCGCCTTCGCCCCGATACGTGGGTAGTTGTCCCGCACCATCGCCGCGCACGAACCGGACGGGGTGACGACGTGGTCGTAGTCCCGGAAGGCGCGGTCGAAGCGGTGCACCAGCGGCTCGGTGGCGTGCCGGTAGCCGGTGTTGAACTGCGGCTGACCGCAGCAGGTCTGCTCGGCGGGGAAGTCGACGTCTACCCCCAGCCGTTCCAGCAGCGCCACCACCGCCTGCCCCGTCCGCGGGTGGAGCGTGTCGTTGATGCAGGTGACGAACAGTGCCACACGCACGTTGCGCCCTCCTTTCGGCCGCCGCGGCCCCGGGGAGCGCCCGCCGGCTCCTCGCCCGGCGCGTTCCGTCCGGCTCCGCCCCTGGCGGCCGGACGCCCTGCCGGTAGATGATCACCTGACGGCCATCCTGCCCCAGCGGCAGGCTCAGGAGAAGAACCGGGAGCGGGGGACACATGCCCAGCGCGGAACACATGGAAAAGGACCGGGCGGCCGGTGGAATACGGCCGCCGTCACAGCTGCGCCAGCTGGCGGCCGCCTCCGTCGGCAACGCCGTGGAGTGGTACGACTGGTACGCCTACTCCTTCCTCGCGGTCTACTTCGCGGATCAGGTCTTCCCCAAGGGGACCGGCAACTCCCTGGTGCCGCTGCTGTCCACCTTCGCGGTCTTCGCGGTCGGCTTCTTCATGCGGCCGGTCGGCGGGCTGCTGATGGGGGCCGTCGCCGACCGGCGCGGCCGCCGGGCGGCGCTGACCGTCACCATCCTGCTGATGGGCGGCGGCAGCCTGCTCGTCGCACTCACCCCCACCTACGCGAGCGGGGGTGTGCTGGCCCCCGTCGTGCTGGTCATCGCGCGCCTGGTGCAAGGCTTGTCGGTGGGCGGCGAGTTCGCCGCCTCCACGACGTTCCTCGTCGAATCCGCCGGGCCGGGCCGCCGGGGGCTCTTCTCCAGCTTCCAGTACGTCTCCACGACCGTGGGCCAGCTGCTGGCGTCGGGGACCGCGGCGCTGCTCGCCGCCCTCCTCACCGAGGGGCAGATGGGGCAGTGGGGCTGGCGGGTGGCGTTCTTCGTCGGCGCGCTGCTGAGCCTGCTCGGTCTGTGGATCCGCAGCGGCGCCCAGGAGACCCGCAGTGCCGCACAGCAGGCCGCCGCGCGGCCCGGCCTCTTCGAAGCGCTGCGGCGCCACCCCCGCCAGTCCCTGCTGATCTGCGGGATCACGGCCGGCGGCACCATCGCCTACTACACCTGGACCACCTACCTGCCCACCTATGCGCAGGTCAACGCGGGCTTCGACAAGGGCGCTTCGCTCACCGTCGGGACCATCTCCCTGGCGTTCTTCGCGCTGCTCCAGCCACTGGGCGGGATGCTCTCTGACCGGATCGGCCGCAAACCGCTGCTGCTCGGCTTCTCGCTGGGCTTCGCCGTCCTTGCCGTGCCGCTGCTGCACCTGGTGACCGACGCCTTCATCTCGCTGCTGCTGGTGCAGTGCGCGGGCATGGTGCTGCTGACCGGCTACACCGCGGTCGCCGCGGCCGTGAACGCCGAGGTGTTCCCGGCGCGCGTGCGGGCGGCCGGCATCGGCTTCCCGTACTCCCTCACCGTGGCGCTCTTCGGCGGCACCGCCCCGTACGTCGGTACGTGGTTCCAGCAGGCCGGGCACGCCGGGCTGTTCCCCTGGTACGTGGCCGCGCTCTGCCTGGTGTCGTTCTGTGTGTATCTCACGCTGCCGGAGACCTCACGGCAGCCGCTGGAGAAGTAGTCCCCGCCCGCACGGAGGCGCCGCCCCTCCCAGGGACGGGGAGGGGCGGCGCCGGTGGTGCGAGGTCCGTCAGACGAGCCAACCCACGAAGTGGACGACGCCGGCAAGCAGGTTGGTGAGGAAGTTCATCTGGTCTTTCTCCTTGTGCAAGTGATGCGTTGTGGGACCAACTCTCCGGCCCAGCAAGGGATGTCGACCGGAGGCGCCGTAACGGTCTGCAGCCCGTCGCTTGCGCCCCGTAAGCGTCACCCGGCCCGCCCTTCCCCCGGAAGCCCCGTCGGCCTCGACCACGCTTTCTGGCGAACACTCGCTCCCGCGTTCGTTTGTTCCCACCGGTGTGCCCAGGGCTGCCCTTATGCGGCCATTCATCCTTTTCGGGGCGACCGGCGCACCTTGCGGAGTTCCGGTAATTGAGCTTTGCGTGACCTTTCTCATTGCGCCCGGCCGGGCCGCCCCTCATTCGCGCGCAATTGACAAGCGGTCAGGGATGTGACGGTCGGGCAATGGCGGACATTTGGTGGATGTATGGCTCACGGAACTCACCGGTAGCGCAACGCTGCGTCAAAAGCCCGGTATTCCCGCCCGAATCGTTCTCGGTTCGTGTCCGAATTTCACAAGTCGATCACGTGTTAGCGTCCGTCCGCCGCGAACCGAACACGTGAAAGGAAAATCCGTGGGCCATATGCACCACTTCAGTGCGGGCTGGATATCTCCCGTCCTCGCCTACGCGATGGCGTGCGTGGGATCCGCGCTCGGGTTGCGCTGCACCGTCAGGGCGCTGACCGCCGACGGCCGCTCGCGGCGCAACTGGCTGCTGACCGCCTCCGTCGCCATCGGCTCCGGCATCTGGACCATGCACTTCATCGCGATGCTCGGCTTCGCCGTCACCGGCAGCCCGATCCGCTACGACGTCCCGCTGACCGTGGCCAGCCTGCTGATCGCGGTGCTGGTCGTCGGCGCGGGCGTGTTCACCGTCGGCTACGGCCCCTCCCGGCTGCGCTCCCTGCTGCTCGGCGGCCTGGGCACCGGCCTCGGCGTCGCGGCCATGCACTACCTGGGCATGAGCGCGCTGCGTCTGCACGGACACGTGCACTACGACCCGGGCCTCGTCGCGCTCTCCGTCGGCATCGCCGTAGGCGCGGCGACGGCCGCCCTGTGGGCGGCACTCAGGGTGCGCGGCGCGACGGGCGCGGCCATCGCCTCCTTGGTCATGGGCCTCGCCGTCAGCAGCATGCACTACACCGGAATGGCCGCCGTACGAATGGAACTGACGCCCAGTCGGGCGCCGCTCCAGGGCGCCACCGCAATGGAATTCATCTTTCCGCTGACTGTCGCGCTCGGCTCTTTCCTCTTCCTCACCGTGGCCTTTGTCGCACTGTCGCCGACCGCGCGCGAGCGTGCCGAATCCGCTTCTGCCGATTCGCTTCGCGAAGCCGAACTCCCCACCTCTGCCTGACTTGTCGAGGAATTCATGCACGTACGACAGAACCCGGATCGCCCCGGGGCCGAAGGGGATAAGAAGTCGCCCGGTAACGGCCCCCGGCATGCGTTGGTCGCGGCCCCCAAATCCCCTGAAGGGAAAGGGAATCACCGTATCCGGCTGATGCCCCGGTCGGTGCGCGCGAAGATCGTCGCCCTGCTCATGGTGCCCGTCGTGTCGCTGATCGCCCTGTGGGCCTTCGCCACGGTCACCACCGCGCAGAACGTCTCCGAGCTCGACCGCCTCCAGCAGATCGACGCCACCCTCGTCGCACCCGTCGGCGACTTCGTCGCCGCGGTGCAGGAGGAGCGCAGCGCCGCCGCCCGCGCCCAGGCCGCGCCGGACACCGGTCGCCGCCAGGCACTGCGTGACCGGCAGCGCGCCACCGACGCCGCCGCGACCGCCCTGCGGGACGGCGTCAACGCCGGCAGCGCCGACGCGGAAGCCATCGACCCCGCACTGCCCGGCCGCATCGACACGCTCATGGACGACGCCGACGGTCTGACCGCCCTGCGCGAGCGGGACGCCCCGGGCGAGGAGGCCACGGACCGTACGATCCGCGGCTACACCGAGGTCGTCGACCACGGCCTCGCCACGGTCGGGGCGCTGAGCGGCCTGGAGAAGACCGCGGTCGTCTCGGAGGTCCGCGTCGTTCTCGAACTCTCCCGGGCGCGGGAGGAGATCTCCCGGGAGGACGCGATCCTCGGCGCCGCCCAGGCATCCGGGAAGATGTCCCCCACCCGGCTCGACGCCTTCGCCGGCGCCGTGCACACCCAGCGCACCCTGTTCGCCGCCGCCGTCGACGACCTGCGGCCCCAGGACGCCGCGGCCTACCGCCACGTCCTGAGCGGAGCGGGGTACCGCGAACTGCACGCGGCGGAGAACGCCGTACGGGACGCCGGCGCCGGCACCCCCGGGGCCCTGGCCGTGCCGGCCGCCCACTGGACCCAGGCCAACGGCGCGGTCCTGCGCGAGCTGCGCGCGGCCCAGAAGGACGCGACCACCGGGGCGGCCCGTGACGCCGACCCGTTCTCCCTGGAGACCCTCGGCGGATCGGGTATCGCCGTCGTCATGGGTCTGGCCGGTGTGCTGCTCTCGCTGCTCATCTCGGTCAAGATCGGCCGCCGGCTCGTCGTCGAACTGGAGGACCTGCGCAACTCCGCACTGCGGGTCGCCGGCCGCGACCTGCCCGAGTCCATGCGCCGGCTGCACGCGGGCAAGGCGGTGGACATCGATGCCGTGGCGCCGCTCGGCGAGCGCGGCACCGGTCGGGACGAGGTCGGCCAGGTCGGCGAGGCCCTGGTCGCGGTGCATCGCGCCGCGCTGGAGGCCGCCGCCGACCGCGCGGCGGCACTCAGCGGCATCTCCGGTGTCTATGTGAGCCTCGCGCGCCGCAGCCAGCTGCTGCTGCACCGTCAGCTCGCGCTGCTGGACACCATGGAACGCCGTACCGAGGACCCCGCCGAACTGGAAGACCTCTTCCGGCTCGACCACCTCACCACCCGCATGCGCCGGCACGCCGAGAGCCTGATCATCCTCTCCGGCGCCGCCCCCGGACGCGGCTGGCGCCACCCGGTGCCGCTGCTGGACGTGGTGCGCGCGGCCGTCGCCGAGGTCGAGGACTTCCCGCGGGTGGAGGTGCACACCGTCGCCGAGACGCGGCTTCTCGGCGGCGCGGTCGCCGACCTCACCCACCTGCTGGCCGAACTGGTCGAGAACGCGGTGATGTTCTCGCCGCCGCACACCAAGGTCCAGGTCCGTGCCGAGCGCGTCGGCAGCGGCATCGCCGTGGAGATCCAGGACCGCGGGCTCGGCATGGGCAAGGAGGCGCTCGACGAGGCCAACCGCCGTATCCAGGACGCCGACGAGATCGACCTGCTGGACACCGAACAGCTCGGCCTCTTCGTCGTCAACCGCCTCGCGCACCGGCAGCACGTCCAGGTCACCCTGCAGCCTTCGGGCTACGGCGGGGTCACCGCCGTCGTGCTGCTGCCCGACGCTCTGCTCTCCGACGGGACCGACGGCGAGCCCTCGACCACCGAGGGCGAATCGGCGGCGCAGGAGCGGGCATCGCTGCTGCACCGGCGGCACCCGGGCGCCGGGCGGGCATTGGCATCCGTGCCCCGACACCGCCGCGCGCTCCCCGCCGCCCCGGTTGGCGCGGCGCCGGACAGCGGCCCACCGCGCGGTGCCGGGCCGCAGGAGCAGCCGCCCGAGCACCGCACTCCCGACGACCCGGCACCTGGTGACGCCATGCCCGAGCAGCCCCTGCCCGTACGCGCGAACGCCCCTGCACCCGCGCGGGAGGACGCGCGCGGAGCCGACCGGGCGGCCATCCCGCCCGGCGCCGTGGACGGCGCGGATGCCGGGCAGCCGCCCCAGGAGACGGAGGCCGACGGCGGCCTGCCGCGCCGGGTGCGGCAGGCCAACCTCGCGCCGGCTCTGCGGACCGACCCGCAGGAGCGCCCCGAGTGGGTCCCGAGCACCGAGGGCACGCCCGCCCCACGCCGCTCCCCGGAGCAGGCCCGCGCCACCATGGCGTCCCTGCGCGCGGGCTGGACACGCGGCCGCGGAGCCACCACCCCGTCCCCGCAACCCGGGCAGTCACCGCCGGCCGAGCGGGCGCAGCCTGCGGAGCAGACACCGCCACCCGGGCCCGACCACCCACACGCGCAGGAACCGTCCCGGCCGCAGCACCCGCAGGACGCTCGGCGACCCGACGGGGCGAACGAGGATCCCTCACGAGGAGAAGAGACACGATGACCGGCGATCAGCACCTTTCCGGCGAACTCAACTGGCTTCTCGACGACTTGGTGTCCCGCGTACTGGAGATCCGCTACGCCGTGGTGCTCTCCGGCGACGGCTTGGCGATCGGGACGTCCACCGGACCGACCCGCGACGACAGCGAGCGCTTCGCGGCGATCGCGTCCGGCTTCCACAGCCTCGCGAAGGGCGCGAGCCGCCACTTCGGCGCAGGCCAGGTCATCCAGACCATGGTCGAGCTGGAGGGCGGGTTCCTCTTCGTGGTGGCCGCGGGCGACGGCTCCTGCCTGTCGGTTTTCGGCGACGCGGAGGCCGACGTCGGCCTGGTCGCCTACGAGATGGCCCGGCTGGTCAAGCGGGTCGGCGAGCACCTCGGGACCCCGGTGCGCGCCGGAGCGGAGTGACCGGCCGCCCATGACCGATTCCACCCCGCACTGGTACGACGACGAAGCGGGGCCGATGGTCCGGCTCTACGCGATGACCGCCGGGCGGGCCCGGCCGAGCAGCGAGGCTTTCGACCTGATGGCCGTGGTGCAGGCCGAGGATCCGCCCGGCGAGGTCCCCGTGCTGTCGCCCGAGCAGCGGTCGATCCTGGCGCTGTGCGGCGAACGCCCCCGGCCGGTGGCCGACGTCGCCTCGGACTCCGGGCTGCCGCTCGGCGTCGTCCGGGTGCTGCTGAGCGATCTGCTGGCCGAGGGCCTGATCCGCGTCAACCGTCCCGTACCGCCCGCCCAGTTGCCCGACGCGCACATTCTCAGGGAAGTGATCGATGGACTCCGCGCGCTCTGACGCCTTCATGGCCCTCAAGATCCTGGTGGCCGGAGGGTTCGGCGTCGGCAAGACGACGCTCGTCGGCTCCGTCAGCGAGATCCGCCCGCTCAGCACGGAGGAGCGACTGACCGAGGCCGGCCGGCCCGTCGACCGCCTCGACGGGGTCCAGCAGAAGACCACCACGACCGTGGCCATGGACTTCGGCCGGATCACCATCCACGACGACCTGGCGCTCTACCTCTTCGGCACCCCCGGGCAGGACCGGTTCTGGTTCCTGTGGGACGAGCTGGCCCAGGGCGCGCTCGGCGCAGTGGTGCTGGCCGACACCCGGCGCCTCGCCGACAGCTTCGCGGCCATCGACTACTTCGAGCACCGCGGCATCCCGTTCGTCGTCGCCGTGAACTGCTTCGACGGCGCCCGCGCCCACCAGGCCGCAGAGGTCGCCCGGGCCCTGGACCTCGATCCGGGGACCCCGGTGGTGCTGTGCGACGCCCGGGACCGCACGTCCTGCAAGGAGGTGCTGATCGGTCTCGTCGAGCACGCGGCCTCGTCCTACGAGGCGAGACTGCCGGCCGCGTCGGAGGCCGTGTAGCCGACGTGGGCGCGGGGCTCGTCGGCGAGCAGGCGGCGGATGTCGCGGACCGCGGCGCGCCCCGCGCGGTTGGCGCCGATGGTGCTGGCCGACGGCCCGTAGCCGACGAGGTGCACCCGTGCGTCGCGCAGCGCACGGGTGCCCTCCATGGCGATGCCGCCGCCCGGCTCGCGCAGTCTCAGCGGCGCGAGATGGTCGATGGCGGCCCGGAAGCCGGTGGCGTACAGCATCGTGTCCGCGGTGACCGTATGGCCGTCGGCCCAGGTCACGCCGGTCGGTGTGAGCCGCTCGAAGAGCGGCAGCCGCTCCAGGACGCCGCTCTCGCGGCCCCGCAGGACCGCCTCGGTCATCGGCAGTCCGGTCACGCTCACCACACTGCGCGGCGGCAGTCCCTGCCGGACCCGCTGCTCGACCAGCGCGACGGCGGCCCGGCCCTGCTCCTCGCCGAACGGGCCCTCGCGGAAGACGGGCGGCCGGCGGGTCACCCATGTCGTGGCGTCCGCCACCGAAGCGATCTCCAGGAGCTGCTGTACGGCCGAGGTACCCCCGCCGACCACCACGACCCGCGCGCCCCGAAAGTGCTCCGGGCCGGGGTACTGCGCGCTGTGCAGCTGACGCCCGGCGAAGACGTCCTGTCCGGGGAAGCGCGGCCAGAACGGCCGGTCCCAGGTCCCGGTCGCGTTGATCAGCGCCCGGGTGGCGTACCGGCCCTCGGATGTCTCCACGAGCAGCCGGCCTCCCCCAACGGCCCCGACAGGCTCCGTCCAGGGGGGACCTCCACCGCCCGCGCGCACCGCCAGGACGCTCACCGGCCGGTGCACCCGCAGCCCGAAGGTCTGCTCGTAGCGAGAGAAGTATCCGCCGATCACCTCGGAGGAGGGGCGGCCACCGTCGGCGCCGGTCAGCTCCATGCCCGGCAGCGCGTGCATCCCGTGGACCTTGTCGTAGGTCAGCGTGGGCCAGCGGAATTGCCAGGCACCGCCGGGGCGCGGTGAGTGGTCGAGGACGACGAAGTCCCGGTCCGGCGCATAGCCCGCCCGCCGCAGATGGAAGGCCGCGGCCAGGCCCGCCTGGCCGGCACCGATCACCACGACGTCGACGTGCCGCACCCCGCTGTAGTTCATGTTTCTACTAACTCGGGGACGGTCGGATGTCTTCCCGGACGCCCTGCCCCGGCTTGGTGGCGCGGCTGCCGGGGCGACGCGGCAGGGCTTTGGGCCGGGGTACGCCACGCCGAGGCCCCGGCCGAGGGGCGGGCGGGGCCTCGGAGTCGCTGGGTTGTGTCCGCAAGGGACTTTGCGGACACAACCCAGGGGCGCGCCGGCGTCAGCGGCCGCCCGCCACCAGCAGGGGAGCGCCGCCGGGAGCGGACGCCGGACGGCCGTTGGCGGCCGGCACCCCCGTCAGCGGTGACCCGATCTCGTCCAGCAACCCGCGGGCGGCCAGCTCGGGCCGTACGCCCTCGCCGAACCAGTACGCCTCTTCCAGGTGGGGGTAGCCGGACAGCACGAAGTGCTCGACGCCCAGGGCGTGGTACTCCTCGATCCGGTCGGCGACCTCGGCGTGGCTGCCGACCAGGGCCGTACCCGCGCCGCCGCGCACCAGCCCGACCCCGGCCCACAGGTTGGGCGAGATCTCCAGCTTGTCGCGCGAACCGCCGTGCAGCGCGAGCATCCGCTGCTGGCCCACCGACTCGCTCTTGCCCAGGGCCTGTTGGGCGGCGGCCACGGTCTCCGGATCGAGGTCGTCGAGCAGCCGGTTCGCGGTCGCCCACGCCTCCTTCGAGGAGTCCCGCGAGATCGTGTGCAGCCGGATGCCGAAGCGGACCGTGCGGCCCTGCTGCTCGGCCAACCCGCGGATCCAGTCGATCTTCTGCTTGACCTGCTCGGGCGGCTCGCCCCAGGTCAGGTACACATCCACGTTCCGGGCCGCGACCGGGCCGGCCGCCGCCGAGGAACCACCGAAGAAGATCTCCGGCAGCGGGTCCGGCGGCAGCGCCGTCAGCCCGCCCTCGACCTGGTAGTGCTCCCCCTGGAAGTCGAACGGCTTGCCGCCCCAGACCCCCCGCACGATCTGCAGGAACTCGTCGGTACGGGCGTAGCGCCGGTCGTGGTCGAGCGCGTCACCGAAGCGGCGCTGCTCGGTCGAGTCCCCGCCTGTCACCACGTTCAGCAGCAGCCGCCCCCGCGAGATGCGCTGATACGTCGCGGCCATCTGGGCGGCCAGCACCGGCGAGATCACCCCGGGCCGGAACGCGACCAGGAACTTCAGCCGCTCGGTGACCTGGGTGAGCGCCACCGTCGTCAGCCAGGCGTCCTCGCACCAGGTGCCGGTCGGCGTCAGCACCGCCTCGAAACCCAGCTGCTCGGCCGCCTTGGCGATCTGGGCCAGATACTCGATGTCGGGTGCGCGCACCCCGCTCACGGGCGTGATGCGGTCCCGCTTGATGCCGCCGTCGGTGTAGGCGTGGCGGTCGACCAGGGTCCGTCCGTCGCCGCCGGTCGGCAGAAACCAATGCAGGTGTACGGACATGTCACTTGGCCTTTCCATAGGTGCGCGGCGGCGTGCTCGAAGGCGGCAGGCCACCGTTGAAGCGGGGATCGACGAACGATCCGAAGTCGTACTTGCGGGGGATGAGCTTGAGCCCCGCGAACGTGTCGACGATCTGCTGCTCGGAGGCGATGGCGGCCTTGTCGACGGCCACCGCCACCGCCGTGCCCCGGGTGCGCTCGACCGCGTCACGTGCCACCTTCCGCGGCAGCCCGGTCTCCTCCGACCATGCCTTCGCCCAGGCGTCGGGGTGCTTGAAGACCCAGTTCTGCGCGCGGCGCAGCCGGTCGGTGTAGTCCTTGAGGGCGGCGGACTTCTTCTTGTCGTCCAGCGCCGCGGGCGCGGCGACCTGGAAGCTCAGACCGTTGACCACACCCTGCCCGGTGGCCAGCACCCGGGCGTCGGCCTGGTCGAGTGCCTGCGAGGTGTAGGGGTCCCACACCGCCCAGGCGTCCACCTTGCCGCGGGAGAACGCGGCGAGCGCGTCGGCCGGCTGCAGATAGTTGAGGGTGACGTCCTTCGGGGTCAGCCCGATCTTCTTGAGCTGGGCGATGAGCTGGTAGTGCGCGGAGCTGCCCTGCGCCACCGCGATGGACTTGCCCTTCAGCTGGGACGGCCGCTTGAGAGGTGAGCCCTTCTTCACCAGGATTGCCTCGCCGTCGGACCTGCTGTGCGACCCGGCAATCACCTTGATCTTGGAATTCGCGGCGGCGGCGAACACCGGCGGCGTGTTCCCGACCCCACCGACGTCGACGGCTCCGGCGTTGATCGCCTCCAGCAGCGGCGGCCCCGAGGTGAAGGTCGACCACTTGATCTTGTACGGGAGGTCGTCCAGCTCGCCGGCGGCCCGCAGCACGGCCTCCGAACCGCCCTTCTGGTCACCGACGTTGAGCGTCAGTGAGCCCTTCCCGTCGGTGCCGCTGCCGGCCCCTCCCGCGCCGTCCCCCCGCGGCGAACCACCGCAGGCGGCCAGCAGCAGGGCGAGCGGGAGCAGCAGGGCCGGGGCGGTGTGCCGTGGTCTCATGAGATGTCCGTTCCATTCGTGAAGCGCGCCGCGGGGCGGGCGCCGGTTGGTGCGCAGTGACTCGGTATGCAGTGCGGGTGGGTGAGTGGGTGGGGGAGCGGTGGTCAGGCGGCCCTGGGGGGCCGGTGGGTGGCGGCGGCTGCCGGGGTGTCGTCGGCAGCACCGACCGTCGCGGTCCCGGTGGCAGGCGTGGCGTCCGTGGCGGGCGCGGTGCCCACCGCGTGCTCCGCGACCGGGTCCGCCGCGTCGTCGTCCGGTCCCTCGACGCCCAGCCGGTCGAGCAGCTCGGCACGCAGCGCGGCGAAGTGGGGATCGGAGATATCGCGTGGCCGCGGCAGATCCACCTCGGTCTCGTACGCGATCCGGCCGCCCTCCATCACCAGCGCGCGGTCGGCGAGCAGCAGCGCCTCCTCGACGTCGTGGGTGACCAGCAGCACCGCGCAACCGCGCTCCTGCCACAGGTCGGCCACCAGCCGCTGGGCCTTGATCCGCGTCAGTGCGTCGAGGGCACCGAACGGCTCGTCCAGCAGCAGCAGATCGGGCTCACGCACCAGCGCGCGGGCCAGCGAGGCGCGCTGCGCCTCACCACCGGAGAGCGTCTTGGGCCAGGCGTCGGCACGGTGGCCCAGGCCCACCTCGTCCAACGCCCGTACTGCGTCGGCGCGTTCGGGGCGCCCGGGCAGGCCCAGCAGGACATTGCGCCAGACCCGCTTCCAGGGCATCAGCCGCGGTGCCTGGAACGCCACGGCCTTGCGGCGCGGCACCAGCACCTCGCCCTCGATCTCCCGGTCGAGTCCGGCCAGGACACGCAGCAGGGTCGACTTACCGCAGCCGCTGCGGCCCAGGAGAGCCACGAACTCGCCGGGCCTCACGTCGAGTTGAAGGTCATCGATGACAGCCCGGCCGTCGAATGCGCGAACCAGCCCGTCGACCTGTACGGCGACGCCGGGAACGGCTCCTGTGCTGTCCGCCGCCCGGTCGGGGGCGGGAGCGTCGGTCACGTCCGGGGCCGTGTCGGTCACTGCCCCGTGAAGGTCGGTCGCCATTGCAGCAGCAGCCTTTCGAGAGTGCGGACGAGGAAATCGGCGATGAGTCCGAGGAGCGCGTAGACCACCAGGCAGACCACGATCACGTCGGTACGGAAGAACTCCCGGGCCTGGTTCATCAGGAAGCCGAGACCGTCATCGGCGTTCACCTGCTCACCGAAGACCAGCGCGAGCCAGGCGGTCGCCAGCGAATAGCGCAGTCCGGTCATCGCGCCGGGCAGCGCGCCGGGCAGTACGACGTGCCGGATCTGGCCCCAGCGACTCAGCCCGAGCGACGTTCCGGCCTCGACCAGCTGGGCGTCCACACCGCGGATTCCGGCATAGACATTGAGATACAGATGGAAGGCGACGCCGAGCGAGATCAGCGCGATCTTGGGTGCCTCGCCGATCCCCAGCCAGATGATGAACAGCGGGATCACGCCCACCCAGGGGACGGAACGCAGCATCTGCACCGTCGCGTCGACCAGATCCTCGCCGAGCCGGGAGAGTCCCGAAACGAGCGCCAGGGTGACGCCGATCAGTCCGCCCAACACCAGTCCGACGGCGACGCGTTGGAGCGAGACGCCCATCGCGGACGGCAGCGTCCCGTCCGACACGAGGTCGCCGGCGGTGGCGGCGATGGTCCCGGGCGAGGCCAGGATCTCGGCCGGCAGCGCGCCGGTCGCGCTCAGCACCTGCCACAGCACCAGCAGCGTCAAGGGGCCCGCCGTCCGGCGCACCCACCGGGGCACCGAACGGTTGCGGCTCGACACGGGCACGACACGGTCGAGCGGGGGCGCGGTCAAGCCCTCGGAGGTGTCGGCGCCCTTCGAGAAGCCGAGAGAGGGCGACGGATCAGGCGATGGATCAGAGGGTGATGATTCAGATATATCGGGCGGAGAATGGCCGTGCTGAACGGCCTGGTCGAGGGTCATCAAGACTCCACAGCAGGAGAGGGGCACGCCGCAGGCACGCACGGGCCGCGCGCGACGGCAGGGGGAGGAGACCGGTGAACCGGCGAAGGAGACCGATTGGGTCGACCGGGTTGCGCAACCCGAGAGGGCTGCGGAAGCCGAAAGATTAAGTGAGCTGAGGGATCGTCAGCAGCCGCGGCGACATGCGGCGGAAGCCACTCGCAGCAGGTCGATGTGACCGCGCGTCGTGAGCAGGGCTGACGTAGACATGCCGTTGAACGTAGCGGTGCCCCCGTGGGGGGTCAAACTTCGTCTCGGCTGCTGGACCTTTGTTGCGGCAGTGTTGCGACCGCGCCCCCCCCGGTTGCGGGACCACCCGGGACCGCCGTACGAAGATGAGGTCATGAGCACCTTCACCACCCGCACTCTGGACGTCACCACCGGCTCGGCCGAAACCGTTCTCGACCTCACCTCCGACTGCGCCGGATTCCTCCGGGACGTCGCCGACGGCCGCGACGGCCTGCTGAACCTCTTCGTCCCGCACGCCACCGCAGGCATCGCCATCCTCGAAACCGGCGCCGGCAGCGACGAGGACCTGCTGGCCGCCCTGCACGACCTCCTCCCCGCCGACAACCGCTGGCGCCACCGCCACGGCACCCCCGGCCACGGCCGCGACCACGTACTCCCCGCCCTCGTCCCGCCCCACGCCACCCTCCCGGTAGTCGACGGCCGCATGGCACTGGGGACCTGGCAATCGGTGTGCCTGGTCGACACGAACCGGGACAACCCCGATCGCACGGTGCGGCTGAGTTTCCTCGGATAGCGAGCGCTGACCGTGAGGGTCGTGGGCGAAGTCAAGGCATTTCTGGTGATGACGGCGGTCTCAACCGGTCAACGCATCACCCCCGAGCCGCGCCGGCGCGACCGCGTTCGCTGAGGGAACGGCTCGCAGGCGTGGTTGACCAAGGTCGGAGAGGAGTTCGTGTTGGCGTCTCCGGGGCGATCGGCGACCCGCGGCAGGGCTGAGCCGTGCCACGAGTCAGACAGGGTCGAGATGAGCGAACACGAACTTCGTGAGATCGCGGGCTACGCGGCTGAATGATCGCGCAGGGCGCTGTCGATCTGCGAACAGAGCCTTCCGGCTGACACGCTCCCTCGCGACGCGATGGATGCGGCACATCCGAGAGCCGGCATTCGGAGTAGAACAGCCTGTCAATGCGGGTCACCGTCTCCTCGGTGAGCCGATCGAGGATCGCGAACGGGTGGCCAAGGCCGCGCCGTCCACTCTTCACGCTGGTCCCCGGCCTCGTGGGCCGGCAGTGGCGGGGCCGAGCGGAGTAGTCGGTGCGGACGGGCGGGGCCGTAAGCCATCCGGCGATGGGGCAAGGATGAGCAACCAGTGGAGTGGTGCCTTCGGACGGCGGCGACCACAACGCTTGTCCGCTGTTTCTCACTGCTTGCGGGTGAACCACGAAGCCACGCCCTCGTGCCGACCGAAACTGGACGATTGTGCCCGCTATTGTCAGCTCTCGTGCCTTTGAGTTGTGCGTTTGTGAACCTCAAGCCCGGCGTCGGAAAGACGACGAGTGCTGTGTGGCTGGCCCACGCGCTGCATGAGTCGGGGCTGTCGCCGCTGCTGGTCGACGGTGACCCAGCCTCTTCCGCGCTGCGCTGGAGCGAGCTGGCCGGTGGCTTTCCGTTTCCGGTGATCGCCCTGCCGGTGGGGGACGTCCACCGGCGCGTGAACGACTTCCTCGGCAACCGGCAGGCCGTCGTGCTCGATGCGCCCCAGCTGGAGGACCATCCCCGCATTACCCGCAGCATCATGAGGTACGCCGGCGAGTGGATCGTGCCCGTGACCCCCGCCCCCATCGAACTGGACCGGATGGCACCCATCCTCGGGGAGATGGCGGACGTGCAGTCCCTGCGTGCCGAGCCGGCCCGCACGGCGGTCCTGCTCAATCGCACCAACCGTCCGGATGCCACGCGCACCGGGCCGGATGCCGACGCTCGTGAGGCCCTCACCGAGCGGGGTTTCGAGGTGCTGGACACCCAGATCGCGCGGCTCGACCTGTACTCCCAGTCATTCGGGAACGCAGTCCAGGCCAAGGGTTCGGCGTACATGGACTTCGCGGAGGAACTGATCAAGCGTCAGGATGAGGTATGAGTCAGCGCAAGGACAGCTACCGTGCGGCACTGCAGCGCGGACAGGACGATTCCGCACCCCGGTCCACCAAAGTCACCACGCTGCAGAGCAGGTACCTCCGGGTGACCGTCGAGGTGGATCCCGACCTGCGAGACGATCTGGCGCGATGGGTGGCATGGCCGGTCTCCTCGGTAATGGTCGCCGGCACGACCGTACTGCGTACCCTGGCCACCACAGTCGGCATGGTGTCTCGGCCCGGACGCTAGGCTGGTTGGCCCCGCCCCTCGGTTCATCCCCTGGCGACGAGCCCGGCTGCCTCGGGGGCAGTCGGGCGGGCTCAGCTTCTTTCCGGGGCCCTGGTCCGCCAGGCGTTCCTGGCTCCGCCACGAGGCCTGTGGAGGGGGCTTGGCCGGTAGTCCGCTACAGGCGTGGGGCGCGCGCCTCGATCCGGTGGTCGAAGGCCGCACCGCCGACGCCAACCGTGGTCACCCCGCCGTCGACGGTGAGGACGGCCCCGTTGACGTAGGACGCGGCGGGCGACAGCAGCCAGTCGATCGCCGCGGCGACCTCCTCCGGATCGCCCGGCCGTCCGGCGGGAGTCAGCCGGTTCGCCTCCTCGTATGCCGCCTCGGCACCGCCCGCCAGCCCTGCCTCCGCCGCGAACCGCGCCATTCGCTGGTCGGCCATCTCCGTACGCACCCAGCCCGGGCACACCGCGTTGGCCCGCAGCCCCCGCGGCCCGTAGTCGACGGCGAGGGAGCGGCAGAGGTGGAGCAAAGCCGCCTTGGACGTCGCGTAGGCGGCGTTGCCGACGCTATTGCGGAGCGCGGCGGCCGAGGCGACCGCGACCACCGCGCCGCGGGCCGCCAGCAGGTGCGGCAGCGCGGCGCGCAGCAGCAGGAACGGGCCGGTGAGATTGGTCCGCATCAGCTCTTCCCAGTCCTCGACCGACGTGTCGCCGACCGCGCCGCCCCGCCCGATTCCGGCGTTCAGCACCACACCGTCGAGTCTCCCGTACGCCTTCACCGTCGTCTCGACGAGCTCGCGCACGGCCTCGGGGTCGGCGGCGTCCGAAGGGTGGGCCAGCGCTCCGGTCTCCTCGGCCACCCGGCGCAGTGGCTCGGGCCGCCGCCCGGAAATCACGACCTGGTGCCCGGCGGTGCGCAACAGCCGGGCGGTGGCGGCCCCGATTCCCGTTCCCCCGCCCGTCACCAGGACAACACGCTGTTCTGACATGGTCGTTCGCCTCCGAAGGTGGTCAGCTTCCGTTCCCCGCACCGCGAGCATACGAAGCGCCGGCACCGCCGGCCGAGCGGGTGCCGCTGCCGTCGGCACCGCGGTTGGGCCGGCGGACCGTCCGCCGGTGCCTGAGGCCGGCTCCGCAATGCGTGCGCCGATGCGGCTGGGGGCGGCCGCGTCTGGGTGGAGCCGGTCGGGCAGCAACCGGGCCCGCGACCGGACACCGGTGCCCGGCTGCCCGGGGCGGGGTGGCCGGCGGTGCGGGTGTGGGAGCCCAAGGACGCGGAGGTCGTGGCGGCGCGGATCGAGACGATGGTGGTCGAGCGGCAGGGTGGCAAGGGGAGCAGGGCATCCGGTCCGGCGTGCCGATGAGTGCCCGGGACGGAGGCGAGCTGAGCCTCGGCCCGGGCGTGCGGGGACGCGCGGGTCACATGGCCGGGTCCAGGGTTTCGGCGAAGAATCCCAGCTCCGGCTCCTCGGGGGTGCCGATCAGCAGCGCCCGGTCAAGCAGGAGGTTGTTGCCCTCGCAGCTGGTCTCGGCGAGCATCACGCAGGCGTGACAGGCGGCGTGGTTGGCGCCGCCGACACCCGTTGCGCGGGACTCGATGCACAGAGGGTCCGCCGAGCACCAGGACGCCCGACGCAATGCCGATTCCAACGAAGCGGCTCCGGGCTCGCGGACGGCAACCTCACCTTGGAAGACACACCGTGATCAAACGGGGAATCGGGAAGTCCTGAGTGGGGTGAGCCAGGGGCACTCGATCAGGGCTACCGCTCGGACCCGTGTGTGATGCGCCGCCGGGAGCCACTGCAACACCCCGCCGGCTCACCCCGTGGGCGACACCGCCCAGTAATGTGCGTGCTCGTCCGTCAGGTACGGGTGGTCGGCGAGGCAGTCGATCAGGGTCAGTCGGCGCTCGGCCTGCCTGGATGTCAGATAGGCCTGGAAGTCCGTGATGGCGAGGTAGTGAGCGCTGGTGGTGAGAAGTACCAGGCCGCCGGGGCGGGTGACGCGAAGCAGTGCGTCCAGTGCGTGCGGCTCCACGTGTCCGGTGGTGAACACTCCGCAGCTGACGGTGAGGTCATAGCTGTCGGGCGCGAACTCGGGCAGGCCCAGGTTGAGATCCGTGCCGCTGGTGAGGTGGCGGTAGGAACCGGTCTCGGCGGCCTGGGTGACCATCCCGTGGTTGAGGTCCAGGCCGTCGAGCGTGCCGATGCCGAGTTTCTTGAAAACGGGGCCGATCAGGCCCGTACCGCACCCTGCGTCGAGCGCGGTCGTGTCGGCGGGGTCGGGCAGCAGCCGGGGCGCGAGCGAGAGGTAGAAGTTGGCCATCCTGAGCGGGCCCTCGTAACCCATGTTGCTCGCGTCGGTCTCGTACGTGGTGGCCCAGTCGCCGTAGAAGGCGCTGAGCAGGTCGGGCCGGCCGTCGAGGCTGTGGGAGCGGTCGACGATCTCCTGGCTGTCCATGTGCTTCTCCTCCGCGCAAAGGCGCCTGGCCCGGTACCGGTACCGGGCCAGGCGCAGGGTGCATCAGGTGGGACGGGTGGCTTGCGTACCCGGCGGGCTCAGACGAGGCCGATGGTGAGGGTGGTGCCGGCGGCCACGCCGTACTTCTTCAGGAAGCTGCCCTGGTTGAGGCCCAGCGCGACCTTGCCGCGGCTGTTGTTGTAGACCAGCGGCTCGCCGACCGGTACCTCCCCGAAGGTGGAGTAGTACGGGATCTCCACGGACACGCCCTCGGCTGTCACCCGCAGGGTCTTGCCCTCCAGTTCGCCGCCGCCGGACAGCGCGTCCAGAGAGATGTTCGTCCAGACGTTGCCGAACGCCTTGTCGATCCGGACGACCTCGCCGCGCACCGAACCGTCCTTCTGCTGGACGGCAGGGGTCGACGGCAGGGTCACCAGGTCAGCCACGTCGATCTTCGGGCCGACGGCGGACGGAGCGACACCGGCCGCCAGGTGCGCACCACAGGCCACCACAACGTCCTTGCCGTACCAGGTGGGCGTCACCGGCTGGTTCATCACGTCCGGCGAGGTCACCTCCCAGGCCTCGACGGCCGGAATCGCCTGCAGGGCCCAGGTCAGCAGCCCGTTGTTGGGGGCGACCAGCAGCTGGCCCTTCTTGTTGCGGACCACGACGGTGCGGGTCGAGGTGCCGGTCTCGGGGTAGACGTAGGCGGAGATGACGGTGTTCGCGGGGAACGACGCCGGCACGTCCTGCAGATACAGGCCCCCCTCCCGTACATCGAACGGCGTGACCTGGTGGGTGATGTCGACGATTTCTGCGCCCGGGGCAATGGTCTTGATAAGGCCCTTGCCGAGCGCGTGCGCCTCGTCGTGGTTACCGATGTCCGACAGGTAAGCAATGATGGGCGTGTTCACCAATTCGACCTTCCGTGGTCCGGGAATGTTCCGGGTTCTGTCCGGGACGGATCCGGTTTCGGTCCGGGCTTCCGGCTGGGTTTCCACCATCATGGTCCGTGGTGCCGGCCCGGCACCATTCGGCGATGGTGGTAAATCCCGATGCCACCTTAGGAACATTGCCCTTTGCGACCCCCGCTCGATGACGGGGGCTGCCGATCAGCCGGTGTACGCGCGGACGAGAGCCCCCAGTGCTGCGCTGACCTGCGGACAGGGGTGGCTCCGTTGGGAATTCGGCGAAGCCGAACGGAGTGAATTCCGACTGTTCCGGGGGCGGCGTACGCTCACTCCTCCCCGAAAGGGGAACTGGACTTCTCCCGTGAATTGCCGCACGCTGCAGAGGAGTTCTCGGAGGAAGCTCAGACGAGAGAGGACCGGATTGCATGAGTGTTCATGAAACGGGCCGGAGTATCGGTCGGGTTGCCGTCGTCACTGGCGGCACCAAGGGAATAGGGCTGGCTTTCAGTCGGAAACTCGTGAAACTCGGCTACCAGGTCGTCGCCCTGTACCGGCACGACCCCGAGGCCGCGCGGGCGGCCACCGCGGAGCTCGGCGACGCCTGTACGGCGCTCCAGGCGGATGTCTCCGACAGCGCCGAGGTCAACCGCCTCGCGGACCGCGTGCTCACCGGCCACGGCACGCCGCATGTGCTGGTCAACAACGCGGGACGGAACATCGACCGACCGTTCGCCGAGATGTCGGACGAGGAGTGGCACACCGTCCTCGACACCAACCTCTCGGGCCCCTTCTACATGGCTCGCGCCTTCGCCCCCGCGATGCGTGAGGCCGGCCGTGGATCCATCGTCAACATCGCCGCGACGACCGGCATCAGGCCCCGCTTCAACGGTGTCAACTACGCCGCGAGCAAGGCGGGTCTGCTGCATCTGACGAAGTGCCTGGCGCTGGAGCTCGCGCCCAAGGTCCGGGTGAATGCCCTGATCCCCGGCATGATCGACACCGAGGACATGCAGATGCGCGTGCGGTCGGCGGCGCCCGAGCACCGCGCGAGCATGCTGACGAGCATCCCGCAGGACCGCATCGGCACGGTCGAGGAGATGGCGTCGGCGCTGGAGTTCCTCGTCGGTGACGGGGCCGAGTACATCACGGGTCAGAAGCTCATCGTCGATGGCGGCCAGTTCATGTGGTGACTTCCATGTCAGGGGTGGGTGAGGGGCGGCCGCCGGCCGCCCCTCACGCCATGTCCCGGCCGAATGCGCTCAGTTCCGGGTCACCACGTGCGTGGTGAAGGTGACCTGTCCGTTCTGCGTGCCGGTGATGTCGGTGCGGGCGAGGTCGGGCTGCGGCCACTCCAGCGGCGTTGCCTCGATCCAGCAGGGCGCGTCCAGCTCGGTGTAGCGCGAGAAGTGCGTGCGGAGCGTCACCGGCGTGGTGGGCTCGGGTCCCGCGAGACACTGCACGGCCTGCCCGGCGGCCTCCAGCAGCACCATGCCGGGCAGGTGGTCGTGGGCGTGGTCGAAGAGCACGGAGTGCGCCGTGTCGACCCGCAGCTTCCAGCGCCGTGGATTGCCCGTCGGGCAGAGCACGACATCCTTCTCGAGCGTGCGGCCCACGTGTCCGGGCGGTACCGGCGTGCCGGGTGACGGCGCCAGCGAGGTGGCCTCCCGGGCATCGGCGTGCCGGCCCCGCAGTCGGTCGTAGATGGCGGGCGGGTGGCAGGTGTAGCGCAGATGCATGGCGCCCAACAGCTGCCCCTCACGGACCGCGGTGATCTGCGCCTCCAGGCGTACGGAGCCGCCCTTGCGGTGAGGGGCGGGCACGGCGTGCGTGATGGTCAGCTCGACGTCCGCCCCGCCGTCACCGGGGCGGATGTCGAGCATGGCGGGCGTGAGGGTGCTGGAGCAGTAGTCCCAGCCCAGCCGGTACTCCAGCGGTACCTCGTAGGCGGTGTGGGAGAGCAGGGCGAGCGCCTGGCGCACGGTCTCGATCAACAGCAGGGGGCTGTAGCGGCCGGTGCGGGGGGTGTAGAAGCTGTGCCGCTGCGGCCAGTGGGCGGTGACGTGGTGGGTGGTACCGGAGACGAGCTGCCAGTCGGTGATCAGGACCTGATCTGCGAAGTGTTTGCGGACCAGGTGGCCGGGGACCGGCGCCGCCGCGGGGGCACCGGAGACAGGGACGGCGAGGGGGGTAGGCATACGACTTCTCCTCATGGACGGTGGAACGTCGTGTGCAGTAACTGATGTGTTTGGAGAGGGAGTTGGGTCAACCGGTGTGCTGTAACATAGAGAACGTTATTTATTCTGTCGAGAGCTGACCGGAAAGATGCATGTCAAGACAGCCACAGGACCGTGCCCTCCGGACCCGAGCCACCCTCGTGTGGGCGGCGGCCGAGGTCTTCGCCGAGCAGGGCTATGCGGGCGCCAGCGTCACCAAGATCACTGAACGCGCGGGCCTGACGCTGGGCGCCATGTACTTCCACTTCAAGAGCAAGGCGGCGTTGGCCCGCGAGATCGTGCTGAATCAGCCGGGCCGGGTGCTGCCGCAACATCACTCGGTCGGCCTGCAGCGCGCCGTCGACGTCACCCTGACCTGGGCCCACCAGCTCCTGGAAGATCGCGTACTGCTCGCCGGCGCACGGCTGGTGATGGAGCAGGAGGAGTTCTTGAACGAGGAACAGAACTCCCATCAGCAGTGGGCGCGGATACTGGAGGAGGAGCTGGCGGAGGCCCGGGAGCGCGGCGAACTCCTGGGCGGCTGCGATCAGGCGGCGCTCGCCCGCCTGATCGTCAACGCCTGTACGGGAGCGCAGATGCATGCGCAGATAGCGACCGGGCGCCGTGACCTGCCCGACCGGGTGGCTGAGATGTGGAGCTGCCTGCTGCCCGGCATGGCCACGCCGGAGGCGGTGACCGCGATCGACCTCGACACTGCGCGTGGGCAAGCTAGTTGACGTTACGTCAGGTATGGACGGGGGGTTGTGTGGCCCTGGATGGTGTGACACAAGTGCATGACAGTGACACACCGAGATTCCTCTGATCCGATGCAGTGGCTGTCCACATACGGGGGCATGGGATGACGCCGGCGATTCCGGTACAGGCGGCAGGGACCACGACGAGCGCGGGGAGCGTACGGCAGGGTCAGCCCGCCGTCCCGAGGCGGCGAGCGGTGCAGAAGGGCAGCGGCAGGGACCGTGACCCCGGAACGCTGGACGGCAAGACCGTCATGATCACCGGCGCGTCCAGCGGCATCGGCGCGGCGGCCGCGCGCTGCTTTGCCGAGGAAGGCGCCGCCGTGGTCCTCATGGCCCGCCGCGAGGACCGGCTGCGGCTCCTCGCCGGCGAGATCGAGGAGGCCGGCGGCCACGCCGCAGTGGTCACCGGCGATGTCACCAGCCAGGAAGACGTCGAGCGCGCGGTCGACGTGGCGGTTGCCGACTTCGGCGCTCTCGACGCCGCCTTCAACAACGCCGGGCAGGGCACGCTCGGCTCCCCCCTGCACGAGACGGACCAGGCGGTCTTCGACCGGATCATGGACGTCAACGTCCGCGGCGTGTGGAACTGCCTGCGCGCCCAGATCCGCACGATGCTCACCCAGGACACCGGCGGCTCGATCGTCAACACCTCCAGCACGGCAGGGCTGTTCGCGACCGGTGCCATCGCCCCGTACGTGGCCGCCAAGCACGCCGTCCTGGGGCTGACGAAGACCGCGGCCGCCGAGTACGGCGGCCACGGCATTCGCGTCAACGCCCTCGTCGTGGGCGCCACCCGTACCGATATGCTCACCGCCGCCCTGGAAGAGGCGGACGGTCTGCAGGAGTCGGACCTCGTCGCCCGTGCCATCCAGCGCCGGCTGGCCGACCCCGTCGAGGTCGCCCGCGCCGCCGCTTGGCTCTGCAGCGACCAGTCATCCTTCGTCACCGGGGGAGTGGTGCCGGTGGACGGGGGCTGCTCGGCGGTCTGAACACCCCATCGTGCCCGGCGAACCGGGTGTCATGGGTGGCCTCAGTAGCGGTAGTGGTCGGACTTGTACGGGCCCTCGACCTGGACGCCGATGTAGGCGGCCTGCTCCGGGCGCAGCTCGGTGAGCTTGACGCCGAGGGCGTCGAGGTGGAGGCGGGCGACCTTCTCGTCGAGGTGCTTGGGGAGCACGTAGACGTCGGTCGGGTACTCCTTGGGCTTGGTGAACAGCTCGATCTGGGCCAGCGTCTGGTCCGCGAAGGAGTTGGACATCACGAAGGAGGGGTGACCGGTGGCGTTGCCCAGGTTGAGCAGACGGCCCTCGGACAGCACGATCAGGACCTTGCCGTCGGGGTGGGTCCAGGTGTGGACCTGGGGCTTGACCTCGTCCTTGACGATGCCGTCGATCTTGGCGAAGCCCGCCATGTCGATCTCGTTGTCGAAGTGACCGATGTTGCCGACGATGGCCTGGTGCTTCATCCGCGCCATGTGGTCGGCGAGGATGATGTCCTTGTTGCCGGTGGTGGTGACGAAGATGTCGGCGGTCTCGACGACATCCTCCAGGGTGGTCACCTGGTAGCCGTCCATCGCCGCCTGCAGCGCGCAGATCGGGTCGATCTCGGTGATGATCACCCGGGCGCCCTGGCCACGCAGCGACTCCGCGCACCCCTTGCCGACATCGCCGTAGCCACAGACCACGGCCGTCTTACCGCCGATGAGGACATCGGTGGCACGGTTGATGCCGTCGATCAGGGAGTGACGGCAGCCGTACTTGTTGTCGAACTTCGACTTCGTCACGGCATCGTT
>NZ_JBIRGO010000029.1:0-70374 GCF_044328065.1 Streptomyces sp. NPDC017993
CTCGTGCACTATCCGCCGAAGGTCGCCCTGTCCAGGCTGGTCGGCTCCCTCAAGGGCGTATCCGCCCGCAGGCTCCGGCAGGAGTTCCCCGCCCACATCCGCAAGCACCTGTGGGGCGATCACTTCTGGTCGCCGTCCTACTTCGCCGCGTCCTGCGGCGGCGCACCGCTCAGCATCATCCAGGAGTACATCGAGAACCAGAAACGCCCCAGCTGAGGTCAACAGTGCAGACCCGTGCGCCCATGCAGGTCAGAGCAACCCAGCGAAGCGCTTCCTCCCAGGCGTGAACGCCTGGGGTTCCGCGCTAGATCACGCTGAACATGAGTTGCATCTGTTCTTCTCGCCGACTCGCGACGAGCTGGAATGGGCGGTCGAGGCGACGGACAGCGGCGGGACAGCAGGCATCCGGCCAGCGCGGCGGCGAGGCCGGCCAGCCCGGCCGCCGCGAAGCCGCCCGCCGGCACGGAGACGTCGATCGCCACCCCGACGATCGGGGATCCGAGCGCGAAACCCGCACTCTGCGCCGAGGATTGCAGACCTGTCGCCTCACCCCGCACGCCGGCCGGCGCCAGTCGGCTCACCGCGTCGGCCACCGCGGAAAGGGTCGGCGCGGCGAGAAACCCGGTGCCGACAACGGCCACGCACAACCAGGCCCAGTCGTGGGCAAGCCCTGCGGGAATCGTCACGAGCCCGAGCAAGCCGAGCAGCAACCACGTGGGCAGCGACCGGGACAGCGCGCCGTAGATCAGCCCGCCGGCGACAGAGGTCACGCCGAGCACAGCCACGACCAGGGCGGCCCAGGACACCTGACCCGCTTCTTCGAGCGTGGCAACGATGGCGAGGTCGACGCCGCTGAGCAGCGTCGTCGTACCGAACGCCATCGTCAGTACGGCAATCATGCCGACGCTCAGCCACTCCTTTCGCGGGGGCCGTCCGGCCGCGCCGGCATCCGCCTCGTCCTCGGCGCGCAGCGGCGGGTTGAGCAAGGCGATCCCGGTTCCGCCGGCCACGATCGCGGCGCCGAGCGCCCACGCCACCACACCGGGGGACACCTTCGCGGAGCACAGGATCACGACCGCCGGGCCCACCATGTACGACAGCTCGCCCTGCACCGACTCCAGCGCGAACGCGGCCCGGCGCTGTTCCGCCGTCGTCCTCGCGGCGATCGCCTGCCTGGTCACCGGCTGGGCCGGCACCGTCAGCAGACCCGCCGCAAAAGCGGCGCCCAGCAGGATCCTGTACGGCAGGATCGGCACGCTCAGCCAGAACACGAGCTGCGCTAGGACAGTTACCAGCAGCACGGTACGCAGGCCCCGCCGATCGATCATGCGGCCAAGCAGTGGCCCGCCCAGCGCCAGCCCGGCGGTCAGAGCCGCCGCGACACCGCCGGCCGCCACGTAGCTCATATTCAGGCCCAGCACGACATACATCGTCAGTGCCATCACGTCAGCCGTGATCGCGATCCGGGCAAGAAAGGAAACGCCCAACAGCGATGCCATCCCTGGCACGGCGAGTATCTGTCGGTATCCGGTCACTCACGTGACGCTAGATGCTCCGTCAGGTCATAGGTAGTGGTTCATTTGCTGCGACTGACATAATGAATCGTTATGGCCAGGGATCTAGAAACCGCATTGCTGCGGTCCTTCGTCACCATCGTGCAGGCGGGCAGCATCAGCCGCGCCGCAACCACGCTCGGACATACCCAGCCCGCGCTCAGCCAGCAGGTGCGCAAGCTCGAGAGGGTCATCGGCCGTCCACTGCTTCACCGATCGCCGTCCGGTGTCTCGCTGACCCGGGCGGGCGAGGAGCTCCTGCCGTACGCCGAACGCATTCTCTCGCTCTCCGCACAGGCACTCACCGAGACCGGGCGCACGCTCACCGGCCGCTGCGGCGTCGGGTTGCTCGAAGACCTCGCCGCGTCCCAGCTTCCGCAGGCCCTCGCCGACCTTGCCCGGCTGCACCCCGGAGCAACCCTGGAGGTGCTCAGCATGTCCAACGCCACGATGCGGGAGGCATACGACACGGGCCGCGTCCAACTCGTGCTCAACGAGGTGCCGGCCATTCCCGGACCGCCGCGCTGGACCGTACGCCGCCCGCTGGTCTGGGCGAGCGGCCAGGGTGTGGACGTGGCTGCCGATCCGCTGCCGGTGGTGCTGTTCTCGAACACGTGCTCCTGGCGTACGTCGGCGCTGGAAACCCTGGAACGCGCAGATCGGCCCTGGCGGGTGGCCTTCGAAAGCAACAGCCTGGTCAGTGTGCTCGCCGCGGTACGAGCAGGGCTCGGCATCGCGGCGCTCATGCCCACGAACCTTGAACCGGCCATGGCCTGCCACGACGCGGACGCCCTACCCGCCCTGCCGGACGTCGAACTCGGCCTCGCACGGCACTCACGATCCGAAGGTGATCCGCTGATCGATGCCGTTGAGACCGCGCTACGACGCATGATCTGAGTTTCGCGGCCGGCCAGCGCGCCGGTTTGCCTCCAACTGCCCGGCTGGACGGGGGTTCCAGCCGGGCTTGCACTTTGGGGGGCGTCCGCGCGTCGACGCGTGCCGGCCGGTCAGTGGTGGCCGTGGGCGGAGCTTGAGGCGCCGCCGAACAGCCGGGCCACGGCCCGGAACGGCAGCGTGACGACGGTGGCGATGGCCCCGCCGATGGATCGAAGAACAGCTGCGATTGCCGTCAACACGGTGGACCTCTCTCCTCCAGCGCAGAGCGCTCGACGGTCGCGATCGGGGGATCCCTAGGTGGACCGAGGGGCGCTGCGCCCGGCGCCGGCAGTCCTCCTGCTGGGAACGGAGGAGGGTGAGTGTGAGATCGATGCCTTCGATCTCGCCAACCCAGCCCTCGGCATCGGCGCGAACCCGGCGGGCGGGCGTCCCGACGCCATCGTTCCGGCTTCACGGCTACGTCAGGGGACTCGCGGACCAGTGACATCCCCTCTTGCCTTCGGGTCGAACAAGGCCGAAGGGCGCCAAAAAGGATCACGCAAGTGTTTGATATTTTGTACCGTCAGAAGACCACTGATCAGGGGGATTTCCATGTTTCGTCGTGTCTCACTGGCTGCCGCCGCGTGTGCGGCCGTCGGTTTCTCGCTTCTCACTGTTCCGGCTCATGCGGCTGGAGCCGAGGCTCCGCCCACCCAGGCGTCGCAGAAAGTGATGTCAGGGTCGGACCATGTCAAGTGCACCACCTTGACCAAGGGACAACTCTGCATCGCCATGAACAGCCGGCCCCAGTCCATCGATGTCTTCTTCACCAAAAAGGGTGGCTCGAACATCAAGGCGCAACTCGGATATCTGATGGGTGGTTCGTCGTCGTACGACAGGCTGGAGACCATCAGCGACGGCGACCGGGCCACCAGTACCTGGAAGATGAGCTGGCCCTGCAAAAAGGCCGTCGGCGTGATCAAGGTCAAGGGGCAAGGGACCTTCAAAACCCCGGCGGCAGTGTTCCCGGGCTGCTGATGAGGTAGCACAGGACACCAAGGGGGAAGTGCGCTGGGGAGCAAGGCGGAGGAGTGTCCTCGTACTGGGCGTACTCGGGCGGCTCCGACAGCTCAGCGAGGCGCCGTAGCTGTCGTCGCGGCTCCGAGAAGATCGGTCGGATAGGGCTAGCACACGCCACCACCCCAAGGGGCCCGCCAGGAGCGGGCCCCTTTCGCATGTCCGCACGCGCCCGCCAGGAGCAGGCGCCCACCGCACCAGGAGTGCACCGGAAGCCGGCGTCCACTAGACGGCTGCCGCCTGACGTGTCACGAGCCCGAGCAGACAATCGGGCGGGCGGGCATGTCGTAGGTGGCTCCGTGGTGGGCGGCGGTGATGGCAGCCAGGCCGGGCATCTCTGCGGCGATCTGCGCTCACAGCCGTGCCGTCTCCTCGGCATCGGATGCGGCCTGCAGCGCGTCGGGTTGCGGGCGCAGCAGGTGCCTGCCGGGCGGGTGTCCGAGCGCTGGTCGGTGTAGTTGTCCTGCTCAGCGTGGGCGGCCGCGGCGGTGTGGGCCGTGAGCCAGGCGGTGCAGCGCTGGACGAGAAGGTGCTCGGCGGTGCGGCTTCCACGACGTCCTCAAAGGCCAGCTGCTGCAGACCCGTGCCGAGAGGTTCCGGCGGCTGGATGTCCTAGTTGTAGAGCAGGCCGCACTGGCCCGCACGCTGACTACCGGCGTGCGGGCCACCCAGGCTGCTCACCCCAGGGTTGACCACCACGCCGGCCGAAGTCGAACTGCTCCGGCAGCGTTGGCAGCCAGTGCCACCCGTCTCGGGCTCTGGCTCAACTTTCCCGGCCGTCGGCTTCAGCCCGGCGCGGCCACAGCAAGGCCGGCCATGTCGAGCTGACGACGCCGGTCAGCCGCCGCCGAGGCCACCACCCTGTCGAAAATGGGTCTCCGGCATCCGATTGTCGTGCTTCAACGGTTCCTTCGTCCCCAGGCGAGCCCAGACCAAGAACGCCCCCAGCCCCACAGCCAACAGACCGACCGGAACGAGTATCGCAAGAACCCACTCGGGCATGCCGCCCCCTCAATGTCCCCTGACCTTCCAAACACCGTGCCACCACGGTAGAGCCCACCACTGACAACAAACCCCAGAAAATCGAACAGCCCCTCAAACGACCGATGTCTCCTGCCGAGACGAAGGGGCTATGCCGGCTTGTAGTCCACGGTCGTGTCGGCGCAGGAGGCGGCTCCGTTGAGGGCCTTGCCCGCCCTGAGAGGATTGAGGCATGGCGGACTCACCTATGCGGATGAATGCCCTCATCGTCGATGCCACCGACCCCGCTCGGCTGGCGGCGTTCTGGTCGGAGCTGCTCGGCAGGCCGGTCGTGGGACGCACGGGACCGTACGTATGGCTGCGGCGCGAGAACGGCCTGGGTCTGGGTTTTCAGCAGACCCGCGAGCCTAAGTCGGGCAAGAACCGCATGCACTTCGACATCAGCTCGCCCGACCCAGCCGCCGAGCAGCAGCGGGTCGAGGCACTCGGCGGGCACAGGTTGGAGCAGTACGCCGATGGCGGGTTCCTGGTGATGGCCGACCCCGAGGGCAATGAGTTCTGCATCATCCCCGAGGGCCCGGTCGGGCTCGACGACGAGGGGCGGGCGCACTACCACAGCTGACCGACAAGCTGCCTTCGCCTGACACGGGCAACGGGCGGTGACCCAGAGAGTCTCCTCCGGGCCACCGCCCTGCCAACTGTGCGAAAAGGGGAAAGGCCCTGGCAGACTGTGCCCCTAAACCACTATCTGAAGTCCGCGTCCCTGGCCTTCTCCGCGGCCTGATGCAGGTCGCGCTCGGCCCACTGGGAGTGGCCGTTGCCGGTCTTCCGCTCCCTGTCCACGACACGGACCGCAGTCTCCTTCGCAGCACCTATCAGCTGCTCGGTCTTCGCAGTCATCTTGTCGGTAGCGGTCATGGTGACACTCCTCCTTGCGTCGGTGTGTTTCCCTGACGCAAGATCACCTGCCCCTCCCCATGCGGCACAAACAGGACTTACCGCAAGAGATTCTGTCGTCACCGCAATGGCTTAAGCGGTCCCTCTCACTGGGCGATGGGGCCCGCTGGCTTGCTCAGTGGAAGGTGACGTAGCCATTGCCGTCGCGGTCGTTTGCGCTCTTGGTGTAGGAGTGGACGTCTGCGCGGCTGCCGCCGGGCTTGTAGAGGTAGATGGTGTCGCGGTCGTTGTTCCAGAGGAAGTTGCAGTTGTCGCGGTAGACGACGTTGCCGCCGTCCGAGTCGGTGCCGTTGCCGCCGCGGAGGCTGATGTAGTCGCCGGGCTGCAAGTAGTGGTTCGCGGTGAACGTGAAGCGGTTGCCTGTGGCGTCCTTGACGACGTAGCCGCGGAGGTTGACGGTCGCCGTACGCGAGTAGTTCTTGATCGTCAGGTACTCGTTCCGGGTGTTGCCTGTGGAGCAGCTGTTGGAGTCGCGGCCTGGTGCGTCGTACTGAGCTCCGCGGACCTTCAGGGCGGAGGAGTACTCGGCGGCCTGGGCCGGGCTCGCGGTCACCGCGGCGAGCGTTCCAGCAGCAAGAGCAGCGGCAAAGGCTGCGGTACGGGTACGCATGGTGAGGTCCCCCCTCAAGAGCGCTGATGAGGGACAGGACACTACAGACATCACGAGCAGCTTGTTACGCTTTCAAACTTTCCGATCCCGGACATCGCGGGCGTGAAGCCGGTACACGAACCCCAACACCACAACCGCCGCAGCAACCCACCCACTATCAATGGGGGGACGGTTTCCAACGGAGGACAGGGTCTTGCCCGGGGATACCCGCTGCGGGAGGCAGCGCCTCACGAGTGGGCCGGAGTCCTGCGGGCGGGGGGGGGGGGGGGTCCCCCCCCCCGGGTGGCCCCCCCCCCCCCCCCCCGCCCGCAGTGATGACTACTCGTCCTCCGCCGACCGACGAGGGGCATTCACGGGCGGCAAGGCAGTCAGCCGCGGCAGCAGCTGCGCGGTGAGCAGGGTGGAGAGCGCCGAGGTGTCGGTGCCCGTACCGTCGGTGCGGACGACCACCGGCTGCGGGGCCTTGCCGGCGAGGATCGCACCAACTTCCAGCCGCCGGCGGGCCAGTTCGTACTGGAGCACCGCGCGGTTGTCGCGGTACGCCTGTGCGAGGCGACGTTGGGCGCGGGCCTCGTTCTCGGCGGAGATCAGTCCACTGCGGCCGCGGGTCTCGATCTCGAAGCGGACCTTCTGCGCGTTGGTCTCCTGCTCCTCCAGGAGCTGGGCCACCGCCTCACGGGCCTTGTTGAGTGCGGCCTTCACCTCGACGATGCGCGCGTCGCGCACCTTCTTCGCCCGCTCGATGTCCATCTGCAGACTGTCGATGCGGCGCTTCCGGGTCAGGCCCCACTCCTGCTCGTAGGCGGTCCGCTCCTTGGCGACCCGCTCCCGGGTGGCGAGGTGCTGCTGGTACTGGGCGGGCAGCTGGACGTCGGGGATGTTGGAGCCCGTGATGCGCACGCCGTACCGGGAGAGCTGGCGATTGAGCAGCTCCTGCATATCGGCGACGTCCGAGCCGCGCAGGTCGTAGGCACGCTCGGTCTGCACCTGACGACCGCGCTGGCGGATGGCGTCCTGCACCGCACTGGAGAGCACCAGGTCGAAGTTGCCCGCCCCGATGGTCCGTACGAACAGCACCGCATCGGTGATCTTGAACTTCAGGAAGAACTCGATCGACCGGAGCGGCACATTCTCGCGGGTGGGGCAGGCCACCACAGGGGCCGAGTACGGGATCTCAGTGGCGGTGTCCACCACGAAGTCCACACGCGACCACGGGTGCCACAGGTAGTGCCGGCCGGGGTCCAGAGTGCGGGTCACCGCGCCGTAGCGGGTGAGGACGCCGTTGGTGCCCTGCTCGATCTCCGCGATGGACGAGCGCCACCACCACAGCAGACCGGCGAGCACCAGGAGCGCCCCACAGACGTAGCTGACGGCGGCCAGAGCGCCGTAGGCAATGCCGGCCGCGCCGTCCGATGCACCGAGGTTCAGCATGAGACCGGTCAGCAGCGCGAACACCCCCAGCCACAGCAGCAGCAACCACCACAGCCTGCGGTGCTGGCGGGGGATGATGACAGGAATCAGCTTGCCCGCCTCGCCGCCGCGCAGCAGCTGGCGGATCTCACTCCACGGGGCCACTTCCTCGGAGATGACCGACCTGCGGTCGCGTGCCGTGCTCACTGCGCATCCCCCTCAGCTTCGTTCCCATGCTCCGGTCGTGCCGATGCCTGCTCTGGTTCTGCGGGCCCGCCGCCGACGGCGGGTACGGTCGGCCGTTCGGCCTCCAGCAGAGCGGCGATCTCTTCCTCGCGCCCGGAGATCCGGCCGGCGACCTCCGCCAGACGGGCGCGCGCGGCGGCCATGTCCGCATCCGAGAACAGCTCCGTGCCCCGCTCGCCGACCAACTCCCGTGCGAGCGCCAGGAAGTCCACCCCCGCAGCGCCGTCGGTACCGGACCCGCCACCGATCCGCACGAGCCGCGGCAGGTGATCCGCGATCTCCTCCAGCGTGTCCAGTACCTGCTGCTGGTAGCGGTACTCCAGAATCTCCGGGGCCTCGGCCGCGGTCACCGCGCGGATGTCCAGCGCCTGAGCCTCCAGCAGCGCCGCATTGGCCTTCGCTTCCGACTCGGCCTGCACATATCGCTGCCGGGCCAGCGCCTCGGCGCGGTTGGTCTCCCGCTCCTCGGCCGTATCCATCTGCGCCTGGTACTGCGCGATATCGGCCATGATCGCGGAGAGCGTCTCCTGGCGGGAGGCCAGCTCCTTGGTCAGGTCACCCTCGTCCTGCTCCTTGCGCAGGTGAAGCGCGTACTCATGGGTGTAGGCGTCCTTGGCCACCCGGACCATTTCCGGTGCCGCCAAGTCCATGCGATACGCACGGTCGGAGGGCTCGGCATGCGTGATGTTGGCGTTCGTCAACTCCACCGCGGGCCGGAACTGCTGGTTCAGCTGCTCCAGCAGCCGACCGGTGTCCTCGCCCACCATGTCGTAAATCCCCGCGGCCTCCTGCTCATAGATAAGGCTGCGGATGGTCTCGCTGACCGCATTGCTCAGCTTCTCCTCGAAGCCGCGCACCGCACCGAGCGTGTAGACGAACTCCACCGGGTCGCTGATCCGGAACTGGATGAACAGGTCGATGGAAGCCTTCACCCCACCCTTGGTCGGCGCCTCACGCACCGGCGCGTTGAACGGGTACTCGCGGGTCGTGTTGATGATGTACGAAACCCGCTTCCACGGGTTGAGCAGGATCACCCGACCCGGACCGACCACCTGCTCCAGCTTCCCGAAGCGGGTGATCAGCGCCTGACAGCCGTCCGGCACCATCACCATGCCCTGCCGCCACCACACGAAGGCGACCGCCGCCACCGACAGCACCCAGTAGTGGATCCCGAAAAGCGGATGCGTGAACGCACCGGCGCCGGCCGCGGCAACGACAGCGCTGCCCACCACTCCCAAAACCAACAGCAGCAACACCGGCAGCATGCTCAGGAACGAACGGCCACGCGGAATGACCATCGGACAGATCGCATGGACCTTCTGCCCGCCTTCGCGCCGCTGCTCACTGCGATTGAGCACCTCCCGCGCCTCATCCAGAGGCACGGTCTGCTGCGTCATGATCGTGTCGATGCCGCCGCCCTGCTCCCGGGCGGCAGGAAAGTCGGCGGGATCCATGCCGTCGACTTTCGACTCCCTCGCCTCACGCGAGGCGCCCGCGCCGCCGGACTCCTCCCTCGGCACGTCGGCGTCGAGTCCGCTGCGGCGTCGCAGCTCCTCCTCGGCCAGTCCCCGTAGTTCCTCGTTTTCGGACACCGCCCGTGCGAATCTCCGCACGCTCTGGCTCCCTGCCACAAATCCCCCTTTGATCTCTCCATGTGCGATCGGCTGCGCATACAGCGCCACCTCCATCACATCGCATGCCCAGTGGGCGGAAGGCGGCGGGTGTACCGCCCACCCTCACGTTGCTCGCGGGCCTGTTCATCACGACCGGCGCCCTGCAGGACCCCATCGGCAACGGCGTCATCAAGGAGGCTCCTTCGCCCTGGCGGACGCGATCGCCGACAACCCGACATGGACGGCAATAGGCGACAGGCCCGCCCGGCATCCATCTGAAAGGGGCCACGCCAGCGGAGTCGCCGGCCGCGCCGGGACCTTCTCGGATACCTCCCGGCGCTCCTGCGGAAGTGGCGGAGTGAGGCTGTCGCCCCCGGTGAGGGCTGGACAACGGCGTTCGGAGCACCGAAGACGATCACACGGGAGATCAGGACGGCACCCGCGCGGCCGTCTTCATCGCATTCGCGGATCTCAAACTCCAGCTAGTACCACCACGCGCCCACCCGTGATCGTTCGCTTAGCCGGTCGGTGGGGGCTCTCCGCCAAAGACCCAGGGCGCCAGTACGACCAGCCAGCCGTCCGGGTCCTCGAAGAGGACGGCACCGCGTTCCGGCCAGTAGGGGTTCGCGGCGGGAACCGGGCTGTGCCCGTACCCGGCGAGCCGTCGGCAGGCGACGGCGACCGCTTCGGGGCCGCGGAGGTAGAGCACGAGCTGGTTCTCCGGGTGCGGCTCGGGGATACTGGGCGGGTCGCCGTGCTGTAGGAGTTCCATGTGCACCGGCGTGCCTGGCAGGCCGAGGACGACGCCGTCGTAGCCGTGGTGGCCACGCCATTGGGCGAGGACCGGCAAGCCGAGGACGTCGCGATAGAAGACCAGAACGTGAAGCCATCCCCACCCTCAACGACACGCCCCAGAGAGACCAGGTAACTGGCGATCTCAGATGACCCAGGGAACACGGATGCCAACGGCTACTCACTGCCGGATGGAAGGGCATGGGGGCAACTGCGGAGAAGACGAGTACCATCCAGCCAACCACGGATCAACCCGGGGACAGAGAGCAGGCTGTGCCATGTCAGACGCGCAACTCGCCGAGCACGTAGCTGCCAAGCTGCAAAGCATCGCAAAACAGATCGACGACCTACAGCAGCTCAAGGCGAAACTGGAAGACCTACAGCAACACCTCGGAACAGAACCCGACAACGAAGCCGACACGCCACAGCTTCCGGAAACCGGCACGGAGCCCGCGAAGCCGGCAACCGTGCCTGCCGCACGACGCGCGAAAGCAAACGGCGCCAAGACCAGGCCAAAGAAGGCTGCGGCCAAAACAGCAGGAAGCACGAAGAAACCTCGTGCGGCCACACGGGCTGCAGGCAAGGCACGGCACAAGAGCCCCACCCGCGCCGACCGCCTCCTCGAACTGCTCAACGAGCAGCCGCGCACAGTGGCCGAGTTGACACAGTTGCTAAAGCAGGAGCAACCCGACCACGCTGCTCCCGAGACCGCCGTACGCAACACCCTGGAGAACTCCCTCGTCGCCAAAGGCCTGGTACACCGCAGCAAGCAGGGCAGGAGCGTCTTCTACTCCCACCCCACGCCGGCGCTGGAGAGCGGCACCGACGCCCAAGAGGCCGACGCCGTCAACAAGGACGCCGCACCCGCACCAGCCTGAACCGCGCCCCCAGACGCAACGGTGCAGGGGCCTCGGCTCGGGGATAAGCAAGACCGTGTCCACCGAAACGGGTCAAGCCCCCCGGTCGGGAACGCCGCCCATGGCATCTGCGGACCGCGATGACGGAAGGCCCCACATGTGAGGGGATCACACGATCTCGCTGAGGAAGTTCTTCCGGGTGTCGGGAAGAACGTCACGGGCATGGGGACGAGAAGCGCAGAACAAGTTGGCCGCTGGTCGCCAGATCTGCAGAGCCAGGCGTCTGTAAGCCGTTGGGTGAATCGATCCTGCTGAAAATGGCGCGGACGTCCTCGACTCCTTCGCCCCCGGCCTATGCACCGGACGGCTCCGCCCCTTCGCCTGATCACGTGCAACAGGGCGGTGGCCCGGAGATGTCTCCTCCGGACCACCACCCTGTGCCTGGGACTGGCCGCCAAGGCAGCCGAACAGTCGGAGCTGTTGCGCAGGATGTCCTTCCTTACGTTCTCGGACGCTGATGCCGGCAGCACGCCCCCATCTCGGGGTTCTCCCTCGTCGCCCTCCGAGGGCGCCCGGCCTGAATCCGGTGGCTACGCGACCAGGCCGACGCTTCAGGGCCGCTGTACACCGACTTCGCCGCAGAAATGACCGGGGACACCTAACAGAGAGACCAGCTCGACCGGATCAAGACCACACCGGAGCAGACCCTCGACTTGCCCAGTGCTGACGCTGGGCGAGGTCGCCTCATTGCCTGGACAAGCCTCGCCGGCAAGGAACCGCCGCCATCGTGCCGGGCGCGCACAGGGGCTCCGGACTGCAGGGCCTGACGCACCGCGGCCCTGGGATGCGGGGCGTCCGGAAGTGGTCGACGCTGGAGGCACGGGCCCGCGGATCCTGTACGGCCGTCTCCCGGCCAGGGCCCGCCCTCCCTCCCGTGACCCTCCCGCCGGGGGGCGTCGCCCCACGTGAGGTGAGCGCCGGTCACGGGCCACTCCCCCGGCGGGACCGGCGCCATCCGCCGAGCGTCGCGGACCGCTTCGTCGGTGCAGCACAGCCCGCAGATGCTGATGTTCCGCTCAGTGGCGATCCGGGAGCCTCCGCCAATGTCGCCGGGGAACCTGGCCAGGGGGCCGCGGCAGCGGGGGCATTCTTGGGCCGTCTCCGGGCCGGACGCGTTGTCGTCCATCGAGCAACCTTCTCCGTATCAAGGGGAGTGCGTCGTCAGAGGTCTGCGGTGCCCGAGACCGGGCACCGCGCGATCAGTGCGTGGAACGCGGACGGTCGAGATTGCTCCGTCGGCCGGGAGCCAGGTCAGCCGTTCCGTGCGCTGGCCGCACAGCGGCCGAGCGGCATGAACCTGGCCGGGTAGGGCGACTGTATTCGGTGAGACAGGGCACCGTTGTCCAGTCTCACCGGACCTTGACCGCCGCTCCCAAGCCAAGGCCGCCCGTCGGCTGTCAGGCGGCGGGCCGCGAAGCCGCTACGCGCGGCCAACGGCAGCGGGGGCGGGAGCGGCAGCCCGGCGTTTGCCCCCGCTTCGTCACTTCCGAACGTTCCGGAGCCCGAAGGCTCCCTTCGAGGCGGCTGAGCCTCCGCCCATGATCCAGGGCCGTTGGCCTGTGCGAATGCCCGCGAACATCCGTGCCAGACTGCTCCCTTGTTCGTGCGGGCAGGGGCCCGTGCGCGACGTGAATCGGGAGACCTGTGCGCAAGGCGAGGTGGGCGGCCGCGGCCGCCGGTGTGGTGCTTCTGGTGGCGGGATGCAGCGGTGCGAAGGACGACAAGTCCGGGACGTCGCGTTCCGGCTCGTCTGCCGCTCCGGCGGAAGCGGGCGGGAGCCTGGACGCCGCTGCGGCCACCAAGGAGATCGTGGACGCCGCCAAGGCGGCAGGGTTCACCGAGGATCCGTCGGAGGGTCTCCCGGCTTCCCTCGAAAGGTGCGCGGTCTCCTGGCAGGCGGATGTCAAGAAGGCCGCCGATCCGCAGAAGTCCTACGAAGGGACACTGGCGGCCCTGAAGGAGGGCGGCTGGAAGCAGGCGCGGGAACTCAAGCAGCAGGGGTCGGTCATCAGTTCCCTGGAAAAGAGCGGCTGGACTTTGAGGGCGAGCTACCACGGCCAAGCCGAATCGTTCCTGGTGATCTCCTTCGAGGCTACGGACAACAGCGCCCAGTGCGAGAAGGCGTTCAACGAGGAGCTGGCGAAGAACAAGACGTCGTAGGGCACAGGCGGGGGACGCGCTTCTCATGAACTGGCAGAGGAGGGCACGGGAGTGAGCGAGAAGATGCTGCCCCAGCGCCCGCGTGAGAGGGAAGAAGACGGACTCGTGCACCGGGAGGTCTTTGCCCAGATGCCGCCACGGGTGGAGTACTCCCTGACTGAGCACGGGCGCACGCTCAACCAAGCGCGCGACCCGCTCGGTGCCTGGGAAGGTGAACTGCGTTCCGCGGATGAGGAATTGTTCGGCGTACGCGACACCAGTGGCCTGGACGCCGCTTTCGTACGGCCCGACGAGCACCTCGACATCGGTGCGCTGACGCAGACCTTCGTCGACGCCGACGACCTCGACGAACCTGGTGTCGCGGGCCAGAACGCCTGCCTCTGGGCGGCACACCTGGACGTGGCGGCCACCGACTCGCACCAGCTGCTCGTTTTGCTTCACCTCGCCCTGTGGGCTGCCTCGGTCCTCGACCTGCCGCACGGGGTGGGGCGCGAGGCGCGCACTGTTGCGGGGTGTCGACCCTGAGCCGCTCGACCATGACTGCCCGGACGGCGACGCCATCCGGACGCGGATCTGCGGGAGACCGGGCACCGGCGCAAGATGCTCAAGGCGCACCTCGATCACCTCTACGCACCGACGAAGTTCGGGGCGCCAGAAGGCGCGTACCCGTCGACGTATGGCCTGTGCAAGCCTGCTCGCCGACTGGGCGCGGGGCCCGGTCGTAGCGATGGACGAGCGGTACGGGGAGATGGACGAGGAGGATGACGATGACGGATCGATTTTCTGCTGAGCGGGCGGACGAACTGGTCGACGCCTGGGAGGAGATGAGGGAGTACGTCGACGGCGAACCGCAGACGTACGAGCGGCTCGTCGTCGAGTGCGCCCATGAACTGGCCGCCGATCCGCGCGGGCCGCTCGCGTACAGCTGGACGCTGGGTCTGGTCCTTGCGCTTCCGTACCTGGCTACGAGGAAACCGAAGGAGGATGACGTCAGGGCGGCGTTCGATGCGGCGCAGGCCGTGGACCGGGCGCTGCGGGATGTGCTATGCACGCACCAGGGCCACCCCTTCCAGGGCGACTTGGGGTGGGAGCTAGGGAGCATGGCGGACGTCCTGCGGGAGCTCGCCGATGACGGGAGGTGCTGGACGGACGTCAGACCGCGCGACGAATGGCTGTGCCCGCGCAATGTCGCTGGGTACGCGCGCGTGGTGATGGAGTCGCTGCGGGCCGGCTCGGCCGGCGATGTACCGCCGTTCCTGCCGTTCGAGGACCGGTACGAACTGGAGGGGCTCACCGCGATCATGGAGGGCTATCCGCTCGCCAGGACTTTCGACGTGGCTTGGGACCTCTCCTTCGCGGCGTCCGCGCTGCAGGAGGCGGCGGGCGACGATCTGGCTGGCCGGGTCTTCGTGGCCACCGCCGTCGCGTGGTACGTCGAGGTTGAGGCGGGGGCATCCGACGCGCGGGAGCTCGTCGGGGAGCTGGTGGATGCCTTCGAGCGCGCGATCGGCCCCCTCGACGACGGGCCCTGCTCCCATGGCGCGCACCCGGATCTTCCGAGCGACACTACCCAGGCTCTGTGGGTGGGCATGCACCTGGCGAGCGCCCGCGGCCGGGCGGCGTACGAGAAGTGGCCCGAGCGCTGGGCCCCGCCCCTCGACACCGCCCTGTGTCCGGCGTTCGTCGCAGCCACGGCCCGTGACTCCCTGGCACGGCTGAGGAACGTTTGATTGCGTCGTTCGGGTCATCCGGAGCCACGGCTCATCGGCGCGTTGTCCTCGCGTGCAGATGTACGGAGGTGTCCCATCGGCCTTCACGCACGCGGAGGCCGGTCAGTCATGCCCCTAGCTGATGGATTCAGAAGGAGTGAGGTTTCTGGACGAGGGGTGTCCTGCGTCGTCAGTTTTCGAAGATGGGCTCGCGAAGCCCTTACCAAGAGCAGTCGGCTTGCAGGTCGTGGATGCTGTCGGCGAGTTCGGCCGGCCGGGTCGGCCAGCTTGTCGCGTGCCAATGAGCGATGCGCCAGGCCAGTCGCTTCGGCCAGACCGGGGAAGTGGACAACTGGTCTACCGGAACCCACGTTGGCGTACCGCCATAGTTGTCGAGCTCTTCCAGGGCACCAATCTCCCCTTCGGCCCTCAGAAGGAAGTAATGCTCGCGGCGATTGTCCTTCCAGACGCGGGCAATCTCCCTGACCACGTTTCCGGTCAGGCCGGTCTCCTCTCGCAGCTCGCGAACTGCCGCCGCGTGCAACGTCTCTGCGCCCTCGACTCCGCCGCCCGGGATCTCGTAGAACGGCATGCCGTCCTCCTCGAAGCCGATGAGCAGCATCCGCTCATCACGAATCACGACCGCGCCGGCCCGGACGCGCACGGGATCAGCGGCCGCCGGGTCATCCCAGAGCGCCGTATCACGCGCCGGGCCACCTCTCACCCAGTCCCGCAAGACGGTCTCAGCGGTCCCGACAGGCCGAATGCGCACGTGCAGTGCCTCGGCCAAGGGGAGAGACAGCCCTGCGCTATCCGTTACCTGGTCATGGCGAGGGAAGTAGTAAATCTGATCCTCATCGGGATCCTTCGCCAAGACAAGACCAGTACCGTCCAACTGCACGCTCACCGTTATGGGCTCATCCGTCATCCTGAGAGATTAGCTGTGACCTTGAGGGCGCCGAGGAGGCGAGGAGGCGACGGAGACAGATGAAGCTGCAGGCCAGTTCCAGCAGACTCTGGTGGGGTTAGGCTCGGCGCTCGTAGCGGATACGAAGTCGTTGTCGTTCAGGTCCAGCCCACCGTGCACCGTCAGCTCGGTAAGCAACGCTTCGTGAAGACGGGGCCAGACGCCGGCCTCGGTCCAGTCCCGCAGTCGACGCCAGCTCGTGACCCCGGAACAGCCCACCACCTGGGCGGGAACGTCACGCCAGGCAACCCCCTTCCGCAGCAGGTGGACGATCCCTGCCGGCGCCACCCGGTCTGGCACGGGCAAACGTCCCGGATGCCGGGCCGGCCGCACCGGACGCGGCGGGAGAAGAGGCGCTACGCGTCCCGAAAGCTGTGCCACCGCGGACGAGTACCGCGTCTTCCTCTACAGGGTCCGCACGCGCAGGGGGAACGATCCGGCCAGTTGCTTCGGCTGCGGCTTGATGGACCTGGCCGGAGACCGACACCGATTCGGCGTGGTGCCGAGGCGAGCAGTGCCGATGGGGTGAGATGGGATGCCGTTTGCGCGAGTCGGCCGGGCGCAGCTAGAGGCTTGATGTGATCTAAAACTTCCTCGCTGCGCCCACCTGAACAGGGGATGGCCATGTTGGATCCGGTGATCGAGACTCCCAAACCCGGGCACCAAGCCTTTGAGGAAGACGGCGAAACCGCTGCCTGGTCACGGGCCGCCCAGGTTGTGGGCTTGGGCTTGCAACTGGCCGGGCGCGTAGATTTGCTGGACGACGACGGCGCCCGCGACCTGGACGTTCCGAAGGTTCAGGCGCTGATCAGCCCGCTCCCCTCCAACTACGTCGGTATTCATATCAGTCAAATCCAGGGGGAATTGGAGACGATTCTCTGGCCTGAAGTGCCTGGATGGTCGCAACCGATCGAGAGCTACGCCAAGAGACATGCCACACCGCCCCAACAATGGTGGGAGGAGTTCGACGGGCTGGAACGGTACCTGGCACCGCGTCTATATGACGTGATCAGCCACGGCGAAAGTGGACCCGGGTGGGCGGCCACTCTGCTCTATATCTGCCAGTTCAGCCATCATCAGATCGTGCGCGTCACCGCAGCCGCATCGCTGGCCGGCCTCCGCACAGTGCTCTCCTGGCCAACCATCGAGGCACTCGCCGAAGGCTCCTCCTCCACGAACGACACGGTCCAGCAAATCGCGGTGGATGCGCTGATCAATGTCGCTCCTGGCCATCCGGCTCTCACCGAGCTCAGAGGCACGCAGGGGCCTGAAGAGGAAACCGGCTCGGACCCCGCTCACACTTCCGTCATCGTGCCCGGCACATGGACTCGGTTCAAGCGCCCCTCATGGTGGCGTCCCGGGGAACCGCTCTTCAAATACCTTCAGGAAGAGCCCGGCGGAAAGGAGCCATCCGACGGAACTTTCGACCCCATCGGCAATGACCTCTACTCCCGCGATAGCTACTACCGCTGGACCACAAGGTTCAGTGGCGAGGACCGCATTCATGGCGCCCGCGAACTGGCCAAATGGGCGGCTTCGCATGGCTGCGCAACCGGGTTTTCCAAGCTGTTCGCCCACAGCCACGGTGGGAACGTCGCCCTCCTCGCAGCAGCCAGACACAAGCTCAACATCGGCCTACTCGTCTTGATCGCCACACCCCCGCACGAACGCACCAAACTGGAATGGGAGGTCATCTCCCAGAACGTGCGCGGAATTGTCTCGCTGCGTGCCCGCTTCGACCTGGTCGTGCTACTCGACCACGTCTGGTCACGCACCAGACGCATCTCGGCGACAGGCGACTTCCCCTCCTACCGTGTGCTCGACTTGAAGGTGCCGGTGTGGTTCGGGCACTCCGTGCTCACCCAACCCGAGGTCTGGACACAGAACGGCCTGGCACACGAGGTGGCTTACGAGTACAAGATGAGCCAGTGATCGTCGACCTACTTGGGCCCGATCGGCGGCCTCTAGGTATGGCGCAGTTGCGCAGTTGTGCAGGCCCGAACGTCGGCTGCGCTCCCTGTGATCTCTAGCGGCGTATCCAGGCCCGCCGCCGGTCTTGTTGCTTGGGGGGTGGTGGTCTTGTCGTGGTAGATGGAGGCCCCCGCGACGGTGGGAGCCGGCGTCGCTGACCTCGCACGGGCGTTGCCTGGCAGTGCGCACCTACAGCCAAGACATCACCGACGCGCCGACCCCCGGCGACGGAGCACGGTGTGCAGCATGTCGGTGCTGACTGTCGGCCGGCCCTCGGACGACCTGCCGCAGCGTGTGGTTCGGGTGGACCTGGTCGTCCATGCCGGTGGGCGTCGGCCAGGGTGAGCCAGCTGGCTGGGCCCGTGCGGGGCTACGCCGCTCGAACCTGTCTACTGGGCCGACTCGGCCGCGTCAGCCGACCCGGCCTGCCCGCCGCCGAACACCTCCTTGACGAGCCTTTGCGTCGCCTTCTGGAACGCCTCTGCCAGGGACAGTGCGGCGTCATCGACATAGTTCAGCGCGGCGGTCAGGGTCTTGCTGCCGTCGGGCGTGCTGTACATCAGCGCCCCGTGGCCCGCCATGCCGCCGTTGTGGGTGATGACGGTGCCGCCGTTTTCGCCCGCGTCCTGTACGAACACCCCCAGCCCGTAGCCGACCTTGGGATGCGGCTTGCACATCTCGGCCAGCAGCGGCGCCGGCAGGAGCTTGCCGCCCATCAGCGCGGAGATGAACATGTGGAGGTCCAGGGTGGTCGAGATCATGTCTCCGCCGGTGGAGATCCAGGAGGGGTTCTGGCGGGTGACGTCGACCGTCTTCTGCCGGCCGGCGTCCGTGTACCGGTAGTAGGCGTGGGTATGCGGCTCGGGGATCTCCGGGCTGGTGTCCGGCACCACGGTGCCCGACAGCCCGAGCGGCCCCAGGATCAGCCGCTGCATCTCTTCGGCGAGCGAGCTGCCGGTGACCTGCTCGATCAGCAGCTTGGCCAGCACGTAGTTGGTGTTGGAGTAGCTCCAGTCCGTCCCCGGCTCAAACCGCGCCGGCTTGGACAACGCCAGCTGTACCAGCTCTTGTGGCCGGTAGGTCTTGAACCGGTTATCCACCCACTCCTTGCCCGCGGTCGTGGCGGGGATTCCCGGCGCGAAGGTCCCGTCGTCGTAGTACTCGCCGGTGAAGTTGAACACCCCGCTGGTGTGCTGCAGCAGCATCCGCACCGTGATCTTCGGGTCCAGCCCGAACTCGGGCAGGTAGTCGGCCACTGAGACGTCCAGCCCGACCGTGCCCTCGGCCACCAGTTGCAACACCACTGTCGCGGTAAAGGTCTTGGTGTTGCTGCCTATCCGGACATGACCGTTCGTCGTCGGCTTCGCGGTCTCGCCCAGCTTGCGCTGCCCGGCGCTGCCGACCCACTCGCCCCGCTCGTCGTGCACGCGCATCGTCACCCCGGTGAAACCGGACTCGACGATCTCCTCGATGGCCTTCTGCAGCTCCGGGCGGTCCTGGTCGGTAAGAGTGATGGACATGGTGGGTGCTCCTTGAGAACTGTTACGAAAGTCAACTGAACGGACGGGATCGCCGCGGGGCGCCCCCTCTTACAGGCTGCGGGCACTGATGTCGCCGTAGGCGGTGGTCGCGTGGATGGCCAGGGCGGCGTCGGCGCCGCCGGTGTTCTTGAGCGTGTCGTGGATCCGGCCGTACGAGGTGCCGGCGTCCAGGGAGGCGGAGACTCCGCGGGCGGCGCCGACCGAGATCTCGCCGGACTCGGTGCGCAGCGTGACAGTGCCGCGCACGGCCTCGGTGATGCGGAGGTCGCCCTTTTGGGTGCTGATCTGTGCGGGGCCGCCCAGGCGGCCGACCGAGACATCGCCGGACTGGAGGGTCAGGCGGGCGCTCGCGGCCTCGTCGAGCTTGACCGAGCCCTGCGCGCCCTCGAAGGAGACGTCGCCGAGCCGTCCGACACCCCGGAGCTCGGCGAGGGGCGCCTTCGCCTCGATGCGGGAGCCGGCGGGCAGTTGGACGGTCACCTCAATGGATCCGGAGGAGCCGAGAATCTGGTTCTTCGCCTCCGGGGCCTTGATCCGCAGGACGCCGTCGCCATATGAAACCTCGGTCTGCTCCGCCGCCTTCACGTCGCGGCTCTTGGAGGTGTTCGCGGGGAGGACCTCGACTGCGGTGTCGGCCCGGTCGGCGGCGATGAACTGGATGCGGCCGGCGGGGATGTCGACGACGGCGGTCACGGGGGCGGGGGTGTCGAACTTCTGCATGGTTCATTCCTTCGGCTCGTTGTTTCTGACATTGGAAACGCTACGTTGCATTTCTTGATTCAGCAATCACCTCGTTGCGCACCAATGCCATCGCTGCAGCTAGACTTAGCGAATTCGTTGCAATGGCTTTGAGTTTAACGCAACAGCCCTCACCCTGAATGTTGCAATGACTCAAAAGTGAACGCTATTCCGGAGAACACCACAGACCACGAAGGGCTGGCCTACGCGGAGATCGCCAGACGTCTCGACGTCCGACCTCGACGATCACGCGTGAGGTGATGCGCAACAGCGGCCCCACCGCCTACCGTGCCGAGCTCGCCCACCGCGCCGCCGAACACCGCGCCCACCGCCGGAGAAAGGCCGCGCCGGGACCCCAACACGCCCCCGTAGGCCCACGATCGCGATGCCGAAGCCGTGCGCGAGTACGAGGAACTCGGCATGCCCCTCATGCACGAGCACGTCTTCATCGACCTCGCCCGCGTCGCCGGCGACAAGAGTCAGAAGCTGTTCGAGGTCCCGCGCCGGGACCTGTCCTCGATGAGCGGCATCCTGGCCGACAGCGCCTACCGTCTGCTGCTGCCCTGACGGCCCGGCCTCACTTCAGGTGTCGGTCCAGGAACCGGCACCCGTCCTCCAGCTCGAACCACGGGGTGCCGGTGTGCCCTCCCAGGTTGGCGTGCATCGTCTTCTCCTTGCTGCCGAAGGAGTCGAAGAGGTCCAAGGCCCGTTGCCGGGGGTTCCCTTCGTCGTCCCACTGCAGCAGGAACAGCAGCGGAATGGTGACCTGCCGGGCCTCCTCGCGCTGGGCACGGGGCACGTACCCCCCGCCGAAGAAGCCCGCGGCCGCGATGCGCGGCTCGACCACCGCCAGCCGAATGCCGAGGGCGGTCCACCCCCCGGAGTACCCGACCGGGCCGCCGATCTCGGGCAGCTCAAGGAGGGCGTCCAGAGCGGTCTGCCATTCCGGGACCGCGTTTTCGACCAGCGGGGCAATGAAGGTCTCGAAGATCTCGTCGACCGGTTCGCCGGCCTGCATCGACCGCCGGAGGTCGGCACGGGCCTGCTCGCCGGCGGCGGAACGGGGCCGGCCACCGCACCCGGCGGCATCGATGGTGGCCACCGCGTAGCCGCGCGCCGCGGTGTACCGGGCCCGCGCCACCAGCCGGGGGTCCGCCTTGGGCAGGCCGTTGTTGTGGGCCATCAGGACCAGCGGAGCCGGTGCGAATCCAGGCGTCCACAGGGTGCCGGGGATCTCGCCGAGGGTGAATTCGCGCTCGAGGACGCCGCCGTCGAGGCGCTGTTCAGAAGTGAAATGCATGGTCGTGCCTTTCGGGAGTGCAGTGGAACGGCGCTCCCGGACGACCTATCGCCCGACCGTGACCCCGGAGGGAAGCACCCATGTCGATACTGCGTTCACGGGTACCACCTCCTCGTTCTCTCGCACGGCCTCCGAGAGATTAGCAACGGACGCCGTGGTCCACCAACGGGTTTTTGCGGAGGCTCCGTGGCCGGATGCCGCCTCACCACATGAGACAGGGTCTAAGACCCTCGTTGCCCATGCCGGATCCCGCCTGGAACGAACCCAGTTGCACGACCAAGCAGGAAGCCGAGCCCGGCGCATGACTGCGCTCCGAATGGGCCGAGTACTTCGCATGCACTCGTCCCGCTCAATACGAATCCCGTAACTCCTACTACTTTCCAGACTGTCAACAAACCCCAGGTCAGAGCTGTCCTCTCAATCAGCATCAGCACCGGCAAAACATGCAGTGAGGACCGCATCTGACGTTGGGGTCGAGAATCCAGTGGTTCTCGCAAATGCTGCTGATCAGGACGCTGAGCAAGTAGCAACTATCTCCGGATTCTTCACACGGCACGGAAGAGCGGACACAGGTAGCGTGGCCGGACAGGTGGTGTTCCTGTCCGGCCACCATGGCTCGACGGTGGTGGGAAGCACTCCAGTCGACTGCTCAACCAGCGAGGGCGTCACGCGGCCTGCCGCAGTCCGCCAAGGCTTCGGCGGCCCGGCCCCGGTAGCCACGGAAGCGGCGCAGGTACGAGCGTGCCATGGGGCCCGGCGGGACGCCCCGGGCGAAGGCCCGCATGTTGCGTTCGCCCGCGTTGTAGCCCAGGGCGAGGAGTTCGTCGCGGGTGTAGCAGCCCACGTGCCGCTTCGGGAGGCTCCGGTCGAGGTCCTTCAGGTGCAACGCCGCCACGTGGACGGCGAAAGCGGGATCGTCGCGAAGGTCTTGCCACCGCCCCGACAGGCCATGCGTACGCCGAACCTGCTCGAACGCCGCACGGTGCATATTGGCCACTCCGAAGGACGCCCCGGGCTTCCACCACTGCCACAACCGCTCCAGCAGCGGATGGTGCGGCTTGTACGCCTCGTTGTGGAGCACAGTCATCACCAGCAGGGGCGACACGCCCACCTCCCCGGCGCAGCGCACCACAAGTACGGCGTAGTCGGCCGGCTCGTAGCCGCCCGGCCGCAACGGTGGCGTGCCCACGCCACCGCCCTCCGCCGGTTGGGACCATTGCCCCGACACTGCCGCCGAACGCTCGGCCATCCTCACTCACCTCTCCCCTACCGACCGCCTCACCCGAACGGCAAGGCGCCCACCCGCTGAGGTGCACGTGCCCACACCGCCCGGCCGCAATCCACCCCGCCAAGCACCTCGCCCTTTGTCCACAGCTCAAGCCGGAAAGCCGACCAACCACTGGCTTCGTTCACTTCCGGTTGTCGGGGTCCCCCTGGGGGCCGCTGGGAGCACCCCGGCCGTCTCCGCCGACGTGCGCACGGCTGTGCGGGGCAGCCCCACGGGCGGGCGAGCGTGGACGAAACGACGGGAGCGGCCGCGGGACAGGCCCGGCTCCGCCCGGGCTGCCGACCGCGTCATCGCTATTTCATGGAAATTTCAGTGCCTCCCACGACAGTGGAGCGGACGGCGTCGGAACCGACGCCCGATCCGCTGAGCAGCAGTCCCGCGCAGCACGGGAAACAGCGGGAACGTCCCGATGAGGAGGCCGCGTTGAGCGAGCACCGCCCCACCCGCAGGGGTGTCCTGAAGGCCGTCGGCGGACTCTCCGTGGCGATGACCTTCGGCGGGGCCGGTGTCCTCGCGACGGCCGGCGGCAATCCTCCGCGACCTGGACGGCATCATCGCCCAGCTCCGTAGGGCGTGGCTGGGGCTGACGACGGGCCCGGTGCGGCGGCGGGGGCAGTGTTCGCCCCTGGCCGCACGTTCCGCCGGATCCGCGTGGAGTGTGTGGGGTTTTCGATGAGTGATGGCCAGTCAGGGGGAGAGTGGGAAATGGGTATGGCGGATACGTCCGGCGCGTCACCGCCGGAGTCGGCGGTGGGCGACACCGAAGGCGGGGAGGTGGGTCCCGGCCGGGTAACGGTCCGGCTGGTCCTGGCGGGCGGGCTGGTTGGTGCGGCGCTGCTTACGGCGTCCCTGGTCGTCGGCCTCACGAGTTCTCCCACCATGGGCGTCCCACGGCTGCCGAAGATGCCCTCGCTGCCGACGGCTCCCGGCTCGATGCCGACGGGATTCCCCACGGGCATGCCCTCGGGGCTCCCCACGGGCCTGCCGAGTCTGCCCCCGATGCCGACGTCCCGACCGTCGGGTCCCGGCTCGATGCCCACGGACTTTCCCACGGACTTTCCCACGGGCCTGCCCACCGACATGCCCACGAACATGCCGAGCCTGCCGCCCATGCCGACCGATCTGACGGGAGGTGCCTCGTGAAGGGCCTCGCTTCCTTGCCGTTGCGGGACGACCGACTGGCGCACACCAGGGCGTTGATGATCGCTCGGATGGCGATCTTCCTGTACCTGGTCGAGTTGCTGTTGAACATGACCCGCCCGCGGGTGCTGCCCGACGAACCGGCCTTGTCGATCTTCTACGAACTGCCCGCGGGCCTCGGCAAGATGCCCGGATTCGCCGGCTCGCTCGACCGGCTGCTGTCCATGCCGCGCGCCGTCTTCTGGTGCACGCTGGCGGGCATCGTGGCGGGGGTCGTCATCCAGATCGCGGCGGTCGTCCTGCGCCGATCCGAACGGGGCTCGGTGGCGCTGACCTGGCTGACGCTGGGGTGCCTGCTGTTGCCGTTCGGTCTGTTGTCTCTGGTGGTCGTCGTCGAGTACTTCCCGCTGGTGCTCGCCTGTGTGCCCAGTACGGCCCTCGTCCTGCTCCTGCTGCGCGGCGGGGTTCGGTTCGCCCGGGTCCCGCTGGCCGCACTACTGGCCGCGTTCGCCTGGGGCGCGTTGATCGTGTTCGGACTGGGCCGCGCCTACAGCGGGCTCGCGTTCGGCACCCTCTTCGGCTACCTGGGAAAGTCCTCCCCCACCGACATCAGCCGACTCGCGGAGAACCAGTTCCGCACCATCGACATGCTGATCGTGCACCTCAGCGTCGTTGACACGCTGGCCGTCGCGGGCGGCGTCGCCTTGCTCTTCCTGTTGTTCCGCCACCGCGTCACCGATGCCGTGAGCGGCCTGGTCCTCGGCGCCGCCGTCGGACTCGGCTTCAACTTCGTGGAGAGCGCCCTGTACATGAAGATCTACGGCTCGCTGGGCGGCATGCTCGGATCGACCGGCGGCTTCGAGTACTGGATCCGGCAGTCGATCGGCCTGCTCGGTGGGCAGGTGGCCTACGGCGCGCTGCTGGGGGCCGGGCTCGGCGTCGCAGTCCGGGCACGGCGGCGCGGGCTCATCGCGACGGCCGCCGTGGTGGGGGCGACCGGCGGGGCCACAGCCTCCGAGCTCCTGTCGGGATGGCTGTCCGGGCTCGTCCGGGATCAGGTCGAGGTCGGCAGCGCGCTCGACGTCCTCGTAATCTCCCCGTTCCTGTGGCTGCTCCCCCAACTGCCCTTGATCGCCCTGGCCGTCGTATTGCTGGTCCGTGGCCTACGGGCGCGCGCACCCGCTCTGCGGGCGGCCGTGGCGCAGGAGGTCGCAGCGGGCCCGGCGATCACCCAGGCGGAGGTGCCGGTCCTGACCTCGCCCGCGCTGCGGCTCTGGGCGGTGGTGGGCACCTGGCGCTGGCACGGCTGGCGAGCGGCCCGCGCGCTGCACCGCCTGCACTCCGTCCAGTTGGACCTGGCCGGCCACCACGTGCACACCCATCCCACAGACAGTGCTCACGCCGACGAGTTGCGCGCACGGATCGCGCGGCTCAAGGGCGTGCCCTCGGAGGTAACCCCATGAACGGTCTCAGAATTACCTGGCGGACGGCCGCCAGCGCCACCGCCCTTGCCGCATCGGTGCTGCTCCTGACCCCACAACCGGCCTCGGCCTGCACGGTCGGGATCGGCTACAAGCCGTCGTTCAACATCCGCGACTTGAGCCATCCAAAGACCTGCTCGACGGGCGCGTCGCTCGGCGGCGCCGGCGCGGTCGCCGTCCTGGTCCCCGGCGCCCTCGTCGCGGCGAGCTGGTGCGCCCATCGGAAGGCCGAGAGGGGCTTCGGCGCACCATCGGAGAACGGGAGCACCGGACCGAGCCAGGCCCTGGTCAGCTACCTGGACGCCACTGGCATCGCGGTGGGCCGCCGGCGCGACGGCTCGGCCGATCCGGTCTCCGGCTCCGCGCGCCGGACCGAGCAGGAAACGGGTGGGCACAGTGCGGAACGGTCGCTCTAGCCGCGCCGTGCGAGGGGGCCGGTGGGGCGCCGCCTTACTGGCCGTCGGCCTCCTGACCATCAGCCTGCCGGCACCCTCGTCGGTGGCTTCCGACACCCCCGAGACCAGCCAATCCGCGACGCCCGAGGCGGGAGGCGAGTTCGCAGACATCGTTCACGAACTCCTGGCCGACCCGATCGGCCGGGCCGGATACGAAGCGCACCGAACACTCAACATGCATGACGGCAACCGCAATCTGGCCGTCATCTGGTTCGATGTGAGCAATTATCAGGCCACACATTTGAAGTCGATCACACGGCTGTTCAACGAAAACCCCTCCCCCTCGGACTATTACATCGGGTACGGCAAACTACTGAAGAGCGAGGGAAACGAGGAGCTCTTCAAGCGGATAGGCATTCAGGGAGACGGCCCACTTCTGGAGTTCGCCGCAGTCAACGATCCACGCCTGGACCACTCCGAAGCCATCATCTACAAAAAATTTCTGTACACCGTCCTCCGAAGCCTCGGCCTTGGCCATAAGGCGATCGAAAGGCTGGAGAATCGGGCGAAGGCCGGCTTCTCGGACCGTGGCCGGTGTGCGAAATGCCGCAAACTCACCAGCGCCATCGACGAGAACAACAAGGGCAAGAGCAAGAGTAACTTCGTATCCGGAACGGGCTACGCGACCAAGCAGGAGAAGGCGGAGTCCGCGAACCGGGTGAACGCCCTCAACAGCAAGGCCAAATCCATACTCAACCGGGAGCATGAACTGGCGGGGCAACAGGCCAATACAGCCCTACCGGTATCGGGCGACACACAAACCCCCTGTGTCTCGATGGGAAACAGCAACAAACGTCCCATCATGGCGATGACCACACCTCTTGCCGCCGGCCCATGTGACGACGACGAGAGCGCGCAGCCGGGCGCTCTCGGCCAAGCACTGTCTGCCAACCCGGGTGCCGACGCTTACGGGGGCGTGGACTTCTCGACGTTGGAGATGCGCTACATCTCCGACAGCTCAGACGGGGTGCAGTACGCATACAACTCGCAAAGCCTACCCAAGGGGTACCAGCAGGACACCGCACTCGGAATGCGGATGGTGAAGAACCTGGGATCCGATCTGCGGACGTGGCTGGTACTCGATCCGCAGAAGTTCTGGGTCAATCTCAACCCCACCGAACCGGACCGCATCGTCGACTCCGCGCTCGGGGAGACCAACGCCGGACGCGCCATGCTGGAGGCCGACTTCCAGATGAAGCGCACGTCGGCGAAGATCCTGCACCCCGACTCGGCGACGGGAAAACAGTACTGGCGGCAACTCAAGAGCTCCGCGGACGGTTCCCTCTGCTTCTCCTCCCGGATGTGGATCGTGCCCGGAAAGGTCGAGGTGCGCCAGGACGGCGATGCGCTCTACATCCTCAAGGCGCAGCTCGACGTGAAGACGCAGTCGGACCACATCGACGACCCCTACGCCAAGTCGTGCAACGCCGATCCGGCCACCAACGCCCACAACGAGAACCTGGAGCGCACCCTCGTCCTGCCCAAGGTCGTGCAGGCGGTCAACACCGCCCCGGAGTACGCGCCGCTGCGCCGTGCGTTCATGGCACGGATCATCGCGCAGTGGGTGCGCGAGCGGCACCAGCAGGGGAACCGGACCTCGTTCGACTCGCTGATCGGCTCCAAGAACCTGGGCCCGGCCAAGATGACCGGCGACTGGCGTCCCAGGAAGGTCTTCGACGACTACGTCCGCTCGTACCGCAACAAGGAGTTCGACATCACGCGGGAGACCAACGACGGGCGGTTCAGGCGCGTCACCCGCTACGTGTACGGCGGCGCGGACCTCACGAACGTCCGGCTGACCGGCGTCTCCTCGACGGAGATGCGCAAGCGGTACCCACAACTCGCCCAGTCCGCACGGTCCTCCACCGACCGCCGGGTGACCGCGGCCGACGGCTCGATCTGGCTGGGCGGTTCCGTCCAAGCACCGGAACGGGGCTTCTGGGACGACCTCAAGGACCAGGCCACCCGCCTCAGCGGCGGAAACGGTCCCCTCCTCGTGGTGATCCTGCTCGCCCTGGGAGCCATCCTGTTCGGCTTCCGCAACCGCCCGAGCCGCACCAAACGCCCCGCCGCGTAAACCCGGCCGGATTCCTACGGCCGACCGCCCTGGCGAGCTTCCGCGACGGTGCGATCACGATGCTCGCGTCCTCACAAGCACTGTGCAGGGCCTCCGGCGGCTACGGCGCGAAGAAGGTCTGCACAACCTGAACCTCACGGAAGGCAGGCGCTACCACTTCAAGGCCTCCCTTTGGAACGGCAGTGGTGTGCCGGGCGTTGGAGGACTTCTACAACCGCGCCTGACCGTCTCCGGACTGTGTGAACCGATAACAGCCTGCATCGCCCGCGTCAGGCCGCACGCCCGCGTGCGGCCTGACGCGGGCGCGGTTCCGTAGGCGAGAAGGACACTACTTCCGACCGAGCATTCGCTTCTCGGGTGTCGTATGGTCACCGAGTTGGGGAGTAGATGTGTCCGCCGTCACCGGCCGACACGCCCCACGCGGACCTCCCGGCATTGCGCTGTCGGCAGCTGGCCGAGCATCTCGCTAACACGTCACGACCCGCGTGGCAGGCTCAGCAGTGATCTACAGGCGTTCGGACGGCGGTTGAGATCACGCGATGTCAGGGCCTGCTGGGGCCGCACCACGGGGAGCGTTTCCCCGCCATGATGACGGGCGTTCCATGCGCTCTCTCAAGCGCCCAACTGACCCGTGAATACCGAAGTTTCATCAAGGCATGGGGCATGGCACTCCGCCATCGGATGGCTGAAGGCTGCCCCCGTGAGGACACGGCTTCTGAGCAGCATGTTTGGATGTGTCGGTGATCGTTAACGCACCGGAAACATCCGAGCCACGGACGTACTTAGACCGCATTCTGGAGCACTGGTACAAGGACGAGGACACCGAGGCGCTCGTCCAGGGTGCACAGCGGCTGACCAGAGGGGAGGCTCGACGGCGGCTGTTCAAGTTGGGGCATGCACTGCGCGGGCAGGGGATCGCGCCCGGCGATGGTGTGGGGCTGTTCCTGGCCAACCGCGTGGACTCCGTCCTGGTGCAGCTCGCCGTCCATCTCATAGGTTGCCGCGTCGTGTTCCTGCCGCCCGAGCCAGGGCCCGGCGAGCTCGCCGCGCTGGTTGAGCAGTCCCGGGCTCGCGCCGTGGTCACCGACCCCCTCTTCGCACAACGGGCCGCCGACGCGGCCGGCCGCAGCCTCCTCGCCCCCGCACTGCTCAGCCTCGGGCCCAGTGAGCAGTCGTCCACGGACCTGCTGGCCCTGGCGGCCGAGTGCCCGGACGTGCGCCCCGACGGCGTGCCCGCCCCGGGAGCGGACGAAGCCGTCACCGTCCTCTACACCGGCGGAACCCTGGGTCGCCCCAAGCTCGCCGCGCACAGCCACCGGCTCTACGACGCGCTGGTGGACCTGCTGGAAGACACCCCGCAGAACTCCCTCCCCGCGCTCTTCCCGACCATGAACCAGGGCACGGACAGGGTGCTCGCCTCCACGCTGCTCACGCACGGCAGCGGCCACCTCACCTCGGTCCAGGCTCTGGTGACGGGGTCCGCCCTCGTCGTGCTGCCCGAGTTCGAAGCGGGCGCGGCGCTGACGGTGCTGCGCGAGGAGCGGATCACCGCCACCATGTTCGTACCGCCCATGCTTTACGCGGTTCTCGACCACCCGGAGTGCGAGCCGGGCGCCCTGCCCGCGCTGCAGCGGATCGTCGTCGGCGGCGCGGCCACGTCGCCCAGTCGGCTGCAGCAGGCGGTCGAGGTGTTCGGGCCCGTGCTCAGCCAGGGCTACGGGCAGTCGGAGGCGCTCGGCATTACCGCTTTCGGTGCGGAGGATCTCGCCTCGGAGGCAGCCCGGCGCCCCGAGCTCTGGCGTAGCTGCGGTCGCGCGATATCCGACGTCGAGATCGAGATCCGTGGTGAAGACAGCACGGAGGCACTGCCCGCCAGGCAGGTCGGCGAGGTGTGCGTCCGTGGCGAGACGGTGATGCTCGGCTACTACGAGGACCCGGAGCGCACCGCGGCGGCGCTGCACGACGGCTGGCTGCGCACCGGGGACATGGGCTATCTCGACGCCGAGGGGTACCTCTATCTCGTCGACCGGGCCAAGGACATCATCGTCACCGGCGCCACCAGCGACAACGTCTACTCCCGGGTCCTGGAGGATTTCCTGCTCACGCTGCCCGGTGTGCGCAACTCCGCAGCGCTGGGTGTGCCGGACGAGGAGTACGGGGAGGCCGTACAGATCTTCCTGGCCACGGCCGCGGGCGCTGACGTCGACCCCGAGGCGGTCAGTGCGGCTGTGACCGCCGAGTTGGGAGAGTTGTACACGCCCCGGAAGACGGTGCTGCTGGACCAGCTGCCGACGACCAAGGTCGGCAAGGTGGACAAGAAGGCTCTGCGCGCCGCGTGGACGAGTGGGGCCCTGGGCACGCCGTAGGCTCCGTTGTTGAGGAGCACCCCGGCCGATGCGGGGTCAAGTGCGCCGGGAAGACAGGGTCTTTGCGGCCGCACCTCGACGGCCCCTTCCCCCTGTGAAGGGCGGAAGTGCGGCGCCGCTGTCCTCTGGGTGCCCTGTCGGGCGGTCGCAGGGGCTTTGTCCGCGCCAAAGCCCCCCGGCCTCCATCTCTTCACCGAGGGGCACGTCGCCGTCCGGCTCCCGGACGGGTGGATAACCCTCGGCGAAGAGCGTGCTGACCTGGGGGAACCCATAAGGCGTTCCACGTCGCCCTCGGCTCCCCCGCCCCCGGCCTGTGCCCGGACTCCCCCACGGCCTCCGGCTGATCACGTGCAACAGGGCGGTGGCCCGGGGATGTCTCCTCCGGGCCACCGCCCTGCCAACTGCGCGAAAAGGGAGAGGCCCTGGCAGGCTGCCCCTAATCCGCTATCCAGCCGTGTCCTTGGCCTTCTCCGCGGCCTGATGCGGGTCGCGCTCGGCCCACTGGGAGTGGCCGTTGCCGGTCTTCCGCTCCCTGTCCACGACACGGACCGCAGTCTCCTTCACAGCGCCTATCAGCTGCTCGGTCTTCGCGGTCATCTTGTCGGTGGCGGTCATGGTGACACTCCTCCTTGCGTCGGTGTGTTTCCCTGACGCAAGATCACCTGCCCCCCACTCTGTGGCACAAACAGGGCCAATGGCACAAATTCCGCCGTCACCCCAACGGCCTACGGCGCCGGGGTCAGCCGCGCGAACGCGTAGGGCCGTGGACGCTTGGCGGGAGTAGAACGCTCTACCTTCGGACCCCAGCCTGGCGCCGGCGACCTGGCGTGGGGCATGCGGGTGGGCATGCTCCTGTCTCCGGCATCCGGCTGGCCGGTGCGCGGGCGGCTTTGCTGCAGGTGCTGGGTGGTGCCTCCTCGATCAGGGCAACGAGGGCCACGAACACGTCAGCGACCGCTGTTTGTTGGTTCTAGTGGTCATGCATAGCCGGCGCCGATTCACCCCATCCGCGGGGCAGCTTCCCCAGGTCGTTCCGGACCGTTCAGGGAGAAGCTGACGACCACTGCCGTCGACGAGAACCCTGCCGCCACTGCCACATCCATTTCTGTCTCAGATGTGCTCCAGGAGCTGGCCGCCGCGACGCGCAAAGCCGCCGGGAGCGCCGCGACCATGCAGGCGCCCCGGCGACGAGGGAGCACTGCTGACGATGCTGACCCGCCTGGTCAATGCTCGGTTTGCCGTGGAGGTGGGCACTGTCGCCGGCTATTCGTCCGTCTGCATCGCGCGGGACCTGGCCGACGACGGCCACCTGCTCACCTGCGACATCAATGACTCATGGACCTCGATCGGCCGCCGTTCTGGGAGCGGGCCGGCGTCGCCGGCCGGATCGAGTTGAAGCTCGGCCCGGCCATCGACACCCTGCGAGCCCTGCCGGACGAGCCGGTCATCGACATCGCCTTCATCGACGCGGACAAAGCCAGCTACCGCGCCTACTACGAGGAGATCGTCCGGCGGCTGCGCCCGGGCGGCCTGCCCCTGGAGAGAGCCGGACAAGCCGCACGAACCGACGAACCAAACACACGGCGGCCTGCCGGCCGGGCGATCGCCGCAGGTGTCGGTGACCCCTGGGGTCGCCGGACGGTTTCGTTAGACAGGCGAAGAGTTTCGTTACATAATCCTTAGGCATGGGAAAGACTTACGAACGCATCGACGGCCGGCTGCGCACCTTCATAGAGCAGCAGCCGATATTCTTCACCGCGACCGCCCCGTTGGTCGGCGACGGCACGGTCAACCTCTCCCCCAAGGGCCTCAAGGGCTCCTTCGCGGTGCTCGACGAGGAGCGGGTCGCCTATCTCGACTTCGCCGGCAGCACTGCCGAGACCATCGCGCACCTGCGGGAGAACGGTCGGATCACGGTGATGTGGTGCGCCTTCCAGGGGCCGCCCAACATCGTTCGGGTGCACGGCCGGGGCGAGCCCGTCTTCCGTGACGACCCGCGCTTCAAGGAACTGCTCGCACACTTCCCGGGCATCGACCCGGCTCTGCACGGGCTGCGCGCGATCATCGTGGTGACGGCCCAACTCATCCGCGACTCCTGCGGATACGGGGTGCCCTTCATGTCGTACGACGAAGAGCGCGACCTGCACGGCAAGCGCTTCTCGCGTGAGGACGACGCCTCGCTGAGCGCGTACTTCACCAAGAAGGACCACATCGCACAGAGCATCGACGGCCTGCCCGGGCTGCCCCTTCCGCTGCCGCCCAGCAACTTCTGAGCAACCGCCCCTCCCCCTACGGGGGTTGCCGTAGCCGACGCACCCGCACCGGCGCCGCGGCGGTGACGCTGACCAGGTGGCACCGGCAGGGCCGCAGGTGGATCGCGGCAGGCGACGCACCCACCCGGTTCGAGGCGAAGGGGCTTTTCGAAGGCGGCAAGCACAGACAGGGCGCCGATACCGGCCCCACCGGCCTGCACGACCTCCCCTGCGGCTTGGAATACGGGCTTCAGATTGGGTGATGTGGTCCTGGGAGGGTGGACGCCGGATGCCGTCTCAGCTGATCCGTCCGGCTCCGCCGTTTCGAACTCCCACCACCATGCCTGGGTCGTCAATCACGACTGGCAGTCGCGATATTTCTGGCGAGGCAGCACTTCAAATCTGCGGTCCTCTCCGGGCGGTCGAGCTCGATCCGGCGCGGGGCACGGTGCGGTAGGTCAGCCGCGCGGTCGTTCGGAACAGATGCCGGACCAGTTCCTGTTCCTCTGTCGATCCTGAGTGAAGGTTCTCCGGCTGCGCCAGGACCGCAGGAACGGAACAATTCAGGGGCCGCGCCGTGGGGTAACAGTCGCTCATCACCCACTGTCAGCTGTGCCTGATACGTCTGTTGTTACTGACGCCTGCTGCACAAGTTTGCTCCTCAGTCTGTGACTTGACCTACCAAGAGGTGGGCCCCGGGCCCAAGGCGTCGCGGACGGAGGCCAGGATGTCGTCGGTGTCGGCGCCGAGCGCACGAGCGGCGGATGTGAAGTCCCGGGCCAGAGTGGTGAGTTGGTCGGCATCGTGCGCGTGCGGCTCGGACGGGAGCCCCGCGACCCGGGTGCCCGCGCCACGGCGGGTGCGGATCAGCTCGGCGGCCTCCAGCTCACGGTAGGCGCGAGCTACGGTGCCGGGCGCCAGACCGAGGTCGACGGCGAGCTGGCGCACGGTCGGCAGGCGCTCCCCCTCGGCCAGCCGGCCGGTGCGGATCAGCGCGGCCAGCTGGGCGCGGATCTGCTCGTACGGCGGTACCTGGCTGGTGGTGTCGACACGAACGGCGGGGTCAGTCATCGCCGAAGGCCATCGTCGGCTACCTCGTCGTCGACCGCCCGGGGTGCCACCACGGTGACCAGGGACCATCCGAAGGAGAATAGGCTCAGCAGGCCCAAGGGGCAGATCACCACGATGGTGGCGGCACCCAACGGGCCGGCGCAGGTCTCCTTCTCCGTGAGCGCGACGAAGATCATCAGCACGATGAGCATCACCTGACTCGACACCAGCAGCCCCCAGGCTCCGGTGATCGCCCATGCGCGGTCGCGGCGCTGCTGGTCGCCGCCCGGGCCGTGGGCGATACGGCGCAGGGCCCAGACGCAGACGGGGGTTCCGACGGCGAGGGCGGCGAACATCGGGCCGCTGTAGTACAGGCCGGGCCAGGGGCCGAGGGGTGTGCGCATCCCTTCGCAGGTGACGGTGATGACATGCCCCGCTCTGCCCATCCGGTCGAGGTCGGAGGAGGCCGTGACCGCACCGATCACCAGCAAGGTGACGAGGGACGCCGCCTGCAGAAGAAGCAGGGGCGCGATGCGGGGCGGCACTTGGTCTCTGACCAGGCGCGGGGCGACACTCGCCGTGCGTACCGCTTCCTGGGGACGCAGGGTCAGGGTGTCGCCGAGCAGGACACCACCCACCGCGCACAGGCCGAAAGCGGTGATGGCGAACACGAGGGGCATCGTGATGTCGCCGCTCTCCATGGTGACCAACTGCTGTGCGGCCACGATGCCGATGGCCAGACCGGACCAGCGGGCGTAGTAGTCGGCGTGGTCGAGGAACCGGGACTGGAGCGGGGCCGTGTCGAGCATATGGAGATCCCCCCAGATCGTCTTGTATTAAGCGGTGGGTACAAGATGCCCTGGTCGGGATCTTGTGTCAAATGCTCGATACAAGACGACGCAAAGGAAGACGGCTTCTGGCACAAGGGAGTTCCCTCCGGCGCAAAGATGGGGCGCCCTCCGGTCCAGGGGTGCCCTCTGCGCCGGCTCAGCCCACGGTGACGACGTGGGATTCCACATCGCGCGTTCCCTCGTGCGCCGATCCGCGTTGTGTGCATGACCGCTTCCCGCGCGTCGCACAGATCACCTGAGCCCCAGAGACGAATCGGACCAGATCACTTGAGGCGCAGACCATCGACGGAGACGGGGCAACTGGTCTCACCGAAGTGCGACAACGGTCCTGTTGGCCTCATCAATGTTTGATCACCGCTCCTTGAACTTGTGGATCGGCCGTACCCTCGGCTCCATGCCCCGCCATCCGAAGAAGCCCCGACGGCTGGTCGCCGACGGGCGCACGTACCTGTGGACGCTCCGCCACAGTCACCGCGTACCGGACAGCGGCCGCGCTGAGGACTGCCGGGAGACCCTGACGCTGTACCCGCAGCCGGCCGGCACCGGCGGCCCACTGCGCATCGCCTTCGTCAAGGGCCCTGGCCGGTACGTCCCGGGAGGATTTCCCCTGGGCTCCGGGGACGTGGGATTCGTCCGGGGCGGCTCCCTTAACCTGCACGAACCAGGCGCCGTCCGGGCCCTGCTGGACGCGGCTTCGGCCCGCGGGTGGCAGCCGGGGCAGCGGCGGGCGGTGGAGGTCGACGGCTGGACCCTGATGGAGGCGGCGGCCGCCTCGCGAGCCGGGGACGCGGCCCCGCGGGCGCATAGGGAGTGACTCCGCCCCACTTGGATCGGCCCACTCCTGCGCGACGGACGGCCCTACGAGCCCATGCCGCCGACAACTCACGTGGCTTGACGCGGCTTTGGGAGCGAAGGCGCAGGCCGGCGAAAGCTTCACGCGTGCTACCGAAGTCCAAGTGCCGTCGGCTGTCGGCTGTCGGCCGAGCGGGGCTCCGAATCGCGCTGGACTAGGCGTAGATATGCCACCACCGGTCCGCCTCCACGCAAGCCAGTTCGGCCTCGTACTGACAGGCTTCAAAGCGGAACTCCGGAGGAGCGACCTCCAAGGATGGAACCTGCCAGTCCGACCACTGCACGATGTCCCCGATTCGCTGTATAACCACGGACAGGAAACCGCAGCAGCCACCTGTGCACTCCGGTTCCCCCAGATCCATACGCCGCGGCTCACCAGTCGCACGGAGGGGGCTGGGACAACCGGCGGGCAGCACGTCAGACGCGAATGGGCCGCGGCCCCCTTCGCCAACCGCCCCTGCCACCATTTCCTCACCGTTGACCCAGAACCTCAGATGGACTCCGAAACGGGGCCCCGGCGGCAGCACGCTGATCTCCAACCGATCGAACATCAGGCGACTCTACGGCGAGTGCCGGCGGCGGATTCCGCGGCATGACTCCGAGCCATCACCGCGCAGCAGCGTCCGTTGAGACGGGACAGCCATGTTGCCTCGTCTTCACCCGACCCGGCCTTGGTTGGTGTCATTGCACTTCGATCGGCTGCCCGCCTGCGACCTGCGTGTGCTGTCGATGTTGCCGTGGAGTGCGGAGACGACGAGCGCACGGCGTCCCCCCGAGGAGCCTCGGCCGTCTCGGTCTCGGCCCACACAACGGAGCGCGAGGTCGGCTGCTCGCGATCCGTCATACGCGGCAGCGGATCCACAAAAAGTCCTTCATGGCGTGGGCCGATGACGAGCAGTTTGTCCCCGCAACGCCAAGCGGCGGGTGCCAGTCGTCATCTCCCCTAGCCAGGGTGCCGCCTTCGGCCGTGATGTCCTTCTCCGGTGGACCGAGCCGGTGGGCGAACGCGGCGACAGCCACGTCGATGTGCGCGTCGAACACCTCACGTCCGGCGTTGGCGTGGCTGGACCAGCCAGGCAACGTGCCCCAGAGATCTTCGCCCCAGTCCTCGACGCCGCGCCGGCGGCCAACCGGGACTTGACCAGAGCTCTGAACCGACGCGGCCGAGTCGGCCCCGGTCGACCGCCAGGGTCGTTCACGAGGCCGTCCGAACGCGCGCGCCGGTTGAGGCGGTTGTCCGGCAGGTCCCGGCCATCGCTTTCGGCTACATGGCGGCCTGATTCGAGGTGGCGTGGATGGAGCCGAGCAGGTCGAGGGCCTGGGCGCTGGGGCTGCCGGGTTCGGCCTGGTAGATGACGAGTTGCTGGCCTGGAGCGTCGCGAACGTCGAAGGCCTGGTAGGTGAGGGTCAGGGGTCCGACGTCCGGGTGGAGGAAGTGCTTGGCGTCTTGAGTCTTGCCACGCACGGCGTGGGTGTTCCACAGGCGGGTGAAGTCCGCGCTGTGCTCGGTGAGGGCGCGGACGAGTTCCCGCAGACGTGGGTTGTCCGGGTCGAGGCCGGCCGCCTGACGCAGATGGCTCACGGTGGCCTGCGCAGTGCGACTCCACCTGGTGTAGAACTGTCGGCCTGCCGGGTGGAGGAAGGTCATGCGGGCCAGATTGTCCGCCTGGCTGAAGGGTGAGTACAGGGCCTCGGCCAGCGCGTTGGTCGCCAGGACGTCCAAGGTCCGGTTGATGACGAACGCCGGGGCGCCCGGGTAGCCGTCCATCAGCTGGCGAAGGGCGGGACTGACGCGGTCCGTGGTGTGGGTGAACTGGTTGCTCGGCGCTGTCCCGGCAATCTGATGCAGGTGCATGTGGGCGTCGGGGCCCAGGCGCAGGGCTCGGCCGAGTGCGTCGAGTACTTGGGCCGAGGGGTGGCGTTCGCGCCCCTGTTCCAGGCGCGTGTAGTAATCCGCGTTCACCCCGGCCAGGACCGCGACCTCCTCACGGCGCAGTCCGGTGACCCTGCGCACGCCATAGCTCGTCATGCCGACGTCCTGCGGCCGCAGGGCCGCCCTGCGTGCGCGTAGGAACTCTCCCAGGTGGTTGTCGGTCATGTCCTCAGGCTAGGGCGCGGGGGCGGTGTGCTGCCTGGGTGCACCGCACCCAGGCAGCACACGTCCTGGTGGGCGGTCTTCGACCTGTCCAGACTCGGTCGGGCAGAACAGATCCGCATCCATGGACGAGGGGAGTCCGTCATGACAGGGACCAGGGATGAGGGCCATGTCGGCGTGGTCGGAATGTGGGTGACCGCGGACGGTCACATCCGCCAGGAGTTGCGGGCGGACGGCCGGTACGACGAAGCCCGCGGTATACAGCGCAGCGCGTACACAGGCCGCTACACGGTGACCGGAAGCCACATCGACTACGTCGACGACTCCGGGTTCACCGCGACGGGCGACATCCGCGACGGTGTGCTCCACCACGAGCACCTCGTCCTCTACCGAGAGGAAATGCAGGCATGACAGACGCAGCCAAGGTCGTGGCAGTCACCGGAGCAAGCAGTGGGATCGGAGAGGCGACCGCCCGCCGACTCGCCACCGATGGCCACAGGCTGCTCCTTGGAGCACGGCGCACCGATCGACTCGAAGCGCTCACCAAGGAGATCACCGCCGCAGGCGGCACCGCGGCGTTCCAGCGGCTGGACGTCACGGATGCCGACGATGTCCGGGCCTTCGTGTCCGCCGCCCGCGAGCGCTACGGCCGAGTGGACGTGGTGGTCAACAACGCGGGAGTGATGCCGCTCTCGCCGCTGGAAGGCCTGAAGGTCGACGAGTGGGACCGGATGATTGACGTGAACGTGCGGGGGGTCCTGCACGGAATCGCCGCCGCCCTGCCCGCGATGCGCGCTCAGGGCGGCGGGCACTTCGTGAACATCGCCTCCGTCGGCGCGTACGAGGTCTCTCCCACCGCCGCCGTCTACTGCGCCACCAAGTTCGCCGTCCGCGCGATCTCCGAAGGGCTGCGCCAGGAGTCCACCGGGAACATCCGAGTCACCCTCGTCTCCCCGGGCGTGACCGAGTCCGAACTCGCCGACAGCATCTCCGACCCTGCTGCCAGGGAGGCCATGAAGGCCTACCGCGCCGTAGCACTGCCTGCCTCCGCCATCGCGGAGGCCATTGCCTACGCCCTTTCCCAGCCTTCGCAGGTCGACGTCAACGAAATCGTCGTCCGTCCTGTGGCAAGTGCCCAATGACCTGCGGTAGCGCCAGATCATGCTGCGCCCGATGAGGGTGGTGTCGAAGACAGTGAAGGTCTCCAGCGGCCACATGGTGCGCGAGGCGGTAAAGGGGATGACGCCGAAGGCGACGGAGGGAAGCGACATCAGCGCCAGCAGCCTGCCGAGTTGGCCGGCCATCACATCCGGTGCGGCGATCCGGACAGCAGCGCCTCGGCGTAGCCGTGGGTCTGCAGCAGGCCTGGGATGACGTTGGAGTAGTTAGAGGCGGAAGAGTCGCGTGCGCTGGTAGAGCGGGCACCTTGGACTGCTGGAAGTGGCGGATGCCGGTGCGGTGGAGGCGCTTCCACTCGACGGACCTTGCAGAGTTGACGCTCGTCGGGGGGGCGCCGGAACGGCGTCGATCGACGCGGCCCGGCGGATCCAGCGCTCTCCCGTGACGGTTCCGCACTTGCTCAGGCTCGGCGGGCAGAGGGTCGGCCCGACGTCCAGGTGCACCTTGCGAGGCGATGACCGTCTCGTTCTCGCCTGCGGGCGGTGTCCGCAGCGCACGTCCAGCGCGGTGGCCGCGGGCGGATCCGCGGCGGCCACCGCACAAGCCGAACCGTCAGAGGAGCCCCAAGCCCAGATCCAGGTCCAGGAGACCGTGGTCGTCGTCGTGGTCGTGGTGGTGATGGTGGTGGTGGTGATCCCTGCTCGCGGCCTGCTGTACGGCCGACGCGGTGGTGGCGGGCGTCGCGGCGGCGACGCCGACGGTCGGGACGGCCACGGCCGTGGTGATGCCGGCAATGATCAGGGCGTGGGCGATGCGCTTCATGCTCAGTCCCTTCAGTTGTGGGGCGTACGTACGCCTTTTCGGGCGTACACGAACGCTCACCACGCTGCACGGCCCTTCGCCGGCCCGCCCCGCTAAACGCCGCCGGGAGGGTGACGTCATCGGAGGACGGGGAAGTTCCCGCGACGCCCTCGCTGGGCGTGCGTCGCGGGAATGTGGCCTGCGACGCACGCCTGGTCGAACCACAGCTGCGATTCCTCCCCTCGCCCAGGGCCTGTGTTCAAAGCCCCGTCTGCCTCGCGGCCCGCTCACGCCCCTACGGGGAGCCCTGCCCAGCCGGTCAGTGCATGGGCGCGCTCGGCGCGGCGGGTCTGCACAGCCGTGGTGCGGGTGGCCCAGGCGACATGGCCGTCGGGGCGGACGAGGATTTCCCGCACCCCGTCGAGGTCGGTGCGGGAGTCGTGCCCTGTGACGGTGAAGGCGGCCACCCGTCGCCCCCAACCCGTGTCGACGGCCCTCTTCATCGCGTCGTCGTCCCCCGCGAGGTCCAGCAGGACGAACCGCCCGTGCGGGAGGAGTTCGTAGACGCGGACCGCCGCCGATCCGGCCGCAGTGAGCGCGACATCGGGCATTCGCCGTCCCACCAACGGATGGGCCCGGTCGTCGGCGGGCGGATAGCTGGTGTCGAGCGCGGAAACCAGCCCGGCCAGACGGCGGTTGACCTCCTCGATGCCCAGCAGCCCGGCTATCAGGTTGCGCAGCGCGGCGGCCGGCCGCTGATAGGAGGGCAGCAGGGTCAGCTCCGCCAGCAGCGTCTGGACCTCAGTGTTCTCCGTTACCGCCTGTCCGACCGGATGCCGCTCGGCGTGATAGCTGTCGAGCAGGCCAGTCGGCGCCCAGCCGTTGATCTCGGCGGCGAGCTTCCAGCCCAGGTTCATCGCGTCCTGGAGTCCGGTGTTCAGGCCCTGACCGGCCGCCGGGAAGTGGATATGGGCGGCATCTCCCGCCAGCAGGACGCGGCCGGAGCGGTAACGGGCCGCGAGACGGGTGGCGTTGCCGAAGCGCGACAGCCAGCGTGCCCCCGCCACCCCGCAGTCGGTTCCGCAGATCCGCAGCAGGGAGGCCCGGAACTCGTCGAGCGTCAACGGCTCGGCGGTCGGTGTCCGCATCCGCTGTGGATCGAGAAGGACGATCCGGGTGAGGCCGCCCGTCCCGCCCACTGCCGGATCGTCCGTGTCCGTGTCCGCGTCCTCCGGCTCCAGCGGTGCGGCCAGTACTCCATGGGCCCGCGCGCGGTCGAGGGCCGCGGGATCGACGGTCGCGAAATCGCCCAGCGCACCGCTCAGCGTCTCGTCGGTACCGGGAAAGCCGATACCGACGGCCCGCCGCACGACGCTCCGCCCGCCGTCACACCCGACCACATACCGTGCGCGTACGGTCTCCACGACGCCGTCGGGCCCGCGGACGTCCACCTCGACACCGCCCGCGCCGGAACTCCCCTCGCCCGCCGCGTCGCCCCCGGCGTCTTGGCGCAGCCCGACGACCTCGTGTCCGCGCCGGATCGCGACATCGAGTTCCCTCGCGCGCTCCTCCAGCAGCTGCTCGGTGCGTGCCTGGGCGAGGAGGAGCGTGTAGCCGTGCCGGGTGTCCAGCGCGCTGAAGTCCAGGGGGGTGTCCAACCCCGCGAAGTGCCACCCCGGTATGGGGCGCCCGCGGGCCAGGAACCGTTCCACCAGGCCCCGTTGGTCCATCAGCTCGATACTGCGGGGGTGCAGTGTCAGCGCCCGTGAATTCCGCTGCGCCGCGGCGCGCCGTTCGATGATCTGTACCCGCACGCCGGCCAGCGCCAGTTCGGCACCGAGCAGCAGTCCGGTCGGGCCCGCGCCCACCACGATCACCTCGGCATCGCTGTCGGGCCGGGTACCGGCATCGGCGGCAAGATCCCTGACGGCATTCATTCGTGGCCTCCGGTCGAGTTACCGCCCACCATTTAATGAACGATGTTCACGTGAACGTTGTTCACTATAATGAGCCCCATGAGTTCCGCGTCAACCCCCCGCTCCCCCGCCACCGCGACACGGGGCCGTCCGCCGAAGCTCGACCGGGCGCGCACCGTCGAGGCCGCCTTGGCACTGCTGGACGAGGTCGGGCTCGATGCGCTCACCATGCGGCGACTGGCCGAGGCCATGGACGTACGGGCCGGTGCCCTGTACCGCTACTTCGCGACCAAGCAGGAGCTGCTCACCGCGATGGCCGAGGCACTGCTGGCCGACTGCCTCAACCGGCCGCTCTCGTCCCCGGACTGGAGCGAGCGCCTGGCCGAACTGGCCCGCCGGATGCGTACGGCCCTCCTCGGCCGCCGTGACGGTGCCCGCGTCTACGCCGGTACGCACTCCACCGGAAGCCACACCCTCGGCTTCGCGGACACCCTTGTCGGCGTGCTGCGGGAGGCCGGCTTCACCGCGGGCGACGCGGCCCGCGCCGCCCTCACGCTCGTCCACTTCACCATCGGCCACACCCTGGAGGAGCAGGCCGCCGGTCAGGTCACGGGCGACGGGCCGGCGGACCCCGACCGGCTGCACGCCGCGGTGACACCGGAGCGGCACCCCCATCTCGCAGCCGCGTTGCCGGTATTCGCCAGCACGGACTTCACGGCCCACTTCGAATTCGGGCTGGCACTGCTCATCGAGGGACTGCGCGCGACTGGGCCCGGCACCACGCCCTCAGGGAGCGGCGGCTGACGTGCGCATGGCTAGTTGTGGAGGGTGCTGGAGCGCGGTTCGGCGGGACCCTCAGCACTCGAGCCCAAACGCGGCACCGTGTCCGTCGCAGCTCGTCGCCTCTGCCTTTGCGCATGACCCGCCAGACGCCTAGCGCGAGCCGAGGAACTCGATCGCCCGCCGAGTCAGGAGCTTGGCAGCGTCCGGGTCGTGGGACGGCAGCGAATTGTCCGCGAACAGGTGCTGGTCTCCGGGATACAGGAACATCTCCGCGTCAGCGCAGTCAGAGACGAGCGCGCGGGCAGCGTCGAGGTCCTCAGCGAAGAGCGGATCGGTTTCCTTCGCATGCACCTGCACCGGCACACGGTCAGGCCACGCCGCACCGAACTCCGACACGGGGATGCAGGCGTCGAACAGGAGCGCGCCCCGCGCTCCCGCCCGCGTCTGTGCCAGCTTCTGGGCGGGCAGCACACCGAGCGAGAAGCCGACGTAAACGGTGTCCTGCGGCAGAAGTTCGGCCGCGCGGACGCCGCGCTCGGTGATCTCGCCGAATCCGACCTGCTCCACGTAGCCCAGGCCCTCTTCGAGGGAGCTGAAGGTACGCCCGTCGAACAGATCAGGCGTGTGGACGGTGTGGCCGGCCGCGCGGAGTTCGTTGGCGAAAGCGACGACTCCGGGGGTCAGCCCCTGCGCGTGATGGAACAGTACGACCTCTGTCACGCCCAAACCCCTTGCCGGCAGGCAGCGAATGATCCGGAACATTAGAACAATCGAAGAGTACCGAACAACACCCGCCTCCCCGACTACTACCTCGCCGACGTCACAGATGTGACAGCCCACGGCCCCAGCTCCGCGGTGTCCGGCCGTCCTGGTGGCCGCCCAGCTGCTGAAGGTCGTGCGGACCCGCCGGGTGCGGGCCGTCGACGAGCGCTACTACGGCCGCACCGCGCGCATCTTCCGCGTCGGCACGGTCAGCCCGACCGACAGCCCCGCCACGCCGTACTGCAGCAACGATCTCGCCACGGCCGCCGCCGAGTTGCCCCCCCACGCACCAGGCAGACCAGGCAGACCAACTCTCCTCGATCGTGCGGCACGTGCGGATCCCCCGGGAGCAGGCGCGCGAGTTCTGGGCGCGGGTCCTGGAACTCGCCAACGACTACGCGCAACTGCCGCGCGGAGGCGAAGTGGTGTACGGCTTCGCGGCGGGCTCAACCCGACCGACTATCCGGTGTTGCCAGAAGCTGAGTCTGCAGCGAAGGACCCGAACTGCCCTGAAACCCAGGTCATGGCGTCCGCAGCCGCGACCTACAGCACCCGAACCTTCACGACCCTGGCCCCGTCTCAGGCAGCAACCCACCAAGTCGCATGGCCTATCGGACAGGCCCTGGCCGGGTCACGGTCCGCCGAGGGCCCAAGTAGGCGGTGAGGCCTGGGCGGAGTCGCGGCTGGGAGTGTGTTCATCAGTCCCGCGTCTGGTCAGCGCGGTCCTCGAATGCTGTCGATGATGCGGGTCCAGTTGTCGCTACCGTGTCCGTTCTCGATCGCGCGACGGTAGTGGGCCTGCACGGCGAGGGGGAGCGCGAGGTCGAGGCCGAGTGACGCGCTGGTTTCGACGATGTGGTCGGACGTCGCGCCCATCATGGTGACCGTGCTGAGGTCGCCTGGATGCTCGCCGACATCCAGCGCGGCGCCGGGGGTCTCTTCGCCAGCCCTCAGGATGGCGCCGATCGAGTCGGCGGAGGAGAGCAACTCCGGCAGCGTCTCCTTGGCCTTCATTCCTGCGGTGCCCAGCATCGCGGTGGCGTGCATCAATGCGGACAGGGTGGTGAGGAACACCGCGAGTTGGGCTTGGTACATCATCTGGGCGAGGCCCGGATCCTCGCCCAGATACTTGGGCGTGCCGAGCGGTGCCAACGCTGCCCGGTGGTTCTCCATCACCTCGTCGGGGCCGCTGTAGTAGACATGGGCCGCCTCCGTGCCGACCAACGGCGCCGGGACCATGACACCACCGGTGAGGAAGGCGGCGTTGTGGCCCGCCGCCCAGGTTGCCGCCTTGCGTGTGCGGTCGGGAGTGTCAGAGCTCAGGTTGACCAGCGTCCGGCCGGCGAGTGATGCGGTGGCGCTGTCGAGGATGTCGTACATCGCCCGGTAGTCGGTGAGGCTGAGGATCACGAGGTCACTCGCTTCGACCGCCTCGCCGGGTGTTGCCGCGAGCGTCGCTCCGTCGGCGACGACGCCGTCGGCCCGGCCAACGGTGCGGTTCCAGACGGTGACCGGGTGGCCGGCGTTGAGGAGGGTGCGGGTCATCGCCTGGCCCATCGGACCAAGCCCGATCACGGTGACAGAGCTGTATTTCCTGGTGGTGTGGTTCTGTTGTTCGTTCACCCCTCCATGCTCGGAGAGCGCCGCTACTCTCGGAAGTACCCACTATTTTCTGCGGTACTTACCTTTTCGTAAGGAGGTCAGTAATGGCCAAGGGGCCGAGGTGCGGGCCTTACATCTGTGGCATCGACGCTGCGCTCGACGTGGTGAGCGGCAAGTGGAAGGGACTGATCCTCTGGGAACTGGAAGCCCATCGCGTACGCCGCTTCGCCGAGCTCCGTCGCGGTCTGCCTGGAGTGAGCGAGAAGATGCTGACCCAGCACCTGCGTGAGATGGAGCAAGACGGACTCGTGCACCGGGAGGTCTATGCCCAGGTGCCGCCACGCGTGGAGTACTCCCTGACCGAGCACGGGCGCACGCTCAATCAAGCGCTCGGGCCGCTCGGTGCCTGGGGAGGTGAACGGATGCGTCGCGAAGGCTTCGAAGTGGCCGACGTAGCCGAGACATCACACGGCTAAGCACCTCGGCGACCAACCCCGTGCGTGCGCGCCACTCCTGGGGGCTGCATGCTGCGAGGCGCCGCGCTACTCATGGACCCACCCAGCACTTGCGAGCTGTAGCTCCGCCCGGGACAGCCGCTTGCCCGGCGGCTGTCCACGTCCACCTCCGCGTGCTGCAGACGGCCGCCTCATGATCGGCACTTCGACCGGGAGGGCATGGCGCCCCTCAACCCCATCGGCCCGGTGTGGAGCTGCGGAATCGTTGAAGCAGTTCAAGGGCCGGAGGGCTGTCCGGTTCAAAGCCGTGGATCCCATCCAACTCGGCGGGCACGCCCGGCCCCCACAGGCGGGCGCCATGGCACTCGAAGCAGAATGCGATCTGGAAGAGCAGCTCGGTGGCGCTATGCGCACGGATACCCCAGCCCGGGATGAAACAGCGGTGTAGCTCACTGTCCGGAGCAGAGCTGATCAACGTCAAGGCGTCGCTGACCTGAGTGGCCTCCCAGATCGCGACATCGTCACCCACCAAGTTCGCGGCGCTGCGATGCCCCATTGAGTCGGTGATGCGGACGACCTCGATCAGCTCGGTCTTATCCTGAACGGGCGGAAGCATCATGCGCAAACACTTACTGATCAAGGCGCCGCGCACCAGAGGCGAGCAGACCCGGCGACACTCAAGATCCGCTTGGTCCGGAAACCACTTCGCTTCTGTCAGCCTCCGGCGAACTCGGGCGTTTCACCCATGCCGACCTGGTTCAACCTCGCCGAGATGGCCCGGCTGCCGTATCAGGTCGCCGGTTACCAGCCGGTCCTCTTAACGGTCGACTCCCTGACCCACCTCGCCGAGCCCCTTCATGCATTCCTCGAATACTTCGACGAAACCACCCAGGATCGCTACCGCCTTCCGGTCCTGCCCAAGCGCGGGTTCATGGCGCGTCCCGGAGGCAGATGACGGCGAGCGGCCGCAATGCCGCCCTCGTGAACCCCAGACACCCCAGACTTCGGCCGCTACCGCCACAGCCCCGAGTTCACCGCATCCGCAGCTACCTGACAGCCGACATGCTCGACGACGCGCCCTGACTCCAGGCTGCTCGCCTAACGAGTGACGAACACCAGCATCAGGTAGCCACGACCAAGTGGCTTCCTAGGCAACGGCGGGCTCTCCACCCCCTGGCACACCCCCGGCCAGGCCGGCGTCACCGTCCGGGCCACCGCCGGCTACGACCACGTCGTAGGGCTGGAACACGGAGAGCTACCCTTCTTTCTTCCCCTCGAGCGGTGCCGGTTCGGCGATGGTGGGAAGAGCGGCGATCTGCGCCGAGTGTCCAGGGCGGTTTTCGCGGATGGCGAGCATCATCAGCATGCCGAGCAGCGGACCGACGGCCAGTGTCGCGAACGCGGCGAAGAACGAGTGCGTCGCCTGGAACACCACACCCAGCACCACGGGCACCACGGTGCTGCCCAGCTGCCAGAACGCGTTTGTGACGCCGGCCGCCGATCCGGCCAGGCGTACCCCGGACAGTTGCGGAATGAGAGCGACCATCAGCGGGCTGTACACGTAGGCAGCGACACCCAGGAAGGGCGCTATCCACAGGTACGCGGTGAGACTGTCCGCCGTCCCGAACAGCAGCAGCGTCACCACGAACGAGCCGAGCACAAGCACCGTGGGCACCTTGCGCCGCCCGCCGAAAAGATCGGTCACCAGACCGATGAAGGGCTTCGCGGCAACGGCCGCGACGGCAAAGATCGCCACGACGCCGCCCGCCTGCACCGGCGAGAGGCCGCTGCCCTTGGCCATCAGCGCATTGGCCCAGGTGATGAAGCCGTAAGTGCCCCACAGGCCACCGAAACCGGCAAGGCCGAGCAGGAGCAGATCGCGGTTGCGCAAGAGCGGACCGACCTTCGGCAACCGCCTCGGCTCACGCTCGGCACCGGTCCCGTTGCGCAGGAAAGCGAAGCACAACACTGCGACCGCCATCGAGGCCACACCGAAGACGTGGTAGGAAGCACGCCATCCGGAGGATTCGATGAGACTCGGCACGACGGCGTTGGCGATCACCGTGCCGAGCGATGTGGCCGTCATGAAGACACCCATCGCGAATCCTCGGTCCTCCGATCGGAACCACTGGGAGATGAGTTTGACCCCGGCCGAGTAATCACAGCCTGCAAAGAAACCGATGCATGCCTGGAATGCGATACCGAGAGCGGCCGACGTGCTCTCACCGAAAAGGATCATGAAGCCGCCCGCGGCGAAGAGCGTGCTGGAAATGACCACGCGCCCGCCGATCCAGTCGGTCAGCACACCACCGCAGGCATTGGAGATCACATAGCCGATGTAGTAGCCCGTGGCGAACACACCGAGCCCTGCCAATGACACGCCCAGGTGCTCGCCCACGGCGACCGATGCGGGCCCCCACGTTGAGCGGTCGACGGCCGTCATGGTGAAAGCCGCCCATGACAGCAACAGCACGGCCCAGCGATACGGGCGGCGCGCAGCCACGGATGTGGAACCCACCGTCACGCACTCCATTCCTGCGGACAGGGTCCGCTCAACACTCGCCTGTCCCGCGCCCGCCGTCGCGCAGCGAACCGAGAAGGCCGCCATAAAGCCTCATGGCTCACAACCAGCCACAACGCGACTACCCACAAGAGCGAAGTCTCCCCCCTGAAGGCCGTCGATCACGGTAGTTCCAGGTGCAGCGCAGATTCCCGGACCGGCCCCGCACACCCCGGAAGCTGCCTCCTTCTGCCCAGGTGTGGGGGAATCGAGCCTCGACTCGCCCGCCGCCGCGGCAGTGGCTCGGCGGGTGACTCCATGGGTCCGCGACGCCATGGACATACGGCGCGCGGGCCCCGAATTTGCCCTCTGGCAGGGGCTCTGTGCCACAGTGGGTCGTCCGGTCGGCCGGAGCGCGCCGTGTGCGCAGCCGCTGCCGGGCTCCCCATATTCCAGACGGATGGTTCGAGTCGCGCCCCTGCGCGCGTCCGGCCGCCGCCCTCCCCCTTACGTCCCTTTCAGAGAGCGATGCAGGCAACGACTCTTGCCCCCAGGGCCGCAGACATGTTCCACCAGAACCTGGAGTTCCGGGCTGGTTCCGCCCTGCTGCGTTTCGGCGCGGCTCGGCAGCGTACGGCCGACCGGATCAGCTGGTCCGGAGACGGCGCCGCCGCCTGGCTCGACGACGCCCGCGGCCATGTGTGGAGCGTGGGCGAACCCGAGTCAGCCGCCGGCCTCGTTCTGCGTGCCGCCCATGGGCTGCCGGGCCAGGTGCGGGAGTTCACCGGTCCCCGAGGCACCGACGTGCTGACCGGCCGCCATCTGCCGGTGACCGATGCCGTCGAGTGGGTCTTCCGCTGGACGCTGGAGGAGCCGCCGCTCCAACGGGCCGAGGAGCGGGTGACCGAGCTGGACGAAAGTCGGCACGAAGAGCTGCGAGCCTTTCTCCACAACCACAGCCCGGGGCACTCGACCGGCCCCGGTTCCGCCGCGGTCAGCGTGTGGGCCGGAATCCGTGACGCCGACGGTCACCTGGTGGCCTGCGGTGCCCTGAGCAGCCTGCGGGACAGCGGCGCACCACTGATGGCCTCCGTGGCAACGGATGCCCGTCTGCGCGGCCAGGGGTTCGGTGCGGCGCTGACCTCGTGGCTCACCCGGTACGCCGTTCGCCGGTACGGGTTCTGCACGCTGTGGCAGCTCGCCGAAAACGCCCCGGCCGAACGGCTCTACACCCGACTCGGATACCGCAACGAGGACCCCTGCGTGGCCGCCCGAATCGGCACGCGCTGACGCTCCCCCCTCAGGGAGCCCACAGCGGCGCGCAGTGCGGGGCCGTGCGGGCCGGGTGAGGACGGCTGGGGTGGCTCCTCGGCGCGCTGGACCGTGACGTGGTCGAGCTTGTTGCCGGCGAGAAGGCGGGTCAACTCCAGGTGCCCGGTCCGCCACACGCGGTCCGGGTCGGCGCCGGTGGCCGGCAGCAGCCGTACGCGCAGTGTCGACGGGGCGGTCTGTTCGAGGCTGGATCAGCACCGGGTTGATGCGGAGGCGGCCGGCTCCTGCTCGGCGGTGAGCAGCATGATCGTCCTGGCGTAGCCGATCATGAAGGCGGGGCGGTAGTCGTTGAGCTCGGCCATCAACTGCGGCAACGGTGTGTGCACCGGGAACGCCCGCAGCAGCTTGCTGGCCCCCGCCCCCTTGGAGCGTGCGGGAGTACACGGCAAAGCCGACGTAGTGCCCACCGGTGGCCACGAGTTGGGCGAAGCGCCCGCCATGAACGGCTGCCCGGAGGGGGCGGGCAGAACCCAGCCACGAGGCGAGCGCGCGGGAGGTGAGTGCGGCGCCCACGTCCATGTACCGGTCGTCGAGGACGAAGAGGCAACACCGGCCGCTGGTGCCCCGAGGTGCTGGCCACCATGTGCTTCCCGAGGAACCGCTGTCCGGTCCGGCCGGGTTCGTCGCTGCAGGCGCGCACTCTCTCGTACGTGATGGCGCGGTCGGTCACCCAGTCGTCGAAGTTCCCCATCAGTCTCTTCTTGAAGAGGTGCGGCAACGTCGACTCAGAGACTGCGGTTCCTACCCGCTGACGGTTGCCGGGGGCGGGGTCCAGCGGCTCGTGGGCGGCACGGTGCTGCTGACGCCGAAGTCCTTCTTGAGCTCTTCAGGGATGGCGTAGTGCATGACGCGGCCTCGGGTGAGCGAGCTGAGTTCGAAGAGGGTGGTGAAGTGGCCGAGGCAGTCCAGGGCCCAAGCTCCGAAGGGGGATCTGTCCTCGATCGTCTCGAAGATATTGAGCAATGCGGGAGCGGCTTTGACGGCGGTGTCCCAGCGGGTGCGGGGTACTTGGAGCCAGTCGGCGCAGGTGTCACCGATGAGGTAGCGGATGAGAGCGCCGACGATGGGGTCGAACAAGGTGCCGGGGACGACTTCTTCGTAGAGGTCGATGAGTTGGCGGGTGAGCTGGGCGCCTTCCGCACTGGGCCCCATGTGGCGGGTCATGTACAGGTCGGAGAACTCACGGGCGGCTTGGAGGTCCTTGGGCACATGGTTCTGATCGATGCCGAGCATGGCACCGACGACCCGCCAGGCGTAGTAGTACGCCTCGGCGCCTTCGGTGCTCATGTGGATGCCGAGGCGGTGCAGGGCGTCCAGGACCTGGATGGAGAACATCATCTGACCGCCGATCATGTCCTCCTGGCAGATCGGTGTCCCCAGGCCGGCGGTGTCCCACTGGTTTTCGCGTGTGAGGTGGTGGCGGATGGAAGCGTGCAGCAGGCGGACCTTCTGGGCGGCGGGGATGAAACGGCTGCCGGCCTCGAACGCGTCGGGCTGCATGAGGTAGACGGTGAACTGCCCGGTCTCCGCCATCCGTTTGGACGGGTACTTCAGCGCATGGGTGGCCGACAGCAGCTTCGCGACGTGCGGCACGACATAGCAGGCGGGCATGGAGGCGAAGGACAAGGCGGTGGAGATGTGCACGTTGTTGTCGATGAAGAACAGCCGGGCCCGCTCCATCTCGTCCCAGTCCACCCAGGCAGGGGGAGCGCTCGTCTCGTGCAGGTACTCCCGGGCCACGTCCGGCAGGTCCTCGGGCAGTTCCTGGCCGTCGGTGGAGACGTAACGCATGAGGGTGTTGAATTTGCCCACCTCGCCGCGCTCGAACAGGGTTGCCACGGTCGCGTCGGCCAGCTCGTCGCCGGCCAGACGCAGTGCGCCCATGGATGCGTGAGTGTAGGTCATCGGTGTCGCTCCCAGGGATACGGCGGTCAGTGGTGGCGGGCGGTGGCGAACGTCGCCAGGCCGGACAGGGCACGGCGCGCTTCGGCGGTCAGGTCGGCATCGGCCAGGACCTCGTGCGCTTCACGCAGTCGGGCGGTGACCATGTCTTCGACGCGGGCGACGGCTCCGGTGCGGTGAGCGATCTCCCGCACCCGCTCCACCTGCTGCTCGCTCGGGTTCCCGTGCCCCAGCAGATGGCGCAGTTCGCGGCGCTCTCCCGGGGCGGCGGCCCGCAGGGTGTGGGCCATCAGGGCGGTGGGGCGGTTGCCGGCCAGGTCGTCGGCCGGGTTCTTTCCGGTGCGTGCCGGGTCACCGAACAAGCCCAGCAGGTCGTCGCGCAGTTGGAATGCCTCGCCCAGCGGCAGGCCATAGCCGCTGTAGGCCTCAAGCAACCTCGGTGGGGCGCCCGCCAGGAGCGCGCCGATGTGCAGGGGATGCTCGACGGTGTACTTGGCCGTCTTGTAGCGGATCACCTTCACCGAGGCCTCCGGGTCCGGTTCGCCGCCGGTGCGCAGGATCTCCAGGCACTCCCCCGCCACCAGTTCGCGGGCCAGCACTCCCCACAGGGGCCGAGCCCTGCTCAAGTAGGCGCTGGGCAGGCCGCAGGCGGTGAACAACTGGCCGGCCAGCGAAATCAGCAGATCGCCCGTCAGCATGGCCAGAGCCCGGGCACCGGCCTTGGGACGCGCGTGGCGGCAGAGCACGTCGCGCAAGGCGATGTGCGCGGTGGGCCGACCGTGCCGGATACGGCTGCGGTCGATCAGGTCGTCGTGGACGACGGCAGCCGCGTGCACCAGCTCGATCGCACTGGCGGCACGTACCAGCGCCTCGCTGTCGGGCTGGCCCGTCCCGCGCCAGCCCCAGTAACAAAACGCCGCCCGGAACCGTTTGCCCTGCTCCGTCGCCACACGTAACTGATCAGCAACCGGCGCCAGGCAAGGATCGATGTCCTCCAGCGCCTGCGCTTCAGCAGTGACGAACTCGTCGAGGACTTCATCAATGCGGCTTTTCAGTACGGCGTGCTCATCCAGTTCAGCCACCGCTGCTCTCCGCCTGGCTGCGAGCGGTGACAGTGCGGGCAAGCACCTCCATGTGAGCCGGCGGCGCGGCCGCATATCGGTCCAGGACCAAGCGGCCGCGCGCCTTGGTCTCCTCCTGGCCCTCAGCCAACAGATCCCCGAGGTCAGCTCGGCGCAGTAGGCCGCTTACTCCGCTCAGCGTGCTGCTCAGCCCCGACACGGCCAGATCGGCAAGGCCGGCTACCAGAGCCACGGCATCCCCGGTCAGGCCCGGTCCGCGGCCATCGTGATGTGTCACAGCGTGTCCCCCCTGCATGGCAAGTCCGCCCAGACTTAGGTCGGTTGGACCAGAGCAACTCAGGCGGCCTTCGGCGAAGTCCGATTCGAGTGTGACCGCCGAGCCATAGCCATGCGACCCCTATCCCCTATTGAGTGATCTTTCTATAAAGATCCCAGGATTTAGTACCAGACTGGGAACATGCAGAGCCTCAAAGGGAGTGGGCGGCTCAGCAGACCACCAGCCCGTTCAGGTTGTTCACCGCGTCCTTGCCCCGGCGGTCGCACCCACCAGCGCCCTTTCCGCAGCACGCCGCCAGCGCAACGTCGTGCTGCGCTCCGACGACATCGATCCCCTTCACAGCCCACCTCCTGGCGGTAAGGGCTCGCCCCTCCAAGTGGTGCTGCAGCGGGCTGAGTTCACCGTGGCTCGGCGGACCACCTGACGTGGAGCTGACGCGAGGCGGACCGGCCGGATATTGCTTCGGCGACGGTCCGCCGCGCCGCGTCCGGCGGCGATGGTAGACGGGTGGCTGCTTGATCTCCCGGCCAGCGGGGCGTCCGCGTCGAGCTCGTGGGAGACCTACGCGCAAGTCCGCAGGGAGTGGATAGAGCCCTGGCCGTACACGGAGTGGGCCTATTCGCCTCGCGGGAACGGCGGAAGGCCGGGCTCAGCCGGGACGCCGAGCACCGGGCCGCGGGCCGGTGAAGGACCGGTTCGCGGCGACGACGTGGGGCCGACACATGAGCATCCTGTCGTTCCCGAAGCTCAAACCACCCGCCTCAAAGCGCGGAACGCGAAGCTCAAGGAGCGGCTGGCCCAGTCGGGGCGGGCGATCGACGAGCTCAGGGGCTTCCGCAACCAGGCCCTGGCCCGCCTCGCCGCCCCAGGGCGAGGAAATCATTCGACTCCGCGAAGCCGCCGCCGGCAGTCGTATCAGCCGCCTGCCCCCGACCATCGTCATCGGGACACGCAGCTGATGCCGCATACCCGACCGGATGCCGGCTCTCGTATGGCGAGAGTTGGACGTCACCAGCGATCAGATCGAAGCCTCGTCGGTCAGCGAAGGCACGGCGCACGGACGGAGGACCATGAGCGAGTCTTCCAACGTCGCCACCATGGCAAAGGGGAACCGGTCGACCTCAAGACAGAGAGCGACGTCATCAGGATGGGCTCCTTGACGCACCCCCTCCGCCAGTTCGGCGGCGGCGCGCGACTCGGCAGCGCGGCGGAGGAACTCGGCAACATCCGCCCCAGCCTCGGTGACCCTCCGAGCGATGTATTGAGCACACGCCAGATCTTCATCGGCCTGCCCATCGTCGCCAGTGACCACGAACGTGACACTGTCACTCTTGCGTGTCCGCAAGAGCCGAGCCGTTGCCTCCGCCACCACGAAGCCGGCGCACAGCACCAGCGGCGCCTCCTTGACCGCAAGGGCCCCGACTGTCCCTGCCGTGGTTTTTTGCACAACAGTCCGTCCGCCAAGGTCAATAGACCGCATATGGCCCGGCGAGTTGACGGTGTCGAACCCGGGCGCGGGTGGGCCGTCCTTGAGCGCCACCCAATCCGGGTGACGAGCTTTGAGCGCCAGAGCGTCGTCCAGCGACTCAGCAAGAACGATCTTTTCCGCCCCCTGGGCAAAGGCCCAGGCAGCCACGGTGAAAGCACGCATGACGTCGACCACGACCGCCACGGACGGGGCTTCGACCAGATCGGCGATGCCAAGGAAACGAGCGTCCATCCGGTCATGATCGCGCATGCCCGACCCGAGGCACCCATCGAGTGATACGCATCACATCGATGGTCTCGGAAGGCAACACCTCCGGTTCCCCGCGACGCGAAAGCAGTGCGCAACGACACGCCTGCTCAATCGCCACATGAAATCACCCGGCCACGGCCTCTGCGGGCCCAAGCCACGCCTCACTCACTCACCTGGGCGAGCAGGGCGCGCCCCTGCTGACGCTGATGGCCAAGTCCCGCAAGGCAGCAGGCGCTCGGCGAGCGGGCCCTGTTTGACCTTGACACGGTGACAAGGTCTTCACTGCTCGCCAAGGAGGTGGTCTCGATGACAATCACGAGACAGGACACGGATGCGATACGAGCGCTCCAGGGGTTGGAGGACGCCCGTTCGTCCGTACGACTGCGGGCCGCTCTGGCGGTCGGCACGACGCCTGACCCGCGCTTCGTCGACAAACTCATCGAGCGATGCGCGATCGAGCCCGAGTTTTTCGTCCGCGACATGCTCACCTGGGCGCTCACCCGCCACCCGGTGTCCATGACGCTTCCCGGGCTGCTCCGCGAAGTCCGCGCGGAGCGTGCGCAGGCACGGAGCCAGGCGCTGCACACGCTGTCCAAGATCGGGGACCGGCAGGCGTGGCCGGCGATCACACGGGCGCTCCTGTCCGACGCCGACGACGAGGTGGCGCGGAGCGCCTGGAGGGCAGCGGTCCTGCTCGTGCCGGAAGGCGAGGAGCCCGCGTTGGCCACGGTGTTGGCGACGCAGCTCGGGCGCGGTGGGCGGGAGACGCAGCTGAGTCTCAGCCGGGCGCTGGTCGCGCTGGGTGAAGCGATTGTGCCTGCGCTGCTTGCCGGGACGACGGCGCCTGACCCGCGCATGCGCGCGCACGCGCTCGCCACACAACGCCTGCTGCGCGACCCGGACGCCGGATTCGAGTTCGCGATCGAGGAGGCCAAGCGCGCCGTGGTCCTCGGCGGGTCCGGCCAGGAGGGACGATAGGACGTCAGGAGGGACGGTGGGACGTGTTGATCGGTGAAGTGGCGCGACGGTCCGGGGTCAGCGCCCGCATGCTCCGGCATTACGAGTCGCTCGGTCTGGTGCGTCCTGCGGGCCGTACGGGCTCCGGCTATCGGGAGTACTCCGGGGAGGACATCCAGCGGATCTTCCATATCGAGAGCCTGCGGGCGCTGGGGCTGTCGCTGCGTGAGATCGGACGCTCGCTCGACGATCCCAGCTTCACGCCCTCGGCGCTCGTCGACGACCTCATGCGTCAGACGCGCGAACGCATCGCCGCGGAGACCGAGCTGCTCACGCGGCTGCGTCGGATCCGTGCCGCGGACCCCGCCGGCTGGGAGGACGTCCTCCAGGTCGTTACGCTCCTCCAAGCCCTGGGATCGAAGAGCGCCGACGTGCGCCAGCGCGCGGCCCTCTCCTCGGCCGACGAGGTTCCGGTGCCGGTGGAGGCCCTGGTCGAGGCGGCACTCAGCGAGACGGAGCCGAACGTCGCCGGGGCCCTTCGATGGGCGCTGGCGCGGTCGGGCGAGGGCGGCCAGGCGCTGCTGGTGGAAGGCCTCGGCTCACCGGTGGCCGAGGTGCGGGAACGCGCCGTTCAGTCCCTCGCCGAGATGCCCGGTGGTGCGGCGACCGCGCGGCTGCGGGATGCCCTCGCGAGCCCGGACGTCGTGGTCCGCGGGTATGCGGCTTTGGCGCTCGGGACGCGTGGGGTGGCCGATGCGGTCCCAGTACTCGTCGAGATGATCGTGGAGGGAAGAAACGACACCGATGCAGCCGATGCACTCAGCGTGTTGGCGAGCGACTCCGTGACGGCGGATCAGATCGCGACCAGGCTCGTCGACCGCCTCGCCCACGACACCACCAAAGCGCCTGGGCGCGGGCGGCTGACCCAGGCGCTGGCGGACATCCCGGGGACGACGGCGTCATGCGCACTCGTGGAGCTGTCGCATGACGCGGACCGTGCCGTTGCGCTGACTGCGACGTACCTTCTCCAGCTACGAGACGCACGGTGACTAATCTCCCCCGGGATGCCGCGTACGCAACCCGCAGGGCGGAGGGCTCCCGGACCTACCGCAAAGGGGAAGCGGATCCCCTGGCACGGTTCCCGCAGCACTACCCGACGTCGCGGCGGACAACGAGGTCACGGTCGTCCACTTCAGGTTGCCGTCCCAGCGCCATGGCAACGGGACGTCGTCATCTCAGCACACCTCAACTGACGTTCAAAGAGCACCCACCGCACGGCCCAACCCCGAAATGGCCGGTCAACAGGCCCCATCCCCCCCTCTGGCGGGCCAGGTCAAGGGGGCTGAATACCGTCCCGGTTCTCGGTAGCTCCCAGAGCTCGGAGCGGGGCAGGGCAGGGCGCCGAGCGAACTCATTGGCACCCGAGCCGGGACGCCTGTGTGGTTTCGGAGTAGCGAGAACGCCCTTGATTTATGAGAGGCAAAGTCCGTTGCCAGTGGCTCGGTCATCGGGTTTGCCCGGCTGCCTCGCTTGTTGGGAGTGGCGGGGCTCAGCGCAACCGGCGTGCGCGCAGCACCAGGTCGTCGGTGTGGTGCGCGCCGGCGCCGCCGTCGGGGGCCACGCGTGGCCGCTGCTCGTCCACCTCCACCTCCCAGTCGTCGTTGAACAGAGCGGCGACCATCGAGGGCCAGACGTAGTCAGCCGGGTCGAATTCGCTGTCGTGCGCATGTTGGGTGTCCATCCCCGCGTGGTGTACGAGCAGCAGGACGCCGCCGGGCGCGACGGCCGCGAGCAGCGCTCGCTCGGCTGCGGCGTCGGGGGTGCGCAGAAGTGCTGGGTACTGCGCGGAGACCAGGTCGAATGAGGCCGGCGGGAACACCGCCTCCGTCAGCTCGGCGTGTACCCAGCGAACGGTGAGGCCGGCATCCCGCGCGTGCCCGGCCGCCCGCTCCAGCGCCACGCCCGAGACCTCGAGCGCGGTCACGTCCCAGCCGCCGCGCGCGAGCCAGACGGCGTCGGCGCCTTCGCCGCAGCCGACGTCGAGCGCCCGCCCGGGTGTGAGCCCGGCGACCTCGGCCACGAGCGCACCGTTGGGCCGGCCGCTCCACAGCTGTTGTCGGTCGGCGTATCGGTTGTCCCACTCCGCCCGCACCGCGGGGTCTCCGGCGTATCCGTCGGCAGCCGAGGGAGTGTCGGAGGCGGGCGATCCTGGTGTCATGTTGTCGGTCACGGACCCACCGTTGCCCATCGCGTCCCGGACACGCCACTCCTGTTGCCGGTCCGGCAAAATGACGCCCAGGGCGAGGGATCGCCGGGCGTGGTCGTCCCCAGAACCAATGACCTCCGGATCTGCCGCGCCTGCAAGCGATCGAGGCGTCCATGCTGATTCAACTCGACGGCGTGCGCCGGGATATCGCTGAGGTCGAGGAGTGGCAGGCGCCAAGAAGGTCACAGCGCGGTCGGCGACTCAGCCGGCGTTCCGCCCTCCAGGCGGACATCGGGGCAGACCCCTCGCCGGCCGCCGTCGATGTCGGGGCGTACCCGGTCGGCGGACGGCGCCTGCGCCGCATTACCCGGGAGGAGGCGGTCGAAGCCCTGGCCAGCGGGGTTGAGTCGTGCCTGATGTGCCCACCGGCCCGGGAACTGCGAGCCGGGTGAGCAGGCCGCTAAGGAATGCGGCCGAGCCTCACTTCATCGGTGTAACCGGGCGAGGCTTCGCGCAGCCGCAGGCGCCAGAATCCTTTCACCATCGCCAGCCCACGGGTTCAGGCGACCAGGGCTACCACTCGGCGTTGAGCCCTTGGACTCGCTCTCGGGGACGTGTGGCTCTGCGGCGGGTTGTTGTACGACTCGGAGCAGAACTGCTGATGCGGGGGTTCCCCGAACTGTAGTAGTGCCGCTGGGCAGAAGTACTGGCGCGGGAACGGGGCTTGTGACGGATCTTGCGAGCCATCGCCGCATTTAAGAGGCACACCCGCGCTGTTCTGCCAGCGGTGAACGCCGGCCCGACCGGGCTCGACGATCCCTACAGTCCAGACTCATGACGCCGGTTACCACGCGCACGGTCGAGTACCCGGCCGACGGCCTGACGATGATCGGGCACCTCGCTCTCCCGGCCGGTGTCGGCCGCCGGCCCGCGGTCCTGGTCGGGCCCGAGGGGCCGGGGCTGAACGACTTCCAGCGTCGCCGGGCAGACACCCTGGCTGAGCTGGGGTACGTAGCACTGGCCCTCGACATCAACGGCGGGCGCTGGTTCACCGACCCCGAGGAGATGCTGGCGCGCACTACCCCCCTCCTCGCCGACCCCGACCGGATGCGGGGCATCGGCCACGCTGCGCTCGACGTGTTGCGCGCCGAGCCGCGGACCGACCCCGACCGGATCGCCGCCGTCGGCTACGGCACCGGGGGCGCCATCGTGCTGGAACTCGGGCGCGACGGCGTCAACCTGCGCGCGATCGGGACAGTCAACGCAACTACCACGGGCCGACCGGGCGAGGCGTCGCGCATTCACTGCCCGGTGTGGGCCGGGTCGGGTCGGAGTGCCCAATCATGCCGCCCGCGCAACGGGACGCGTTCACCGGCGAGATGCAGGCCGCAGGCGTCGACTGGCGCCTCACGGTCTACCCGCGGAGCCTTGCACGCCTTCCACCACCCACCGGTCGACCAGACCGTGCCCCCCGGCGTCGGCTACCACCCACGGCACGCACAGCCAGCCTGGCGCGACATCGTCGGCCTGCTCTCCGAGTGCCTGCCCGTAACGGAGTGAGCTGGTCGGCAACCGCGATTCCGGGCCGTGAACCCGGCCTGAAGTCTGCCGACCCGTCAGGTCGGTGCAGTGGGTATGGTGGGCTTGGTCGGTTGCTGGTCATGAGTGGGGGCTGCTCCGCAGGCTGGCCGGCTTGGTGCGGGACACCCGGACCCACGCAGTCACGGCCACGGTGACCGCGGCCGACGCCTCACATGCTCCGACGGTGTCCGTCAGGTCCACTCACCGCGGAACCGGCCCCTCGTGAAGCGCCTGGCGCTCGGTGGCAGCGCAAGGGCCCCGGCGGCCGCGGGAGTTGCTGCCGACACTTCCTTCTGTCCATCAACCGCGCACTGTTGAGCAGTTGGGCCTGGCCGTGGACAGGCCCGGAGCCGACCGCAGCGCCCGAGATTCTGTACCGCTCCCAGGCCCCTGAGCTACCCGCCGTGCTCATGCCAGAGGGCCCCGTCATGCGCGACGCGGCCGGCCAGTATGCTTCCGGCGTCCTTCCTTCCTTGATCATCTGAACCGGAGTCCACCATGCCCATAACTCGGTTGTCCGCAGCAGCTTCAATCGCCTCAGCCCTAGCTGCCGGCGTGATGCTTGTCGGCTGCTCGGTCTCTGCTTCGACTCACGGGGCGGAGTCCACGCCCAAACTGTCTGCGGACAAGCTGGCCACCACAGTCGCCAAGAAGCTCGCCGCCACAACGGGCCAGCCGACGCCACACATCACATGCCCCAAGGACCTGGTCGGCAAGGTGGGCACCACCACCCGGTGCAAGCTCACGGCAGATGACGGCAGCACCTTGGGTGTGTCGGTCACTGTGTCCTCGGTCGATGGATCCCAGATCAATTTCAACGTCAAGGCCGACGACACGCCTACCCCAGCGCGGCCCGCGAACTGAGACCTGAAGGCCGCCGCCGAGCAGCCGGGCTTCCTCCAGTGCCAAGCGGCGTCCGCGCTGGCGGTCGCCCGCCCCCTTGGACGCCGAGGCATGCAACCAGCGCAACGCGGTCGAGCGATGCATCAACCGGCTCAAGGTGCGCGGACTGGCCATGCGAACGGACCAGCTCGCCACCGCTTAGCAGGCCGCACTCCACCTCGCCGCCATCCTCATCTGGACTCGTGGATGGCCGAAAGGACAAGCCTCGGGGCCTGGTGAGCCGGTGCTTGTAACTCTCGGGATGCCCCAGAAATCAGAGGGAATCGAGGAGCATCAAGACCTCGTCACGGGTGTCGTCGGGCGCTAGGCGGAGAGCCCCCGGCCAGCGGCCGGCCTCACGCCAACCGAGCCGGCTGTAGAAGTCCTCCAGTCCCTCTTCTCCCCTGGCCGCGAGATGGAGCTGTTCGAGCCCCAGTTCGTCCCGGGCGATCTTCCGCAGCTCTCCCATGAGAGCGGATCCGACACCACGGCCACGGAATTCGGGATGGGTCTGAAGGTGGTGGACCGTACCCCAGTGCCCGACGAGCCGAGAGGGATCACGCTTGAGGACAACCCATCCGGCAAGAGCGTCGTCGAATCTGGCGGTTATGAGTCGGCTGCACTGCGGGGCGAGATGTCCGAGGAGCTTGTCCGTGACCGGCGCGACGTGCTCGTCCTGGACGGGTGGGAACGGGAACCCGGCGGCGCCGCCCGAGTTCGTGACCGCGATCCAGCAGCCGATCAGCTGTCGTCGGAGTTCAGGAGCGACCTCCTGGACGTCGGTGATCTGGGCGAGGTCGGGCATGCTCTCTGACGTCATGAGAAGGAGCCTCTCAGGGGCCTCTGACATCGCGAGGGGCAGGCGTGCGAGGCCGGCGGCTGGACTTACCCGCGTAGCGCTCCAGTCCCCGACACGACGGCTTGACATTGCGTGCACCGCACCTGGCGACGCCAATTGCTCAACTCATCAAGGAGACACGCCGTAGGCCGTTCCGACGGGTCGTGGAAGCGCACGGCTCAAACGTTCGCGGCTGGTCCGCTCGCTGAAGCGGCACCCCGCAGCGAAGTATCCGAACCCTGACCACTCCCTTGCCTCGCGCAGGGCCGACCGTCTCTGCTGACCTAGCTGGACGGACACGACGGCGAGCCGGATTGCGGGCAGCGGGCGAAACTGCTGCGCCGACTCGTGGATGCCATCCGCTATGACTCCCCCTGCCTCGCACAGGATGCCGAGGAACGAGCTGCCGACGCGCGCGCCAGAGCCGAAGGCCGGGCTGCCGAGTGCGGCGGCCCGAAGCGCACCGCGTGGCGTGAACCTGGCCAGGCACCCGGCCGGAGCCGCCCCGATCAGGGCGACGATCGCCGGTTGGTGATGTCGGCCTCCGCGGCCTGCGGTTCAGTTCGTTGATGCGCTCACCGTGGGGGACGTCAAAGGGTTGTGAGTTCCGGGGGACGCCGGGGTGGGGCGGGCGCCGGTGCGGGTCGAGCCGATGCCGGCGATCACGACGAGGGCGACGCCGGCCGCGGGTGCGAGGCCGGGTATCTGGCCGAGCACCAGCAGGCCGGCGAAGAGTGCGATGGCCGGTTCCAGGCTCATCAGGGTGCCGAAGGCGGAGGTTGTCAGGCGGCGCAGGGCGAGGAATTCGAGGATGAAGGGCAGCACGGCGCTCAGGGCGGCCAGCCCCAGCATGGCGCCCAGCAGCTTCCAGGTGACGTGTACCAGGTCGGAGGGTGCTGCGGCGAGGAGGCCGATGAGGCCGGCGACAGGCATGGAGATGGCAAGTCCGTTGAGGCCGGTCACGGAGTCACCCACGTGTTGGGTCAGCAGGATGTAGGCCGCCCAGCAGGCCGCGGCGGCCAGTGCGAAGCCCGCACCGGCCGGGTTGATGCCGCCGTGCCAGGGTTCGGTCAGTGCTACGACGCCGAGGGCGGCCATGGCCGTCCAGCGTTTACGACCGCGGCCTGGGCCGTAGAGGGATACGGCCAGCGGGCCGAGGAATTCCAGCGCGCTTGCGGTGCCGAGCGGCAGCCGGGTCGCGGCGAGCATGAAGAACACCATCATGCCCGCGCTGACCGAGCCCAGCATGGTGCACGCCCACAGGTCGCGGCCGGTGAAGTCGCGCAGTCGGGGCCGCACCAGGACCAGCAGGAGCACACCGGCCCACGCCAGACGCAGCCCTGTCGTGCCCAGGGCTCCGAGCTGGTCGACCAGCGGCACCGACAGTGCCAGCCCGAGCTGGATGGTGGACATGGAGGCCACGGCCATCAGCGCTCCGGACGTGGACGGGGGCAGGCGCAGCCGTGTGCGGTGTTCCAGCAAGCTCATGGACCTAGTGGACGGGCTTCAAACCGTTCGTGTCCACGTGCCGATCGCGAACAGTTCGTTCATGAATCATGAATAATCCTGGGATGGAGACACGACGACTGCGGATGCTGGTGGAGTTGTCCCGGCTGGGGTCCATGCGGGCGGTGGCCGACATGCTGGGCACGACCACCTCGACGGTCTCGCAGCAGATCGCCGCCCTGGCGGACGAGATGGGCACCGCATTGATCGAGCCGCACGGGCGCCAGGTCCGGCTGACGCCCGCAGGCCGCCGGCTGGCCGAGCACGCGGTGACGATCCTCGCCGCCGTCGAGGCGGCGCGCCACGACCTCGCCCCGGGCGGCGAGCCCAACGGCACCCTGCGCGTCGCGGGCTTCGCCACCGCCATCCGCGCCCACCTGCTGCCCGTCGTCACCGCCCTGACCACCAGCCACCCCCACCTCCATGTCCTGATCCGCGAACATGAACCCGCCGAGGCACTGCAGCTCCTGGCCGAGGACGCCACGGATCTGGCCTTGACCTACGACTACAACCTGGCGCCCGCGACCGAGGACCCGGCGGTGCGCGCCACTGCCCTGTGGACCGCACGCTGGGGCCTGGGCGTCCCCGCGCAGGCCGGCGGCCGGGAGGGGACAACGCTTGAGGTCTTCGCCCAGTTCGCCGGGCACGACTGGATCGTCAACTCCCGCAACACCGCGGACGAGACCGTCATCCGCACCCTTGCCTCCATGGCAGGCTTCACTCCGCGCATCACCCACCAGGCCGACAGCCTCGACCTCGTGCAAGGCATGATCACCGCCGGGCTCGGCGTGGGCCTGCTCCCCCTCGGAACCGTTACGTTCCCCGCCGTGCGGCTCCTCTCGCTCACCGCCCCCGACGTCGAACTGCGCGCCTACGCCGTCGCCCGCCACGGCCGCCTGTACTGGCCTCCCCTCGCCCTGGTCACCGAACTCCTCCTCAGGCGGTCCGCGACCGGGCGAGACCGCGACCGGCCTGCCGGCCCGGACGCCGACGCCGCCGCCAGCTGCCGTGATCAACAGGACTGAGACTGCACAACGCGCGTCGGGCATCCACGGGACGACTCAGGAGTTGGCGCCGGCCGGCCAGGAACGCGAACACCCCCAGCCGAAGCCAGGGTGCCCTCCGTCGGGGCTGTCGCGGCTGCAGCGCTTCACGGCTTCTCGCCGGCGTCCTCGCTCGGGCGGATCGCGTAACAGAGCGTCAGCTAAAAGTGCTCTCTCTCGATACGGCGAAGCCTGGCTGCAGGCAACCCTGACCCCGACTCCGACGCCCACCCGAGGCTCCTTGGGCGGGCCCCCGGGCCCGTGAGGCAGTCCCTAGTTGGCCCACGGAGGGGTGACTGCAGTCGGGGACGGTAGGGGACGCGAACGGCCAAGAGCCTGTCTCCTGTCTCATCGCTGCGGAACGGCTTGAGATCGTGCATGAGAAGGTCTGGCGGGAGGACGTCGCGTCATGAAGGTCCTGATCATCGGCGGCAGCGGGTTTTTGGGCACTGAGCTGGTCCGCCAGGCGTCAGCGGCGGGGCACGCGACGGCCGCGACCTTTGCGACCAGGCCCGGCAGCATCCCGGAGGTCACGTGGTACGCACTCGACCTGCGGGACGCCGAGCGCGTCGAAGCAGTCGTGGCCGAGGTCGCCCCGCGCCTCATCGTCAACGCGAGCAGCGTCAAGTCGGACTGGGCGGTCACGGCCGAGGGTCCTGTCCGCCTGGCCATGGCCGCGGCTAAGTACGGGTGCCGCCTGGTCCATGTATCCAGCGACGCGGTGTTCTCCGGGACCCGTGTCCACTACGACGAGACCTGCTTCCCCGACCCTGTCACCCCCTATGGCGCGGCGAAAGCCGCAGCGGAGACCGGCGTCCGCCTCCTGGCCCCGGACGCCGTTATCGCCCGCACCTCACTGATCATCGGCGACTGCCGTTCCGTGCATGTACGCGCTGTGCACGACCTCGTGGCCGGCGCCCGGGCCGGAGTCCTGTTCACCGACGACATCCGCTGCCCGGTGCATGTCGCCGACCTGGCCGGTGCCCTCTTGGAGCTCGCGTCCTCCGATGCACAGGGCGTGCACCATCTCGCGGGAGCCGACGCCGTCAGTCGTCACGAACTCGGCGTCCTCATCGCCCGGCGCGACGGGCTCGATGCCAACTTGCTCCCCACGGGCCTGCGGACCGACAGCGCGCTTCCGGGAGCGCTCGATGTCCGCCTCGACAGCCGCGCAACCCAGCGCCGGCTGCACACGTCATTGCGCGGCGCCCGCCAGTTCCTCGCCCCATGGCGCTGAGCTCCTCCTGGGCGGCGCGTTCGTCCCCCGCCCCAACTTGACTGACTGCTCAACCTCGCTGATCGGTACTACGCCCGGGCTGCGTCGGCTGCTCGGGCAGTGAGACGGCGAGTGAGGGCAAGGAAGGGCCGTGAAGAAGCAACTGCCCTGCATCGCCGCTGAGGTCACCGAAAGTCTCTTGGTCACGTTGGTGCACCCTTGGCTGGGCCTACCGAAGGAACCAGAGCCCATCTGTCTGGCGTGGCCCGCCCACAGCTGAGCACGAGCGGGCCCATAGTCCCGAGGGTGGCCATCATTACGGCGTAATGGTCGGTAGCCCTCAAGGCTTGCTCCACACCGCGCCGGCATCCCCGGGGCCTGGCCCCGCACTCCACCGGCTCACGCAGCGCCGTCGGCCCTCGCCGCGTAATTCCTTGATGCACGCCCGAGTGAGGGCGCGCGTGTGGTCCGTCCGACGGGCCAGGCGACGGTCCACGATTCTGTTCATGATCGATTGGATGAGTCTGACCCCGCTGAACACGGACGGGACCACGATGGGCCGAGCCGAGGAGCATCCCGGATTCGCGGATCCGGACTACGTGCGCCGCAGGAATCTGATCGCCGACCGGGCCGAGGGCCGCCAGGTGGGCGAGCCGTCACCCGAGGTCCACTACACCGAGGCCGAGCATGCCACCTGGCGCGCCGTGCACAAGGCGCTGTGGCGAGCCCAGGACCACTGGGCCTGCAGAGAGGTGCTGCGGGCCCGGGAGCTCGCCCCAATCCCTGCCGAGGGTGTCCCGCAGCATGAGGAGGTCTCCGACCGGCTTGAAGCGCTGACGGGCTTCCGGTTCACGCCGGCGGGTGGGATCGTGCCGAACAAGCGCTTCCTGGGTGCGATGGCCGAGGGGTACTTCCACGCTGTTCAGTACGTGCGGCATCCCGCGATGCCCCTGTACACGCCGGAGCCGGATGTCCTGCACGACGTCTTCGGGCACGGCATCCATCTCGCGGATCCGTTCTTCGCCGACCTGTACCGCACGGTGGGCCGGGCCGCGGCCCGGGTGGATACGGCAGACGCGCTGGATCTCATCAGCCGCGTGTACTGGTTCACCCTCGAGTACGGCGTCACCCTCGAACAGCGGCGGCCAAGAGCGTACGGGGCCGCGCTGCTGTCCTCCTTCGGCGAGCTCGGGCGATTCGCCCATGCTGACCTGAGGCCGTTTGACCTTGCCGACCTGGTCCGGCTGCCGTATCAGGTCGCCGGCTACCAGCCTGTCGTCTTCACGGTCAGCTCCCTGCCCCACCTCGCTGAGCTCCTCCATGGATTCCTCGACGACTTCGACGAAACCACCCGGGATCGCTACCGCCTTCCCGTCCTCTCCGAACGCGGCTTCATGGGCCGTCCCGTCGGCAGATGACGACGAGCGGCCGCCACGCCCTCCGACCACAACACGCGCTGATCTTCGCAGCGGCCGGACCACGCCGCACCCCCGACCTGGACTGCAACGGCTCGGGCCGGCCAAGTGGCGCCCGGATCCGAGCGGGGCACCTACGCGTCTTTGTTGGCCTTGAGCTTTTTCCACACCGTGCTGAGTGCCTGCAGGTCGTCCTGGTCGAGGAGATCGGTGAAGACGGGGGCGAGGCATTCGCGGCGGGTGGCATCGGCCGCCTCGAAGAGCCGGTGGCCCTCCGGAGTGAGAGAGACCTCGACGGAGCGGGCGTCGCTGGGCGAGGGGGTGCGGGTGACCAGCCCGCGGCTCTGGAGGGCGTCGACGACGCGCGAGACCTGGCTGCGGCTGAGCATGGTGCTGTTGCCCAGGACCGAGGCCGGAACGGGGTCGGGGCTCGAGGCCAGCCAGAGCAGGACCTCGAACCAGGAGACCGGAAGGTCGTGCGCCTTGCTCAGGGCGCGGTCCACGCGGTCCGTCATCACGGTCCCGGCCCAGACCAGCCCGTAGAAGGCATGGTCGGCCACCGGCATCTCCGCCTGTGTGAGCTTCTTCTTCGGCATGTCATCAGCTTAGCGGTTGCGTGTACGCACACATAAACACTATGGTGTGTGTACACGCACTTAAACGTGCCGACATCCCTGCGCTACGGAAGGCCTCCCCCATGTCTACGTCCTCCCAGTCCCCCAAGGTCGTCCTCATCACCGGCACCTCCTCCGGCATCGGCCTCGCCGCCGCCGTCTCCGCCGCACGCGCCGGCTGGACGACGATCGCCACGCTGCGTGACCTCAGCCGCTCCGACGCCCTGCGCAAGGCCGCCGCTGAGGCGGGCGTGGAGCTCGACATCCGCCGGCTCGACGTCACCGACGAGGCTTCGATCACGTCCGCGATCGACGGCGTGCTCGCCGACTACGGACACCTGGACGCCGTCGTCAACAACGCGGGCGCCGGACACCTCGGCACCCTGGAGAACGAGCCCGTGGCCGAGGTCCGCAAGGTCATGGAGGTCAACTTCTTCGGCGTGCTCAACGTCTCGAAGGCGACCATGCCGCACCTGCGCACCTCCGGCGGCCGCCTGATCACCGTCACCAGCGTCGGCGGCGTCATCGGACAGCCCTTCAACGAGGCCTACTGCGCGGCCAAGTTCGCCGTCGAGGGATACATGGAGAGCCTGGCCCCCGTGGCCGCGGCTCACGGCGTGTCCGTCTCCGTGATCGAACCCGGCGCCGTGGCGACCGAGTTCGTCGCCAACGCCGGCGTCGACCTGGAAGAGGCCGTCGCCGATGCCGGGCCGTACGCACCCCAGCTCAACGCCTACCTGAACCGCATGACCTCCCAGTTCCTCGACGGCGCGCAGACCGCCGAGGGCGCCGCCGAGTCGGTGATGGAGGCGCTGACCGCGGACGAACCGGCCTTCCGCCTCCAGACCTCCGACTGGGCCCGAGGCTTCGTGGGCACCAAGCTCACCGACCTGGACGGCTCCGCGGTCCTCGGCCTCACCAACGACTGGGTTGCCTGACCCCGCCCACCCGGGGTCTGTTGATTTGCTGCGTTCTCGGTGGCGGCGATCATCTGGCACGGAAGGCGGTGCGCCGTCGCCGGGTCGGCTGCACGCTGGTCAAGGACATCCAGCTGGTCGCGGAGGCTGGCTAGAGCCCCGGGACGGGGCGCAACGCCGCCTCGACAAAGGCGCAGGGCAGGACGTGGCAGACGATATGCGGGGGGCCAGGCCGGCAGCGGCCTGCCTTGCGGGACGCTGGACCTGAGGCGGAATGAGCCCCTTCCTGGCTCTTAGTGGCGCACCGCGGTCAAGCACAGCGTGGTGTCGCCCTGCCGGCCGCCCCGCTCGGTGTACTCGTCGAACTCCGGTGGGCATTTCCCGTAGCGGGTGGCGCTGAACCTGACCTTGTAGTCGGCTTTGGTGTCGCTGCAGGGGATGGTGAAGAGGACCGGCTTCGCGTGCGTGCCGCGGTTTTCCAGACAGTCCCCAGCGACCGCGTATCGGGCGACTTCCGAAGGGGGCTTGCCGTCATCGGTCACCACGGTCAGCACCCAAAGCCCCGCGAAGACCACGATCACGATGCCGAGCGCGATGAGCGGCCGGAGCCAGGGGCGTCGGGGAGGCCCCGTCGGCGTGAACATCGGAACGCCTGACTGCTGGACCGGCGAAGGCCCGTATACAGGCTGCTGACCGTAGGGGAACGGGCCACTGGCAGGCGGCCCATAAGGGGCCGGGCCAGTGGGGCCTGTGGGTGGCCCGTACGGGGCCGGGCCGGGCTGCTGGCCGAAGGGTGTCGGCCCTTGCGGTGGCGGTGGCGGTGAGTACGCGGACATAGGATCCCCCGTTGTGATGCGGTTGGCCTGACGTGCCAGACCGAGCTCGATCACCAGGCTATGAGGCCCCGAACCGCAGCCCCACACTGGGCCGCTATCTGGCCAGACAGGCCATTGCTCCTCTCCTGGATTTCCCTTTCAGCCCAGAGACCACCAATCGTCTGCGCGGGTTCAGGGCCGGGTGCTCCGCTCCGCCCGAACCCACCCGAACCGCGGGCTCCAAGCCAGTGATCAGCAACGGGAACGACCACCAAGTCATCATCATCGAGGGCTGCCCAGTGCCCAAGGGAGGAGCGTGACGTGCACCAGGGCCGGCCACGCAGGGGGCGGCCCCTCTCGGTGCGAATCGTTCCTGCGGTGACTGTCCTCGGCCGAGCGGGTGAGCCTCGCCCGTTATGCCCTCGACGGGCGTGAGCCGGCCGGTAAAACACCGGAGGACGGTTCCCTACCGAAGGATGTTCGTGATGAGCCGAGGCTTGATCGTCGTGGATGTGCAGAACGACTTCTGCGAAGGGGGCAGTGTCCCCGTCGCGGGTGGTGCGCGGATCGCGGCGGCGATCGCCGATCTGGTCGAGCGGAGCGCGGGTGGTGACTACCAGTACATCGTCGCCACCCGGGACCACCACATCGACCCGGGAGGTCACTTCTCCGAGACCCCCGACTTCCAGGACAGTTTCCCCGTCCATTGCGTGGCCGGAGGCGAGGGCAGCGAATTCCACCCCGGATTCGCCACCGCCATCAACGGCGGCAAGGTCGACGCCGTCTTCTTCAAGGGCGCGCACAGCGCCTCCAAGAGCGGCTTCGAAGGTGCCGACGAACAGGGCACCGCCCTGGCTGACTGGCTGCGTGCCCGAGGAGTCGAGGACGTCGACGTGGTGGGCATCGCCACGGACCACTGTGTCCGGGCGACCGCGCTGGATGCCGTCACGGCGGGATTCCGGGCTCGCGTACGCCTCGACTACTCGGTAGGCGTCGCACCCCACACCACCACCGCGGCCCTTGAGGACTTCCAACAGGCAGGCGTCGCTGTATCCGGCGCCGCGCCTGCGCAGTAGTTCCCGCCACCGCGCGGGGTTTGGCCTGCACCGTTCTGCGCTCCGTCAGCGGAGTCGGGCGTGGAGCGGCAGCAGGCGTCGCATTTGCCAGGGTGCGGCGGCGGAGTCTGAGGCTGGGGCACCTCAGGCGACTCGCTGTCGCCTGCGAGGACACCGGCGTGGAGCACGAGCAGGCGGAGCCGCCCCCTCACCCAGACGTGTGCAGATGCCGCCGGACACGGCCACTGCCGCGATGGCGACGCCCCGTGCGCCTGATCCCCCGCCACAGCACAGCTCCGCGCGCCGCCCCTCCAGCAACTGCTCGCCTCAGCACGACTGCCCATCAAGCCTGATCGTTGACCGATAGCCGGGACGATGCCCGGATCTTTGTGGCTTCTGCCAGTACGACAGTCTGCCCGGGCCCGTAGAGACTGCCAGCCAGAAGCCGCGGCGCGCCCGGGGGACGGGGGCCGTGGCCAAGGACATGTCGAAACGGGGAGGACACCACGATGAGCGCGGAGCAGCAGTACGACGAGATCGGTGAGGCGTTCGAGGGGTTCAAGGCCCTGCCGTTGGAGCAGTACGCAGTGGTGCCCGGCTTCCTGGCCATGGTCGGGGACGTGCGCGGCAAGTCGGTCCTCGACCTGGCCTCCGGCACCGGCTTCTACAGCAGGGAGTTCAAGCGGCGCGGCGCCGCGGAGGTGCTCGGAATCGACATCTCCGGTGAAATGGTCGCCGTGGCACAGCAGTTGGAGGAGCGCAGTCCACTGGGTGTGCGCTACGAGGTGGGCGATGTGACCGAACTGCCGCCCGTCGAGCGGCGCTTCGACGTCGCCTTGGCGGTCCAGCTGCTCAGCTACGCGGAGGACATCGCCACCGCGGAGCAGATGTGCCGCAGCGCGCACCAGAGCTTGAAGCCCGGCGGCGAGTTCTTCGTGCTGAACCAGTCGCCCGACTTCCGATTCGACGGGCCGCCCCCGGACAGGTACGGCTTCCGCAGCGAGCTCACCGGCGAGGAGGCCGAGACCGGGCCGCAAGTCCGGATCACGGCGCTGCTCGATCCGCCGATCTCGTTCGTCGCCAACCGCCCGCGCCGCGAGGTCTACGAGAAGTGTCTGCGGGCAGCGGGATTCAGCGAGGTGACCTGGGTCCAGCTGACGGTGTCGGAGGCCGGCGTACGCGAGTTCGGTGCGGACTTCTGGGCGGACTTCCACGCCAACCCTCCGCTGGAAATGCTGCGTTGCCGCGCCTGACGACCGACCAGACATCCCGACGGCCCAAAGTCTGAAGCTCGCCCGAACAGGGAGCCGAGTCACAGGCCACAGCCACATCCCCGAGCCCGCGGGAGCCTCAGAGCGTTCGGGCGCGTTTGGGATGCTTAGACGTCGTTTCTTATGGCGTGTTGGCTCGTTGAGCGGTGCATGACGGATCTGGTTGAGCGGTTGGTGCCGGATGAGTTGTGGGTGCTGTTTCGTCGGGTGGTGCCGCCGACGGTCGTGCAGCGTCCGCAGGGTGGTGGCCGTGCTCGGGCGGGTGACCGTGAAGTGCTGGCGGCGATCCTGTTCGTGGCGACTACAGGCTGCACATGGCGACAGTTGCCGCCGGTGTTCGGGCCGGCCTGGCCCACGGTCTACCGGCGCTTCGCGCAATGGAGCCGGGAGCGTGTGTGGGCCCGCCTTCACCGCGTCGTCCTGGATGAGCTCGGCGCTCAGGGCGAACTGGACTGGTCTCGGTG
>NZ_JBIRGO010000030.1:0-63586 GCF_044328065.1 Streptomyces sp. NPDC017993
GGGGCGCAGTCAAACGCCCCAGTACAGCCTGAACTGTACTCAGACGCAGGGGACCAACGCGGCAGCCAGTCACGCTCCACTTGCAATCAACGCCTCACAGGACCGGGCGACAAGCTCGGTCCTTCCGGGCCGAGAATTTGACAGCGTCAGTGCGCACCGAAGGACTCAGTCGGAGCAGCAGCCGCTGTTCGCGCCCGCGGTCTCCAGGCGGCAGAAGCAGGACGCCTCGACGGGGACGTCCGCGAGTGCCGTGGCCACGGTGAGTTGCTGGACGACGATGCGGGCTTCTGCCGTCCTGCCGAGCCGCACGAGGCATTCGTGGAAGCCGTGGAGGGCCCAGACGTTTCCTGGATGCTGCGAGGACCTGGGCAAGCTGTTGTCGAGTCCGAGGTCGGCCCGGTAGACGGCCTCGGCCTCTTCCACCCGGCCCTGTTCCAGCAGGAGCGCCCCGTAGGCGTGGCGGGTCGGCTGCATCCAGCCCCACGGTTCGTCGTAGGGGAGGTTGTCGTCGAGCTCGATGGAGCGCTCCAGGAAGGCGAACGCCACGTCGTACTCGCCCTTGCGGTATTCGAGCTCGCCGTCGAGCATGGCGGAGGCGATCGCCAGGATGTCCCGGCAGGTGTTGTTGAACAGCATCCGCGTCTGGGGAACCCTTCCGGCCGCGTGGCGGAACGTCTCGCGTTCGATCTCGGCCTCGGCGGTCGCCCCGCGCGCGGAGTACGCCACGCCGCGCGCGTAGTGCAGCATCGCCGTGGTGACGCAGTACAGCTCCGGGTCGGGAGGCATCGCCAGCGCGAGGATGTCTGTCCACCGGCCGAAGCGGATCAGCACGTGCACCCGCATGGCGAGGAAGCCCTCCAGCCAGTCGGCCATGGGCGGGCTCTCCACGCGCAGCAGTTCCTCGGGGATGGACGCCTCCAACTGCGCGGCCGTCTCCAGTGCCGCCCTGGACTGACCCAGGAACATCGCTCCGTAGATCTTGAAGTGGTAGTTGTGCGACCGGTAGAGCGTGTAGAAGTTCATCGCGCCGGCTCGCTGCAGGTACTTCTCGTCGGCTCTGATCGCGTCGCTGTTGCCCGACACGACCCGCCGGTAGTCCCCGCACAGCACGTCGAGATGTGAGGGCATGTGGTGCAGGTGGCCCGCGTCCGGGACCAGACCGCGCAGCCGGTCCGCGATCGCCAGGGCCTTCTCCGGCGTCGGCGACATCTCCATCAGGTGGATGTACATGTGCAGTACGCCCGGGTGATCGATGCCGGTCGCGGTCAGCAACGCACGGTCGAGGACGGCCTTCGCCTCCAGCGTGCGCGCGCCGGCCGCGGGCTCGCCCGTGCGCACATCCCACAGCTGCCATGGGGTGAGGTTCATCAACGCGTCCGCACAGAGGGTGGCGACATCCAGGTCGTCGGGGGCGAGTTCGTATACGGAGCGCATGGCCTCGGCGTAGGGCTCGTTCCAGATGGAACAGTCCTGCGCGGCGTGCGAGGCGGGATAGCGCTCGCGCAGTGCCTCGATGAGTGCACGCTCGATCGGCGTGGCCCCCTCGCACAGCGCGTGGGCCCGTTCGACGGCGGCGTGCGTCCGTTCCACCGTGCGCTGCAGGTCGGCGTCGTCGAAGAACTCCCAGGGCTTGTTGTAGTTGGGGCCCATGGCGTACGCGACGCCCCAGTACGCCATGGCACAGCCAGGGTCCGCTACCGCCGCCGCTTCGAAGCAGGTGACCGCCTCTTCGTGGTTGAACGCGAAGCTCCACACCAGGCCACGGTCGAACCAAAGCTGCGCTTCCGGCGAAGATGTCGATACGGGCCGGGTGAAGGTCCCGAGGTCGAAGTAGTCCAAGAGGATCTCCTGCAAGGGATGCGACTCGAAGGCAGCCGGCGCTCGGCGCGCAGGTGCCGATCCAGGGTTGCGATCGCCCTCCGAGCCTGACAAGAAGAGCAAGCCCGCAGCGGCCTCTTCCTCCTTACAGCGGGCACAGACAGCTACCTTCAGCCTATTTCTGTGCTCCTTGGCGGCCTAGCACCACAGGGCCCCTTCTCGGGCTTCCAGGCCGCCGTCCGACGGCCGCCCCCCCCACTTGATGTGGACACATCGTGAAGCGCGATCATGGGGGCATGAGGAACGAAGAGGCGAACGGCCCGGTGGCATGTCCCGGATGCCGGACGCGGGAGAACGTGCCAGTGGTCGAGGCACGTACAGACGGAGGGGAACGGCGCGAGGACCTGACGACCAAGCTTGCGTCGGCGCCGAAGGACACCACGGGTAATGGCTGCATGCACGTCGTCGAGGGCATCGTGCTCGCCTTGGCGGCCGGCCTCGCAGGGAAGTATTTTGCCGACGAACGGGACCTGCCGTGGCTCACGGCCGTTGGCGTCGTCGTCGCGGTGCTCATCGTCGTGGCCACGATCGCCATCGTCCGTGGCGAGAACAGGGATGCGCGGCGGGCTCAGGAGGGAGCGGCCCGTGCGGCCGCACTCACCGCCGAGGCGCGCTACTGCTACACCTGCCAGGGCGTGTTCTACCCGTCCGGGCACCCATCGCCGGGGATCGTGACGCCGGAGCAGTTCCGCCGGCATGCGCAGACGGCAGCCGGCTAGAAGTGCACTGACAATCTTGGAAACGCGCCTGGATCACGGCGATTTTCCCAGGTAGACATTTTCTGAGTGAACCGGCGCAGGTTGGGTGCACTGAGCAAGATCTTCATCAGGCTTCCAGGGTCTTTCCGACCAACGGATCAGGCCGGCGCGTATCGAGCCCCGGCGGGAGGCAGGTCGGAAATCCTCAGGGCCGGCGCCTACGCTCCCGGCGCCCTCATCCGAGGCTTCATCTCATGGGTACTCCGATTGCGCGGAAATCCTGCCTTCCGAGGTGCGCCCGGCCGCGCAACAGCATCAGCTGGTGACGGGGACCGAACCTAGGAGCAACGATGGCCAGCAATCGTTTGAAGAATGGCTACACGACCATCGACCGGCGACTCGACCGCGTTCCACAGTTCGACGAGCGCAGCAGGAATTACCCCATCCGAGAGATGGTCACCGAGCGAGCTCCCCTGCGCTCTGCAGGCTGGTCCTGTCCTTCCTGGTTGGACCAAGGAAACGAAGGCGCCTGCGTCGGATTCGCCTGGTCCCACGAGCTGATCGCGACCCCGGTCGAGGTGCAGGGAGTGGACGCTTCTTTCGCTCGCGGTGTCTATCGCGAAGCTCAGAAAGTCGATGAGTGGCCCGGCGAGAACTACGACGGCACCTCGGTGCTTGCCGGAGCCAAGGCGGTATCCGCACGCGGCTATATGGAGGAGTATCGCTGGGCTTTCGGAGTGGACGACGTGCTGCGCACGCTGGGCTATTTCGGCCCCGTCGTGATCGGTATCAAGTGGTACGACTCCATGTTCCAGCCGGCCCCCAACGGGCTGCTGGAGGTGTCCCCGGGTGATTTTGGGGGCCATGCGATCCTCGTGCGTGGTGTCTCGCTCAAGGCGCGGCTCAACGGGAATGGCGGCACCACGCCGGTCGTGCGATTGCGCAACTCCTGGGGACGGGACTGGGGCGTTGATGGTGACTGTTACCTACGGGTCGAGGACCTTGAAGCCCTTCTGAAGGACGATGGGGAGGCTTGCGTTCCTGTCGAGCGCAGGACCGGCTCCTCACGGGCGCCACATCCCGATTCTGAGCTTCTCCGGGAAAGTGGCGAGGTCGACTGACCTCGCTGGACACCCCGTGAGGTCGTCCAGCTCCGCCGAGACCGACGTCAGCAGGGACCGTTTCGGAGGCTCACCCCATGCTGCGCACCGTGTCACGCAGGCGTCGGGCTTCGCCGATCCGCTTCTCGTAGGTGGCCCCGAGCAGCAGGAGGAGCAGGCCGGCAGTGGCCAGCGGCACCCAGCGGGGGAGGGCGCCGAGCACCTGGACCACGGTCGGGGCGAGTTCGTGCAGCCCGACCAGCAGGAGTACGCCGCTGCCGACGACCAGCGGTGCTTGCAGGCGCGTGCGTACCCCGACGACGGTGGCGAGCAGCGCCGCCGTGCCCAGGAGCAGCGGGCGTACCCAGTTCTCGTCGCTCCACGTGGCGGCGAGGCTGGGGAGCATGGTTGCGCTCAGCCCCGCCCCGTAGGCGGCCCAGGAGCCTGTCCCCGGGGTGCTCCTACGTCGGCGGTGGCCGATGATCAGCGCGGCTGCTGTGATCGGCAGCGTGTACGCCTCGGGGGAGGAGACGCCTGCCAGGGCGAGGCGCACCCAGGAGGAGGCGATGAGCAGGGCGGTTCCGACGAGTGCGGCGCGGCGGCGGTCCGGGCGCAGCGCGACGGCCAGCCCCGCGACCCCGGTCACGGCTAGGGCGAGGCTCAGCGCAGCGGGGTGAGGGGCCGTCAGAGCGAGGGCGGCTGCCGCAAGGGTGTACCCCGTGCCTTCGACGGCGGTGGAGACCTGATCACGCCCCGGGATCCGGTGCCAGGCCGCTGCGGCACCGGCGGCGGCAGCAGCGACCGCGAGAACCACGAACCCCGTGACGTGCCAGGGCAGGCCGGTGGTGATCGCGGACGCGACCGCCTCGACGCCCAGGGCGAGGACGGCGAAGGCACCCGCGACACGCGCCGTCGCACGCTCGGCGGGCCGGGCGGTCGGCGCCGCAAGAACGTGGGCGAGTACGGCTGCCGACGCGGCGAAGGTCCCGCACACCGCGAGCAGGGCGGCCCGGTCGGCCGTCGACCACAGCAGGGTGAGAGCGCCGGTGGCGGCCAGTGCCAGGAGCCGCGGTACGAGTGCGGCCCCCGGCCGGCGCACGACGTCCACCGCCACGCCGATGGACGCCACAGCGGCGGCCGCCAGCACCCACCCGTACGGCAGCCCAAGCGCCACCGGCAGCAGGAGCAGCGCGGGGACGGCAGCCAGTGCTGTGGCGTTGCACTGCGCCTTCGCCAGTCGGTCCTTGTGCCGGTCGCCAACGGCACGGGCACGAAGTACGGCCATGATGCCCAGGACGGACGTGAGCAACCAGAGCACGACCAGCGGCGCGCTCGCGAGCTGCCAGCTCCACCGCGGCGGGTGACCGTCGAGCCAGAGCGCCATGCCGGGGACGATGGGACGGGTGAGGGCGTGCGCGAGTTCCGGCAGCACCACGACACCGGTCAGCAGCAGCATGGTTGAGGCGGCGGCCAGCTCTCCCACCGCGGCCGCAGCGTCGGGCGGGGGTGCGAGCGGGCCACCCTTCTCAGGCTTTGCCCACCGGCCGCTCCGCGCACAGGACACCGCCGCCCACACGGCGATGAGTGCCGCTGGTGCCGCGTATCCGGCCGCGACCCACCCCGAGGGGGTGACGTACCGCAAACCGGCGCCGACGGCCACGATCAACGCCACGACGGCCACGCCCTCGCCGCCGGAGCGCAGCGCGAAGGGCAGCGTGCGCAAGCCGCGGCACAGCGCCATGCCGAGCAGCACCAGCAGACCCAGCGGTACCCAGGCTCGCGCCACCTCGGTCAGCGACGAGGCGACCACCGCGTGCCCCACCGCGAGCGCCCCGCCCAGCAGCGCCCATCCGCCGCCCACCACCCCGGCCCCCGTGACCAGGGCGGTGGCAGCCCGTTCGCCGCCCACCCGGTCGCGGAACCCGGCAGGCCCGGTGGCGGCGCGTGCGGTGAGTGCGTACAGGACCGCGAAGTCCACCGCGGCCGTGGCGATCATCGCGGTCGCGTAGTCCTCGGCCGTTCCGCCCAAGGCGGCGGCGCCCAGGATGCCGGGCAGTCGTGCCATCAGGAACCCCACGGGCAGCGGGAGCCGGAGCCGTTGCCACCAGCCGTAGGCGGCCGCTCCCACCGCGGTCAGCATGGTGAGCACCGCCCAGTAGCCCGCCGTCCCGACGCGGTCCAGCCCGCCGAGTCCGGCCTGCCGGGCGGCGTAGGCGTCCAGGAGCACCAGGGCGAGTCCCACCGCGGCCGAAGCCTCGGCGGTGGCCGTGAGCTGCCGCCGCCGCAGCGGACGGGGCAGTGCGAGCGCGCACGCGGTCACCGCGAGCAGGATGGCGGCCCGCCCGCCGATGCCCAGCCGTCCCCAGCTCACCACGGTGAACACCAACGCGGCCACGACCACCAGCACCCCGCCGACGATCAGCAGCGCGGTCCGGGCGGACGGCGCGGAGACCTCCCGCCCCGGGACGCCCGCCGAACCGCCGTCCCCGCCCACGGGAGCGGTCACCGGCATCCCCGTGGGGGCGTCCCGGTGCATCCGCAGCGCGGCCAGCAACTCGTTGTGCCGTTGCGCAAGCCAGTGCCTGCGTGCGTCCAGCGCGCGCAACTCTCCTGTGACCTGCCACAACGCCTGGGCATCCGGCCCGGTCAGGGGCAGTCGGCAACGGGTGCACCAAGCGGGCGGAGGCGACCCCAGAGGCATTCCGCAGTCTGGGCAACCCGGCGATTCCATGTGCATGGCGCGAGTATGCGGAGTCGTGTCGGCCATGGGCTTGAGTACCCGTACTCAGATTCGCCCTGGTGTCCGAGGCGAGGGGCAGACGGTGATTCGCGTTCACCTGTCCGAGTCAACAGCGTCCCTGGCCCCTACTGCCACACCAGCGGGCGCCCCGGCGGGCATGCCGCGTCCAGCTCTGCGGCTGCTTGGTGCGCCAGGTCGAGCCCCCTCCCGGCGTCGGGAAACTGCTGCTCAAGAGCCATCTCTTCCAGACGCTCGCGGTGCGGAGTCGTCACACAGGAGGAGCGCCGCCGCGAGCCAATGCATAAAGATGATTGAAAGGGCATTGACCTTTGCAACTTTGAGCAATTAGCGTCCGGGTGTCTCGGCTGTGGGGCTGCGTCCCCAACGAACGTCCCCCACGGGCGTCCTCCGCCGAGAACGCGGCCTCTCCCGTGCGGCGGGGTCGGTGGCCCCATCCCCAGGAAGGCTCCGCGTGCGTAGACGTTCCCTGCTCACGGCGGCTGCCGCCACGACGCTTGCGGCCGTCCCGCTCGCGTCCGGCTGCGGCCCCTCCTCGTCGGCCGCCGGTGGCGGCTCCCGGCGCGGCCATCTCACCTACGGCGTCTGGGACGTCTACCAGGTGCCCGCCATGAGGCGGGTGGCGCGGGAGTTCGAGCGCTCTCGGCCGGGTGTGACCGTCGATGTTCAGCTCACTCCCAACGGCACGTACTGGACCAAGCTGCGCACGGCGTGCACCGGCGGCGCCGCTCCGGACGTCTTCTGGATGAACGGGCCCAACTTCGGTCTCTACGCGGATGCCGGGCAGCTTCTGCCGCTGGAGACCGACGGGCCGGACGCCGTGCTGCGGCCCGCCGACTTCCCGCCCGATCTGATGTCCCTCTACCGCTGGAAGGGCACCCAGTACGGCCTTCCGAAGGACTTCGACACGGTCGCACTGTGGTTCAACAAGGAGATCTTCGACCGGGCCAAGGTCGACTACCCGGACTCCACGTGGACCTGGCAGGACCTGATATCCACCGCGCAGCGGCTCACCGACCGCAAGCGAGGGATCTACGGTGTGGGGGCTCCGGTTCGCGCGCAGGAGAACTACTACAACTCGATACCGCAGGCCGGCGGCTGGGTCATCTCCCAGGACAAGAGCCACTCCGGATACTCCGACGAGCGCACTCAGGAGGGGTTGCAGCTGTGGATCGACCTGATCCACCGCTACCGTGCCTCGCCGTCCCTGCAGCAGATGACCGACACGGATCCCACCCAGATGTTCCAGTCCGGGACGCTGGCCATGACCTACGAGGCGTCCTACAACGCGGCGATGTTCCACGCCGACCGCGAGCTGCGGGCCAAGGTGGATGTGGCGCCGATGCCCAAGGGCCGGCGGCGCGCCACGGTCCTGCACGGCCTGGCCAATGTCATCTACGCCCGCACGCCGCGGCCCGAGCTGGCCCGGGATTTCGTCCGGTTCCTCGGCGGGAAGCGCGCCTCGTTGCTCCAGGGCAAGTACGGCACCGCCATCCCGGCGCGCAAAGGCACCGCCGAACCGTGGGCCGCCGGCATGCCGCGCTTCGACCTCCAGGTGCACCTGGACGCGCTCGACCATGCGGTGCCCTTCCCCAGTTCCGCCAACTCCGCGGCCTGGTCGCACAAGGAGCAGATGTGGCTCGCCAAGGCGTGGAGCGGCGAGGAAAGCCTCAAGGGCGCCGCCGGCTCCCTGACCGAAGCGATGAATCAGCTTCTCGCGCAGGAGAGAAAGGGCCGGTCCTGATGAGCCTCAAAGTGCGTTCGCAGACCGCCGTCCCGGCACAACGTACCCGCCCGGCTCCCTTCGACCAGCGGGAACTGCGCCGTCGTCAGCGTCGCTTCCAGCACCGGGACAAGTGGTGGGGTTACGCGCTGATCGCCCCGGCCGGGCTGGGCCTGGCGGTCTTCTACCTGTGGCCCGTGGTGCAGACGGTGTACTACAGCTTCACCCAGTGGGGCGCCTTCGGCGGGACGACCTGGATCGGCCTGTCCAACTACCGCACTCTGGTGGACGACCCCGAGTTCTGGCAGTCGCTGGGCAACACCGGCATCTACACCGGACTGGTGCTGCTGGGGATCCCGCTGTCGATGGTGTTGGCGGTGCTGCTCAACCTCAAGGGCCTGCGCGGCACAGGGGTCTACCGCACGTTCTACTTCCTGCCGGTGGTCACGATGCCCGCCGCCGTCGCGGTGGTCTGGCGCTGGCTCTACAACGGCGACGTGGGCGTTCTCAACCACGCACTGTCCGCGATCGGCATCGACGGAACCTACTGGGTGTCCGACCCGGACACGATCCGCTTCGCGGTCGCCGTTGTCGGCGTGTGGATGACCGTCGGCTACAACATGATCCTTCTGCTGGCCGGCCTCCAGAGCATCCCCAGCGACTACTACGAGGCCGCGTCGCTCGACGGCGCGGGGCGCGTGCGGCAATTCTTCTCGGTCACCCTGCCGCTGCTGAGCCCCACGCTGTTTTTCACCACCGTGCTGTCGATCATCCAGTCCCTGCAGGTCTTCGACCTGGTGTACCTGATCATCGGCGCCAACACGCAGAACTCGCTCCAGAACCCGGCATACGGCGATGGCCAGACCGTGGTGATGCTCTTCTTCCAGAAGGCGTTCTTCGACAACCAGCGCGGTTACGGCGCGGCGATCGTCTGTGTGCTGTTCGTCCTGATCATGGCGTTGACCGCCGTCCAGTTCCGGTTGCAAAAGAGGTGGGTCCACTATGCCTGAGGCGACGCGGGGTAGCCGGGGCCCCCTGAGCTCCCGGCGCCAAAGCCGTGCGGGCAGGCTGTGGCCGGCCCACGTCGCGCTCATGCTGGGCGCGGTGGTCACCGTCTTCCCCCTGGCATGGGAGGTGCTGACCTCCTTCAAGAGCTTCGGCGAGTCCGTACGGGTGCCGCCGACGATCCTGCCCGCGCACTGGGACTTGTCGAACTACTCGAAGGTCTTCGAGGCGATTCCGTTCGGGCAGCAGTTCGTGAACACCCTCGTGATGTCGCTGCTGCGCACCGCGGCCCAGCTGCTGTTGTGCGCGATGGCCGCCTACGCCTTCGCACGCATCCGCTTCCCGGGGCGCGGGGCGATCTTCCTCGGGTTCCTCGCCGTGCTGATGGTGCCAGGCCAGCTCTTCCTGCTGCCGCAGTACCAGATCATGCAGGACCTGGGCTGGTTGGACTCCATGCAGGCGTTGGTGATCCCCGGGATGTTCTCCGCCTTCGGCACCTTCCTGCTGCGGCAGTTCTTCATGGGGCTGCCCGAGGAGTTGGAGGAGGCGGCGCGGCTGGACGGCGCCAACCCCTTCACCGTCTTCTGGCGGATCGCCCTGCCGCTGGCCCGCCCGGGGCTGCTCGCGCTGGGCATCCTCACGTTCCTGTGGTCCTGGAACGATCTGATGTGGCCGCTGATCGTCAACACCGACCCGGCCAAGATGCCGCTGTCGGCCGGACTGGCCTCCCTCCAGGGCGCCCACCTGACCGAGTACCCGGTGCTGATGGCCGGCTCTCTCCTCGCCACGCTCCCGGTGATCGTGGTGTTCGTCGCGATGCAGCGCCAGTTCATCCAGGGCATCGCTTTCTCCGGAATGAAGGGCTGAGCACATATGACCGACACCTCCGCCGCCCCGGCCGGCCCCCGGGCGCACACCCGCGACCTGCGGCTCGGCGTCATCGGACTCGGCCTGCGTGCCACGCTCGCACGCGAGGCCCACCACCCCGGCGAGGGGTGCGTGGTGGTGGCCGCGGCCGACACCGCGCCCGGCATGTTCGGCCGGGCCCGCGAGTGGTTCGGCGACGACGTCCACGTCTACCCCGACCACCGTCAGATGCTGGCCGCCGAAGAGCTGGACGCGGTCTTCGTCATCACCCCCGACCACACCCACGAGGCCCTGGCCGTCGAACTGCTGGAGGCCGGCGTCGCCGTCTTCGTGGAGAAGCCGCTGGCCATCACCACTGAGGGCTGCGACCGCGTCCTGGAGGCCGCGCGAACCGGGGGCGCCCGGCTGTACGTGGGCCACAACATGCGCCACATGCCGGTGGTGCGCGTCATGCGCGACCTCATCCAGCGCGGCGAGATCGGCGAGGTCAAGGCCGTCTGGTGCCGGCACTTCGTGGGCCACGGCGGCGACTTCTACTTCAAGGACTGGCACGCCGACCGCCGCAACACCACAAGCCTGCTCCTGCAAAAGGGCGCCCACGATCTGGACGTCATCCACTGGCTGGCCGGCGCCTACACCGAGCGCGTCACCGCGCTCGGCGGTCTCACCGTCTACGGCGACATCACCGACCGCTCAGGACAGGCCCCCGGAGCCGTCATGCCCGACTGGTACGACCCGGAGCGCAACTGGCCCCCGCTCTCCCTCACCGGTCTCAACCCCGTCGTCGACGTCGAGGACCTGTCGATGATGGTCATGCGGCTGGAGGGTGGTGTCCACGCCAGCTACCAGCAGTGCCACTACACCCCCGACTACTGGCGCAACTACACGGTCATCGGCACCGAGGGCAGGCTGGAGAACTTCGGCGACCACGGGGAGAGCGCCGAGGTCCGCGTGTGGAAGCACCGCAGCGGCTACCGCGCCGATGCCGACCTCGTCGTCGCGATGCCCTCGCCCGGCGAGGGCGGGCACGGCGGCTCCGACCCGCAGCTGGTCGCCGAGTTCCTCCGCTTCGTCCGCGACGGTGGCTCGACGGACACCAGCCCGGTCGCCGCCCGCGAGGCCGTAGCGGCCGGCGTTGCGGCGACCGAGTCGCTGCGCGCCGACGGCCGCCCCGTCACCGTGTCGCGTGTCGCCCCCGACCTGGCCGACTGGTACGCCAACGGCCAGAGCTGAGCCCCTCGACGCAGAATGCTGCCGCGGTGGCGCGGTGGACATGGCCCACCAACGCTTCGGATGCCACGTCGACTTTCGACGTGAGTCGCCACCCACTCGAGGAAGCAGCCGACTTCCACACGCGGTCGCGGGCGTGATCGTGCATGCCGGCGCGGTGGCCAGGTGCCGGAGAGGCTTGTCCTCCAGGGCTGCCCTGGAGGACAAGCCGCTGCGACGAGGATGCCGCTGAGGACGCGCAGCACCGCCCACCGCGAGCCCGGCTCAAAGTCGCGCACTCCGGGGCCAGTTGGCAGGCACCATGGGCTGGCCGACGGGCAGCTGCTGTGGGCACCCTTCACGCGGATCCCCTCGTGCCTCCAGATTCGTCATCACTGTGGCGTGACCGGAACGTAGAGAGGATCGTTGCTGATCACAACTGAATATCAACGGCCGGATACACGCGGCGTGATGGCATCATTCCAGCCAGTCGCGGGCAGTGTGGTCCGGCCCCCGAGTGGATCCGATGACAATCCGGAGAACCGATGAACGCTCACCCTGTCACTCAGTCGCGCGCGGATGGCACGGCGTTCGATGACACGGAAGTGCCGCGTTACTACGCACGCAAGACCCAGGACATACTTCACAAGTACGGTCCAGGGCCCCGGGTCCACTTCCACGTGGGCCTGTTCGATCCGGCAGCCAAGCTCAACACCACCGTCTCCCAGCGGATCCTCAAGAGCCGGATCATCAACGCCCAGGAGGCGATTCTCGACCACGCCGCGCGCACCTGGGCTGACGGCCAGTCATTTCCCGCGCACCTGCTCGACATCGGGTGCGGGCTGGGTGGCGGCAGCCTCTACTGGGCGCAGGAACATGGCGCGAAAGTCACCGGTCTCACCGTCGCGAACGACCACATACCGGTCATCAGGGAGCTCGCCCGGCAGGCAGGTGTTTCCGGCCGCGTCGCCCCTCGCGTCGGCGACATCCACGACATGACCGACGAGCGTCGCTACGACGCTGCGTACGCCATCGAAAGCTCCGGCTACATGGACCGCCGGCGCCTGTTCCAGGTGGTGGCGAGGGCCCTGCGGCCCGGGGGGTGGTTCGGCATCCAGGAGCACTTCATCTGCCGTCCCGAATGGATCGACTGGATCGACGACTACTACAAGACGCGGCTCGGTACCCTCACCGAGTACATCCGCGCTGCTGAGGCCGCCGGCTTCGAGCTGGAGCAGGATGAGGACGTCACGGACGGCGTCAGCGAGTTCTGGCTACAGTCCATGGCCTGGAACACGGCCGAACTGTCCCGTCTGGCAGAGGGCGGCGAACAGGCATCCTGGTCTCGGGAGCGGCTCCAGCAGAGCGCCATCTCTCACGGCAAACTGTTCCGCATCTGGCGCGACCACGCCGTGGAGACCCGCCTGCTGCACTTCCGGCTCGGAGGCAGCTGACGGTGATCGCCGAACACGGCCACGCTTCACGAATCGGCTGGCAACTCCCCCCGTTCTTCTGCCCCTTCGCCCCCAAGCGCCACCCCAAGGCAGCGGAGATCGAGCAGCGCGCCACGGAATGGATCGACGCCTTCGGGATCTATCCCGATGCCACCGAGCGCGCCTGGGGCCTCGCCACGCACAGCGCCGACTTCTCCTGCAGGATCATCCCCGACGGCGACGTCGACCACGTGCTGACGTTCACCATGTGGAACTACTGGGCGAACGCCGTTGACGACTGGCAGGACTCCGGACCGGCCGCCACCAGTACCGCGGCGATCACCGACCACGGCGCCCGCCTCGCCCGGGCCCTGGAGATGCCCGGCTGCGCCCTCCTGCCTCCGGGGCCCCTTACCTCGGCGCTGGACGATCTGGTGCAGCGGACACAGGACCTGCTCACGCCATTTCAGCTGCGCAGGTTCGCAGAGGGAGCCAGGGACTGGTTGATGGGGGCGGGCTGGCGCACGGCTCAGGCCGAGCGCGGCCGCATGCCCAGCCTCACTGAGTACGCCGGTCTCGGGGCTCTCGCCAACGGCACCCGGTTCAGCCTCACATGGGCCGACGCCGCGAACGGGATCGACCTGCCGCCGGACACTCTGTACGCGGCCCCGGTCCAGGCCGTGACCGACGCAGCGGGGTGGATCGTCGCCGCCGACAACGATCTCTTCTCCTACAACAAGGACGACGATCAAGAGCCATGGGAGCAGAACCTGATCAACGTGTTGGCCCACGAGCGAGGATGCGTACCGAGAGAGGCCGTCCCTGAGGCAGTCGCTCTGCGGGATCGGGTGATGACCCTCTTTCTCCGCCTGCGCGCACAGCTCGCCCGTGGAGCGGACGAGCAGCTTCAGCGATACCTCGAATCCCTGCAGAGCTACATCGCCGGCAGCATCGCGTGGCAGAACGTCGCTCCCCGCTACGCGAGCCCGCGCAACCGCAACGCCTGGCCGGTGGAGGGGGCGACTTTCGATGTGGTCCGGAGCGACTCCCCGAGTGATCCGAGCATCGCGCCGCCCGCGGTTCCGTCCTTGAACTGGTGGTGGCAGCAACTGGAGCAGTGATCAGCCGGCGACGGCCCGGCGCACCTGGCGCCGGGCCGAGCAGGGCAAAGGGCCCGCAGCGATGTGCTGCGGGCCCTCATGGCGGGGCTAGCGCCGACCGAGCAGGCGGCGCAGCCACGACCACCGCGAAGGCCGCGGCCGGACTGTCGCGGCCGGAACTGCCTCCGCCGGCGGAGCGAGCGGCGGCAGCGGAGTGGGCTCGGGGCGCCGATCGGGCTCGGGTCGCGGAGCGGTGGCGGCGACAGCCCGGGGCTCGAACCGCACCGGCAGCTGTACGAGGTGCTGGGACATCAGCGTGCCCCGGCGCTCCAGCTCGAAGTCGTGCACAGTCAGCTCGATGTCGGGCAAGCGCGCCAACAGGGCCTCGATGCCGGTGTCGGCGATGGCCCGACCGATGTCCTGGCCCGGGCATTCGTGGGGGCCCGCGCTGAATGCCAAGTGAGAACGGTTGCCGTGGACCGGCGCGCTCAGGTCCGGCCGGACCTGAGGATCGACGTTGCCCGCAGCGAGGGACAGCAGGAGCATGTCGCCACGCTTGATCTCCTGCCCGCCCAGCTTGGTGTCCGCCGTGGCCCAGCGGCCCAAGACGGTGTTGATGGGAGTCTGATCCCACAGCACCTGCTCCAGAGCCTCCGCCAGCGTCATGCGGCCGCCCGAGAGGTTCGCGCGAAAGCGAGGATCGGTGAGGACCATCCGCAGGGTGTTCGCGATCAGGTTCGCGGTGGTTGCGTACGCCGCCACCAGGACCACTCGCACGTGCGCCAAAACCTCGACATCTGTCAGCTCGGCGGGGTGGTCCAGCAGCCAGGACGTGAGGTCGTACCCACGACTGGCCTTCTTGCTCGCCACCAGCTGATACAGCGTCTTCGTGACGTACTCATCGCTTTCGAGGGCGGTCTCGGTGCCCTCCAGCATGTCAGGAACTGCCCGAACGAGCCCGGGGCCGTGTTCCTCCGGAGCACCGATCAGCTGCGTCATCACCAGCATCGGCAGCTGACTGGAGAACTCCGCCACGAGATCGGCCTGGCCGTTGGAGGCGAAGTCATCGATGAGTTGGTGGGCGAACCGGGTGACGTACCGGCGGATCCCGCGCCGGTCGAAGCGCTGCAGGGACTCGAGTACCGCGCCCCTCAGTCGGTCGAAGACCGGGCCGTCGTTGAAATTGATCACCGGCCACCAGGTCACCATCGGCGAGAGTGCGTACTTCTCGGGGACCACCGTCCCGTCCTTTGCCGCACCCCATTCGCGGGGGTCACGAGAGAACCGGCCGGGGTTTCGGGCCACCTCCAGATTCTCTCGGTGGCCCAGGACGAGCCAGGCCGGCTGATCGTCATGCACCAGCACGGGCGCCACCGCGCCGTGTTTGGCGCGGAGTTGCTCGTACAGGGCCATGGGGTCGTGCTCAGCGGCCGGACCGTAGAGGCGCAGCGGTCCGTCCTGGCCCAGGCCGTGGGCCGGGCACCCGGGCGGCGGGAGGAGGGGAGGCGTGCTCATGAGGACTCCGTTACGACGAGGGAGTGCAGGTAGTGCATGAGGGAAATCAGGACGTCACGGCTGGAGTCGCGATGCCGCGCGTCGCATGTCATCAGGGGTACGTGTGAAGGGAGGTCGAGGGCGCTGCGGAGTTCTTGCAGCGAGTGCTCCGGAGCGCCCACAAAGGAGTTCACCGCGACGACGAAGGGCACGCCGCTCTCTTCCAGGCGGCCCATGACGTCGAAGCTGTCCTCCAGCCGCCGGGTGTCCACCAGCACCACGGCGCCGAGGGCGCCTTCGAACAGCCCGTTCCACAGGAACCAGAACCGCTGCTGGCCGGGGGTGCCGAAAAGGTAGAGCACGAGTTCGTCGCTGATACTGATGCGGCCGAAGTCCATCGCGACGGTGGTGGCCGTCTTGTGTTCCACACCCGCGCGGTCGTCGACTCCGGCGCCGGCCTGGGTCATGGTCTCTTCAGTGGTCAGCGGCCTGATCTCGCTGACCGAGCCGACCATGGTCGTCTTGCCGACCCCGAATCCGCCCACGATCACGACCTTGACCGCCGCGGACGCCGTGTGGGGGAGCCGCTCCTCGTTGAGGGGCTCTGCGAGCTCAGAGCTTTTGAAGGCCATGGATCACCTTTTCGATGAGGGCAAGGTCGGGCAGATCCGCTGGCGGTACCGGCGGGCGCGTGAGCACCTGTTGCTCGTCCAGCAGGTCGCTGATCAGGACGGTGATGACACTCACCGGAAGTCCTGTGTGGGCGGATATCTCGGCGACCGAGAGCGGGGCCTGACACAGGCTCAGGATCGCGGCATGCTCCGGTTGTATGCCGGCCGTGGCGACTGTCCTGGCCACGACCAGCGTGACCAGGTCGAGGTCGTTGGATGCGGAGGAACGGCCACTGGTGATGACGTAGAGGCGCTCCGGCCCTTCCTCCGTGCCGTCCTGGTGGGAATCGCTCACCTGGCCTGCCCGTCACTGCGGGGCGGGCTGGTGATGTGAGCTCCGAGTCGCGCGATGAGGTCCCGCATGCGTTGCCCCATGAGCCCGGCATCCACACCGTCGTCAGCGAGCACCGCGAGGTAGGCCCGCGGGCCGGCAGCCATCAAGTAGAAGAAGCCGCCCTCCATCTCGATGACCACCAGCTGCATCTTGCCCGCCTGCTGCGGGAGCTCGCTGCCGACCGCGCTGGCGAGGCTCTGCAAGCCTGAGCAGGAAGCGGCCAGCCGCTCGGCCGACTCGGTGGTCCCACCGTGGTGTCCCATACGCAGCCCGTCTGAGGACAGTACGAGGACCGTGCGGGTCTGCGGCACGCTCTCCGCGAGGTCCTTGAGCATCCAGTCCAAGCTGGCCGTCTGCTGACTCACAGTTCTCCTCTCGGCGCGGCGGCGTCGTCGCCACCACTGCTGCCCTCCGCCGACAGTCCGGTCTTGAACGCGGCCAGCCACTCTCCCGGCGCCCGCTGCGGTCCGTCCGCCGGCCGGGCGTTGCCCGCAGGTGCCGGAGCCTCCGCCACTCGTTCTCTGCGTCGCCGCTGGGGGAGTCCGTTCGCTGTCCGCTCAACCACTTGCGGCGCATCGTCGGCTCGAGTCGACGCTTGGGGCCTCGCCGCCTGGTGCCTCGCCGCCTGGGGCCTCGCCGTCTGGCGAGGCGGTGCCTGGCCCGGTTGACTCGCTGCCCGCGGACCGGAGAACGTCCCGATACCGTGCGCCACACCGGAGGCCTCGGCCGCGCTGGTGATCAACTGCTGAGGAACCACCAGCACCACCCGCACACCCCCGTAGGCGGATGTGCGCAATGAGACCTGCAGACCGAACGCCTGCGTAAGGCGCCCCACCACCGCCAGGCCGAGCCGTGGGGTCTCGCCCAGGTCACTCAGGTCGATGCCCTGCTGCGCCTGTTCCAGGCGCCGCTCGGCCAGGTGCCGGGCCTGCTCACTCATGCCCACACCGCCGTCCTCGATCTCCACCGCGATCCCGGACTGCACCTCCGCGGCCGTGAGGTGGACCTTTGTGTGGGGCGGCGAATAGCGCGTCGCGTTGTCCAGCAACTCCGCCAGTGTGTGGATGAGCGGCTCGACGGCCGGTCCCACGACGGCGCACTCGGTGCTGGTGCTCAGCTCGACCCGCTCATAGCCCACGATCCGCGACATCGCACCCCGCAGCACGCTGTACAGCGGCACCGGCCGGTTCCACTGGCGGCCGGACCGGGCACCGCCGAGGACGGCGATGGAGTCGGCGAGCCGGCCGGTGAGCGCGGTGTTGTGGTCGATCCGCAGGAGATCGCCGAAGACGGCCGGGTCCTTGCCGTGCCGGTCTTCCATCTCGCGCAACTCGCGCGCCTGCTGATGGACGATCGCCTGCATACGCCTGGCCAAGTTGACCAGGGCCCGTTGCGCCGAGTCCCTCAGCCCCTCTTCAGCGGCCACAGCATCGATGACGGTGCGCAGCACCGCCCAGTGGGCCTGCTGGAACTCGGAAGGCAGGCCCCTGTACGAGCCCGCCCAACGTGCCGTCAACCAGTTGAGAACCTCCTCCGGAGCCTCGTCCAGGCGCAAGCGCTCCAGCATCTCCGGCACCAGGCTGTCGGCCAGCCGCGCGGTTGCCTCCTGCTGCCGCACCGACGCGGTCGACTGTGCCCGGCTGTCTTCCTGCAGTTGCGCGACCTGCCGATTGCGACGCACGGCTACGCCGGCGGCGCCGGCTACCGCGCCCACAGCAGTCACGCCGATCCAGACAGCCGCGGTGAACACCGAAGGCTCCACCAAACTCGCCACCGTCACGGCAGCAACTACTGGTATGAGCCATGCGTACACCGCCACGGACCGCAATCTGGGCAGCGACTTCTCCTGGACCATGAGCACCCTCAACCTATGGGAATAGACGATCGTCCGAAGACCTGCGGGAGCGTATAGGCATATGCGCAAGGGAATTGGCGTAGCGTCAGTTCGACCACCGGGATGGGCGTAGCTTTCTCAAATCGGTGGCGATCCTCGTCCCAAAGCGCGATACTGCGCGCCGCGACGTGGGGGGACGGACAGGATCTTCCCGCCTGCAACCGCACCTGATGTGCACCAAGCCTCGGTGCAGGGCGTACGAGACCACACGGCTGGAGCCTGCGTCTGAACAGGAGAATCTGGGCCCCGGCACACCGCCCAGGATGGTCGCCATCCGGCGCGCCGAGATCGCCCTGAGGACGCTGTCGGCGACGATGCCCGGCTCGCAGCCGGCGGTACCGGTCGACCAACGTCAGACAGTCAGGGGCGCTCGAAGAACTGGAACACGCCTCCGGCGGAGAAGCACAGTGCTCCCGCGAGCGTTCCCCAGTTGGCGATGCCGACGTTCACCATGTTTCCGGTCGCGGGACGCGTGAAGGCGGCGAGTGCCGACACCAGGAAGAGAGCGGATCCGAGTTGATTGATCGCAACGATCCACCATCCCAGGTCTCGGGGACGGACGCCCGGCCGGCCGTGGCAGACTTCGACCAGTGCGAGGTGCCCCGAGATCAGGAAGAGGATGCACCCAACCATGTCGGGGGCCCAGATCAGCCTGTTCACCTGGTGGAGCGAGAGCCCCTGCAACAGGGAATTCAACAGGTTGATACCGAACACGAGCGTTCCCACGAACAGCAGGAAGGTGCTCCGAGCGGGCTCGTAGCTCCACCATCTCCAGCTCCGCGCAGCCAGTGCACCGGCTCCGCTGTCCTGGCGAGGAGCGTTGACCGCCTGGAGCAGCGAGGCGTAGCCGCCGGTGTTGAAGAACAGGCCGCCGACGAAGTAGATCCACGCGCTCGTCGCGTCGCCGGGGCCGAACTGAGCAGCCCCGGCCCCGAGAGCGAAAAGGGCACCGCCGACTGTGAACGCACCCGAGGCAATAGCATTCAGGTTGCGCAGACGGCCAACCGACACGGTGTCTGCTCTGAGAGAGTGAGGCACCAGCCCGCCCGCGACCCGCACGGTGAGCAGACCACGCTTGCGTGCCAGGCGTGACTCCCAGACCGCGGTGCCCCCATCCAGTAGACGCCAGGTCAGCCGGGTGGTGAACGGCCCCGCACCCTCCGCATGCTCCTCGGTTCGGCTCACATGGCGACCTTAGCCTTCCGGTGTGGGAATGTTGTTTTGCGGCTGCGGCTGGGTGAGCCGGTAAGGGATGAGTCGACCCGCCCGCCCGCCGTCGCCTCTGTCGGTGGCCGCTTCAGAGCCCCCGGAGCAGGGCTGCGGCGTCCATGCGGGCACGTCAGCTCGCGGGGCGGCAGAGTCAGCTGAAGACCACGGTCCGGTTGCCGTGGAGCAGGATGCGGCCCTGGCAGTGCCAGTTGACGGCGCGGGCCAGCGCGAGGCGCTCGGCGTCGCGGCCGACGGTGACGAGTTGCTCCGGGCAGGAGCGGTGATCGACGCGGATGATTTCCTGCTCGATGATCGGTCCCTCGTCCAGATCCGCGGTGACGTAGTGGGCGGTGGCGCCGACGAGTTTCACCCCTCGGCGGTGGGCTTGGTGATACGGCTTGGCGCCGGCGAAGCTCGGCAGGAAGGAGTGGTGGATGTTGATGGCACGGCCTTCCAGCCGCTTGCACAGGTCGTCGGAGAGCACCTGCATGTAGCGGGCGAGGACGACGAGATCGATGCGGTGTTCCTCCACCAGAGCCAGCAGCCGGGCCTCTGCCTCCGGCTTGGTGTCAGTCGTGACCGGGACGTGCTCGAACGCCACGCCCTCGGCCGTGGCCAGCGGCTCCAGATCCTGGTGGTTGGAAACCACCAGGACGATCTCGGCGTCCAGAGCGTCGCTGCGCCAACGGTAGAGCAGGTCGGCCAGGCAATGGTCGAACTTCGACACCATCACCAGCACACGCGGCTTGAGAGCAGCGTCCCTGAGCTGCCATTCCATCGCGAAGGCGGCGGCTATGGGTGTGAAGGTGTCCCGCAGAGAAGGCAGGGTGACTCCGGCGGCGGGGGCGGTGAAGCCGGTGCGCAGAAACACGCTGCCGTGCTCGGGGTCGTCGAACTGCTGATGCTCGGTGATGTCACACCCGTGCCGGAGGAGGAACGACGTCACGGCATGGAGGATGCCGGGGCGCTCGGGGCAGCTGAGGGTGAGGACGAACTCCCTGTTCATGAAAGGCTCCTCAGCACTCGACGACGTTGAGGGCAAGACCGCCACGGGCGGTCTCCTTGTACTTGTCCTTCATATCGGCTCCGGTTTCGCGCATGGTCTTGATCGCTTTGTCGAGAGAGACATGGTGGGTGCCGTCACCGTGCAGGGCCATCCGTGCCGCGGTGATGGCTTTGAGCGAGGCCACCGCGTTGCGTTCGATGCAGGGGATCTGGACCAGACCGCCGACCGGGTCGCACGTCAGGCCGAGGTTGTGCTCGATACCGATCTCCGCGGCGTTCTCCACCTGCTCCGGGGTCCCACCCAGGACTTCCGCCAGGCCCGCCGCGGCCATCGAGCAGGCGGAGCCGACCTCACCCTGGCACCCGACCTCGGCCCCGGAGATCGAGGCGTTCTCCTTGAACAGCACACCGATGGCGGCCGCGGTCAACAGGAAGCGGACGATGCCCTCCGGGCCCGCGCCGCGCACGAAGCGCTCGTAGTAGTGCAGGACCGCCGGGACGATGCCGGCCGCCCCGTTGGTCGGGGCGGTCACCACCCTGCCGCCCGCCGCGTTCTCCTCATTGACTGCCAGCGCATACAGGGTGACCCACTCCATCGCGTGCAGGGAGTCGGTCTCGGCCTCGGCGTCCGCCGCCCGCAGCTTGCGCTGTAGGGCAGGCGCCCGGCGGCGCACCTTCAGCCCGCCGGGCAACACACCACCGTGCGCGCAACCCTGGCGCACGCACTCCTGCATCACCGACCAGATGTGCAGGAGAGCTGCGCGGACCTCGTCCTCGCTGCGCCAGGCCAGTTCGTTCTCCATCATGATCGAGCTGATCGGCAGTCCGGTGGCCCGGGTGTGCGCCAGCAGCTCGGCACCGGTGGTGAACGGGTAGCGCACCGGTGTGCTGTCCGGGACGATCTGCGGGCTGCCGGCCTCGCTGTCGTCCAGCACGAAGCCGCCGCCGATGGAGTAGTACGTACGCCACGCCACGCGGTGCCCGTCGTGGGCGGTGGCCTCGAAGGTCATGGCGTTGGAGTGGAAGTCCAACCGCTTGCTGCGGTGCAGGATCACGTCGTCGTCGCACTGGAAGGCAATGGTGTGCTTGCCCAGCAGCCGCAGGCTCTGTGTCGCCTGGACGCGGTCCATGGCCGGCTCGGCGACGGCAGGGTCGACGAGCTCGGGCACCTCGCCCTCCAGCCCCAGGACAACGGCCTTCACACTGCCGTGGCCGTGCCCCGTGGCCCCCAGCGAGCCGAACAGCTCGACATGTACGTGGGCTGTCTCCTCCAGCAGGCCGTCCTGCTCCAGCGCGTAGACGAAGGAGTGGGCCGCGCGCATCGGGCCCACGGTGTGGGAGCTGGAGGGCCCGATGCCGACCTTGAACATGTCGAAGACGCTGATGCTCATTCGTTGGCCCCGCGGTATTCCGTGCAGGCGTCGACGAGCCAGGTGGCCAGGTAGGACGCGAACGAGGAGCGGACCAGCAGCCACACGCCGGAGGCTGTGTCCTCCGGTTCCCCCCGCACCACAAGGGTGATCGGGGCCTGCGCCAGCACCGTCGTCAGACACGAGCCGACGGGTGTCACCCGCGGATCCAGATCGATGGCACAGCCCTGGGCAAGCACCGTGCGGACGAGGCGCCCGGACAGGGCCAGCGTGGTGCGCTGCGCCGAGACGTCGGTGACAGTGGCGAACTCGTCACCGATGGCCGACCGCAGCTGCGCCAGGAGGTCGTCCTGCCGGCCCTCGGGGGCCACCAGCAGCCATTCGTCCGGGCCCATCCACAGCACCTTGACGTCGCCGGACATGTCGGCGCGCAAGGGGCCCGGCAGCGGCATACCAAGGAGTGCCTCGACGGCCTGTGCCGCGGGACTGCCGGGCTGCGCCCGCAGGGTGAGCTGGGTCAGGCAGGGAAGTTCCCTCACCTGCAGTCCGGTGGGCAACTGCGCCAGGGTGTCCTGCCACGCGGCGAGCGGGCTGTGGCGAGTGGGCGTCTCAACCGTCACGGCGAGTTCCCTCCTTGTCGAAGAGCACAGGGTCGGTCACGGTCACCGGGACGGTCCGGCCGTCCAGCGGGACGTAGAGGGTTTCGCCGATGCGCTGGGTTCCCGAGCGCACCAGGGCCAGGGCGAACGTCCGCTGCAGGGCGTCGCTGCGGTAGCTGGAGGTGACGTGGCCCAGCATGGGAACCGGTGGCGCCGGAACGCTGCTGGTGGCGATGATCTGGGCGCCTTCGGGCAGGAGGACCCGCTCGTCGGCCGGCAGCAGGCCCACCAGCTGTTTGCGGTCGCTGCGTTGGTTCTCCTCGCGGCTGAAGGACCGCTTGCCGATGAAGTCCGGCTTCTTCTTGGACACGACCCATGACATGCCCAGGTCCTGCGGGGTGATGGTGCCGTCGGTGTCCTGCCCGATGATCGGGTACGCCTTCTCGGCGCGCAGCACATGCATCGTCTCGGTGCCGTACGGGGTGATGCCGAACGTGCTGCCGGCCGCGTACAGCGCCTTCCACACGGTGATGCCGTCCCAGGCGGGCACGTTGATCTCGTAGGCGAGTTCACCGGAGAAGCTGATGCGGCACACCCGCGCGGCGATGCCGGCGACGGTGGTGTCCTGCCAGGACATGAACGGGAAGGCGTCGTTGTCGACGTCCAGGTCGGGAGCGACCAGGGCCAGCACGTCGCGGGAGCGGGGGCCGACCAGGGGGATGGTCGCCCAGTGCTCGGTGACGGAGGTGAGGTGCACGCGCAGGTCCGGCCACTCCGTCTGCAGCCACTCCTCCATCCATTCGAGGATCCTGGCGGCGTTGCCGGTGGTCGTGGTCAGCAGGAACTCCTGCTCGGACACGCGGATCACGGTGCCGTCGTCGAGGGCCATGCCGTCGACGCCGCACATCACGCCGTAGCGGACGCGGCCCACTTTGAGCCTGCTCATCAAGTTCGTGTAGAGCCGGTCCAGCAGCACGCCGGCGTCCGGACCCTGCACATTGATCTTGCCTAGTGTGGAGCCGTCCATCATCGCGACGCCGGTGCGGGCCGCCCGGCACTCGCGCAGCACCGACTCGTCCATGGTCTCGCCCGCCTGCGGGTAGTACCAGGGACGCTTCCACTGGCCGACGTCCTCGAACAGGGCGCCGTGCTCGACATGCCAGGGGTGCAGCGCAGTCACCCGGACCGGGTCGAACAGCTCCCCGCGGTTGCGGCCCGCGAGGGCGGCGAAGGCCACCGGCACGGCGGGCGGACGGAAGCGGGTGGTGCCGAGGTCGGCGACATCCACCCCGAGGGCCTCGGCGACGATGCCAGAGGCCATCACGCCCGATGTGCGGCCCTGGTCGTGGGCGGTGCCGATCGTGGTGTAGCGCTTGACGTGTTCCACCGAACGCAAGCCCGCCCCGGTCGCCCGCAGCACGTCGGCGACGAGGGCATCGCGCTGCAGGTCGACGAACTGGTGCGAACCGTCCGGGCTTTCCTTCGGGCTCGGGACCCGCCACAGCACGCGGCCGGGTGCCGCATCCGGCAGCGGGGCGGCGGCCGGCAGGGCGATCGTCCGGCTGGTCCTGCCGAGGGCGGTCAGGGCCTGCCGGGCGGCATCCGCGCCGTCGGCAAGACATCCGGTCAGGGTGAAGGTACCGCTTGCCGCTCCCGCCGTACGGACGGTGGCCGGCGTCTGAGCGGGCACGAAGGCTCCGATGCCGGCGTCGTAGCGCAAGGAACCGCGGGCCTGGCTGAAGAGAGCCACGGCCGGGTTCCAGCCACCGGAGACGAGCAGCAGATCGCAGTCGATTCCCTGCCGGTCGCCGAGGCGTCCCTGGCCGAAGGGGGCGACGTGGGCGCGAGAGACGCGCTCGATGCCGCTGGTTCCGGTGACGACGTGGCCCGCGCGTACATCGATGCCCCGCTCTTCGCAGGCGGCGCGCCAGTGCGCCGGCACCTCCTCGCGGGCGTCGACCACCGCCGCGATCCGCATGCCCGCGTCGGCCAGTTCGACCGCTGCCGGATAGGCGCTGTCGTTCGTGGTGAACACGACGGCCCGCTGCCCGGCCAGTACGCCGAAGCGGTTGAGGTAGGTGCGCGCCGAACCGGCCAGCATGACCCCGGGGCGGTCGTTGTCGTCGAAGGCGACCGGCCGTTCGTATGCACCGGTGGCGAACACGACCTGCTTGGCGCGGATGCGCCAGACCCTCTGCCGCGAGAGGTGGGCGGGCGCCGCGGCACCGAGGTGGTCCGTGCGCTTCTCCAGGGCCAGGACGAGTCCGTCGTCGTAGCAGCCGAAGGCGGTGGTGCGCTGCAATACCTGGACGTCGGCGCAGGCGTTGAGTTCCGCGACGACATCGCTGACCCATGTGGTCGCCGGTGCGCCGTCGAGCAGTTCCTGGCTGCCGAGCAGCGAACCGCCGGGGCCGGGGAGCTCGTCGACGAGGATCACGCGGGCTCCGGCCCGTGCTGCCGCCAGCGTGGCGGACAGTCCGCTCGGGCCGGCGCCGACGACCAGGACGTCGCAGTGGGCGTGCATGGTGTCGTAGCGGGCGGTATCGGGTTCGCCGCTCAGCCGGCCCTGGCCGGACAGCCCCCGTGCGACCAGGCCGTCGTACAGCTCGACGGTGGTGGCCGTGAGCATGGGCTCGGGGAAGGGGGCTTCGATCTGCACGAGCGCGTTGGGCTCTTCGGCCCCGGCAGCCAGGACACCGCGCGGCCTTCCGTACTTGATGCTGCCGGCCACGTGGTGGGCCCCGTTGGCCAGCAGGGCCGAGGCGAGGGTGTCGCCGGGATGCCCGGTGTAGGCGGTGCCGTCGAAGGTGAAGGAGAGCGTGGTGTCGCGGTCGATGTGACCGTGGCCGCGGGCACGGAACGGGTTGTTCATCAGCTGGCCTCCTGGCCCTTCCGCTGCTGTGCGACGGGTGCGGTGCTGGTGTTGCGGGGGCGCTCGGCACTGGCGTCGTAGACCGCGAGGAACTCGTGGGTGACGGTGTCGCGCAGGGCGTTGAACCAGCGTCGGCAGCCGGCCGAGTGCACCCACCGCTCGGCGAACGGCCCCTTGGGGTTGTCGCGGAAGAAGACGAACTGGGCCCACTGTTCGTCATCGAGCGCGTACGGGTCGTCGGGGTAGGCGACGTGCGCCTGGCCGCCGTAGTGGAATTCGGCTTCCTCGCGCTCACCGCACCAGGGGCAGGCTATGAGCTGCATGTCAATCTCCTTGGCTGGGGCGACGGTCAGTGCGCGACGCCGGCTGCGCCGTGCTCGTCGACCAGGGCGCCGGTGGTGAAGCGAGAGAGGGTGAAGGGCGCGTTGTAGGGGTGCGGTTCGCCGGTGGCGATGGTGTGCGCGTAGCACCAGCCGACGCCCGGTGTGGCTTTGAAGCCGCCGGTGCCCCAGCCACAGTTGAGGTAGAGGTCCTCGACGGGGGTCGGACCGACGATGGGAGAGGCGTCCGGCGTGACATCGACGATGCCGGCCCAGGTGCGCAGCATGTGGGCGCGGGCGAAGACGGGGAAGAGTTCCAACGCGGCGGCCATCTGCCTCTCCAGAATGTGGAACGCGCCGCGCTGTCCGTAGCCGTTGTAGCTGTCGATCCCGGCCCCCATGACGAGCTCGCCCTTGTGGGCCTGGGAGACGTACACATGCACGGCGTTCGACATGACCACGGTCGGGTGCACCGGTTCGAGCAGCTCCGAGACCAGCGCCTGCAGCGGGTGGCTCTGCAATGGCAGCCGCAGGCCGGCCATGGAGGCCAGCACGGAGGAGTGCCCTGCGGCCGCCAGTGCGACCTTCCCGGCGGCGATGTGGCCACGCGTGGTCTGCACCCCTCGCACGCGGCCCTTGTGGATGTCGATGCCGGTGACTTCGCAGTCCTGGATCAGGTCGATGCCGTAGTCGTTGGCCCTGCGCGCGAAGCCCCAGGCGACGTAGTCGTGCTTGGCGATGCCCGCGCGCGGCTGGTAGGTGGCCCCCATCACCGGGTACCGCACGTCGGGTGAGACGTTGACGATGGGACAGACCTTGGCGACCTCGTCCGGCTCCAGCCACTCGGCGTCGATGCCGTTGAGCTGGTTGGCATAGACACGGCGCTTGCTGTCGCGGATGTCCTGCAGGCTGTGGGCGAGGTTGAGTACGCCCCGCTGGCTGAAGAGGATGGGGTAGTCGAGGTCCTCTTCGAGGGTCTCCCACAACTTCAGCGAGTGCTCGTAGATGCCGGAGCTTTCGTCCCACAGGTAGTTGGAGCGAATGATGGTGGTGTTGCGGGCCATGTTGCCGCCCGCGAGCCATCCCTTCTCCAGGACCGCGATGTTGGTGATGCCGTGGTTCTTGGCCAGGTAGTAGGCGGTGGCCAGGCCGTGCCCGCCGCCACCCACGATGACGACGTCGTAGGACGGCTTGGGGTCGGGATTGCGCCACAGAAAGTCGGGGTGGTCGGGCAGGACGTCCCCGGGCGTGGCGGGCGCGTTGTCGTGCGGGTGCATTACTGACCAGCCTCCTGGGCCGCAGGCTGCGGATCGACGGGGTACAGCGGGAAGCGGTCGGTCAGGAGCTGGACGCGTCCGCGCAGCGCGGCGGCCACCTGGTCGTCGAAACCGGGCAGGAAGGCCGTCGCGATGATGTCGGCGACCTCTGTGAACTCCGCCGCCCCGAAGCCGCGGGCGGCCAGTGCGGGGGTGCCGATGCGGACCCCGGAGCTGACCATCGGTGGGCGCGGGTCGAAGGGGACGGCATTGCGGTTGACGGTGATGCCGATCCGGTGCAGCCGGTCCTCGGCCTGCCGGCCGTCGAGTTCCGAATGGCGCAGGTCCACCAGGACCAGGTGCACGTCCGTGCCTCCGGTCAGCACGCTGACTCCGGCGGCCCGGGTGTCCTCGGCCAGCAGCCGCTGGGCCAGGATCGCGGCTCCTTCCAGAGTGCGGCGCTGACGGTCGGCGAACTCCGGCTGGGCGGCCATCTTGAAGGCCACGGCCTTCGCCGCGATGACGTGTTCGAGGGGGCCGCCCTGCTGGCCGGGGAAGACCGCGGAGTTGATCTTCTTGGCGAGTTCGGCGGTGGACAGGATCACACCGCCGCGGGGCCCGCCGAGCGTCTTGTGGGTGGTGGTGGTCACCACATGCGCGTGCGGTACGGGCGAGGGGTGCAGGCCGGCGGCGACCAGGCCCGCGAAGTGGGCCATGTCGACCATCAGGTAGGCGCCGACCTCGTCCGCGATGCGCCGGAAGTCTGCGAAGTCCAGCCGGCGGGGGTAGGCGGACCAGCCGGCCACGATCAGCTTCGGCCGGTGCTCGTGGGCGAGCTTGCGGACCTGCGCCATGTCGATGCGGTGGTCGACTTCATCGACCTGGTAGGCCGCCACCTTGTACAGGCGCCCGGAGAAGTTGAGCCGCATGCCGTGGGTGAGGTGGCCGCCGTGAGCGAGGTCCAGCCCCAGAATCGCGTCGCCGGGCTGCAACAGGGCGGCCATGACAGCCGCGTTGGCCTGCGCGCCGGAGTGGGGCTGCACATTGGCGGCCTCAGCCCCGAACAGCTCCTTGATGCGGTCGATCGCGAGCTGCTCGATCACGTCGACGTGCTCGCAGCCGCCGTAGTAGCGGCGTCCGGGGTAGCCCTCGGCGTACTTGTTGGTCAGCACCGATCCCTGGGCCTGCATGACCGCGAGCGGCGCGAAGTTCTCGCTCGCGATCATCTCCAGCGTGCCGCGCTGCCGAGCCAGCTCCGCCTTGATCGCCGTGTCGATCTCCGGATCGAAGTCGTGGAGCTGAGCGCCGAGCACCGCGGCCTGGGCCGCTCGCCGGTCGGGGGTGTGGGCAGTCATGAAAACTCCCTCGGGACCAACTAAAGGACGACTGATATATCAACTTCCTGTTGCGATACACTAGAAGCGCGGATCGGGCCGCGTCAAGGAAGGATGTGGAGTGACTACTTCGACCGTCGCTGGTCAGGGCCATGGAACGCTGGCCGACCAGGCATATCGCTCCATCTCGGAACGTCTGGTGACCCTCCGGATCCGCCCCGGAGAGCCCATCAACGACGAGCGGATCGCCTCCGAGCTCGGTTTCGGGCGTACCCCGGTCCGAGAAGCCCTCAAGCGGCTGGAGCACGAACGACTCATCGTCGCCTTCCCCCGGCGCGGCACCTTTGCCACCGAGGTGCAGATCGCCGATCTCGGGCTCATCTCAGAGGTCCGTCAGCAGCTCGAGCCGCTCGCGGCGGCCCTCGCGGCCCAACGCGCCGGTGCGAGCGACCGCGAGGAACTCAACCAGCTGCTGGCGCAGTTGGCGGACACATCCGACAGCGGCGCGGACCTGATTCGGCTCGACATGACCCTGCACCGGGCCATCTACGCCGCAACCCACAACCCCTACCTCGAAGACACCTTGGTCAGGTACGACAACTTGGCCACCCGCATCTGGTGTCTGTTCATCGACCGGCTGCCGGGTCTGGCGGGTCATGTGCATGAGCACGGGCCGCTGCTGCGCGCCATCATCGACGGCGACGCGGAGAAGGCGTCAGCCCTCGCCGCGGGCCACGTGGAAGGGTTCGAGGCGGCGATCCGCAGCGCCATCTGAAGGGCGGCGGGGCCGCTGGTGACAGCGGCCGGCGGGGGAGGGGCGCTGCCCAGCTCGTCTCCGTGCCGGGGTGAGGGTCGGCCCCAACTGGACCCACCGGGACCGCGTCGGCCTCCACGATCTCGACGCTTCTGGCCCACGCGCCGACCGGGTCCCCGGCTGTCAGCTGACGGAGTCCAGGAAGCTCAGCGGCGGTTGATCTCCTTCGCGTGACCGGATGGAGCGGGGTGCGAAGGGCGGACACTTCGGTGAGTTGTCGCCTGCCGCGCCTACTGGTTGGTCTTGATCTCCTTCATGGTCAGGTGGGATTCGAGGCGGAGGACCGCGGGCAAGCAGCTGAGCTTGCCGGTGAGGAAGGCTTCGTAGGCGGCGTGGTCGGCTACGGCGACGCGGATGAAGTAGTCGGGGCGCCCGTACATGCGGCGAAATTCGACGACCTCGTCATAGGAGGCCACCGTCTCCTCGAACTCCTCGAAGCTCTTGAGGTCCTGGGCATAGATCTCGACATCGACCAGTACCTCCAGCCCCCGGCCCATGGCCTCGGGATTGATCACCGCCCGGTACCCGGCGATGACGCCGGCCTCTTCCAGCCGCTTGACCCGGCGCAGGCAGGGCGGTGGGGTCAGGCCGACCCGTTTCGCCAGCTCGACGTTGGTCAGCCGCCCGCCCTGACGGAGATGAAACAAAATTTCTCGGTCGACCTCATCAAGGCCATCTTCATTGCTCACAACAACAGCATAGAGCGATAAGCGGCAACCATATGAGGCAGGATTCTTCCTAAGATTTCTCCATGGAAACAAGCCCTCCCGTTATTGGGGGCCGTCCTCGGCCTGCCCCCGTCCCTTCCTCCACGAGCCCTTCCGAGGCGCGTGCGGCGTTCAAGGACTCCGCCGGCGCCGTCCTGGGATTCGTCCCGCTCGGCCTCGCCTTCGGGGCGCTCGCGACGCAGTCGGGCCTGGACTGGTGGTGGGCTGCACTGTCCGCGGCGCTCGCCTTCGGCGGATCGTTCGAATTCCTGCTCATCGGCTTGGTCACCGCCGTGGCCCCGCTGGCGGCCATCGCGCTGTCCACGTTCATGGTGAACGTCCGGCACGTCTTCTACGCGCTGTCCTTCCCCCTGCACCGCGTGACCGGCTGCCTCGGCAAGACCTACGCCACCTTCGCCCTGTGCGACGAGGCGTACGCGCTGACTACTGGGAAGCAGGCCCGCTCCTGGTCCAGCCGGCGCATCCTGTGGCTGCAGTTCTTCCTGCATCTGTGCTGGGCGGGCAGCGCGACAGTCGGAGCCCTGCTCGGCTCCCTCATACCGGACGGTGTCACCGGCCTGGACTTCGCCCTTACCGCCATGTTCGCCGTCCTCGGCCTCGACGCCGTCCGGGACCTGCGCGGCGATTTGCCCACCCCCGCGCTCGCTCTGCTCAGCGCCCTGGCCGCACGGCTCCTCCTCCCCGCCCAGATGCTCCTGGCTGCCTTCACCCTGTTCACCGCAGCTCTCCTGGCCCGCCGCCTCACGACCGGCAGGAAGCCGACCCATGCCTGACACGCGCTACGCCATCGCCGCCGTCCTCGTCGCCGCCGCCGTCACCTGGGCCTTGCGAGCCCTCCCCTTCGCCGCCCTCACCTCCCTGCGCGCAAGCAGCACAGTCCAGTACCTCAGCACCCGCATGCCCGCCGGCGTCATGGTGATCCTCCTCGCCTACTGCCTGCGCGACCTCCCCCTCACCCACGCGCGCAGCCTGGCCCCGCTCGCCGCCCTCGCCGTCACCGTCGGCCTGCACATGTGGCGTCGCAACGCGCTGCTGAGCATCCTCGGCGGCACGACCGCCCACGTGATCCTGGCCAGCACGATCTTCGCCCCCTGAGCCCCGCCTGACGCAGATGCCCGGTGCTGTGGCCGCATGTGAACATCGAACACGGCTCAACTGGAGCGCCGCCCGAAGCGGTGGACAACCGCGCTGTCGAATCTCAGGTTCTGGCTCAGATTCCGTGATCTGGTTACTGAGCGTTCGGGTGCCGATGAAGTTGAGCTCGGAGAGAGTGGGCTATTTGATCTGCCTGGTCAGCCGTCACTCGCTCCGTCTCTGGTCGCCGAAGCAGCTCGAAAATGCCCGGCCCACGATGCTCCGGTTGCAGATCTGCCATGCGCGGAACGATGTGGAAGTGCACGTGCGCAAAGCCTTCGACTTCGGCAAATTGGACGACGTAGGTCTTGGCGCAACCAGTCACGCTCCGGAGAGCCCGGGAGAGCTTCACCTGCCACCCCCCTAGGGCAGATGCCTCAGCGTTGGTGAGGTCATGAATTGCGGCAACGTGGCGCCGAGGCAGCAGGACCAGCCAGCCAGGAACTGCGGTGTTGAAGTCGTGGGCCACCCGCCAGTGCTGGTCATATACCACGCACTCGCGTGGCGGAAGGTCGTCGAACTCTGCTTCCTTGCTGCATGCGTAGCAGTCGGGCGGCGTCGTCATGAACCGAGATCGTAGAACTGTCTCGCTGCGAAACGCCTGTCGGCCTCAGTCACCAGTCACGCCAGGAGACTTCTTTTCCGCAGGAGTTGGAAGCCGGTTCGTCCGAACATTTGGCGCTTGAACACCTTGATTCGGTTGACGGAGCCGTTGGCCTTGGCGCTCGGTAAGTCCGGTTCGGGCAGTGCCTAGACCAGCCGCAGCACGGTGCTGCGGCTGACGGGCACCCCGAAGACGCCGGCCATCCGTGCACCCGCCCGGCCGGCGAGCGCGAGGCCACCGCTGCCGGCGTCGATCGCAGGCGCTCGGTCCACCTGCTGTAGCGACGGGTCAGGCCCGGCGCCTGCTCAACGAACGTCCGCCGCACGCACGAAGCAACCCGGCAGACGAACGGACGGACCCGCAGAAAGAGCATCACCCGCAGCCCTGCGCTAAGCAGGTCTGCCGAAAACCGCAGGTAGGAGCTGTGGACCCCGATGGACCAGCTCCCGCAACCCGGACAGGCCGAGCCGCTCGCCTTGCTGCGGGCCTCGATCCGTGCCGACTCGTTCTTCACACCCACCGCCAGCACCGACACGTCCGCGGTCGACGGGAACAGCAGCGCCTCCTGCGTGACGAATCGTGCCGCCGGGCGTCAGCCGCTCCTCGTCGGTGACTGCGGCTGCGCGGAGGAACGCGTCGTGGGATGCGGCTGCGGGATCGCCTTGCGCGCCGCCGTTTCGGAGGTCGCGCGGTCACTGGCGGCCCGGGCAGCCCTGCTTGCGGCCGCGCGGCGGAGCGAAATGATTTTGGTGCTCGTCATATCGATGACAACGCACGAGCACACGATCCGTCATGGCCCTTGGGCCGACCGGGCGATGGGGGCGCGCCGTCGGGCCGCTCAGCTGTGCTGTCCCGGGAGATCGGTACCGCCGCGCTCGGAGGTCGGCTACTGATAAGCCGGATTCGGATCGGGGAGGAGCGGTGCCAGAATCGAATACCCCTTGCCCGGGGCGCCCCTACGCGGACTTCGCGAACCCCGCATCGGTTCAGCGGCCGTCCACGGGCACGCGCGGGTCAGATGTCCGCATTGCTGACATCATGGATGTTGATTGATTCCCCATCGCGTAGACATCGGTGTGGCAGTCCGCGGTCGCCGAGATGAGAGGCGGCCCGTTCCGCGCCTTCGGCTTCGGGGTGGTCGGATCGCCAGTGAGGAACGATTCGGTAGGGGACCAGGCCCAGGCATGTCGGTGTGGTGGCCGACGGATACCCTTCGGGCAGAACGGTCGGGTCGTCGATGAGGTCGATGCCCTGCAGGTCCGGTCCGGTGACGCAGGCCCCTGCTGAGTAGCCGCCGTAGGCGAACTCAGGCCGCACCAACTGCTCTTTGAGGGCGTCGCCGAACCCGGACTGGGTCATGGCGCGGGCCAGAACGAAGGAGTTGCCGCCCAGAGCCCAGACCAGGTCGAGATCGGCCAGACGATGGGTGAGACCAGCGGCGGCGGAGAAGTAGTCGCGCAGATCCAGCTCTTCGCAGGAGTAGCCGAATGTCTCCAGGGTGCGGCTCTCGCGCGCGAGGTTGCGGGTGCGTGAGCGGCCGAATCCATCCAGAGCGTTCAACACGATGCCTGCCCTGCCGTTGCGCAGGTTGCTGGGAAGCGCGGGTGGCCGACTGTCCGGGGTCAGAAACCATGAGCTCAGCAGCAGCCTCATCAGGACCTCTCGGCTTACGGGCCGGCAGCGATGTCCCCTCATGCTGCCCGGCTGCCGGGGCGTTCGACAAGCTGGCTACGTTTCCGCGGCTGCCACGGCGGTGATCGCCTATGTTCCCAACGTCTTGGGGGTTCTTCCAGGACATCGACCTGCCTTTGCGGACCGCACAGTTGCCGTGCTGTTCGTGGCCGGAGAGGCTTCGTCGGCTGACGTGCGTCGTCGATGGGGGAGATGCAGGTCACATGCGTCCGTGTCACAGGGGGTCGGGCTACCTCGTCTCAGGGTGCGTAGCCACTGAAGACGACGGAGGAGCACACCATGGAAGCACGTCTGAACTACTTCGCCAGCCCGACCGCCGGCAAGGCGTTCAAGTACTTCATGTCGTTGGGCAAGGTGCTCAAGGAGTCGCCGCTGCCGGCCGCGACGCAGGAGCTGGTGGCGCTGCGCGTGAGCCAGATCAACGGCTGCGCCGTCTGCATCGACATGCACACCAAGGAGGCCGCAGCTGCCGGCGAGACCTCGGTGCGGCTGAACCTGGTCGCGGCGTGGCGGGAGGCCACCGTCTTCACCGAGACCGAGCGTGCCGCGCTGGAGCTGGCGGAGGAGGGGACCCGGGTCGCGGACGCGGCCGGCGGGGTCGGCGACGAGGTCTGGGCACGTGCCGCGAAGCACTACGACGAGGAGCAGCTCACCGCCCTGGTACTCCTCGTCTCCTTCATGAACACGGCGAACCGGCTGAACATCATCGCCCAGCAGCCGGCCGGCGACTACGAGGTCGGGCAGTTCCACTGAATGGCCACCGATGACCCACCCGGGGCGCTGTCGCAGGCCCCGGGCGAGGGGCCGTTGCACAGTTCGTCGACGGACCGCGAGATCACCAAAATGTTGCCCGCGCCGGAAATACGGTCGGGCGGAAGCCTCAAGGGGGATGTGGCGTGAGCAAGGTCGAGGAGTTCGAGGAGCTAGGGCCACTGCTGTTCTCGATCGCTTACCGAATTCTGGGCAGCGTGAGCGAGGCCGAGGACGCTGTCCAGGAGACATGGCTGCGCTTCGACGGCTCGACGACCCTTCCCACTTCGGTCAAGGCGTTTCTGTCCGCCACGGTGACGCGGATCTCGATCGATGTCCTGCGCTCTGCGCGGGTGCGGCGGGAGGCGTACGTGGGCCCGTGGTTCCCTGAGCCGCTGCTCAGCGATCCCTATCAGGATCCGGCGCGCTCGGCGGAGCTGGCCGACTCGGTGTCGATGGCGGCGCTGTTGCTGCTGGAGCGGCTCAGCCCGCTGGAGCGGTCGGTGTTTGTCTTGCGGGAGGTGTTCGGCTTCGAGTTCGACGACATCGCCTCGGCGGTGGAACGTTCGGAGGCGGCATGCCGGCAGCTGCTGGTACGGGCACGGCGGCACATGCAGGCCGGGCGGCCGCGGTTCGACGCGGACCGTCACAAGCGGCAGGAGCTGGCGACGCGGTTCTTCGACGCCCTCCGCGGAGGCGACGTCGCCGGCCTGCGGGATCTGCTGGCCGCCGACGTGCAGATGGTCGGAGACGGCGGCGGAAAGGCCCCGCAGCTGGCCAGGGCTGTCGTCGGCGCCGACCACGTGTCCCGGCTGCTGGCTTCCGTCTTCCCGTTGCTGGCCCGGGTCGACGTGACGTTCGAGCCGCATGAGGTTAACGGCCAGCCCGGCGCGATCTTCCGCGACAGGGACGGCAAGGTCCTCCATGCCCTGGTCCTCGACGTGCTCGACGAGCAGATCCAGACCATCCGCTCGGTGATCAACCCCGACAAGCTCGGCCACCTCGGACCGGTCGCCGACGCCTGGGCCATCGATGGCGAGGTGAAACAGGCCCGCCGACAGAAGAAGTGACCCGGTGCCGGCGTGTGTCGGCTCGTTCGGACCGCACAGAACTCCGGCGGTTGACTCACGCCAGGCCCCTCTCCCGGAGATCGGCTGAGCAATTGCTTGGCCGGTCCTCGGAGGAGAGATCATCATGTGGGGATGTCTGAGAACCAATCCTCTGTAGCACAGACCGTCGTGCGGCTCCCTCGGTACACAAGGACGGAGCAGGACGAGATCCTCGGCGACGGCGATGATCCCTTCGGTGTCGCCGCGACCGGTTTGACCTGGCTGCCCAAGGAAGAACACTTCGGCATCAGATACGGCGACCGGCTCGTCGCACACGCCGGCCTGCTACGGCTGCCAGTTGCCGTCGGCGACATCGAGACAGAGGTGGTGGGCATCGGTGGAGTGGCTGTCGCACCCGACATGCAAGGCCAGGGTCTGGCTCGGCTCGTGGTCACAGCGGCGCTCGCCCACGCTCGAACGATGGGGCCTCAGCACGCGCTCCTGTTCTGCCGACCTCCCCTCGTACCGCTGTACCAGCGCCTCGGATGGCACCCGCTCGACAAGGACGTACTCGTCGAACAACCCGAAAGCCGCCTGGTGACCATGCCGCTACGGACAATGGTGACGCCCCTGCGCGACAACGCGTACTGGCCTTCGGAGCCAGTGCGTCTGCATTCCCTCCCGATGTGACGGGACCCTTCCGGAAGGGCCCGCCCTGCGTGGCGACAAGGGACCCACCCCTGCGCACCGGTGTCAGATCTCATTGAGATTTTCCGGCTCTGCGATCAACAAACGCTGCCCGAACTCGGCGACAAGATTCCAGTGGGTTCGGCGGCACCCGGTAAATGGGTGTCCCTGACGTGGGACCGGCGCGTATGTGGCTGCGCAAGCCGTGACAGTTTTTCTGTCGCTTCGGTCTGCTTGCCGCCCACCGTGCCGCCGCCTGCTCTGTGTTGTGATCCGCCTGATGTCCGTACGTGCTCATGTCCGTTCAACCGGGAACCGACCCAGCCGTTCCGACCGTGACGGCAGCGCAGAGCCCCGGAACATTGGAGCTGTCTCCGGGGCTTCGCCGTTGGTGTCCTGGGTGTTGACTACCTCACGAGGACGACGGAGTTGATCGGCGTCATGTTGTAGGGCGCGGATTCGCCCGTACCGCGCATCACGACGGAGCAGTTGACGCCGTTGTACCCGTAGCAGACCTGGAAGCCCGCGCCGCCGGTCTGATTGTTGACCAGCACCCGGTCGCCGGTGACGTTCGACAGGTTGTGGGAGCCGTAGCTGTAGAAAATGTTCTTGCTCAGGATGTTGCCGTTCGTCTCACGGATGCACACGGCTCCACTGGGACAGGGCGTCGCCGCACTGGCGCTGGGCGCTACGGCGAGTCCGAGCGTACCCACAGCGAGAGAGATCCCTGCGGCGGTTAAAGCGATCTTGCGCATGTTTTATTCCCCCTTTGCCTTGATGCCTCTGGTATGGGGCACCTTGCATCAGAAAATAACCCGTCTGATGGGTGCTGTCAGAAACTTGGCGAAAGTAGTGGGGGTGGGTCCGGTTTCGGTTGCCCGCAGGCGTTTCGTCAGGTCCACCTGGCGAATCTTCGGGGGACCCGCCCGGCATTCATGGTCCGGGTGACCTCGCATAACCGGGCTTTGCGGCTTCCTCTGATCGCCTGTCAAAGTCACAGTGGTCTGGTCATTGAGCCTTTTCCAACCTGCCTTAGAGGCTGACGAGTTGGTGCTGGGGTGGGTTGGTTAAGAGGTGAGGCTCCAGGTAATTGGGTTGCCCACAGTAACCAAAGCTGTCCGACCACATCACGTCTGCGATCTCCGTAGGATCGTAGGGATGTCAAGGCCGACCGCAGGAAGCGATGCACCCTTGGGCCGGGCCCGCAGACTCGCTCAGGTGTGCTTGTGATCGCCGAACGACGACATTGCCCTCGGCGCGCGCTTCCAGCGGGCGCGGACACGCCGGCCTCCTGCGTCGGCCGGGTGCAGAAGCTGGTTGCAGCCCAAGAGCCGTGCTGGGGTGACGGCGCTCGCCGTGGAGGGCGGGCCGGGCGGTGACCGCTTCAAGCTGACGCGTAATCAACTTCCTTACCTCACGGGTGATATGGCCGCAGCAGGAGAAGGTACCTTCCCGCGCAAAACAGGGGTACGGCGTGCGCATGTCACGTATACGATCTGATGCCCCCAACGGAGAAGGTCACCCCCCATGAACGCAGCATTCGCCCGGAAAACCCCCCGCCGCATTCTCCTCGTCCTCGGCAGCGTGGCGGCGCTGACCGTACCCGCCGCGACCGCCGGCGCAGCCGCCGGGAAGGCGCCGCACGCCGCCGGAAACGCCGGCCCGCGTGGCGGGTGTGTGGTGGCGTACTTCGACCTCGGCGAGACGTTGGTACACACCGCCGAGGATGACAGCGTGCGGTACATGCCTCGAGCCGCGGCCCATTTGCGCGCGCTGCGTGCCCTTCACATACCCGTCGGCCTCATCACGAACGTGCCGTCCTCCTGGGGCGCCACCGATGCCGAGCGGGCGGCGAAGCTGAAGGAGGCGGTCGATCAGGACTGGAAGGGTTCGACGCCGTTCGCGTGGGCCGACTTCGGCGACCGCATCTTCACCCCCCGCACCGAGGCGGAACGGAAGCCCGCGCCCGCTCTGTGGGAGCGGGCCAAGAAGGCTGCCGGCGGCTGTCGGGTGGTGTACGAAGCGGAGACGGCCGAAGAGGTAGCCGCGGGCGGCTCGCTCGGGTACGTCGCCTACCGAACGGGCCAGGCCGGCCGGCCCGCCTACCTTCCCGCCCCGTTCATCGCCGCGCTCGCCCAGCTGCCCGCTGCGGCCACGCCGGTGCGGCCCTCCGAGCCTCAACCACGGTAGGCAGGCAGGCGCCCCGGCGTTGAGGTGATGTCAGTCGTCGAGAACGGCGAACTCGACATGGCGGAGGCGGTACGGGTCCGCGATCACGGCGATTTCGGAGCCGCTGAGACAAGGACCCGACCGCTTCACCTCGCCGAAGTGTGCGGCCTCCACAAGAAGACCGCGATGCGCTACTCGGACTCCGAACGAGCGCTACTGGAACAGGCCGCTGAACAACAGCTTCGGTGAGGTCCGGGTCCCGCTGTCAGTCCTCGGGAGCCGCGGCGGCACGGGTGTCAGGTCCGAGGGCTGCGCCGGGAGGCCAGGCGACAGCCTGCGCTTGACCGTCGTCTCGCCCGGCGCGCCTCCGCATACGGGCGCCCGGCGCGGAACCACCCACGTCTGTTCGTGCACGCCGGTCGTGCCGCTGTGCGCCCCCGCCGCTGACGTAGGACGGAGCGGTCACGGGGTAGCTCACCAGAGCGCAGCAAAAGATCGAGTCGACTCCCGATCGGCACGCGGGGGCGTCTCCCTCGTGTACGTACGCCCAGCGGTGCGGGGTCGGCCTGTGGCATGTCCGGCCACAGGGCCGGTTCCTGTGAGCCGGTGGGACAGCAAGGGCGACGGAAGAGGTATGGGCCGATGAAGAACAGGGTCGACCGGCGCGCCGGCACGTGGGGGAAGGCAGTGGTCGTCGGGGGAGGGTATGCGGGCCTCGTGACGGCACGCGTCCTGGCCGATTATTTCTCCGAAGTGGTCATCCTGGAACAGGGCCTGGTGGACGAACGCACAGGTGCCCATCCGCATGCGCCGCAGGGCTACCACGTCCACGCCCTGCTGGCCAAGGGTGGCGAGATTCTGGAGAGGCTCTTCCCGGGGTTGCGTGCGGAACTGCAGGGAATCGGGGCACCCGTTTTCGACTACGGAGAGCGCATCAGGTTCCTTCTGCCCACAGGGTTCGCACCGAGTATTCGGACGGGCATCGAGATTCAGGCGCTCACCCGGGACGAACTGGAGCGGCGCCTGCGCGGCAAGGTGCTCGCTCTGCCTGAAGTGACGCTCCTTTCTTCCACACGGTGCGAGGGCCTGAGAACGAACAGCTCCGGCAATGTGGACAGGGTGCTGTGCCGGATGGAGGGCGCTGAGGAGCCGACGGAAATCGAAGCTGATCTGGTGGTCAACACCTCGGGGCGGTCGAGTGCTCTGGACGACTGGCTCACCGATTTGGGCCTGTCCGTGCCCGACAAGCGAGTCGTCAAAGCGAAGATCACGTACACGTCGATGACCTTCGACCAGCCGGACAAGAGCCGTCCGGATTTCGACTTGGCGTACCAGATGACCTTCGCGCCCCACATTCCCCGCGGTGGCGTCATCCTGGCTGTCGAGCGGAGCCGCTGGATGTGCTCGTTGATCGGGTTCGAGGAGCACATGCCACCGACCGAGGACGCGGCCTACCTGGGTTTTGCGAAGAGTCTGAAGAATGGCCATCTGGCTGAGCAGATCGAAGCCCGGACCAACCAAGGCCGGACTCATCGCTACACCAATATCAACAACCAGTGGTGCCTCTACCACAAGATGAAGGATTGGCCGGACCGACTCGTCGCCCTGGGCGACGCGGTCTGCGTCTCCAACCCCGTCTATGGGCAGGGCCTGACCGTGGCCGCACTGGAGGCTGATCTCCTCCACCGCACCCTGGCCAAATACGCGGCGCGCAAGGACGACCTGGATGGTCTGATCCGGGCATACCAGCGCGCGGTGGCACGCATTCTGCTGACCCCATGGACGCTGTCAAGCAATTCGGATCTCATGTGGAACCCGCACCATCAGCCCATCACGGCGAGGATCGCCCACTGGTACAACAAGCACCTCTTCGAGGTGTCGGTCCGAGACGCGCGGGTGTGGTCCCGATTCGTACGAGTGGCCAACATGGTGGCCCCGCCCACCGTACTGTTCCACCCCGCGGTGGTGGCAAAGGTCATCAGGCAGGCCCTGTTTCGCCGTACCTGACAGGCCATCCCGTTTGAGATGGGTGCCCGGTCGTGGTGGGCATCAGCGTGGAAGGCTGCCGGTGCCGCGTGACTCGACTGCCTCGTAGCAGGCTTCGATCAGGGCACGCAGCGCCGCCCGGGGCGGGCCGTTCCGCACCGCAAGGTAGGTCTGCATGAGGGGCGCCGGGCCGTTCAGGGGGCGGAACACCACGCCGGGCACGGGGAGCTGATCGGCGTGCGGGGCGTAGAAGACCGTCCAGGACGGTGAGCCGTGGCCGATGGCGGCGAGGGTGTCCTGGTCGTTGGTGAACTCCGGGCCCAGGACAGGCGTGTAGCCGGCGGCTTGGCAGGAGTGCATCACCAGGTCGTGGAGTGCGGGGTTGCGGGAGCGGGGGGAGAGCCGCAGCGGTAGTTCCGCGAGCCGGGCCAGTTCGACGGTCTCCCGCGCGGCAAGCGCGTGGCCCGCGGGCAGCGCCACCATCAGCGCGTCCTGCCACAGTGGCAGGAACTCCAGCCCAGGGAAGGCCCGTTCACCGCGCAGCAGGGCGGCGTCCAGATCACCGGGCCCGCACCTGCGCCAGCCGTTCCTCGGTGCCGCTGGTGACGAGTTCCAGCCTGGCGTGTCCGGCAAGTCGGGTGAACGCGGTGAGTACGGCGTCCAGCCGGGCCCCCAGCCCGGAGCTGGTGCCGAGGCGCACCGTCGCGGCCTGCTCGGCGCTCAGTTCGTCGATGGCCTCCCGGGCGCGCGCCTGGAGGGCGAGCATGTCCCTGGCGTACGGGAGGAGCCGGTGGCCGGCCTCGGTGAGCCGGACGACGCGGGTGGAGCGGGCGAACAGCTCGGCACCCAGTTCGCGTTCGAGCCGGCGGAGCTGCTGGCTGACCGCGGACTGCACGATGTGCAACCGCTCGGCGGCACGGCCGAAGTGCAGTTCCTCCGCCACGGTGAGGAAATAGCGCAGCTGACGCAGCTCCATGGCCCCCGCTCCTCCTGCCCGCCGTGACCAGCATTGATCACTGTTCGCGATCAGTGTAGGCGCGCATCGCTCATTGGTCGGCGGAGGTGATCGCGGTTGGCTGGGGACACCACGAACCGCGAGGCCCGCAAGGGCCCATGAGGCGATGGAGAACCATGCCCAGCCTGGACGTCAACGACACCACGCTCCACTACGAGGACGAGGGGACCGGCCCGGCGCTGCTGTTCCTGCACGGCTGGGGCACCAGCGGCCGGACCTGGGGCGCCCAGCTGCCCGACTTCACCCGGGACCACCGGGTCCTCACTGTCGACTGGCGGGGCTGCGGGCGGTCGGCCCACCCCGCCCGGGGCAACACCACCGCCGGGGTGGTCAGCGACCTGGTGGCGCTGATCGGCGCGTTGCGGCTGGACCGGCCGGTGGTCATCGGCTCGTCGATCGGCGGGACCTTCGCCACCGAACTGGGCGTACGGCGACCTGAGTTGATCGCAGGCGTGGTCCCGGTGGGCGCGCCGGGGTACTGGCCGTCGACGAGGGCTCAGGCTCAGGCGGAGCTCGTGGCCGGTCTGCGCCGCGACCGGGCCGGTACGGTCGCCGGATGGGTGCCGGGGTGGTACGCGCCGGGCACCGCGCCCGCGCTCATCGACTGGACGGTCCGCCAGATCCTGGACTCCGGCGTCTACATCGACGAGCACCAGGCCACCGCCGACTGCTACGACCCGCGCCCGATGCTGCCCGGGCTGCAGGTGACGATCCACTACCTCCACGGTGAGCTGGACACCGCGATCCCCCTGGAGGTGGCCCGGGCCTGCGCCGCCCTCACACCCGCAGCCGAGGTAAGCGTGATCGCCGGCGCCGCCCAGATGCCACACCAGGAGCGCCCCGACCGGTTCAACACCGCACTGCGCGCCTCGCTTGCCCGGATGGCTCAGGTCACCTGCGCCACCACGTAATCCGCCCGGAGATCGCATGCTTGAACCGATCCCGGGCCCCGGACGTGCCGATGGCGCCGCCCATGCCCGTGGGGTCCGGAGCGGCTCAGCCCGCGCAACGCGGCCGTGTGAACGTCGTGTATCAGATGCGTCCTGGATCGGGAGTCGACACGCAATGCCGACTCCCGCTTCCCCTCTTCCAGGAGGTCTACCGGAGCGTCCAGCGTTGGGAGTTCCCCCCGGTGCACGGCGCGGTGGAGACGCGGTCGTTCGCCATCCGCGCGAGGCACTTGTGGCTGACGCTGTTCCTGATCAGCGCGGGTTGTGTCTCGTCGACGGTCCACAGCGCCGCAGCGTCGGCAGCGGCACAGGGCTTCATGGTCAGTTGGTCATTGCGCAGTGTGAGGCACAGCTTGGTCGCCACCTGCCGCAACGCCGTGTACTCGTAGTCGTCGTTCCAGTGCCACTTTTGGTAGTCGGTGGAATTGCAGTTGAAGACGTACGGACCGTAGTCCGCACGGAAGTCCAAGCACGGCTTATCCGTGGCTTGATTCTTGAAACCTGTGGTGCGCGGTGTCGCGCTCGCCGGTGCACTGCTCAGGCTCACCGCGAGTGCGACACCCGCCCCCACGGCGGCCAGCCTCTTCAGAAGCATGAGTCCCCCTCTACTCGACGCGTTCCGCCGAGATAGTACCGAGATCTGCTCTCAATGACCCCGAAATGGGCACACATCTACTGATGACACCCAATACCCCGGCCACCTCCCGAACCGGAAGTGGTGCCGTTCCCCAGCCGGCGGTGTCACTCACCGGCCAGGCTCACCCCGAGCACGTCCAGGACCCCGTACACGCCCAGGAACACGATCGCCGCGCTGCTGACGGCGAGTGCGAAGGTCAGCCACGGGCTGCCGCGGAAGCGGCGCTCGACGCCGGTGGAGCGCAGCCGCCAGACCGCGACGACCACGGCGAGCAGGAAGGCGCCGCCGCCGATGCCGCCGATCTGCACCATCAGCACCGGTGACTGCACGAAGAGGTAGGACGCGGCCCAGAGGGCGGGCAGGCAGAAGGTGAGGATCTTGATGGTGCGCTCGCGCACGCGTACGTCATGCCAGTCGATGACGCCCAGCAGGCCCAGGGTGTTGGTCCACAGCCGCGGCACGCTGGCGGTCGAGCCGATCAGGGTCGAGAAGAGCACGGCGATGGCGCCGGCCAGGAACAGGTACTCGGCCCAGGGACCCATGGTGTCGGTGTAGACGCGCGACAGCGTCGTGATCATCGAGTTGCCCTCGGGCACCAGGTGCTGCGGGTGCAGGACGGCCGCCCCGATGACGTAGAAGGAGAGTGTGCACAGGGTGCAGACCAGCCAGCCCGCCGCGACGTCCAGGCGCATCACCTTCAGCCAGCCCTCGGCGCGCCGTGCACGCTGCTCGGTGCCGTCGTCGGGGCCGGTCCAGCGGGCGTAGCCCTTCTCGATGCACCAGTACGTGTACGTCGTCATCTCGTCGGCGCCGACGCCGGTGATGCCGAACATGGCGAGAGCGATGCCTATGGTGCCCGCGGGTATCCGGAAGCTGAGACCGCCGACCAACTCGCCCGCACCGTAGCCGAATTCGGTGAACGGCAGGCCGGCCGCCAACCCCACGGTGGCGAGGGTGAAGACCACCACGGAGGCCACACAGAGTCGCTCGACCATCCCGTACTTGCCCGAGCGCAGCAGGGCGACGGCGACCGACGTGACGACTATCGTCCAGGCCGTGAGGGAGCGGAAGCTGAGCGCCTCACCGGTGATCGGCCACAGGATCGAACAGGCCGCGGCGGTGCCGCCGATGATGCCTCCGCGTTGGAACATCTTGGCGAAGTCCATGCCGATCCAGAGCCAGTTGATCCAGCTCACGCGCCCGATACGGGGGCCGATGTCGCGGTAGCCCTCGAGTGCGGTACGGCCGTTGAGGATGGTCCAGCGGGCCAGCTCCATCTGGACCCACACCTTGACGCCCGCGCTGACGACCACCAGCCAGAGCAGCGCGAACCCGGCCCTGGCGCCGAGCGAGGTGGTCACGATCAGTTCGCCGGAGCCGACCACGGCCGCCGACAGGACGAAGCCCGGGCCGAGATGGCGCAGTCGGCCGGTGAAGGCGCCGGGTGCTTCGCGGACGTCCTCGGGCCGCAGAGCGTACGGGTCGGTGACTGCGGCCGTGGTCGCGGCTGGAGCGACCGGGCTGTCGCCGGACGTGGTCTTCGTCGCCGGTCTTGGCATGTCGGGTCCTTGGGGTCGTCCGGCTTCGTTGCCGGGACGGGTGCGGGGACGGTTGTGCCTGCGAGGGGTCGTTCGGTGCGGGGTCAGACGGCCGGGCGGAGCGGGGTCTCGCCGGCCAGGACACGGATGACGTCCTCGGTGACCATGACGCCCATGTCGCGGTTGGCCTCCTGGCTGCAGGCGGCCATGTGCGAGGTGAGCAGGACGTTCGGGGCGGTGCGCAGCGGGCTGTCGCCCAGCGGCTCCCCGGCGAAGGCGTCCAGGGCGGCCGCGCCGATGTGGCCGTCCACAAGGAGCTTGGCGAGTGCCGTCTCGTCGACGAGTCCGCCGCGCGCGGCGTTCACCAGGATCGCGCCCTGCTTCAGGGCGGCGAGGCGCCGACCGTCCAGGAGCGGGCCGGCGGAAGGGTCCGCGGGCAGGTGCAGGCTGACGACGTCCGCCTCGGCCAGACAGTCGTCGAGGCTCGCGGCCCGCGCGCCTTGCGCGGCCACGTCCTGGGCGTCCACGTACGGATCGTGGGCGATGACCCGCATCCCGAAGGCGAGGGCGTACCCGGTCAGGAGCCGTCCGATGCGGCCGAAGCCGATCACCGCCAGGGTGCGGCCCGCCAGTTCGGGGCCGAACAGTTTGGGCCAGCCGCCCCGTACCACCTGCTCGTGCGAGGCCGTGATGCGGCGGGCGCAGTCCAGGATCAGACCGAAGGTGAATTCCGCGACGGCACGGGAGTTGCTGCCCGGCGCGCAGACGACCTGGATGCCGTGGGCGCGGGCCGCGGCCAGGTCGATGGTGTCGACGCCGACCCCGTGCTTGGCGATCACCTTGAGACGGTCGGCCGCCGCGATGACGTCCGCGGTGACCGGGTCCATGCCGACGATCAGGGCGTCCACCCCGGCTATCCGCTCCCGCAGTTCCGCGCCGGGCAGCGCGGCGTCCGGGCAGGGGCGTAAGGGCCCCGCACCGGCCTCGTCGAGCAGGCGCCAGGGCTCGGGGGAGAAACGCGCGAAGGTGGGCGTGGTGATGAGAGTGGTGGTCCCGGGAGGAGCGCTGCGGGTGCTCATGCGGAGATCTCCCGGTCTGCCCAGGCCGGGCTCAGGCGCAGGTGCTTGATGGTGCGGCGGTGGTGGGTGTAGGCGATGTGGAGGCAGCCGTCCGGGGTCTGTGCGACGGAGGGGTAGGACAGTTCGCGGTTGAGGCCGTCGCGGGAGTTGTTGGTCAGGCAGTAGCCGTCGCCGGTCTCCAGGTCATGGCGCAGCGGCCAGGTCAGGCCACTGTCCGTGGACAGCGAGAGGGTCAGGGGGGCGCGGGGGGCGCCCCAGAACGCGGCGTCGGATAGCTCGGGAGTGCCGCTGCCGGTGCCGGGGCCGGCGTCCTTCGCGCTCGCGTCGTCCGACTCGACGGCGATCTCATCGATTTCATCGATCTCGTCGTACAGGGAGACGCGGCGTGCGGTGGCGTCGGCGGCGCTGCTGTGGTTGTGGACCAGGGCGAGCCGTCCGTCGGCCAACGGCAGGTACTGAATAGAGGAGTTGTTGTTCGGCACGGCCAGCGGCCGCGGTGTGGTCCAGGTCTCTCCCGCGTCGTGCGACACCGACCGGTACACGGCGTCGGCCCGGCGGCTGCGGAACAGGGCGAGCAGCGAGCTGTCCGGGAGCGGGTGGACGTTCATGTGGACGAGGCCGGTGGAGCCGGGCACCTCGTGTTCGGTCCAGGTGCGGCCCTCGTCGTCGCTGAGCATCACGGAGCTGGTGTCCTGCCCGCCCGACCACTTTTCGCCGGGCGCGGCGACGCACCGGAAGACCGGTAGCAGCAGCCGCCCCGCCTTCGCCGCGACCACGGGCTGCCGTACGAATACGCCGCCCCGGGCGGTGGCCGGGAACAGGACGCGCGAGGGACCCCAGCTCACGCCGTTGTCGCCGCTGACGCGCAGCCGGACCTCTGCGGTGTCCTGGTGCCCGGCCCGCTGTGCGGTGTGTAGCAGCCACAGTTCGCCGCCCGGCGCGGGGAACAGGAGGGGGTTCTGCTCGGAGCGGGTGGCGTCGTCGGAGAGGCGCACAGGAGCGGACCAGGTGTCGCCACCCGCGGCGAGCCGGGAGAACCACACCGAGATGTCCGCGACGCCTTCCTGGGATCCGCCGAACCAGACACAGCCCAGGTCGCCGCCGGGCAGCACCGTGAGGTTCGCGGCGTGGTTCTGCACGGCGGGGGCGGGGGCCGCCAAGTGGGCTTCCGCGCGCCCTGGTTGAGTTGAGTGGGGGCGCAGGACGCCATCGGCGTCCTGCGGTGGGAGACCGTTGCTGGTGCCGGGTGCGGCAGGCGTCGTCTGCGGGGCGCTCACCGGGACACCGTGCCCGGGCGCGCGGCGGCCAGGTGGCTGCCCGCGATCTGCTCCAGATGCACCAGGTCGCAGGCGACCGTGGCGAAGGTGAAGCCCTCGGCGAGACGCTTGGCGGCGCTCGCGCCGTCGGCGTTGTGAATCCCGGCGGCGATCCCGGCGGCGGCCGCGGCCTCGCGGACCGTGGTCAGCGCGGCCTCGAACTCGTCGGTGACCGAGGGGTCGGTCGAGGTGGCGCCGCCGATGGCGATCCGCAGGTCGGACGGGCCGATGTAGACGCCGTCGAGGCCGGGGGTCGCGCAGATCTCGGCGACGTTGGCCAGTCCGTCCGCCGTCTCGATCATCGCGAGGACGACCGTCTGCTCATGGGCGTCGGCAGGGTTGGGCCCGATCCGCAGGCCGGAGCGCATCGGGCCGTAGGAGCGGATGCCGAGCGGCGGATAGCGCACGGCGGCCACCGCGTCGGCGGCGTCCTCGGCGTTGTCGACGAGTGGGACGATGACGCCGGCCGCGCCCGCGTCGAGGGCCTTGCCGATCCAGGTGGGCTCGTTGGCCTCGACGCGGACCAGACCGACGGCGGAGGAGCCCTTGGTGTCGATCGCGGTGAGCGAGGCGAGCAGACCCGCGTACTCAAGAAGGCCGTGCTGCGCGTCCAGGGCCACGTAGTCGTAGCCGAGGCGGGCGATGCGCTCGGTGGACACGGGGGAGTCGAGGACGGACCAGTAGCCGATGAGCTGCTCGCGGGCGCGCAGGGCGGCGGCGAACGCGGCGGGGGTGCCGGGGGCGGGGGACTGTGCGGCGGTCATGCGGGAACTCCGTACGTTGTCAGGCGGGCCCGGGAGCAGGCCGGGCAGCGGGTGCTCAGCGGTTGTACGCCGGCATCGGGCCGCGCAGCGCGGCGCCGACCTCGTCGCAGGCGGCGGTCACATCGGCGGGCAGCGGCCCCGCCTGTGCGGCGGTGATATTGGCGTGCAGGTGCTCGGTGCGGGAGCTGCCGAGCAGCAGCGCATCGGTGCTGTCCTGGTCGAGGAGCCAGCGCAGGGCGAGTTCGGTGAGCGGGATGCCTGCCCTCTCGGCGATCTTCGTGAGGGCGTCGACGGCCTCGAAGAGGCGGGCGTCCCAGTAGCGCTCCTTGTACATCGCGGCCAGCTTGGAGTCGCCGAACCGCCCCTCGGCGGGGGCCTGGCCGAACTGGTGGCGGCCGGTGAGGAGGCCGCCGCCCAGCGGGTTGTAGACCATGGTGCGCAGCCCGCTGACCGCCGCGTACTCGACGTACTCCTCCTCGATGCGCCGGGCGAGCAGGTTGTGCAGCTGCTGGGCGACGACCGGGCGCGGGGCGCCCACCTCGTCGGCCACCCGCACCAGTTCGGCGATCTGCCAGGCCGCGTGGTTGGAGACGCCAAGGGAGCGGATCTTGCCCTCGGCGAGGAACTCGGCGACGGTCGCGAGAGTTTCCGCCACTGGCGTCCTCCGGTCGGGCTGGTGGAGGTAGAAGAGGTCCACATGATCTGTGCCGAGCCGGCTGAGGCTGCCTTCGAGCGCGGCGCGCAGGCCGGCGGGGGACAGCGGGGCATTTTCGCCCTGGTCGGGGTGAGCGATGCCGGCCTTGGTGGCGAGCACGATACGGTCCCGGCGCCCGGCGAGCAGCGGACCGAGGATGCGCTCGCTCTCGCCGCCCGCGTAGCCGTTGGCCGTGTCGACTCCGGTGACGCCCGCGTCGAGTGCCGCGTCCAGCATGTGCGCGGCACCCGCGCCGTCGACGGTGTCGCCGAAGGTCATGGTGCCCAGGACCAGGCGGGAGAGGGGGACGGGGATGCCGGGCAGGTCGAGGCCGATGGGGGCGGAGGTGGTCACGAGGGGGTTCCTTCCGGGGTGGTGCCGATGCTGAGCAGGTGCCGGGGTTTGACGCCCCGGATGGCGGTGGGGTCGAGCGCGGCGCGGCGCAGCGCCCGGGTGTAGGGCTCGGCGGGTGAGGCGAGGACCCCGCCGGTGGGACCGCGCTCCACGATCCGGCCGCCCCGCATCACCACGACCTCGGTGCTGATCTCCCGCACGACACCGAGGTTGTGGGCGATGACGAGATAGGCGATGCCGGTCTCGGCCTGCAACTCCCGTAGCAAAGCCAGAACTTGGGCCTGTACGGACACATCGAGCGCGGAGGTGGCCTCGTCGCACACCAGCAGGTCGGGGCGCGACGCGAGGGCTCGCGCGATGCCGATGCGCTGACGCTGGCCGCCGGAGAACTCGGCCGGCCGTCGCTGGAGCGCGGAGGCGGACAGTCCGACCCGGTCGATCAACTCGGCCGCACAGCGGGCGCGTTGGGCCCGGCTGCTTCCATCCTCCAGAAGCAGCGGCTCGGCGACGATCTCCTGGGCCGTGAGGTGGGGGTCGAGGGAGCCGTAGGGGTCCTGGAAGACCATCTGGATGCGGCGGCGCAGCGGTCGCAGGCGCCGCTCCGGCAGCGCCGCGATGTCCGTACCGTCGAAGATGATGCGTCCCGATGCGGGCTTGAGCAGCCGGACCAGGGCGCGGGCGATCGTCGACTTACCACTGCCGGACTCGCCGACGATGGCCACCGAACCGCCCTGCGGCACGCGGAAACTGACCTTGTCGACCGCACGGAACGGGCCGCGCGGGGTGGCGTATTCGACGACGAGGTCCTCGACGGTCAGGAGGGGCTGATCGGTCACGTGGCTGCTCCTTGCGTGGCGGTCGTGCCCGGCTCGGCGGATGCGCTGCCGTCGTCGGGGGCTGTGCCGTCCGCGCCCTCGTGCGTGTCGTCCTCGTGTGTGCTGTCCTCGTGTGTGCCGTCCTCGTCCCAGGCTCCGAGGCGCGGAACGGCCGCGAGCAGGTCCCGGGTGTACGGCTCGACGGGCCGTTCCACGATTTCCTGAGCGGTGCCCGACTCCACGAACCGTCCGTCCTTCATGACGTGGATGCGGTCGGACACCAGACGGGCCACCCCCAGATCATGAGTGATCATCAGCATCCCGACGCCGGTGCGTTCCTGGAGCTCCATCAGCAGGTCGAGAACGCTTGCCTGCACGGTCGCGTCCAGGGCGGACGTCGGCTCGTCGGCGACGAGGAGATCCGGCTCGGCGGCCAGGGCGATGGCGATGAGGATGCGCTGGAGCATGCCGCCGGAGAACTGGTGCGGATAGGACTTCCAGCGGGACCCCGGATCGGGGATGCGTACCTGTGCGAGCAGCTCGATGCCCCTCTCGCGGGCCTTCGCCCGGGTGAGGCCGGGATGGCGCAGCCGTACCGCGTCGCCCAGCTGCCGGCCGACGGTGTGGACCGGGCTGAGCGCGGTCATCGGGTCCTGCGGGATCAGGGATACGGTCCGGCCGCGGACCTCGCGTGCGGCGCCCGGTTCGGCGACGAGGTCGCGGCCCGCGATCCGTGCGCTGCCGGAGAGCACGGCAAGCCCCTCGGGCAGCAGCCGCAGGACGCCCATGGCGGTCGTCGACTTGCCGCAGCCCGACTCGCCGATCAGGGTGACCGTCTCGCCGCGCCGGACGGTGAAGCTCACCCCGTCCACGGCACGTACGACGCCGTGCGCGGTGACGAGTTCGACCTGGAGGTCCGTGACGTCGAGGAGGGGCGTCTCCGGACGCGACGCGTGCCGATCGCGAGGCACCGTCATGGCTCACGCTCCCTTCTGGGGCCGCGTATGGTCCCGCAGTCCGTCGCCGAGCAGGTTGACGCCCACCACCAGGAGAGCGATGACCAGACCGGGCAGGGTGACAAGCCACCAGGAGGTGGTGAGGTAGTCCTGGCCGTCGGAGATGATCCGGCCCCAGGTCGCGAACGGCCGCTGAGGGCCCGCGCCGAGGAAGCTCAGCGCACTCTCCAGGAGCACGGCTTGGGCGAGCAGCAGCAGGATCACCAGGCTCGCCGGGCGGACGATGTTCGGGATGACGTGCCGACCCAGAATCGACCAGCCGCGCAGTCCCAGGACCCGTGCGGCCGCCACGTACGGTTTCTCGCGCTCGACCAGGACGAGTGAGCGGGTGAGCCGTGCCACCTCCGGCCACTGGGCGATGGCGATCACGCAGGTGATGACGGTGACGGAAGCGCCGAACAGGGCGACCACCAGGAGCAGCATCATCAGCAGGGGCAGAGCGAGTTGGGCCTCCAGGAGCCGGGAGACGACCGCGTCGGTCCAGCCCCCGAAGTAGCCGGCCGCAGAACCCGCCACCACGCCGATGAGCCCGGAGACGACGACGGCGAGCACCCCCACGGTCAGCGACACCTGCCCGCCGTGCAGGATGCGGGAGAGCAGGTCGCGGCCCAGCTGGTCGGTGCCGAACAGATGCCCGTCGGCGAGCGGCGGCAGCCGGCGCCCGGCCAGGTTCTGGGCGTTGGCGTCGGGCAGCGGCAGCAGCCCGGCGAGGACGACGGGCAGCACGACCAGGGCGGTGCAGACGGACCCGGCCCACACCTTGAGGCGGGCGCCGCGCTGCTGCCGGGTCGCGGTGGCGCGGGCGAGTTCGCGGGCGGTGACGGCACTGGGCCGGGCCCCGGGACCCGTGCCGGTGAGGGCGGTGGCCATGGCTCAGGCCGCCTTTCCGAGTCGTACCCGCGGGTCGAGCAGCGGGTAGGCGAGGTCGACGAGGAGCTGGACGAGGATCGCGAGGGTCGCGGTGACCAGGACGGTGGCCTGGATCAGCGGGTAGTCGCGGGTCTCCAGAGCACGTACGACGAGGGAGCCGACGCCGGGCCAGCCGAAGACGACCTCGACGACCACGACACCGTTGAGCAGGGCCGCGAACCGCGTGCCGATGGCGGTGATCAGCGGGACGCCCGAGTTGGCCAGGGCGTAGCGCCAGGTCAGGGCGCGCTCGGAGACGCCGCGGGAGCGGGCGACGGTGACGTACGCGGAGCCGAGGGCGCTGCTCATCTCGCGGCGTACGAGGCGGGATATCAAGGCCAGTTGGAGGACGGCGACGGTGACCGTCGGAAGGACGAGTCCGCTCCAGGAGGTGAACCCGGAGGCGGGCAGCACCGGCAGGAGCACCGCGAAGACGGTCAGGAGCATCACGCCGGTCCAGAAGTCCGGCATGGACTGCCCGGCGACGGTGAGCACATTGGCGCCGAGCTCTCGTTTGGTGTCGGCGCGGCGTGCCATCCACACCCCGAGTGGTACGGCTGTGACGACGGTGACGGCGATCGCGGAGACGGCAAGGGTGATGGTGTACGGCATCCGGTCGAGGACCACGTCCAAGGCGGGGGAGTGGAAGGAGTAGCTGGTGCCGAGATTCCCGGTGACGAGGTCCTTGAGGAAGACCCCGTACTGGGTGAGGAGCGGATCGTCGAGGCCGAACTGTGTCCGGATGCGGGCGAGATCGGCCGTGGTGGCGTTCGGCCCCGCGTAGGAGGTGGCCGGGTCACCGGGGGCGAGGCGTACCAGGAGGAAGACGACGGTGAGGGTGAGGAATACGGTCAGCAGGCCCTGGCCGACCCGGCGGGCGAGGTAGGTCGGCATGCCTCAGCCCTCCAGTCGCACGGCGGACAGGTCGTAGGAGTTGATCGGCTGCACCGCGAGGCCGCGGACCCGACCGCGGCGTGCGAGCAGCGTCTTGGGCGCGAATGCCCACAGGCTGGGCCAGGTGTCCCAGACGGCGTGCTGGACGGCAGTGAGCCGTCGGTTGCGTTCGGCCTCGTCCACCTCGGTGGCCGCGGCCGAGAGTTGGCGCTGGACGCGGGGCACGACGTAGCCCATGAAGGCGTCGCGGGTACGTTCCTTCGCCGCCGTGCCGCCGTACATGCCCTGCAGCATGGTGAGAGCCTGTCCGGTGGGGCTGCTGAAGCCGTTTCCGATGACGTCCCAGTCGCCGGCCCGGCCCTGGCGCCACTTGAGGATGTCGCCCCCCGGCTCGAACTGCTGGAGACGGGCCCGCACGCCGACGTCGCCCAGCATGTCGAGCACGGCTTCCATGACGGAGGTGTCGGCGGCGAACTCGCCCGACTCCCAGATGATGTTGATGCTCAGGTCGTCGGCACCGTACGACCTGAGCAGCGTGCGCGCCTTGCCGGGATCGTAGGTGTACGAGCCCGTGCGCACCGCCCCTTCGAGGGCGAGTGGCACCACCCCGCCGGCCTCCTCGGCGGAGCCGGTCAGTACATCGCGTATCAGCGCCGAACCGTCGATGGCGTACGTGAGGGCGTGCCGCACCCGGGCATCGGCCAGCGGATGACCCTTGGGCTTGCGGAAGTTGAAGAACAGCTGGCACATGCGCACCCCGGGCCGCTCGTCGACCCGGACCCCGGGCAGTCCGGTGAGCTGCTCGGCCGAGTCGGGGGTGAGGGTGTCGACGACGTCGAGTTCGCCGCTGCGCAGGGCGACCACGCGGCTGGACTCCTCCGGAACGAAGCGGACCCGCACCGTGTCCACGGAGGGACGTGCGCCCCAGTACGCGGTGTTGCGGGCCAGCGTGTAATCCCCGGCCCCGCTGTTCGCGCGGGCGACGCGGTAGGGGCCGGTGCCGATGCCGCTCCGCAGTTCCTCGGGGCGGTTGGCCTTGGCCGGGGTGATGTGGATGTTGGCCATCAGCCGGTCCATGGCGGGCAGCGGGCGTTCGGTGCGCAGCCGGAAGGTGCGCTCGCCGGTCGCCTCGACGGTGGGCAGTTCGGGGAAGAGGCTGAGCAGGAAGGAGCCGTTGACCTTGCCGTACATGCGCAGCGCCGTGGCGACGTCCGCAACGGTGACCGGGCTGCCGTCGGAGTAGCGGATGCCCTCGCGCAGCCGGACGGACCACACGGTCGGCGCGGTCATCTCGAACCGGTCGGCGAGGACGAGCTGCGGCTTCATGCCGGGGCCGATACGGGTGAGCGCCTGGCGCACCGCGCGCTGCACGGTGACGGCCGCTTCGAACTGGTTCAGCTTGTTGTCCAGGCTCACCAAGGAGCGGTTGAGGCCCAGGGTCAGCGTGCCGGGGCCGGGCGTTCCGGTGGGACCCGCGCAGGCGGCGAACAGCGGGCCGATGGCGAGCGCGGTGCCGCCTGCTGCGCCGCCGCGCAGCAGGGTGCGGCGGGTGAGGGGTTCTCGCGGGGGAGCGCCGCACAGGGCGCTCGGCGTGCGCGACGTACTCGGCGTGCGCCCGGTGGTGGGTCCCGTCGTGCTCTGCCTGCTCTGGTGTGTAGGGGTCATCGTCGACCTTCTCGCATTCCGGATGGCGACCGGCTCCGGCTGACGCCGCCCGAGCCCCGGGCGGCGTCACAGGTGTCGCGCCGGAAAAGGTGGCACGATTGCGCGAACTGCGCAAGAGGTCTCGCGCAGTTCGCGCAACCTGTGTCATCATCGGCGCCGAGGCCGCTCGACCGGGCAGCCCGAGGAGGTGCCCGTGTCCCTGAAGACCAACGGCGGGTGGACGCCGCGCCGCGTGCTCGCCCTCGCGGACGATCTGTCAGGAGCCGCGGAGACCGCAGCCGTCCTCGGGCTGCGCAGCAGGATCGTGCTGAGGACGGTCGACGCCGGCCGGAACTCCTCCGCCGCGTCCGCGGACGTCACCCCGTGGGCGTCATCCGACGAGAGCGCGGCCGTCGTACTCGACCTTGACTCAAGGCAGTTGGGGCCCGGACCGGCGGCGCGGGCGGTGGCCGAAGCGCTCCGCTGGGGCATGCGCCCGCACGGCATGCGCGCCGAGGGAGTCGTCCTGCTAAAGAAGGTCGACTCCCTGTTGCGCGGCAACCTCGCGACCGAGGCCGAGGCCTACGCGGCACAGGCCGCAGGCGTCGTCATCGCACCCGCCCTGCCCGCACTCGGGCGCACTGTGCAAGGCGGCGTCGTCCACCTCAACGGCGCTCCGCTGCACACCACGGACGCCTGGCGCGCCGAGCCGCGCAGCGCACCCCACTCGGTCGCGGCCGCGCTCGACGGTCTGCGGACCCGGGTCGTGCCCCTCGCCGTCGTGCGCGCCCCGCTGCCGGAGCTGGTGGCAGAGCTGCACTCCTGCCTCGCTCTCGGATACCACCCGGTGTGCGACACGGAGGCGGACGACGACCTGGACGCGATAGCGCAGGCGACCCTCCAACTCGATTCGGAAGTACGGCTGTTGGGCACCGGCGGCCTGGCCGCCGCGCTCGGCCGTCAGCTGACGGAGTCGGAGGCCCGGCAGCCCGGTGAGTGGCAGTCGCCCGGGGCGCCCAGGCCGCTGCTGGTCGTCGTGGGGACGGCGGAACCGACGGCTGCTGCGCAGATCGCGCATCTCGTGGAGGAGGGTGCGCGTCACATCACTCTGCCGGCGGAAGCCGATGCGTTCGATGCGGCCGATGCGTTCGGCGCGACCGATGTGTACGGCACGGCCGGCGCGTCCGACATCACCGTCCTCAGCCTCGACAACTCCGCCGGCGTGCACCCTGGTTCCGCCCGCCGCCTCGTGGACGCGCTGGCCCGTGCCGCTGCCGCCCTCGGGCACGGAGCCGACCTCGTCCTCACCGGGGGCGAGACCGCGCGCCGGGTCCTGGACGCACTCGGCGTCGCCCGGCTGACGCCCATCGGGCAGATCCATCACGGGGCCGTGCACTGCCTGACGCCCGACGGCCGCTCGGTCGTCACCCGCCCCGGCAGCTTCGGCGGCCCCGACTCACTGCTGCGGATCGCACATGCGCTGAGGCCGGGCGCAGCCACCCGTGACGACCCGAACATCCCTGCAACCAGGGCTAATTGAGCGCAGCGCCACCCCGATCACGTACGCAAGGAGAGACAGAAACCGTGAACGCGACCAGTACCCCCGCCCCCGTCTCCTTCCCCGCCACCGCCCACCCGCTCCCGATCATCGCGGTGACCATGGGCGACGGTGCCGGCGTCGGTCCGGAGGTCATCGTCCCCGCGCTGCTGCACCCGAACACCGTGCGGGACTGCCGCCCGATCGTCGTCGGCGATGCGGAGCGTCTGCGTGCGGCGGCCCGCATCCTCGGCACGCCCTGCGACATCGTGACCATCGAGGGACCGGCCCAGGCCGAATTCACGCCGGGCCGCATCAACGTCATCGACCTCGCCCTGCTCCCCGCCGACCTGCCCTGGGGCGAACTGGCGGCGGTGGCGGGCGACGCTGCCTACCAGTACGTACGGGTCGCCGCCGACCTGGCCCTGAGCGGCGACGTCCACGGCATCTGCACGGCCCCCCTCAACAAGGAGGCCCTGCACCTGGCCGGCCACCTCTACCCCGGCCACACCGAACTCCTCGCCCATCTCACCGGCGTCGAGGAGGTGTCGATGATGCTGTCCACGCCCAAGGTCAAGGTCATCCACGTCACCACCCACATCGGCCTGATCGACGCCGTCAACCGCATCGAGCCCGGCCTGGTCGAGCGCACCGTACGCCGCGGCCACGAGGCGATGGTGCGCGCGGGCGTCGAGAAGCCGGCCATCGGCGTCTGCGGAATCAACCCGCACGCCGGCGAGAACGGCCTCTTCGGCTACGGCGAGGAAGACTCGAAGATCGTCCCCGCTCTGGAGACCGTGCGCGCCGACGGGATCGACGCGCGCGGACCGCTCCCCGCCGACACGGCTTTCTTTCTCGCCGCGCGCGGCGACTACGACCTCATCGTCGCCATGTACCACGACCAGGGACACGGCCCGGTCAAGGTCCTCGGCATCGAGGCCGGCGTCAACCTCACGGTGGGCCTGCCCGTGATCCGTACCTCCGTCGACCATGGCACCGCCTTCGACATCGCCGGTACGGGAAAGGCGGAGGCCGGTAGCATGGTCGAGGCCCTGCGGCAGGCCGCCGAGATGTCCTCCGCGCCGGTGCACTGACCGCCCCGGCCACATATCCCCGTACTCCCGTACTCCCGTACTCCCGTACTCAAGGAATTGGCACCGCAGGTGAATCACGAGCACCGCTGGACGAAGGTCCGAGCCCGGGTGCGGCCACGGTGCCAGGGGCAGCAGAGGACAGGAAGCTGATGTCTGCGATCGGATCCACGGAGCGGCGCGACCGGATCGTGCGACTCGCCACCACCACCGGGCTGGCCAGCGTCGAGGAGCTGTCCCAGCTGTTCGGCGTGACACCCTCCACCATCCGCCGCGACCTGGCCAGACTCCACAGCGACGGCAGGCTTGCCCGGACCTACGGCGGTGCCATCGCCCTGACCGCGCACCCGGAGGCATCGCTGCGGCAGCGCACCGGCGAGGCATTCGAGGCGAAGCAGGCCATCGCACGGTGGGCGGCCGCCCAGGTCCGTCCGGGCGAGACACTGCTCTTGGACGCGGGATCCACCGTAGGCGCCCTCGCCCATGAACTGCGCGGTGCCCAGGACTTGACCGTCGCGACCACCGGCTTGACGGCCCTTCAGGAGCTGGCCGACGTCGAGACGGTCCACATCGAATGCCTCGGCGGCACCCTGCGACCGCTCAGCCAGGGCTTTGTGGGGCCGCTGACCGAGGCCGCCCTGGAACGGATGACCTACGACAGGGTCTTCCTCGGCGCGGACGGCGTCTCGCCCGAACACGGCATCTGCGAGGCCGACCTGCGCCAGACCCGCCTCAAGGAGCTGATGGCCCGCCGCTCCGAGGTGGTGTACGTCCTCGCACACGCCGCGAAGCTCGGCCGACGCCCCTTCCACGCCTGGGCGACCCTGCCCGAGGGCTGGACGCTGGTCACCGACGGGAGCGCGGACCCCGACCTGGTGCGCGAACTGCGCCGGCGCGGCATCACCGTCGTCCTTGCCGAGCCGGATCCGTCGCCGCTCGACAGGCCCTGACGGGCCGCTGAGCCGGGCCTCGGCCCACGGGCCGGAGAATCCCGCTGTATCGCGCCGAGTGGAGCGGCCGATGAGCTGATGCCGCGGGGTGTGGCCCCCGCCGTCATCGGCTCCGCAACACGTCTCGACGGCGCAGACCACAAACGCCAACGGGAGCAACGGCCGGCCAGGACCAGCCGCACGCAAATTGGCGGCCCTGGCTTGCACGACACGAGCGGACCAGCGGACCAGGGGGGTCCGACGGCAACGGCTCGATCCGCGCCCACTGCGCCTACTGCTCAACAGTCAACGGCACGTCCGTACCAACGATCGATGGGCGGACGCCGACCTTGATCGAACCGTGTCACGCACCCTAAGAGCCGACCCCTTGAATCACACAACATGTCCGTGCTGCGACGTTGCTGAATCCGACCTCAGATGGGTCTGACCGCAGCTCGGCGGAAGCCCCAGGCATGCCGGTATTCGCGCAGAAGAAGGGCGACCATCGTGGGCAAGGGTGGGCGGGCGGGTTTGGCGAGCAACGCAGCGCCCTTTCCCATTGCGGCCTCGGCGCTGCGCTCCTCCACCGCGATCAGGGTTCTGACCAGCGGGCGGTGTGCGGGCGGGACGAACTGCGTTATTTCACGGCTGGAGGCCAGCGTGCGTAGGGCTTGGCCGAGGAGATCCTGCAGGAGAGCGCGCACCTGCGCGGTGTCCCGAACATGCTCCAGATCCGTCCGGGTTACTCCGTGTCGATCCAGAGTCTCCAGGGGTATGGCGAGCCGGCCATCCCGCAGGTCTTCACTCAAGTCGTTGACGAAGTCGAGTCGCTGGCTGCCGTCGATGTAGCGGCGGCACGCGCTGCGGTAGTCGGCGGAATCTGCCGTTGGGGTCAGAAGGTTGGCTATGACCATGAAAGCAGGGAGCGAATACTGGTCGATGTAGCGCTGGTAGTCGGCCTCTGTGGCGAAGCCTGTGAAGTTGAGGTCGGTGCGAGCACCGTCGAGGAATTCCTCGACATGGGATGCGAGGCAGGGGTGCGTGGCGACCGCATGCAGCAGGGGCCGGATCAGAGGGTGAGTGCTGTGCCCCATGCCCAAGGCTTCACGGACTTCCTCATTCCAGCGTGCAAAGGCGCCGGCGCGTCCCCTGCGTGGCCCGGAGTCGAGGAGGTTGTCCGTGTGGTGCATGAATGCCGTCGCCACGACGACGTGCGGAACCAGCGCGCTGGGAAGCAGCAGGCGGGTTGCAACATAGTGCTGAGGTTTGTACCGCCGGACCAGCTTGTGCTGCCGAGTGAAGTCGCTCCGCAAGTGGGGGGAGCGGATTTCTGCGGCATCGAGAACTCTGTTCCACGTACTCACTGGCTGGGCCTTCGTCGTCGCGGGGGCCCGCGCGAGGGTCTGGTGCGCGCTGCCCGAGGTCGACACCATCATCACATCAGCATGTCAGGGCCCTGCCATGGGGCCGAGGCCGTTGGGCGTGAATTTGCCGCAAGTGCGTTGCGGGCCTGGGGCAATGCCGCATCAGTCTGCCTCGTGTAGAAGAGGAATCAGATGGCGGGGAGGCAGTTCTGTGCAAGCCACGTCTTGAGACGACGCACAGAGGACTTCCGCGAGTTCAATGAAGCATTGGGGCGGCCTGGGGCCCTTCGGGGCATGTAGTTGGCGGCCGGGCGCGCTCGACGTTGCCAGAGCAGACTTCCGCCATGCCGCCGCCTGGCCTCGGGCCGTCGAGCAGGTCTGCTTCGGGGTCAGGGCGTTGGGTTCGGAGTCATGGTGGGCGCCGTCAGTGCGCCGAGGTGTGTGAGTAGCACCTCGATGCACGTCTGGGGGCTCAGGATGTCCGGGTGCAGGACAGCGCTGAGGCCGAGCCCGTCCAGGAGCGCGGTGAGGCGCTCGGTCTCGATATCGAGATCGAGGCCGGGATGCAGCGTTCCGGTTTCGGTGAGGCGGGTGAGGGCCCGGTGGACGAGCCTTCTCGCGCCGGCGGCGGACTGGCGCGAGAGGTCGCCGAAGTCGGGGTTGGTGCGTGCGGCCGTATTGAAGTCGAGGAAGACGGTGACCTCGGCGCGGCGGCGTTCATCGAGCGGCAGAAGCTCGGCGAGGAGGTCGGCCACGAGTTGGACCTGCTCCCTGCGGGGGTGACGGCCCAGCTCCCCGATCTGCTCGACGCGCTCAAGCAGTCGACTGCCGAGACGGTCGAGCATCGACTGCATCGCGAAGTGCATCAGCTCTTGCTGACTGGCGAAGTAATGGCGTAGTGAGCCGATGTTGAGTTCGGCCTCGTCCGCAACGGCACGCAGTGACGTGCGCTGCAGGCCGTCGCGCACGACGACTCGGAACAAGGCGTCCACGACGACGCGGCGGCGGGCATCCGGATCCACGTACTTTGGCATGAGGCCTTTCTATCACGGTTGTGATACAAAGATTGATATCACGACCGTGATAAAAAACGCCTGGAGGCTTCTTCGTGGAGACATACCTCAACCTCATGCTGATCAGATTCGGTCTGTTGCTGGGCGGGCTCGTGGTGCTGGCGCTTGTGGTATTCGCCGTCGCCCTGACCCTCAAGCGGCGAGGCAAACTCAAGCAAGTGCGCCGGTTTGCCGACCCCGCGGTGCGAGCCGGGCTGCGCGCCGCGGCCCGACGGCTGGAGAGCGGGCAGCCCCCGATACGGCGACGGGGCCGTCGGTGAAGGCCGGCATCGCGGCGGAGTCGTCGGACCTTGTCCATCACTTGCTGTGGGACTCCGCGCTCAAGGCCGTCATCGTTCTCGTGGCCGTGGCTGTTCTGGCGCTCGGGATGACCCTGATTTGGCGAAGAGTGGGGCGCAAGGACGATCCGCATGGCGGGGCTGGTGACTGATGAATTGGCATCCCCCAAGGCGTGCCTATGAGGATGGCAGCCTCGCCGGCAAGTAAGCGGCCCAGTCGCCGCGGCGTGAAAGCGGCGGGTATTGGTGGTCCACTTGTCCGAGCGGGAAGTTGGCGAGCGAGGTCGAGCTACCCGGCACGAGAGGCGATCTTGAGCCTGCCGAGCCGGGCCCCTGGCCTCACGACTAACTTGGCCTCGGCCCCAGTCACCGGAAGCTGAAGAGGAAGGCCGCGTACTGGTGCTCTGCCTCGACCCAGTGGGTTTCGTGCTGGAAGCAGGCCTGTTCCACCTCCGCGACGAGTTCCGGGACGGTGAACTTGTGCAGCACGTCGTGCAGCATCGGCTCGCCTTCCGCGAAGGCGACTTCGAGGCCGAGCCTGGCCAGCCGGACCGTCTGGGGGCGGGTGCTGCGCAGTACGGCCCGGACGTCGCGGCCTTCCTGGTCGTAGGTGATCTCGGGGCGGAACGCGTCCAGGTCGAAGTCGGCGCGGTACCGGCGGTTGAGGTGTGTCAGGCAGTTGAGCGCAAACATCCGCCGCACCGGACGCTTTCCGTCGTAGCCCGCCGAGTAGGCGCGCTCGACAGCGTCGGCAGGCTCGTTCAGATCGAGGCAGAGGAGGAAGCGGTCGTCGGTGTCGCCGGCCTGGCGCAGCGCGTCCAAGAGGCGGCGCCGCTCGGGGATCGAGAGGTTTCCGTACGTGCTGCCCAGCAGGGCCAGAAGTCGGTGGCGCCCCCGGCCTCGCAACCAGCGCAGGGCTGGGAGGAAGTCACCGTGAATCGCGGTCACCGTGGCGTCCGGCCACCGTTGTTGGATGCGCTGCGCGGCGCTGACCGTGGGTTCGGCGCTGACGTCGATCGCGGTGTAGGCCGCCAGCCCGGCGTGCCGATCCACGCATTGGAGAAGATGCTCGGTCTTCTCGGCGTTGCCCGCTCCGAGGTCGATCACGGTGGTGATGCCCGCGACGCTGACGATGTCGTCTCCGCAGGCATCCAGTAACCGTCGCTCGGCCAGCGGCGGGTAGTAGTCCGGCAGCCGCACGATTTCCTCGTACAGGGCCGATCCGGCCAGGTCGTAGTTGAACCGGTTGGGCACCCGCTTGGGCTCGGCGGCCAGCCCGGCGCGCAGCAGGTCATCGCTGTCGTCGGCGCCGCCGGTTGCCAGTGTCACCCGATGGACGGCGTGGGCGGCGGAGCGAGCGTCACTGGACATGGGGTGGTTCACTCCCGAGGCGGTGGGCCGACGACGCCAGCAGGGGTACCTCGGGACGTCGCCTGCCAAACGCCACGTTAAGAGGGCGTTGTCCAGAAGGTTGCCCTGCCTGCCCGGGTTCGGGGGATCAGAAGCACGCGGCCTTCCCCCTGGCCGCGGGGCGCCAGAGCTGTGCACGGTGGGGGAGCGGAGGCACAGCGCCGTAGCCACCATGAGCGCGGCTCTTCCCCCTGCTCCTCCCGCCGCTGTCAGCGGGTGGCTACACCGGCTCGTTCTCCACGTCTGTGTCCTCGTCGCAAGTGACGGTGAGTTCGTGCAGGGTGTCGCGCTCTTGCCGGTCGACGGTCAGGGATCAGCGCAGTGGGGCCCACCCAGTCGGACATGTAGGTGCACGGCACGTCGGGGGCCGGCTGCGCCCATTCGGCTGGGTCCTGGTCGGACTTGGAGCGGTCGCTCCAGGCTGCGACGGCGACGAGGAGCGTTCGACGTCGAGGCCGTGGGCATGGGCATGGGCATGGTGACACTCGCAGACCACGGGGATGCTCCGGAATCCCAGCTTTCGGCAGTGGTGCTTTGCGGGCTCGCTGCCAAAGCGGCCCTTCCCTCTGAGCTGGTCGACCGGCTGGTCGCAGTCGCGGACACGGGCTTCGCTTGAGACAGCGTCGCGGGCGCGCCGCAGCGCATCCCTCGGCGAATGACGGGTTGGTGGCGCCCCCTCCCAGGGTTCACCTTCCCGGCTCAGGGCCGGTAGACGCACTCCGCCAGCGTTGCGTGCTTCTTCCAGCCCAGGGTCTCGTACAGCGCACGCCCGGCGTCGGTCGCGCCGAGAACGCCGAGGGCCGCCCCCTCCTCCAGGGCGTGGTCGGCGAGCGTGCGCATCACGAAGTTGCCCAGACCTCGCCGCCGATGAGCCTCCCCGGTCAGCACCCGGTCCATGACTGTGGCCTCTCCGAGGATCGCCATCTGTCCCTGGGCTGCCTGCTCGCCCGCTGCATCAAGGACCCGGACGTGGGTAACGCCGCTGAGAGTCCCCACGGTCGCGGTATATCCCTCCGGTGCGACCGGGTCGGTAGCCATCAGGTCAATCGCCATCAGATGTCCGGTGTCCTTCCAGGCCACTACCCACCCCTGGGGCAGCCAGGGCTCGATCTCCTCCGGCTCCGCGGGCATCTTCATCCAGGTCCGCGGCACGGACACAGCGGCAGCGGCGCTGCGGACCAACAACTCATCCGCTTCGGGCAGGACATGGCGTCCCGCTTCGTTGGGGTCGTCGGTCACCTCGATGTAGAGCCCCCAGGGCTTCTCCGTCGGCGGGGGCGTCAGCCGTGACACGGCCCAGCCCTCCGCCCAGGTCCTGACCATGCCTGTAACCATCAAAGCCCTCCCGCAGAAGTCGCCGCACCCGGACGAGTAATAGACCAAATCCGGGTGCGCACATTACGTCACTGCCTGGCGCGCGGCACCTGCTTTCGGCGAGGCCCCGCCATCTCGACGTCTCCAGGGGGCGCTGCAGGCTCGCTCCCCTCCCGCCTCCGCAGGAGCGCCGGCGCTCGCGCTGGCGCATCTACGATGCTTCGCGCACCAGCCCGGCCGGCTACTACATCCACCGCGACCAGTCGGTGGAGAGGGCTTCGAGGGTGTCGCCTGGCTCCATGGCTGCTGGCCTCGGCTGCACTGCCGTGGCCCGTGGCCCGCCGTTCTCAGAGTTCTCCCCGTCACCGGGGGAGCGGCGGCGAGCGGGCAGGAGGGTTGTGCGATCACGAGCGCGGCACCGCACCGACGCCGCGCTGCGCAAGCCGCGCGTGAGCTGCTACGCGGGCAGCGCTGGGATGGGGGTGGGCGTCGTCACGAGGCCGGCCGTGAGATCGCGGAGCTGACCGCAGCGACGCGGCGGGCCAGGCAGCCGGCAGGAATGTCGACGAGTTCGTAGCCGAACGCGCGGTAGCTCTGCTCGTGGAGCCGTTCGAAAGCCAATGACTCCTGGAAGCTGATCCGACGCGCCCTGGTGGGCTCGCAGAATCCCAGATTGCGGATGAAGAGCACCTGGCGCTCGTAGATCTCTTCGGCGGTGATCCGCTCGATCTCCGCCGTCAACGCGCGGGATACCGGCAGTCCCAGGTACTTGGCGAGCGCGTACGTGCAGACCGGAGACCGGTCGAACACTTGGACAGGGCCCCTGGCGGAGGCCTCCAACTGTCGTCGTCTTTGCAGATCAACGATGTCGTCGACAAACGACGCCCGAGTCCACGGCGCGTCCTCGCCCTGCGCCTGCGCCTGCGCGATGACGGCAGTCGCAGCCTCCTCGACGACCCCGTAGCCAAGCTCAGCCAGGCACCGCAGGATCGATGTCTTACCCGCACCCGGCGTACCGGTGAGAACGTACCGTCGCATGTTCAGCGTGATCTAGCGCGGAACCCCAGGCGTTCACGCTTGGGAGGAAGCGCTTCTCTGGGTTGCTCTGACCTGCATGGGCGCCCGGGTCTGCACTGTTGACCTCAGCCGGGGCGTTTCTGGTTCTCGATGTACTCCTTGATGATGCTGAGCGGTGCGCCGCCGCAGGACGCGGCGAAGTAGGA
>NZ_JBIRGO010000031.1:0-61746 GCF_044328065.1 Streptomyces sp. NPDC017993
GCTCGGCCGCCCACACACCGACCTCATCCACCCCCACCATGCCCAGAACAACGAAACCAACCAGCTCAGGCAACGATTTCTAACTGGAGTACTAGCCCGGTCGAGCCCCCGGTGACAAGGGCCACTTGCCCAGTCAGATTCAACCCCGGCCCCACGCAATCCTTGCTCATCGGCCGACGGGGAGAAGGAGCCCGCCAGTGGGCTGAAGGAGTTCACCCGCGGTGGTGGAGAAGACCCTGCGAAGAACTCTGGCGGCAGCCCAGACCTGGGCGTAGTCGGTCAGGGCTTCGTCGACCACGGTGGGAAGTGCCCGGGGATGACCGGGAGCCACGCCCACGATCACTTGTCCGGTGTCCTGGCGCACCTGCTCCGGGGTCGCGCGCCGACGCTTGCCACTCCCCCTCCAGGTGGCGAGTGCCGTGGTGTCCACCTTGCGCCGGCCACTGTTCTGAACCAGAACGGGCCCATCGTCGGAGATGAACACGAGGCTGTTGGCCATTGGACCCACGTCGCATCCCGATGCCGAGGCAGCCTCGGCGGCCCTGCGTGTCGACTCCGCCGGCACGCGTACCTCACCGGCGATGCCGGCCGAAGCGAGGACGCGAGCCACCTTCATGCTGCGAACGGGCAGTGACGTGCCTTCGTGGGGCGCCATGTGACTCCTCTTCATGCCGTGTCACGCACCATCACGCGTCAATACGCAGAACGTTCAGGATGCGGAACGATAGATCTCCAGAGGCATCGCCGCCAAGGCGGCTCGGTCTTGCGCCAATGCAATAGGTGTAAATACACTTACTGCATGGAACCTGCCACGACGGACTGCGTGTGCACCACGCTTCGTATGACGACGCGCTGGATCGACCGTCTCTACAGTCAGGCATTGGGAGAGGTCGGCCTGCGGCCCACGAGCTACGCGTTCCTCTCCCGACTGGCCAAGGACGGGCCCCTCATGGTGAGCCAGCTCGCCGATCGCCTGGCAATGGAACGGACCACCTGCACCCGCGAGTTGCAGCCCTTGGCCCGAGACGGGCTGGTCATGATTGAGGCGGGCGCCGACCGCCGGCAGCGCGTCGTACACATCTCACCCAAGGGCGAGGCGAAGCTGGCCGAGGGACGGCCGCACTGGGAGGCGGTCCAGCAGCGGGTGGCGGACGCCTTCGGGAGCGAACCCACCGACGACCTGCTCGGCAGGCTCCGCGACCTGCTCACGGAAACCCAGCAGCTGATGGCCAACTGACCTCCTGGAGGACCCATGCCCTTCGTTCGTATCTCACTCAACAGGAGAAGCGGAGACGCCGCCCGCCTCGTGGGCGACTGTGTGCACCGGGCGATGATGGAGGCACTCGCGATCCCCGAGGGGGACTGAACCCGCAACCCACGGGCGAATCAGCCTCATGAAAGCGGACATAAGCGGCCGCCGCAGCATGAACCGCAGCGCCCAGCACACCGGATGCCACCTGCTGGACCCTTTGACCGCAGCTTCAGAATCGGGGAAAGACTGTTGTTGAACGAGATGGTGTTTCGCAGTGACGATGTGCCTCGGCCGGACCGGTTCGACTACTTCGCCGAGCTCTTGGGGCGTACCCATGCCCCCATGGAGCTGCGCAGCGACTACGCCGATGACTTCCGGGCTTCCCAGCGGGTGCTGGACCTCGGTGCTGCCAGCGTGTGGTCATTCACCTTCCAGCCGCTGGTCTTCCGGCGCACACCAAAGCTGATCCGGCAGTCCGACCCCGAGACCTATCATCTATCGCTCGTCCTACGCGGGACCGGCGCAGGTGTATGGAGCCAGCGGGAAACCCAGTACAAGCCGTTCGACCTGTTCATCAACTCTTCCTCGCTGCCGAACGACGTCCACAGCGCCGAGGCCTTGGCCTCGACGGTGGCTCTGGAGATCCCCAAGGCCCTGGTGCCGCTACCGCGCGACGTGGCCCGCCGGATAGTCGGTGCGCCGGTGTCTGCTCAAGAAGGGATGGGCGCCCTCCTGGCGCGGTTCCTCACCCAGCTCACCGAGGACACCACCCTCTACCAGCCCACCGACGGCCCCCGCCTGGGAACGGTCCTGACCGATCTGACCACCGCCCTCTTCGCCCACCTGCTCGAAGCCGGGAACTGCCTCCCCCCGGAGACCCACCGACGGACCCTCACCCTGCGCATCCAGGCGTTCATCCGGGAGCACCTGCACGACCCGCACCTCACCCCGGCCACGGTCGCCGCCGCGCACCACATCTCCACCAGCTATCTGCACCGCCTCTTCCAAGGCGAAGACGCCACAGTCGCCGCGTGGATCCGCCGCCTGCGCCTGGAGGCAGCCCACCGCGACCTCACCGACCCAGCGCTCCAGACCCTCTCCATCCACGCCATCGCCACCCGCTGGGGATTCCCCCGTCCAACGGACTTCAGCCGTGCCTACCGCACCACCTACGGCACCACACCCAAAGACCACCGGCACCAGGCCCTCCACAACCACGAGTGAACGCATTGCCCACACAGTTGTGCACTCTGAGCTCACGACTCACCAGCCCCCCTTCCGCCAACATGGAGGACGTAAGTTGAGAATCCATGAAGGCGGCGGCGATAGGCCGCTAGGGTGCAGCCATGACCGCTTCGATGAATTCACGCGGAGGGAGATAAGAATGCCGAGAGACGTAATGCGAAATCAGGTTGGGTGCAGCATACCGAACCCCATCACTGGAGGGAACCCACAATTCCGCCGAGCCGAGGCGCATTTTTTTGCCACGTGCTTCAATCGTGATCTCGCTACGCCGCCTCAGGAAGCAGAATTCGCAATCGTGATGCCCTCGCGTCCGATTTACCGGGGTAAGCGATAGGCGTTGAAGCTTTTCCAGAAAGTCGCCCTCCACCCTACCTCGCCGGAAAAACGGATGTCTGATACTGAGCCATCCTACATTGAGCGCGGATCCCGAGGACCCGAGGTAGGAGTAAGGCGAGAGTTCAGGATAATATGCCATTTTAAAGTACATCCTCGCTCTGATACTGCCGTGGCAGCGCGCGGCTTGACTAAGTCTATAGCTGCGCGCCGCCAAGGCAGCAACATCATTCCCTTGGACCTCTGCAGGCAGCCCAGTGACACGTCCCCATATTCGGCTGCAACAGCTTACTCAATGGAGTTCTCCTGTCCACAGTGACCGAACTGTTCAGGACAAGGATCGTATCGTCGGCAGGGAATAGGCTGTAGTTGCGTACACGAGCTCCAGGGCCGTATCTGTCCACCACAGCTCCCTTGTACACGCCACCCTCGATCTCGGCGCCTGCCCTGTCGCCGATCACGTAGGGGTGCTTTGTGTAGAAATTCAGCTCTGTCCCCTCAGGTATTTTTGTCCACCCACTGCGCTTCTTCCATCCACCATGGCCAGCGAATACGGTCTCTCCCTTAATGTGAGAGATTCCGAAAATCCTGGGGCCAGGACCAACTCCAGGGCCGAACGCTCGCATTCCCTTGAGGAACGCAGATCCTCCCCTTAGTGCGCCGGCACCAGGAATGGGCGCAAAGGAGGCTCCGAGTCCAAGACCGTCGGAGAAATTGGAAGAATTTACCTCTACGCCATTTTCGCTCATTTCGTCGCGCATGGCATCGCCGGCGCAATCAACTGAACCGAATATTTTAAATACCTGGCAGCCGACAGTGACTGTATCGACCACTCCGGTGAGGATCCCACCGAGCCAGTCTTCGTCATCCCCTCGGGGCCCAGGTATCCACTTTTTGTTGCAGTTGAAGCGATTGCAGGAGGAGCCCCAGTGACCGCTGTTGGTGCTCCCACTGCTGCTGGTGTATGCCGTCCCTGACGAGCCTCCGCTATAGCACCCGACGGAGCAGCCGGAGTGCCTTTCCCTCTCGGGGTGATATACAGACCCGCTGCCTGGAACTCCGTTATTGCAGTGTTGCATGACGCCGGTCATGCAGTCGGCGTTCCCGAGGCCTGTCGGATCGGAGTTGGTCGTCGGATTGTTGGAACTGTAGCTGTATCCGTTGAGGGTTTGGGGCTTACCGGTTTCCAGCAGGGGGTCGACGCTGAGGAAGGCGCCGATGGCGGGGTCGTACTCTCGGGCACCGATGTGGGTGAGGCCGGTGCCGGCGTCGGCAGGAGCCCCGAGGAATCTCTTGTCGTCGGGCCAGTCCGTGGGTGCGGTCCCGCGGGAAGCTCCGAAGGGCGTGGTGTAGCGCTTGGTGTAGGTGAAGGTGCTGGCGTCGATGGCCAGGCTGGAGGTGCCGTGATGGTCAGCGGCCAGGAAGCTCAGTTTGGTGGGGGCGCCACTCGAGGCGCTACGCACTGCGATGGTGTGGCTGGCTGCGGTGTAGTAGCGGGAGCCAGAGAGGGTTGTCGTTGCGCCCTTGGTTGTGAGCCGTATTTCGGTGTCGCCGAAGTAGAGGAGCGTCTCGCCGTCGGCGTTGGCTCGCCGGATGAGGAGTTCTCCGTCGGCGTTGTAGAGGTAGCCGGTGGTGGAGGGGGAGTTCGTGGGGGCAGGCTCCGTTGTGGTTGAGAGTTTGCCTTCGGCATTCCACAGCAGTGTCTGGTCGGCCTTGGGGCCCGGGCGCTGAGTGGTGTTACCGGTTTTGTCGTACTTGTAGCTCTGAGTTTTGCCGTTGGACTCGGTGCTCGCCAGGGGGTGGGGCTGTCCGTTGGACGTGCCATAGGTGTAGGCGGTTGTGGTGTCGCCTGATGTGGCGTGCTGTACCTGTTGTGTGCGTTGGCCTGCGGAGTTGTAGCTGTAGCTGCTCCAGTACGGTGCGGCGCCAGCGAGATTGGAGTTGGTGCGTCCGCTGGGGCTGCAGTCGTCGGTTTGCGGTGTCCAGGCTTCAGTGAGACGGCGGTATCCGTCGTAGGTGAAGCATTGGTTGTCGCTCTTCGCCGTGCCGCCGAGGGTCGTGGCATCGGAGATGGAAGTGACGTTTCCTGCGTCGTCCTGACGGAAGGCCAGGTCCTGGAGTCGGTAGGGGTGGGTGTCGTCGGTGACGTAGGAGCGGGTCAGCCGACGGGTTCCTGGTTCATAGTCGTAGCCCAGGTAGACGCTCTTGGCCGAGGTGCCGGTACTGGTGCCGAGGGTGAGTCGACGTAGGTCCCCGGCCGGGGCATAGTCGGCGCCTTGCAGGTACCCGGTGGTGCCCTTGGCTGTGAGTTGCTGGCCTGTGGCGTTGTAGGTGTACGAGACGGTCTCGGCAGACAGGCCGGCTACTGCAGGCTGGGAAACCTGGCTGATTGTCCCGTCGAGGCGGTATCCAGTGGCGGCGGACAGGGTTTTGGGGACACCTGCCTTCACCAGGGGGTCGCTTTCGGGTAGAGCGAGTTGGCGCTCCGTGACCTGGTAGAGGCTGTCGTAGCGGGTCACCTTCTGGGCGTATGCCTTGCCTGCTACGCCTCCCTCGTACCGGATGGAGGAATCAGGTTGGCCTTTGGCGAGGGCATCGAACGTCCAAGCGGTGAGCTTGTTGGCGTCAGTCTTGGACCCCTGCCATGTGCCGGTCTTGCGGCCTAGTTCGTCGTAGGCATAAAGCAGGGTTCTGTCTTCGGCGTCCGTGACGCTGGTGATCTGGTCAAGGTCGTCGTAAGCCGTGCTGGTCTTGCCTTTGTCCGGGTCGTCAGTAGCGGTTTGACGGCCGAACAGGTCGTATGTGTGGGACCAGGTTGACTTGGAGGTCTCGGTCTCCGAAACAGGGCCGGTGACTGTTCTGGGTTGTCCGCCCAGGGTGTAGGTGTAGTTGGTGGCGACGTAGTTGGTGCCGGTTGGCTTGGGCCCGTCGTAGTCGAGGCGCTGGGTGGTTTGCCCACGGGCGTCTGTGACGGTGGTGACGGCTTGGCCGCCGGTAGCAGCGGTGGTGGAGGTGGTGTCGCCGGTGTAGGTGGTTTCTGTGGTCCAGCGCGGCACGCCGTAGTTGCGGGTCACAGTTCTGATGGGGCGCTCAGCGCCGTCGTAGGTGGTGTCAGTCTGAGTGGGCGCCTGGCTGCCTTCGGTCTGCACGGGGGCACCGGATGGTGCGTTCTTCTCGTCCCAGATGTCTGACTGCGTGCTGGACGCACGTCCGCGGGAGTCGTACAGGGTGAGTGCTATCAGACGGCCGCCGACGGGTGAGGGGCTTTGAACCTGACGAGTGCGCAGGAGCGAGTCGTAGATCTCGTAGGTGGTGTTGTAGCCGTTGCCGTCGCCTCGCAACGTGCTTGTGGAGATCCAGGGCAGGTCGCTGTTGGCGAGGTGGTAGCCGTAGACGTAGTTCGGGGTCTTCCCGGCGATGTGAGAGCGGTTGGGGAGCCAGACCTTGGCAATGCGGCCGAGGGAGTCGTATTCGGTCTCAGTGATTCGGCCGTTGGGATCAGTCGCTTTACGGGGCGCGCCCGTGCCCGGGTCCATCGTGGTGCTGGTTTCGAAGCCCTTGGCGTTACCGGTGACCGTGGTGAGCAGGGGACCGCTGCCGGCGGGTGTGTAGGTCGTGGTGGCCTTGGTGTGGTCTTGGGCGTCCTTGACGAGGGTGGGGCGGCCGAGGGTGTCGTAGGTGGTGGTGGCGGTCTTCTGCCAACTGGGGGCGTTGGCTGCGTCGTAGCCCTTGGCGCGGCCGGTCCACTGGGCGTCGCCCTTGGTGGGTGTCTGGTTGGCGGACCAGGTGGTGGTGTCGTAGGCCGTGGCGGTGTCGGAGATGACGTCGCCCGGGCGGCTGCTGTCCGCGGGGAGGTCGAGGTCGGCGTCTGTGGTGGTGCAGGTCTTGGCTGTGGTGCGTGTGCGGGAGACGAGGGAGGTCAGGCCGTCATCGTTGCGGGCGTACCAGGTGCGGGTGCAGGTTTCGTCGCCGCTCTTGGCGTCGTCGCCGCGGTCTTCGACGGTCTGGGTCATGCCCAGGTCGTCGTAGGTGGTGGCGGTGGTGCGTACCCGGTCGGTGGGGGTGATGCCGCTGGTGATGGCGGTGCGGGCGTGGGTGGCGCCGGTTCGGGTGAAGTAGGCCTCTGTGTCCGCGTAGGACTTGTGCTGGATTGCGGTGCGCTTGGACCAGGGTTCGTTGACGCTGCCGGAAGTGTAGGCGGCGTTGTTGTAGGTCGCTGTTTCGCGGGTGAAGCCGGCGAATTGCTCGCTGTCGGTGATGTCGGCAGCTTTGATGCCGTTGACAGTGGCGGTGCGGCGCTTGTCGGGGTCGAGGGTCTTGCCGTCGGCTGCGAGAAGGCGGTCGCCGTTCATTCCTCGCATGTAGATGGTGACGGTTTTGGACTGAGTACCGGCGGGGTCACCGGTGAGGTGGGTGACCTTTTCGTAGCCGCGCCACAGGGACCACGTGCGTTCCTTGGCGGGGGTGAAGGGGTCGTCGTTGTAGTGCCAGGCGCCGCCACCTGAGTAGGTATAAGTGTGCTGAACGGCAACGGATCCACCATGGGGGTCGGTGGTGGAGACGGAAGTGACGGGGTACTTCTGGAACCAATCCAGTTGCGGGTCACCAGCGCCGCCGTTGGGCTTCCAGTAAACGGGGTAGCAGCGGCGGGTGTTCTGGTCGACCTTGGGCATGGTCTGGCCGGCGACGCAGTCGGCTTCGGCGTAGCTGACGATGGTCTGGGCACCGGCTTCGGATGTGATGGTCTTCAGGCGGGGCTTTTCCAGAGAGAGGATGTCGTCACTTGGTCCGTCGACGCGGTTGGGCCGGAATTCGTGGTCGAACCGGACCGGGTCGAGGGAGATGTCGGTGCCGTGTTTGCCGGTGTGCTTGATCTCGTCCAGCCACAGGGACTGGTCGGAGGAGTCGCCGGTGTCGCCGGGGTCGAGGTACTGCTGCTTCAGGGCCCAGTTGTCGATTGGCGTGTAGGCGGGCGTCGCGGCCGCAGCGTCCCAGGCGTAGGTGGTGAGGCTGGTGAGGCGCTTGCGGGTGAAGAAGGTAGGGGCGACGTTGCCGGTGCACTTGACGTCGTCCTTGCAGACGGCGTCGAAGGGCACGTCGGGCCAATTGTCGCGGGTGTCCTCGGTCAGGGAGTCGCAGCCGGCGCCGGCTGCAGTGCACCGTTCGTTGTAGCTGAGGACGACCTTGTTTGAGGCGGCGGGGCTGGCGGAAAAGAGGGAGCCTGCGCGCTGGCCGTAGCGGATTTCTTTGAGGTAGCCGCCGCGGGTGTAGGGGGTGCCGTTGGTGTCGTCGCCGAGCTTGTCGTAGTTGTTGGTTTCGGCTTGGTACCAGTAGGTCATGGCGTTGGCGTGAGTGTCCTGGACGAGGTCCAGGTTCCAGCGCCAGGCCTGCTTCTTGTCGCGATGGGCGAATGTGGTGCCGTTGTTGTAGCCGGGCTCACCGGTGTCGTCGCCGAAGACGGGCACGGTCCAGACCGAGTCGGTGCGGTCGTCGGCTCCGGCTCCCGGGAGCTTGTTCAGGCCGAAGGTGTAGCTAGTGCCGTTGGTGGTGGTGACGGTCCAGTATTCGCCGTCGTCGTCACCGTTTTCGGCGCCGGTGTGGTGGGTGACCTGGGAGGCGTCGTCGTTCTTCAGGTGCCAGGTGCCGGTGGTGTCGTCTTTGACGAGTTCGGTGGCCTTGCCGTTCAGGACGAGTGAGGCGTTGTCGTACTTCCAGCACTGGTCGAACTTGTCGTCCTGGCCGTCGTCGTCACAGGAGCCGTACTTGCGCTCGACGTAGGAGGAGGTGAGGTCGAAGCCCTCACCGATCGTGGTGCCCTGGTTGTTGGTGCTTGCGGTGCGCCCGTCGATGGTGCCGGAGTCGTAGGAGATGCTCAGGTCCGGTTGCGGCCCGGCTGCAGCCGGTGGGGTGCGCAGAGGGTAGGACCAGGTGAAGGAGCCGGAGGAGCCGCCTGCTTCCCACGTGGAGGAAGCGCCGAGTGGGGTGGCTTTATAGTCGCCGGCGCCGGACTTGGTGCCGGCGACGAGGGCGAGCACCCTCTGCTGGCCGCCGGAGGCCGCCTTGAATCTCAGAGGGGCGGTGAGCTGCTGGCGGGCGCGCTGGTTGGTGAAGCGCTGTGGGCTCAGGTGGCGGCATGCTGCTTTGTTCGGCGTGGTCAAGGCGCAGGCCGGCAGGTTCATCAGCTGCAGTCGGCCGGCGTAGTCACCGCCGTAGGCGGAGGCGAAGGGGGCGTAGTTGATGCCGAGCTGGTTGCTGCCTCCGCGGGCCGGTCCGGTGGCGGTGAGCACCACGCCCTTGAGACCGAGCTTGCGTGAGGTGTCCTGCCCCAGGACTGCGACGTCGGCCGTGCCAGCGACGCGGAGGGTCCGGTCGGTGGGTTTGGTCAGGGTGAGGGACAGGTCGCCAGGCTTGGCTTTGGTGCGTGCCGGGGTCGTGGAGAGTCGGGCGCTTTTGGCGGTCGGCCAGGTGGTGGTGCGTTGCTGGTCGGTGCGGGCACGCCGTTGGTCGGCCGTGTCGGCCCTCGCCGCTTTGTGCATCTGGGCGGCAGTGCGGGGGTCGGGTTTGACGGTGAGGCGTTTGACGTCGGCTGCGCGTGGGGCGGTGAGTTTGGGGCGGCCCAGTGGGTCGGGGGCGTCGGCAAATGCCGCGGGAGTGATCAGGCCCGGAAGGAGGGTGAAGCTGAGGGCGACGGCGAGGCGCCGGGGCCAGCGGCGCCTTGTGGGGGCCGCAGAGCGTGACGGGTCGGTGTGCATGTGGGTTCTCCTTGCCTCGCCGGCGCGGGGCGCAGGTCAACAGCCCTGTGGTGCAGGCAGGGTCAGCGTCAGGTGGTGGAGCGCGAGCTGCTTAGTGCATCGGCAGTCGGTGGCAGCTCAGCGCTGCCACCGACGCAGGGCTTCGCTCAGGCGTCGTCGGGGACCGCAAGGACCTGGGAGCGGACCTGGTCCGCGGTCATCGCGCCGGTCCACACGCGCAGTTTGGCCAAGGCTCCGGGGAGGTGGTGGCTGGTGGTGCCGGCCAGAGGAGCGTTGCCGGCGGTAAGGTCTCCGCTGCCTTGTTGGGGGGTGGCGAAGCCTGCTTTGCCCTCGGGTTGCTGCTGGAACTGGCCGATGTACAGGCGGGTCATGCCCGTCTGTTCTTGGCCGTCGTCCTTGGTGAACGTTTCGTTGGCGTCGAAGGCCCCGGTGAGGTCGACCCAGCTGTTGAGTTCTTTGGGGCTGATGGGTTCCTCTGCGGTGACCATGCCGGTGTCGGTGACCTTGCCGGTGGCGTCGACGGCGGTGCGGCCGAACTTCCACAGGTAGGTGTCGGCAGCGGGCTTTTCCACCCACAGGGCCCAGGAGGATTCCTTGCCTGCGGGTGTGGCCTGGGAGGCGACTGCTGCGCGGTAGCCGATGGGCTGTTGGGCGAGGCTTGCTGAGTCCAGGCGGACGCGGGCGGAGACGGTGAAGGAACCGGTTTCGTCGACCACAGGGCCGGCGGCGGTGGCGTATCCGGTGGAGCCGTTGAGGACCAGGGACTGGTCCTGGCCGTCTTCGTCCTGCAGTGATGCGCCGGTCGTGGAGAGCTTCAGCGGGCCGCGGTGGTAGGGGAAGCTGGTGCTGCTGGGGTCGTCGGGGTCTTCGGGGCTCTCCATGACGCTGGTGCCCTGGGCGATGGTGGCGTCCCAGTGGCTGACGAGTTCGTTGGCGGGGACGCCGTCCTGCTCGAGGGCTGCTTCTTGGTGGATCTCGTCGGCGTTCAGCGGGCGCTGCCACACAGCGACCTCGTCGATGCGGCCGCGCCAGTTCTCGCCGTAGGTGTCAGCTACCTTGCTGCGGCCGAACTGCAGTCCCTCGGAGGCCGTCCACGGCTTGTAGGTGGTGACCGTGCTGGCGATGACGGGCTGTCCCTGGGGGCTTCCGTTGACGAAGAGTTGCAGGGTGTCGTTCTTGGGGTCGGTGTCGTGCTGGGTGTCGAAGACGCCTGCGAGGTGGGTCCACACTCGTGGTGTCGGGTTGGGGCTGTCGGCGATCGAGCGGATGTAGGAGGCGGTTTTGCTGTCCTGGTCGGTGCGGTTGAACACCCACTTGTGCAGGCCCGCTGAGTAGTACAGCGTGAACGCGGAGGCGTGCTCGCCCGGCTCCGTGAGCGCCACGTGATTTGTGGTGGTGTCGGTGAGGTAGACCCAGGCCGAGACGGTGAAGGAGTCGCCGGTGTTGAGTGCGGCCGTGCTGGTGTCGGCGTAGCCCTTCTGCTGGGCGGGGTCGTTGCTGTCCATCCAGAGTGAGTAGTCATGCGCGCCGCGGCGGGCGAGTGTTGACCATCCTGCGCCTGTGGTGTGGAGGGTCGCGTTGTGTCGGCTGCCTGCGGTTGCGCTGTCTGCCGCGACGGTCACCGTTGACCCGGGCGTGCCGTCGTTGAAGTGCCAGCGGCCTGTGTTGCCTTCGGCCGGGGAGGCCTTGAAGACGTATTCGGCGGGCGGCCCGTAACGGACGCGGCCGTCGGCGTCGAGGTCGGTGGCCTCGACGGAGAGGACCTGGGTGCCGGGGAGGGAGGGCGTGACGTCCTTGACGGTGGGGGTGGCGCCGCTGACGGTTTTCGCGCTCTTCTTCGACGTCGTCAGCAGGCGGTAGCGGTAGCCCTTGGTGCCGGTCTCGCCTGCGTAGGGCTTGAAGGTGAAGGTTCCCGGGATCCCGGGGCCGCCGTGGGGCTCGCACACGTTGGTGGTGCACGAGGTGTAGGGGCCGGCGCTGGTGATCTGCGGTTCCTTGGGCGCGCTGGTGTCGATCTTTAGGTAGCACCATGAGGAGTAGGCGGAGAAGAGGTCCCCGGACTTGCCTGCGTAGTACCAGTGCGACTGGGTGCGGGATTTGAACCGGTAGAGGCCGCCGTCAGCACGCTTGTCGGTGGCGGCTTTTTCCAGGGTGCCGTCCGGGTCCCAGCCTGCATCGGGTTTGTAGTCACTCCAGACCTTGTCCCATGAGCCGTCGGTCTGCTTGCGCTCCATGTAGAACTCGGCCTGTAGTGAGCCGCTTTCCTCGCCGCTCTTTGGCTGCACCTTTGTCTGGACGCGTGCCTGAACGGTGGGAGTAGCCGTTGTGACGGTCAGCGGGTCGGAGGCGGAGGTTCGGCAGTAGGCGGTGGTGCCCGTCCCCGGGATCACGCCGACGGAGGTGGGCAGGCCCGGCCTTGGCACATAGTTGACCTTCAGCTCGGCGTTGGAGTCGAACCGCTTCCAGGCTCGCGGTTCGCCTTCGTCGGTCGCTCGCAGCATGAGGGTGAGGCGGGAGATCTTGCCGTCGGCGAAGGAGCGGACCGTGGAGGCGAGGTTCTCGTCGCTCTCCTGGGGGTTGTCGTTGAACTCCACCCATGTGTCGGGCTGCGCTGGCGAGCAGTTTTTGTCGCGTCCTGCGGAGATGTAGCGGTCGCCCATGTGGTCGAGGGTCTTGGGTCCGGGCCAGCGGGTGCCTTCGGAGATGTTGTCGGTGCGCTTGAGATCGACCCAGTAGGGCGTGCAGTTGAACGACCAGGTCTCATGGGCCCGGAAGGTGGCGTCGATGACGTACTTGCCGCTGAGCTTGGTCGGGGCGAATTCGAAGTACATGCGGTCGGTGTAGCCGGAGCCGCAGTAATAGCCGTCTGCGTTGCCGCACTTGCCGACGCCCATGGGCTTGTCGAACTGCCAGAACTTGTCGCCGTCGGAGGAGAGTTTGGTGCGCTCGGACACGCCGAGTCCGACAGGTGGGTCGATGTAGACGGGGTAGACGGTGTCCTTGCCGCGTAGCAGTTCCAGGTCCGGTGTCACGGAGACGGCGCCGTTGGCGACGGTGACGGGCAGTTCCGCGGTGGCGTCTCCCTCCCCCGGGCGGGTGTCGTCCGTGGTGAGGGTTCCTTCGGCGGCGGCCGCTTGTTGCGACGTCTTCAGCCCTGCGGTCGTGGTGGCTTTCCGTGAGAGTGCGGGGGTCTCGGTGGTGCCTGCGGAGTCCCACATCTGCCCGGCCGGTCCGGTGAAGAGGGCGTTGCCGTCGGCGTCGACGGCGCGCAAGCCGCCTCCTGCTCCGGGGATGACGCTCAGTTCCTTCGCCGAGGCGGTGAGCTTGATGTTCTCCAGCTCCGGGCTGTCCGCGGCCTCGGGGGTTTTGACGACCAGGACCTCGCGGTATCCCTCTGCGGTTGCGGTGAGCTGCAGGTCGACGTCCTTGAGGACGTCGGCGTAGGTGGCTGTCGCCCCGTTAAGCGTGGGGGTGGGCAGAGTTCCCGGCCAGCCGAACCTCATGGCTCTTTCGTCCTTGCCCAACTTCAGCAAGCCTGTTCCGGCGCCTCCTCCGGAGAAGGCCAGGTCCACGACGGCGCTCTTCGGACCGACGGTGCCGTCGGAGTGGCGCACGAGGGAGGTGTCAATTCCCTGCCACGTTCCGTCAGATGCTCTCGCCCGCCGAGGGGTGGTGGACTGGGTGAGAGTAAACGTTCCGTCAGGGTTGGCGAAGGTCTGCGAGTACTCGGAGCGCTCGGATGTCACCTCAACCGACTCGCCGGTTGCCGCAGCTCGCTGCAGCGCGGACAGCGGCTTGGCCGGAGTCTTGCTGACTGCGTGGGCTTGCGGTGGCCCGAGAGCGAGCGCCGGAAGTGACGCAAGTACTGCCGCTGTTGTAACGCCGGCCACGCCGCGTCTGGTCATGCTTCTTCGTGCACCGTGAATCCGGCGCCCCCACCCCAAACCCACAGTCCCCACCCTGAGTTCACGTTTCATCACAAAAACTTCACAGCTGCGCGAGTTAACCTCGTTGCGAGTTCCACCGTCAAGCGTGACCCTCGTCACAACAGCAGATCCTCGCCAACCCACACCAAGGGCGATTGCCGCAAAGGTCCTCACGCGCGACGTACAGCCGGGGAGTCGCCCGATAGGCCCGGAGGGGAGCCCCCTGAAGAGTCGGCGCCGTCGAATGGGGGCACGGCCTCCTGGCGGGTGCCCTTCGAGGAATACGACCAGGTCGTGGCCACTGTAGGTGGTGTCGAGGACATGAACTCGAGTCTGGATTACCGCTATTTAGGGTGGGCGTCAGCGTTCAGCGCCGTCTACAGGCGCTGGTGGGCTTCCCCAGTCCTGCCATGACTGGTTGTCAGTAGTCCGTGCAAGGGTGTGGCCATGATTGGTGACGTGCCCAACGTTCAGGTTGGTCAGGAGTTCAGTACCCGGAAGCTCGCTGCTGCTGCCGGTGTCCACCGCCCCTTCCAGGCAGGGATCTGCGGGACCAAGAAGGATGGTGCCGAGTCCATCGTCGTTTCTGGCGGCTACAAAGATGATCAAGATTTCGGAGACGTCATCGTCTACACCGGCCACGGCGGGCGCGATGGCTCCGGGAACCAGGTGTCGGACCAGAGCCTTGATGACAGTGGCAACGCGGCTTTGGTGACCAGCCACCTTGAAGGCCTCCCCCTGCGTGTCGTCCGGGGAGCGCACAAGGGCTCGCCGTACGCCCCTTTGAAGGGCTACCGCTACGACGGCCTTTTCCGCGTCACCAGCTACGGCAGCACGCAGGGCATCGACGGCTTCTTGATCTGGCAGTTCCGGCTGGAGTCCTACCAGGACACGCCGATCCCGGTGACGGTCCAGCAGGCGCTGCCCATCGTGGACCCTCCGCCCAGCGCCGGGAGCACGACGCAGCCGCCGGCCGGGAACGGGACCCCGGAGCGCGTGACCACCAGCGTCCAGCGCATCGTCCGCAGCAGCGCCGTGAAGCGGCAGGTGAAGGAATGGCACGACCACGCCTGCCAGATCTGTGGTCTGACGGTCGAGCTGCCGGGGGGCAAGTACAGCGAAGGTGCGCACATTCAGGCACTCGGCAGCCCGCACAACGGGCCTGACACGACCGACAACGTGCTCTGCCTCTGCCCGACCTGCCACGTCCTCTTCGATGGAGGCGCCATAGTCCTCGCCGACGATCTCACCATCATTCGGGACGGCAAGGCAGGACAGAAGCTGAGGACCTCTCCCAAACACGACATCAACCGGGCATGCGTTGCTTTGCATCGCGAGCGGTGGCGCCAGTAGGCCCGGCTGCACAGCAGGGCCGCGCCGAGGAGGGTCGGCCGCGCGTGGGCAGGCAAGCCGCAGCCCCACGCGCGGCCAGCGACACCAGTAACGACCATGGCGGGTCCGGCACCAACCAGACGCCGGACCCGTCGTTTTCAATGCTAATCCCAGGTGGCCCCCAGCTATATGAGGTCGCGCCAGGCCTTTATCGGGAGGCAGTGGCCGGTGCAGATCTGCCAGAAGTGACGCCCAGGCCCAGTAAGGCTATTCACGTCAGCCGAGAGGCCGAAGGCTTCGACCTCTCTCGATACAAGTATCGCCTTGATCTCTACACCATGCCGGGCAGGTGTATCTCTCGTCGATCTCTTCACTTCACCCCGGAACTTCGGATCAAAGTGCTTTTTTCCGAAGCAGCGTTGCATACGACTCGCTCCGCAGTCTGCCGTGGCACTCTTGCTGCGTTGGCCACCTCTGGATTACTTCGGGAAGATACTGATCGAGGAGGGTGGGACCAGTCGGGTTCGTCCGAGGCCATTTCGTCCGCTGCAACCGGTCTGCCGTGCTCTGTGATCCCAACGAGCGCCGCGCAAGCCTCCCGGCTGCGCGGCGCACGGCTGCAGCCGCTGCGCTCAGGTTTCCTTAGCGGCCCGGCCAGGGACGAGTGCACGCAGCATGGCTTGCGTTTCAGGATCGGTGGAATAGAGGACGGTGCCAGCTAGCCCCCTGGTCAGTAGCACCTTGTAGCTGTTACGCGCCAAGAGGTCGAATTGCTCCGGTTCCGCGTCCCTCAAGCTGCCGTCTCTGCTCGCTGCTTTGCGGGCACGCCAGCCATTGTCACGCCAGACCAGGTCAGGGCCGAAGATAGTGCCGTTCCAGGCGTACTCGAAGCCCTGTGCCGTGTAAATACAACCAACCTGTCCGATCCCCCCTGGCTCCGTGGCCCACAGCGATGATGAGGGGACGTCGCCAACGGAACGCTCACCCTTGAGATTCCAGGGCTTGCGCCACTTTCCGATGACCACGTCTTCGACGAGGCTCCCGTCGTTTCGCGGGCTGCTCCACCGCCAGCAGAAGCCGGCAGTCATGCGCGCGGTGTAACCCGCCTCTTGCTGGGAGCGAAGATAGGTCTCCATCTCCTGGGGCGTGTCTGCGACGAGCAGCTCGAAGTTCTCCTCCGGCTGCCACGGGATCGGCCCCCCTGAGTCCAGTCCCAGGAGGCGAAGCACCCAGTTCTCGTATGCGCGACTCCCGCCGCACCGGAACTGGTCGTTCAGATTGACGTGCCGGACGATGCAACCTCGGGCATCGGCGGCTTGGTCAATCGTCTTGACGCTCCCCATTTCTCCGGGGCGCACCACTTGATGCTCATCGAGCAGGAAGACCGGAACTCTGGCCGCGTCGATGAGTTCCTCAACCTGACTGCGATCGCTGCGGAATGTGGCCGGCGTATCCTCTCCTGCCGAATGGCGGCGTATGCGGTGCGCCTCGTCGCAGATCAAGACGTCAAGTCCGTTCTGTTCAGCAATGTCGAAGTCGAAGAAGTACTTGAATAGCTTGGGGATCTTTTTGTTCGTCTCGCCGACTACGTGGCGAAGCGTCGTAGTGAAGGATTTTGAGCCGGTGGCGTGGACGACAGTTCTGCCGTACCTGCTGAGGTCACTCATAAGGTGAAGGGCAATCAAACTTTTCCCCGATCCGGGACCTCCCGAGACCACGATGACTTCTTTCTGGTCCGCTCGGCGCGCGGCGGCAGCTGCACGTTTCACCAAGGACGCTGCCACCTGCTGCTCGTCCAACAGTAGGAACTTGCCGCCGTGCGTGATCTCATCCGCCGCAGCGCGCATGAGCTGCCGACCAGGGGCGGCAGGGCTCTCCAGAAGAGCATCCGCTTCAAGAGCCCCGTCGAGCGCGGACAGGCGGGTCTGCAGATACCGTATGAGTTCGCCACGGGTCGTTTTGGTGAAGAGCTGTGCCTTCGCATCGGGAAGCCTGAACAGCTGGTCGACATCCAAATCATCTGCATTGTGCAGGTAAGCGATGCCGGAAACTCCGTCCTGACGGTCGTTCAGGAGATTAGTGAAATCCTGTAGGTAGTCACAGTAACGTCGCACCTGCGCAACAGGGTGCAGGGCTGCATGGTTTCCCATTTTGCGGACCAGGCACAGGTCCTCGGAATCCGGTACAAGGCGCGCTTCGCTCCACTGCTTGAGCTCCACAATGACGTAGGACGGCATGCCGGTCTCGGGGTGCGAGCCGGCCAAGACCGCGTCGGCGCGCAGGCTGGTAAGAGGTAACTTCTGCTCAATCAGTACTTCGACCTCATCGAGCCCGGCGTCGCACAGCACCTCCGCCAGGGCTGGAAGGCTGTTCCGCCACGCACCGCACTCACCGGACGGCGGGTCCTGGGAGAGTGTGCTGCGGTACTGCTCGGTGAGGTGCGCGACCAAGTCTGCGCGGCTGCGCTCGTGCAGCGCACGTGCGGACATACGAGCGAGGGGCACGGGCAGCCTCCAAGAAGGCGTCGAGACGTCATGGCAGGGAACTTCGGCGGACTTCAGCAGTTCGTCGAGTGGAGCAGTAGCGCGTATTCAGACGCTTAGAGCGCACAGCATCCGGTGATACCTGAGATGTTCTTCGTCGAGCGGATGGCCTGGGCGCCGCCGAAGCGGGCCAAGGGGCCCACCGCCATGAGTCCTCTGCACGATGCCATCCACGTCGATGTAGATCTCCAAGCCGTCGAAGAGCGTGTGGTGATTGGGACACAAGCACAGCAGATTGGGCAGCTCGTCTGGCCCATCATGCGGAGATCCAAGCCCGCGGATGTGAGCGGCCTCGCTGTAGGGGCTGCGCTTGTACTGCAGACGAACTTCGCATACCTGACATGTGTTGCTGTGAAGCTCCTTCACTCTCCGCGCCAACGCTGCATCGCGAACCAGACGAGAAGACTTCGACTCGCGTCGCTCCGCAGGACCAGACGCCCGTTCCACGTCGACAGCCTGCTCCGTCGCCTCCGCATTGCCGGTGAGCACGCCATCAGCAGTCTCATACCCGGACAGCTCCACTCGGCCGAACAGCGCGTGCCGATCAACGCCCTCTAGATAAGTCCGGCACAGCTTGGCAATAACATCCAGACGAGCGACCGGGTCCTTGATGATCTCGGCCGCCTCGCAGGTAAGGCCAGCGACCGGCTGAACGGTGTCAAAAACTCCGGTCCGCGGCATGGCGCCGGCGTCCTCAGGGACACCGTGCACTTCCCACAAGCCGCTGCCCTGCAGATGCCAGAAGGGGTACTCGGGAGTGACCTTGGAGCTGGGCAGCCCGAATTCAGCCAAGAGCGGCCCCACCTCAGCACGAAAACGTGACCACGAAGCCAAACGCGGCTTTCCTGCAGCGACTCGGGAGATCGTCCACAGCAGGGCCAGCGGTTGGTGACGGCTAGGAGTTCCTCCCCCGGAGTTGCGGTGCGTATTGAGACCCCCGATGCGCTCCAGCACGTCGAGTGCGGTCATCGACTTCGAAGCGGAGAGCCGTTCGCATGAAGGCTGGAGGGGCAACGATGAGCGCCTCTCCGGGAACATGTAGGCAATGCGGCGATAGTCCTCGGCCGACCGCAGGGTGAGGCAGCGCAGCGGTGCTGGAACATTCAGGCTCTGGAGGATCGGCGCGGCCGGCACAACTTCCGAGAATTCCTCGATGTCACCCAACGCCATGATGTGCTCCCAGGTGGAGCCGTCTTGGTCGACGCCCCATACCGCACGGGCCACCGCCGGGCTATGGAACAGGTGGTAAATCCGGGCGCGAGCAATGAAGCCTTTGTCGGCGTAGAAAAGAACATCATCCCCAACACGGCGATCCCTCAGGGCTTTCGCCTTCGGATCATTGACTCTTTTGGCAGGGGTAGCACCCCAGAGTCGGGCAACCCCGTCCGCGTACAGGTCGCTGAGCACGCTGGTCTGCTGCTTCCCGAGCACTGTCTCGATCTCTGTGATCGGGACGCCCGTCCTCACCGACTTCTTGAAATTCTTCGGACCCTGGACATGGGCGCCGCCTCGCGGCTGCAGGACCAACTGCGCCGCGTAGGGCTCCGGCGCGTCCATGGAGCTGGCCCCCGTCACAGTGAAGCCGAGTGCACGCAGCCGGCGCTCAACCTCGTGTGAACCACCGCTGAAGTCATCCGACCTCAGCAGAACGTCCGTGGCGTACAGGTGTCCCACGCCCGCTATAGCCTTGGAGTCATACCGATCTCCGTCTATCAACAGCTCGTACGCCGTAGCCCGGCCGAACCCATGCCGTCGCCGAAAGGCATCGCGCCCCAGGTGCCGGATCTCCCCCACCGCGGCCAGAACTCCCGACCGCGTGACATCTCCAAGTCCCATGATCTATAGGCTAATCGAGCCCTATGACATCGGACGCCCTCGCGCCGCGTTCCCCGTCTTGCTCAGGCACCTCTCCCGAGACGACGGTGCACTGACCTCTGCAAGCAGGCCAGTCAGCGGCAGGATCCAACCCGAACCCGCACACCGACAAACCCCGATCGTGAAGGGTTCAACAGGCGTACAGGCAGCTTCGACTTCGCTACGCAACCTTCGCACCCCACCTCATCGCTTCTTCTCGCGCTGCGATGGCCAGAGTAGGTCAGCGGTTCCGGTTGGTCTGGCCCTTGGAGTGCTCAGCGGGCCAGTGGCTTGGGGGTGACCGACCCCGCCGGACCCGCCACCCCAGCCTGGCCGTCCCCAGCACTCGCCGGCCCCCGGGGCCCGCGTGCAAAGAAGTAGACCGAAACGGCAGCGACTTGGCGAGCCTCCCCGCGGTCAGTCCCCGCCGCCGCAACCGCCGCAACCTCCCCCACCGTCACCAAAGTCATCGTGCCGACACGTCGCCCAAGAGGCGGCAGGCGACGACGGTCTTACCCGTGCCCGGCCCACCGGTCACGAAGACGATGCTCTTCTTGCCCGTCTGGCGTGCGGCGTCCACGGCGAGCAGGACTTCCTGGCGGGCCAGGTCTTGGTCTCCGATGAGGGTGAACGCGTCACTTCCTTCAATGACGCCTCCGGCTCGTTCCAGGAGCGCCGGCGAGGGTCGGTGTTCGACCTGGAGAAAGCGTTCGACTTCGTCCGGCTTGCGGGCTGCAGGTCCGCGCAGCCCAGCCGCTGGGCCAGGTCCTGGGCGGACGGGGTGGGGGTGAGGTCGTCGCGTCCCAGCACCAGGTAGGCGCTGGCGGGTCCACGGTCGGCCGACGCGCGGAGTTTGGCGATCAGGCCGGCGGGAGCATCATGGAGGACAGCTGCACCCCGGACGGTCAGCGGGAACTCCTCGCGGCTCACCCACTGCTGCAGGTAGTCCACGTACCCGCCGACCTGACGGGCAGGGTGTTGAACGATGCGCTCCCCCGTACGGACCATGCCCGGCCGCTCAAGGTGGAAATCGGCACGGGTCCACTGCTTTAACGCGATCGCGACCGTACACAGACGCCCGCTCACCTCTCTGCCGACGATGAGGGCATCGACCCGCTCTCCCGTGGCCGGCAGCGAGTACTCCAGCAGCAGGTTGCGCCGCATCCAAGCCGGCGTCACAAAGGATCCTGGTGAGGGCAGGCCAGCTCACGCGCCAGCTGCGCACCTCCTCCCGGCCAGGAGCGACCCCGAAGACTTTCACGAAGCGCCGCTCCACCGCGTCGATGAACGCCTCATCGCCCACGAGCCGTGCCACCTCGGGCCACCGTTCCCCCATAGAGATACATAGGTGATCTATATCAACCTCAACTGACAGCCTCAGCAGAGGCCTTGGGGGATGACGCGGTGTCAGTGGAGTCTGGTACTCCTGTAGCCATGACGTTGAGGTCCCTTCAGCAAGCCCTGGCCGAGTTCGCCGTAGAACGGGAGTGGCAGCAGTTCCACACGCCGAAGAACCTCGCGATGGCGCTGGCAGGCGAGAGCGGTGAGCTGCTGGAGATCTTCCAGTGGCTGACGCCTGAGCAGTCCGCCCAAGTGATGCAGAACAGCGAGCGTTCCCAGCACGTGCGTGAGGAGATGGCGGACGTCCTGGCCTACCTGCTCAGGCTGGCGGACGTCTTGGACGTCGACCTCGAAGAGGCTTTGGCCGAGAAGATCGAGAAAAATCGCCGCAAGTACCCGGTGCACCTGGCACGGGGCAACGCGGACAAGTACACACAGTTGGGGGGATGATCCACGTCATGCGGATCGTGATGCAGCCGGCCCGCCGGTCGGAGAAGGACGTCGACCAGCACTACCAGGACACCATCGTCAGCCCCGTGGTCTTCGACGACCACGCCGACCTGCTCAACGCATCAACCGTCGACCAGCTCAAGCAGCTCTTCCCAGACGGCCGGGCCCAGATGTGGGGCATCGTGCCGGGCAAGAAGAACGTCAACGTCTCCCGGATCAGCAAGATGAGCCCCGGAGACTGGGTGTTCTTCAGCGGCGACAAGCGCATCTACTTCGGCGGCACCGTCGCGCTGATGTGGCACAACCGAAAACTGGCCACACGCCTGTGGGGCACCGACCACGCCGGCAGCACCTGGGAGTACATGTACGCCCTGTCCGGCACCCGCGGCTTCGACATCCCCATCGAAGAGATCCGCACCCTTCTTCAATGGAACCCCAACCGCAACATCATGGGGATATCCGTGCTCAAGGAGGAAGACGGTGAAGCCCTCCAGACCCTGCTCACCTTGGACTCCGCCGCAGCAGCAGTTGGCCCTGCAGACGCACCCGACGAAGAGACCGCCGTGGCCGACTTCGACGGTGAACTGGAGCGCACCGCCCAACGCGCCCAGCGCGGAGAGCAGGCCGCACTCAAAAGACGCCTCCTGCAGAGCTCGACAGGCAACTGCGCCCTCTGCGGACGAAACCTGCCCGGCACCTTTCTGATAGCCGCGCACATCAAGAAACGATCCCTGTGCAGCGACAACGAGAAGCGGGACCTGGCCAATATCGCCATGCTGGCCTGCACCTTCGGCTGCGACGCCCTCTACGAACACGGTTACGTCACCGTGGCCCCCGAAGGAGCCATCCAGGTGAGCCCGCTGACAAACGAAATCCCGGAAGTCGCGGCCTACATCAACGAACGTCTCGTCGCGAAAACCGTCAGTTGGTGGACGCCGAAGCGGGAACCGTACTACCTATGGCACCGCACCCACACCTTCAAGGCCGCTCCCTCAGCCTGACAGCCGGCCAACGCCTCGCATCGCCTCAGCCGAGGCAGCGAGGCTAGGCAACGGGCTTCAGGGCGCTGCAGCGCGTCGCCGCGCGGACTGATCCCTGTCAGTGGTGTCCATGAGCAGAACTCGAAGCGCCTGCGAACAGTCGAGCCACAGCCCGGAACGGCAGAGTGACGACGGTAGCGATGGCCCCGCCGATCGACAGAAGAACATCTGCGATGCCCTCAACACGTGTATCTCCGTCTCCCCCAACGCATGCGCCGATCTGGCTTGCCGCGGCACGGCCGCTCACAGGGCAGATGCCGGGGGCTGCTGGCCGGCTTGCTGTCAGCAATACCGATGCGCTGCGCCGATCACAGTGCTGGTGTGGCATCACGCTGCGCCGCAACTTCGAGTTGATCAGGGACCAAGGTTGACGTTCAGGCCGTGGCCTTCGTACGAAGGCGGTTGCGAGTCCCCAGGTGCGCCGGGCCACTCAGGGGAACTCGCCGCCCACCGGCGCCAGATACGTGACGCTTCGGGCATCTGCGGCACCACGCCGTCATGACGACTGCCCGGACCCCTACGCCGGCCTGCGGCCCCCGGCGAGACGCCGCACACGCCCCGCCGCCGGAGGAACTGCGCCGAGAGGCCAGGTGCGTCGCCACCATGCCCGGCGGCTGGTTCGAGGTGACGCGCCGCTGTTGCTGGTGCAGCTCAGGGGCGACGGTTCCGGCGCTGCGCACGGACTGGAACTGCACCGACTGCCGCACCTGGCACAGGCCGACGGCATGCCTCACGGCGGAAGGCCTTCCGTTGGAGGGGCTGACCTATCGGGGGTGGGGCGACCTCGTAGGGCCGCGGCCGCTCGGTGGCCGGAGAACGCCCGGCCGTCGGACGCCAGCTTCTTCGCCTACCTGAACGCGGTCAGCGACTCCCTTTCCTGTCACGGGCCCGACCAGCGCACTGGCCGGGGCCGTGGGTGCGTCGGGCTGACCGCCACAGAGCCAATATCTGGGCTGTGGCGCGTTACCTCGCAGCGTCCGATGCTCGCTGCCCTGGCTACGCTCGCCGCGGTGGCCAGGCCTCCTGCTGCCGGCCACATGGGCCACGGGCTGACCCGATAGACACGCCCCAACGGCTGTCAGCGGCGCGCCCTATGCTCTTGGATCATGAGCAATAACCGACTGGGTGCCCTGCTGGAGGCCGGATTCACAGACCGGCTGGGAGAGCAGGACAGGAAGCTGCTGGCGCGCCGCGCGCTGCTCAAGGCCTGCGATGAGAAGCCGCCGTTCCACCTTCCGACCAGTTGGTGGTACGTGGTTCCGGGTGAGAGCTACGAAGGTCTGTTTGCGGCGCTTGGCCTCCATGACCGAGTTCCGGTCACCTTCGATGAGGGGCTTGAGGTGGACGAACTGCCGGCCCAGCCTGACGCTGTCCCTGTCTTTGTCACACCTGAAGTCAACGGCTGGCGCCTGATATTCGGCAATCTCGACAGCGCCGTCAGCTGGGACTGGGAGGACATGATGGGGGCTGTGGAGCGGCTCAGCACCCGCTGCGGCCACGCGCAGATGTTCTTCGAAGACACCGCAGGCGGAGCGGATATCTGGGTGGTCGCCGAAGAGGGACACATTCGGCGCCGGTACGCGCGGGAGAGCAGCCCGGAGTGGGAGGGTGAGCCGCTGCCGTGGGAGACACGGGCCGTCGACGACGAAGGCTTCAATCCGGCGTACGACGAGGCCGAGCCACATGAGGGCACAGCCAGTGCCATGACGACATGCGAGTACTTGTCCGTGCACCCGGACGGGATCGACGCCGAAGCCGAGATACGCGGCCACGGATGGCTGGCCGTGAGAGCGCCGAACGTGGGCCACCAAGGGCTCTACGACCTGGCATGGAGATAGTCCCGAGCCGTTCAACTGGGCGGCTTGCGCATCGGACGGCCCGAAGCCTGACGCCCGCATCGCCACGACAGATGAGGCTGGGTTGGCGGTTCCGCGATGGAGCCGAGCTTCCCCACGAACCTGAAGCAGCGGCCTCAGTTGACCCTGCTAATGCTCGCCCGCGAGAGCGACGCGCACGACGAAGCCAGCGGCGCTTGCGCAACAGGTGCGCCAAGGACTGCCTGAGGATTGTCGGCGTCGCCCATTCTTCAGCGAAACTGGCCTCTGACCGGGCCATTTAATTTTCTACCATTCATGTGACCATGCAGTGAAGGTATTGAAACCTTGCGATCATGCATCAAGTTGACGCTGCGCGTTGACAGTGGGCGTTGTTACGGTCGACAAGTTGAGTTTGCATGCGAACGCGTGGAAACATACCGACATGCAGGGGGATGAAGCCGCATGAACAATGCGTTCCGCCAGGAGTTGGAGCAGTTCCAGAGTTATACCGCTGAGCTCCAAGGCTTGCTTTCCGGTCTCCAAGGAAGCCGCCCTGAAAAGGCGGAAGGATCGGACGCGCAGGGCGCAGTGCGGGTCAAGGTGGACGGCGACGGGCTCCCGCAGGACATAACGGCCGCCTCGGACTGGGGGAAGCGCTGTAAGCCCGACGGTCTCGGGACGGCGGTGGCCGACGCTGCCCACAATGCACACTCTGAACTCATGGACACCTGGTCACAGAATCTTCCCAGTGGCCCCTGGGACGCAAGTTCGGGAACGGGGCATATGAGTACTGCCTCGGCGTCTCGCGCCGAGACTCACGGGACACCTGGCCGGGAGGAGCGGGACACGCGGTACGTAATTTCTCGTCCGCTGGACCAGTTCGTGGAAGATGCCATTTCCTCTCTGAGCGCTGCAGGCAACTTCGAAATCGCTCTCGACCAAGGAGCACAGGCGTCGGGTTCGGATCCGGCCGGCCGCGTAACGATCACCCTGACCCCCGCATCCCTTGCGTCCTGTGACGTGGACGCGAGTTGGGCTGCAAAAGCATCGGTGATCCAGATCAACCGGGCCCTCAGTGAGGCGCTTACTGATGCGCGTTCCGCCCTGGCCCGCAGCAGCGTTTCCGAGCGGGCAGAGGGAGAGGGGCGGAAGCTTGACGGCCTGATCGATGAGGCGATGGCCGTCCTCCGCGACCCCAGGCGCCTCAACAACCTCTGACTGGAGTACCTCGTGGCAAATCCCGATATCCAGACAGTCACCCATGTGCTGCGCTCCGAAGCCCGTATGTGGGATGAACAGAGCGATGCTCTGGGGAATCTTCACAATTCCGTAGAGGTACTGCGCATAGGACGCCTTGAGGCAGGCATATTCCAGTTCGTGTTTTCGGCTTACGAGACTGCGGTCGACGAGATATCTGACCGATGCAAAGAAGGTCAGCAGCGCACGCAAGAAATAGCCGATGCCCTCATCAAGAACGCGACTGCCTACGATAACCAAGAAGAAGACACCAAGGCGCACGTCGAGGGCACATACTAAACAGGGGGCGGCATGACTACTTTCAGTCTTTCGCAGTACCAGGCCATGACAGACGAGTTGAAGTCCGGCGTGAACAAGCTATCCCAGAAGAAAGAGGAACTCGTTCCGACGGCACAGAAGGCGGGCGATCAATGGTACATTCCCCAGAAAATAGGCGATGCCATCATATGGATCGCCGAGAAGATGAAGGAATTGGCGAAATGGGTAATCGACAAGATTGACGATGCACTGAAGGCTGCGGCGGCTCCCATAACGCTTTTCCAAATGTCGACCGACTGGGTTGACAAGGTCAAAATCCCCGCATCGGCGGTGCAGGGGCAGACGGACTGGAAGGCCCTGCAAGCTCCCCGTCACTGGAAAGGGGAGGCAGGCGACCTCTACCTGGCATCGGTACGGGGACAGTCCTCGGCTGCAGGGCGGATCGGGACTATCGCGGACCAGGTGTCCTTGTCCTGCACAATCTGCGCCTCCACCGGGCTCGTGTTCTACGGCGCGCTGGCCGTGATCCTGGCGAAGGCCATCGTCGGTACGGTCGCAGCTATCGGCGCGCTGATGTCCGGCGTGGGAGCTCTCGCCGCTTGCGGGATCTTCCTGGAAGAAGCAGGGTTCAACGCCGCGGCCATAGGCGCAGCGGTTATGGCCGCGCTCGCAGTCTTGGGAACCCAGATTGAGGAGCTGAACCGCGTCAGGGGGGAGGCACTGGACGTCAGCGACTTCCCTGGCCCCCCCGTTGGGAAATGGCCCAAGGGCACGGCATGAGCATGCGTGAGCCGAAGCGCATATATCCGCTGACGGCCTTGCTGATGCTTCTGGCGGTCGGTGGCCTTTACGCGTCGGTGGCCTTCGCGATCAATAGCCATTCCGGGGCCGGGAACGCCCTCTTTCTGCTCTCCTTCGCCCTGTTCGGGGCAGGCCCGGTCTACAACCAACGCAGGCGACAGCGCGACTGGTTCTACCGAACGTTCCGCACGTACGAGACCTTCCGCGCAGAGGTGATCGACGAGGTACGCCAAGTGCAGCACGAGAAGGGTGATGCGGCTATCGTGCGGCATCTGAGGATCCTGTACCCACACCTCCCCGTGCGAGTGATCACACGGCTGATCAAAGAGCTCTGACCCGACACTCTGCGACATGTCGCGGCCGTCTCACGGGCAGCCCTCTTGCTCCTGACCTGCCCGTGAGACGATGCACTTTCACCCCTACCGTCTGGCAGGAGACCGACCGATCCTCGCCAGGATGGCGGAAGACGGCATCTACCATTCACAGTTCGTGACAGGCACGAGCAACGGCGGCCTGACCGCTCACCCCGGCGGGGACCGATGCCACTGGGAAAGCCGCATCTTCGCCGGCGCATACGACCACGCCACCCCTGACGAACGCCCCGGCTACGGCGCCCTGAACCACCGTCAAGACCCCCTCGGCGGCGCGCCACGGTTCGGCTCCTCGTACTTCAGGCTCACCTCCCAGGCCCTTGCCCGAGCCACGTTCTGCTACCCCGACAGTTCCACCGAGCCATCCGCCTTCGGCACCTCCACCCGCTGCGCCCTCATCGCGCTGGCCGAGGCCGACGGCTTGGACCTCCTCGACGGTCACATCGAGGCACAGATCCACGGACCGGTCACGTTCGCGCGCGACGTGGAGGCAGTTGTGCTGGGTCCCAGCTATGGCGGCACGCCAGTCGAATCCGCGGCCCGCCGCCTCCCGTGTCCGATCGAATGGCACGCGGGCTTCCGGATCAGCGTCGATGAGCTGCGACAGCACCCGGACTACCGAGGACAGCGGTACATCGACCTGGGCGCCGCGATCGTTGGCGGCCGGCTCGATCCCAAGATCATCGGAGATGCAGCCCGCACAGGCCGATACGCCGTCCAGGACCTCAAGAAGGTCTGGCACTGCCTGGCACGATTCCGACGAGCCACGCCCACCATCGCCTGAAGAGACGGCTTTAAGCAGTCCAGAGTCGGTAGGCGGTCCCCGACCGCCAAACAGCAGCCCGAGTCTCCCCTCCCGGTTGCTGTATCACTTACCCGTCTAAGGGCTCGAGGGCAGACTCGCCGGCGCCAAGCTTCCCCTAGCGGCGTTGTCCAGCTCCCACCCTCGGAAGGAGAAGAACACGATCAGGACGCCGCCGCAGACGATCGCCCAATCGGCGAGATTCATCACGCTGAAACCCCGAACAGCGATGAAGTCGACCACCGCGCCCTGGAAGTGGCCTGGCGTGCGAAAGAGGCGGTCCGTCAGATTGCCGAGCGCACCGCCCAGCAGGAGCCCCAGCGCAATTGCCCAGGGGACGCTGTAGAGCTTGCGCGCCAAACGGGCAACGACCAGGGCGACGGCCACGGCGATGACCGTGAACAGGATGGTCGTCGCCCCTCCGATACCGAACGCGGCGCCAGGGTTGCGTCTCACCCCCAATGTCACCCAGGTGCCGATCACTTCGACCGGGGGGTGATTCTCCAATCGCGCCACCACGATCAGCTTGCTGAAGAGGTCGATCGCGTAGGCGCTCCCCGCCACTGCCAGGAGGAATGGGATACGCCGCTTTCCCCTCCCCGTCTCCCTCTGGCCTTCGCTGCCCGCCACTTGAGACCGGCCCTTCCTCGTCATGTTCTGTCACCCCGAAGTCTGTTGTTGTGCGGTCATGCCGAGCTCATCGTCCGGCTCCGCAGGAGCGGCCCTCCCCGACCCCGGTCGGCCGGCGCAGTGCAGTCGCCCGATTACCGGGGGGAGGCGCGTCTTCGGCCGCTCGGCGACGACCAGGGTCGCCTCCGACGCCCACTCCGAGCTTCTCGGAGGCCAGTGCCTGAGCGCGCCGGCCGGCCGATCAGTTGCCTCCCCTGCTCCCCAGGAAGCGCGGACGCACGCCCTCCCGGCACCCGTCCACGCAGCCGACGCATACCTGGCGGCCTTCCTTCCCGTGACGGGCCAGCGGCAGGCCGTGAGCCTCGGCGGTCTGAAGAGGGAACCGCGGCTCCCCGGCCTCTCGCCTGCCGCCGGAGGCTGAAGCCTCGGCCCGCCGCGGTCAGCCGTCCGGCCCGGCGACCTGCGGGGCACCGGGCCGTCGCCGCGATCCGTTCCAACGCCTCGGCATGACACCGGAACTCCTGACCTGGCTGTTGGGGCTGCTAGCCGTGCGGCGAGCCTGGATGGCGGGGTGCACCTCGAGCTGTTCGATCGGATCCACATCCGCGATCGGCCATCCTAGGCGCGGCCGCGAAGCAACGGGTTCTGTCGACTGTACGTCGCCCTTGGCGGCGCTCCACAGGTCCTTCCAGTGCGACTGCCGGCGCGGCCACCAGTTTTTACCCTCCAAGGTGGGGTCGGGGGCGCCGCCAGCCCACTCAAGGAGCACCGCCACCAAGGCCCAGAGCTGCAGGGAAATCCTCCGGGGGAGCCATGCCCTTGAACCAGTCACTCACGGCCGATGGGGCTAGCTGTTTCAGCTTGGGGTACGCGGCACGCTCCTGGGCAATCCGCATCGCCTCGTTTCGAGACTTCAAGCCTCCGCGTTTGGCCTGCTGCTCCAGCGCGAGGAGCTTTTCATGCAGCACCCTGCGTCCTGGCGTCTGGAAGTCGTCCCGCATCAGCAACCCCCTGTCCGGCATCCGGCGTTCGTCCGGCAGGTCCGGTCACCGCACATTTAGCTCCCCCTGTGACCTGCTCTGATGAAGATTCTGTCCGGTCAGTCCGGTACGCATAGAGCCGGTTGCGGTCCGTGCTGTGTCCTCGTGCCCGATGCCGCACTGCCCGAGTGCGGCCACCGAGAGGACAACGCATGGACCCGATGATGGCTGGCATGCTGACCGCCCTGAGCGTGGTGACTATTGTGGCTGCCGCCGCCGTGTTGATCACACATTTCGCGGTGAAGGGTACTGAGTCTCGCCATCGGGCAGTCGTTCTGGAGGGTGTGGCCGCGGTCATTCGGGCTATACGTGGCAAGCGTTGAACCTCATGCCAGCCCTCTTGTCTGGCTCGTCCCTGCCGAAGGGAGCGTCACAGCCCTGGCTTCAGATCCCCGGGCGGGAGATCCGTTCTCGGCAGGTGCGGCAGGCATGCCCGGAGCCTGGCCCGTAGCGGTGGATGGCGTCCCCACAGCCCGCGCACGGGCCGATGTGCCAGACCTCGCATCCGTAGAGAGCCGCGGCCGCCTGACGTTGCTGTGACGTCGCGTCGAGGCGTTGTTCGCGCTGCTGAGGGATCTTGAAGAGCCGAGGGGGAACGTCGCTGAAGGTGTGCAGGCCGGCGCCGTCCGCGGTGTCGCGGCGGGGCCGCCGGTCGTTGAACACCTTGTTCTCTTCGCCGTAGCGGCAGGTGCTGTCCAGGGCTTCCTCGGTGAAGGTCAACTCACTCTGCGGCGCTTCGGGCTCATCCTGTGTGGAGTCGTCGTCCGGGCCGAACATCTCCCTCCACTCGTCGCGGTCGCCGGCCGGCACCCAGACGCGCGTGACTCTGCGCGGGTCTCGTTGGCTGGGGATGCGCATGGGGACGTGCTCGCCGTCAGCGCTGGTAACGACGAGCTGGTCGACCTCTGTATGCGGCTTCTGGGGAATGCAGAGCGCGGGCAGTTCCCAATGGGCGTGAAAGCGACCACAGAAGGATCCGTTGGCCGGGCAAGGACGTTGGGCGGTCGGGGTGCATTTCCAGGCCTGGAGATGACGTACCCCGCCCCGCACGAGCATCGAGCGGGGCGAGGAGATCTCCTTCCAGGAGAAGTCATCCACGCGCGCCCATGGAGCCCGGTTGATCAACGCCGCCCGATCACTGTTGGTGACCCACAGTGGAACGATGCCGAGGTCCGCGGCCGCTTGAGACCGACGCCGCACTGTACTGGCGGTGATCGGCGAGTACTGGGCCTCCCAGCCGATCCTCTCGGCGCCACCGGTCACCAGGACATCGTTGCGCACCTTCCCGTCAGTGCTGCGTGCCTCGACTTCGGCCGTGAGCCCGTGCCGGTCCGCCGCGCGGGCAATGCGCTCCTTCATCGCTTTGTGCTTCGCGCTCTCTTCTGCCGTGGGGCGTTGCCGGACCGGCAGGTGAGCCGCGACCAGGATGGTGCGGCCGTCCACGGTCCGGCGCCGAATCGCCATCCACGGCGAACGGTCCTCGTCCTCCGCCTTGCACACACCCCGCCTGTGGTGCTCAAGGCACTGAAGCAGCTCGCGGTCTCGCTGATCGATTGGTCGGGTGATCTCGCTGAGTAATTCCGGGCGGTCTGGATGACCCAGATCTGCGTGCGTGAGTTCGATTTTGATGCCATAGCCGGTGTGGAAAACGCCGTTAGCCATAACTGAAAATCGTAGGAGCAGCCTCTGACAATGACCCTTCACCGAATCAAAATCAATCACACGCAGGGGCGGTATTCGGACACAGGTCGGCCTGCCTCGGTTGAGGCAACACCCTGCTGCCTGCACACACCACTCCCCCACGGGCGCCCGGCTCATCGCCTGGTGGCACCCCTGCCCACACATTCCAAGCTGCACCCGAGCGAGCAACCGTCACGCTGTCGGGGCGACGGTTCACCTCCGCTCGCGCGGAGACCACGCCCGCCCCTCCCGGATCAGGGACTTTGACAACGGTTCACCTCCGCTCGCGCGGAGACCACAGGTCGAGGAGGACGAGGTCGGTGCCCTTGTTCGGTTCACCTCCGCTCGCGCGGAGACCACAGGATGGGCAGGCGGTCCGTGAAGACCCACTCCGGTTCACCTCCGCTCGCGCGGAGACCACGGCAGCCAGGTCGAAGAGTGCGTGTCGCGGGCCGGTTCACCTCCGCTCGCGCGGAGACCACTGCCTGGGCGGCGACGGCCTGGATCTCCTCGACGGTTCACCTCCGCTCGCGCGGAGACCACTGCTGGATCCGACCGATACGCCGCGCCGCCTTCGGTTCACCTCCGCTCGCGCGGAGACCACCCCCACGTAGCGATGGCGTTCATATCGGCTGCCGGTTCACCTCCGCTCGCGCGGAGACCACTCCTTCGCCACGACCCTCAGCGAACTGATCGCCGGTTCACCTCCGCTCGCGCGGAGACCACCTGGCAGAGGCCCTGGGCAAGGTCGCGGACGCCGGTTCACCTCCGCTCGCGCGGAGACCACGACAGGCGGGCGATGTGCTCCGCTGCTCTCCGGTTCACCTCCGCTCGCGCGGAGACCACGATCGGCCCGAGTACCTGCTTACCGGAGATGTCGGTTCACCTCCGCTCGCGCGGAGACCACGCAGAGCGGGTGTTCGGGCGGTCGGCAGTGCACGGTTCACCTCCGCTCGCGCGGAGACCACTTCCTCGGCGCGGGGACACTAAGGAAGTTGACCGGTTCACCTCCGCTCGCGCGGAGACCACGCAGCCCTGCCATGCACGGCAGTTGGCGAATGGGGTTCACCTCCGCTCGCGCGGAGACCACACCTGCACCGTCCGGATGATCCTCACCGACCCCGGTTCACCTCCGCTCGCGCGGAGACCACGCCCGCTGAACTGCCCGACAGCAGTACTGGTCCGGTTCACCTCCGCTCGCGCGGAGACCACTCCGATGGTGGCCACGAATTTAGAGTACATGGCGGTTCACCTCCGCTCGCGCGGAGACCACGCAGGCCCCTCCGGATGCGGCACTCACAGCGGCGGTTCACCTCCGCTCGCGCGGAGACCACTCGAAGGCGGGAACGGTGACGCGGCTGAAATGCGGTTCACCTCCGCTCGCGCGGAGACCACACCGGCGATGTTCCCGTCACTCCCGTCGATCTCGGTTCACCTCCGCTCGCGCGGAGACCACCCTTCGTGACCTGCGGATTCATAACGGCTTTGCAATTTCGTTATCTCGCTGGAGGCGTGGTCCTGCTGAACTGGCGGCTATGAGTGTGAGCCCGTCGAAGTCTGTTGGGCGACGGCGGCGACGCTGCCCGGCCATCCTCAGAGAAAAGCCTTGTTCGTTGTCGTCTGGATAGGTCAGCACCGCGACGCCGTCACCCGTGCAAGCACTAACAACAGTCCATAGCTCATCTCTGACCTTGGCTGAGACTGTGCCGACGTAGAGTTCAGGCGTCACCTCCAAGAGCCAGCGTGTCAGTGCGCCTCTCAGGTGATCAGGGACGGCTGTGACAGCCAGCGTGATCATTGATGGCACAAGACACCACCTGACAGGGCCACTCTCATTCGGCACTCCTTGCGTAGTTGACGCCCCCAGGCAGAACTCCGGATACGGGATCCCATAGGTCCACCAGTTCTTCTTCCAGGTCTTCGGGCTCGTGCGCTGCGTCGGCGGGATCGAGGAGACGTTGTACGTCGGAGACGATGCGCGGCATCAGGCGGAAGAGGCGCAGGCCTTCGCGGAAGTGCCGACGGGCGGCCTGCTCGGGGTGGGGCGCGTCGTGGAGGGTGAATGCGAGGGGGATGGTGAGTTCGGCCTTGTAGAGGTCCGCGATGTCGTAGATGAAGGACTGTTGGTTGCCGCTGTGTACGAATCCGAGTGCTGGCGAGCAGCCCATGGAGACGATGGCAGCGTGGACGATGCCGTATAGGCAGGTGTTGGCGGAGGACAGAGCGAGGTTGACCGGGTCTTGTTCGTCCCAGGCTGCTGGGTCGTAGACGCGTTTGAATCGGCCGATGCGGTGTTGTTGGGCGAGGAGCTTGTACAGGGCTTTGAGGCGTTGTCCTTCCAGGCCGCGTAGTCGAGCCAGGGACGTTTCGCGGGGCACTGTGCCGGCGCCGAATCGCTGCTCGTACATCCGGCAGGCAACAGCGAGGCGTTCGTTGTCGTCTGTCCAGGCTCGGGCCTGGGTCTCCAGCCACCGAGTGCTCAGGGAGTTGGGGACGGTGGCGCTGTAGGTGCGGACGCCTCCGGCGCCGCTGGTGACGACGGTGGTGCCGTGGCGCGCCAGGGTGGCCAGGGCCCGTGCGGTGATGCTGGTGCCGGGTCCGAGCAGGACGCAGCTCAGGGCTGCGGTGGGCAGGTAGACGATCTCGGTGCCGCGTTGTTCGGTGGTGACGACGGCGCAGACGCCGGTGTCGTCCTGTTGGATCCGGACGATGTCGAGGTAGAGGAACGACAGGGAGTCGGCCGTGCGGGGAAGCATGGAGACGGTGGGCGCGGCGAGTTTGCGGCGGGCGGTGGCGTGGGTGCTCATGCGGCCTGCCGGGTGGGTGCGAGTGTGAGCAGGCCGCAGCCGTAGGCTTTGCCACGGCCGATGCCGTCGAGGATCCGCTGGCGCAGCAGGTCGGGGTCTTTGATGGTTGCGGCGCCGTCGAATTGGGTGCGGGCGTGAGTGATGCGGCGCTGGTCCTGGCCGCGTTGTCCGCGTGCGCTGTCGAGGGGGGTGGAGTGCGCTGTGCTCAGGTGCAGGCCGCTGTGTTCCTCTGCCTGGCGCTGCCACCATTCGTCGGCTTCGGCGCCCGTCAGCGGTATGACGGCGGGAGCTCCGGTGGCGGCACGGGTGGTGTGTCCGGGCTTGCGGACGGCGTTGGCGATGATGCGGTACCTGACCGGGAGTCCGGGGCGCAGGGCGTCGAGCAGGGGGCTGAGGTCTTTGGTGACTGAGCTGGCGAAGTCGGTGGGGAGCTGGTCGAGGTCGGGGCGCAGTTGGCTTTGGAGGAGGACGACGGGGGTGGGTCCGGTGTCCTCGGTGCGGAAGAGGGCGCCGGCTTGGCGGCGGGCCTGGGCGCCGAGGCCGTCGGGGAACAGCTGCATGATGCGGTGGTGCATGGCGACGGCGCTGCTGAGGTCTCGGCGGGCGTCGCGGTGGCGGAGGTTGGGCTGGATGCGGGTGAGCCACAGAGCCGTCATCGTGCAGCTCCTTGGTCTGGCAGGGCGTCGAGGTAGGTGGTCAGGGCGTTGAGGTAGGCGGTGCCCATGCCTGCGCACTGGCTGGCGGGGTGGGTGAGGGTGCGGTGGTAGAGGGCGCGGGCTCGGTAGGTCCGGTCGCTGTGCGGGTCGTCGTTGATGTCGCTGACGGGAGTGGCGCCTTCCAGTTCGTCGTCCTGCTGCTCTCCTTCCTGCCGGGCTGCTGCCAGATGGTGGAGGGGGGCGTCGGAGTGGAAGGGGATGTGGACGTCGCGTGGGGAGTTCTTCCGCGCTAGCGGCAGTTGCACGAGGTGGCGCAAGGGGTCGGGCAGGAGGCCGATGAGGAGGGGGCCTTCGGGTGGGCAGGAGCGACGGCCGAGGTAGGGGGGCCAGTGCGGGGAGCTGAGGGCTTGTTCGCAGGTGCGCAGCGTGTCGTGGTCTCCGGTGAGGCAGGCGGTGAAAGCGGCGTCGGCCAGGTAGGAGCGGTAGGAGAGCAGTGTGCCTTTGTCCGGGGGGCGCTTCTTTCCTTCTGCGGTGGTGACGGTGGCCTTGGGGGGCATGCCGCCACCGACGGTGTGCAGGTCGCGCAGGAGTACTCCGGGCCGGTCGGTTCGGGTGGTCAGTGACAGGCGTGCCAGGTCCTCGGTGCTCTCGCCGCGCTTGCGGCCCAGGCAGGCGGCGAGCAGGCCGATGATGCCGGAGCGGGTGGGGTGGGTGGCGGTGTCGCGTTCGTTGTAGTGGCTGCGCGTGCCCCATGACTGCAGGGGTCCGGCCAGGTGCAGCAGGAGTCCGGGCGCCGCGGTGTCGGTGGCGCTCACGCGGTTGCCTCGCTCAGTGCGGCGGTGACGGCGCTGGTGATCAGTTCGTCGAAGGAGTCGTTGCGGGCGCCCAGGCCTGTGAGGTCCTTGTCCTCGAGGCTGGCCCAGCCCGCGTGCCGCAGGCCGCGGGGGCCCATCAGCCGGCCTGCGGCCTGGGCGTATTCGCCGAGTGCCTGGCGTGAGGGCTGGGCGAACCCTCCGGTGCGGTCGGCGGCGATGGGCGTCTCGAATGCCGCGGCGTAGGACAGGGGCCGGTCGGAGCGTACGCTGATGTGCACCAGGTCGGGGATGGTGTGGGGGGCGGTGGAGGTCTTCTTCGCCTCCGGCAGGGACAGCAGGAACGCCTCGCCGAAAGCAGTGGCCAGCGTCTTGGCGGCTTCCATGTCACCGCCGATGTTGCGCAGGAGATCTGCCAGATCGAGGGTGGCGTAGCGGTAGAACGTGCCTGCGCTGAATTCGCCGCTGCCCATGTGGGCGCTGCCGGTGGTGTCACGCCAGGCATCGGTGATGTCGTCGACCGCCGCGAAGTAGTCGACCTCGACGTCGGTGGCGTGTGTGGTCACCGCGTGCGCGACCTGCACCGCGCCGTCCACGCCGGCGCCGTCGATCTCGGCGAGCATCCGCCCGAACAGGTTGATGATGCCGTTGCGGCTGCGCAGCACTGTGTCGATGTCGGCCTGCGGCAGGACGCTCTTGACGCCCTTCTTCATGTCCTTGGCGTTTTCGAGCGCGTCGCGGTTCGATTCGGCCAGGTCGGCGAGTTCGGTGATCGCTGCCTCGGGGACGTAGACCATGGCGTTGGTGCTCCAGGCGGGCTCCTCTTGCGAGGGCGGGTCGGCCTTGATGCTGCTGCCGGCTGCGATGTGCTGGCCGGCACGGCGGGCCAGGCCTGTCTCCCAGCCGCGTCCTTCGCGCAGCTCCCGCTCCACGGCCTCACCGATGCGGCGGGTGCGCAGTGCCTTTTCCCCGATGCTGCGCTGGAAGTATCGGCGGACCGCGCGCTTCCAGCACTGGCTGCTGACCCGGGTGCGTTCCCGGTCGCCGTAGAGCACGGTCTTGACGGAGTTGGTGTCGTCCCGGTTGAGGTTGGAGTAGGGGACGCTCTGCAGGACGTGGAAGTCGATGAACCTGCCGGCGATGGAAAGCTGCGTAGTGCTGGTCATGTCGTCTCCTTGCGTAAGGGTGCTCGGGGTAGGTGGCAGTTCAGGCGGCAGGGCCGGTAGGCGCTGCCGGCTGCGGGGCGTCGTCGTCGGCTTCGCGGGCGGCGGCCAGGTCGGCTGTGGCCAGGGCCCGGTAGTAGTCCTGCAGCCACCAGCGGGCCACCCGCCGCCGCTGTTGCGGCCAGTTGCGCAGGTCCACCAGCAGCCGGGCCCAGTCCGGCGGGCCGCTGCGGTCGCACAGCTGCCGTACCGCGGCCGGCAGATGCCGGTGGAGCCCGGCAGTGCTCTGCTTGCACAGCAGATTCAGGCGGGTCTCGGCAGCGCTCTCGCGGATGCCCTTGCGCCCGCCGTGGGCTACCGCCACCGCGTAGGCCAGTCCCAGGCTGTCCCCGAACCGCTCCCTTCGCTGCCGCTCAGCCTGGATCCTGCGATCGGCCCGCTGCGCAGGAATCCCGCCCGCGTCCCTCGTGCCTTCTTCGACCGGTGCGGCATCCTCCGAGGCTGCGTCTTCCTTGCCGCCACCGTCCGCCGGGTCCCTGCGGTGGTAGGCGGCGATCAAAGCCGCGACGGTATAGAAAGCGCGCTGGGCGTCCGCGTCATGGAGCACGGCGCCGGGAAGAAGCGGCGCGACGATGCGGTGCATTCGCGGGACATCGTCGAGCCGCTTGCCGACGCCGCTGCGCAATGCAGCACGCGCGCCGGCATCCTTGGCTGTCGCCCTGCTGATCGCGCCGACGAAGTCACGGGCCTCGGCCAGCCACGACGAGGGCCCGGCCTGCGCACGCTGCTCGGGTGCCGACGGCTGCTGCTCGGCAAAAGTGGCGGGTGGACTGCTCATCGTTCTCCTCCATCAGGCAGGGACTTCGAGGCGGTCGCTTTCTTTTTCGGGCGTCCGCCGTAGAGCTCGATACGCGCCGATTCCCGCGCTCGGGCTCCCCGCGCGGTCCGCGACGCCGAGTCGGTGAGGTGGTCGTAGATGCGTTCCGCACGGGCACGGAAGGCCTGCGGGGCGCCCTCGAAGCGGCGTTCGTTCAGGCGCTGCCAGAACTCCTGCTCCGCCTCGGGCCAGTAACGCGCAGCTGCAGCTGCCGACCACGCGCAGTCGCGGACCTCGGAGTTGCTGTACTGGGCCCAAGCGACCTTCGCGGCGCGCTCCAGGCGCTGTCCGCATCTCTCCCCCGCCAGCCGCAGCTGACCTACCAGCCGTGCCTGCTCAGGGTCGCGTTCCTCCATCAGGTGCAGCACCGGCGCGGTGATGGCAGAGACGACCTGGGTGTCTTTGGCCTGGCCGTCCTGGTCGATGCCCAGAGCCTGGATGCGCAGCCCCTCCTGCTGGAAGAGATCGACGGCGGTCCGGAACACCGTCGGCCTGCGGCTCTCCACCCCGGGCGGATCGCTCAGGAGCAAGGCGTCCAGGTCACGCCACAGACCACGCCACGAATCTGCGTAGCGGGCGTAGGCGTTGCCGGCCTGGCTCGTCTGCCAGATCAGGTAGTCGTCGTCGCGTGCGATGCGCTCGCGGTAGGCCCAGGTGATGTACGCATCCACCGCATGTGCACCCGCCTGGTCGGGGACCAAGAGCAGCGCGTGCTGGTTGTGGCCCACCAGCTTCGACATCGGACCGGTCACCACGCCCTTGAGCGTCAGCGGGTCCGTTGGCTGATCGCGCTCCCACGGGCACGGGTCGGCCTCCCGGACGTAGCGGCCGGCCCGGTCGGGCTCGGGCAGCCCGGCCAGCAACGTCTCGAACAACGTGCCGCCCAGCGGGTGGTAGGACAGCGCGGTGCGCAGCGGGCCGGCCGCGCAATTGGCTTCCTTCGTCCCCCTGACGGTGCGGGTCGCGCAGCGGCCGGAGGGCCCGTAGTACCGCCACACCAGGAGGTGCTCCAGCGCCTGCGCCGAGGCGACGGCAACCGGCCGGGCGTCGGCGGTGTGCTCGAACCAGGCGTGATTGGATCCCGAGGGCCTGGTCGCGACGAGTTTGTTGATCCCGGCGGGCTTGTCGCACTGCGTGGTCAGCCGCGGGTCCTGGAGGAAAGGATGGACGGGATCGTAGAGCCGGAAACGGTCCGCGACCCCGGCGAAGTAGCGGTGGACACCTTCGGCGTCGAAGGACCCCGCGTCGAGGACGCGGAAACGTGCCTCGTGCCAGTCCTCCTCCGGAGCATCGAGACCGGTGACCCGGGCGGTCAGCGCGTACAGCACCCGGTAGAGGCCGGACAGGGCTGGCGGCAGCGAAACCGCCAGCGCACTGATCTCATGCGCACGCAGGAACAGCTCGCGCAACGAGACAGCATCCGGCCGTTCATCGGCGGGTGTCGGATCCACCCACCGGACGGGAAAGGCCCGCTCCGTGAGCAGATCGTAGAGGTCAGCAGACATGACACCTCTCTGCGAGAGCTTTCAGTAGGCTCAACGGCGAACTCCCCGCGAGAGCGGGGGTGACCCGTGCTACGGAGACGTCGCAACGCCTGCACAGGTCGGCTCCCCGCGAAGGCGGGGGAAGTGATTGCGCCACGTCCTCCTTGCTGGCAGGGCGGACACCCCTCTCAGGGCGCTGCAGCGTCCCCTCAAGAGGGTTTTTCACACAATAGAAGTGCTAAGGAGAAGCGTTACTGGGAAGACTCAATTCCTTCTCTTGTGAACGAAATTGATCGGTCCCCTACCGGGCACGCCCACCCTCCTCGCGAGGGCCGCATCGGCAACACGCACAACTCCCGCAGGGCGGCCTGCCGCCTCCACGAGGCTGGTACCTCCTGGTCAGCGCCCCTCCCCCGCAGCCACCGCCCCGGAAGTGGCACCGTCTGACGCATCACCACACGCGCCTCCGCCACAGAAACCCGACCGCCTCGCCCCCAGCCCGGCACCGGCGACACCCCCTCGGGATCGAGCGTCAGCGCGCCCCCCGGCTGAACGAAGAGACACACCGCCCGCTCCGAATCCGCTCCCAGGCGCGTCGTCAACAGAGCCTCGTCCACCAACGCTCCGTCACAGCTCAACTCCGACAGGTCGACCATGCCCCTCGGTGGATTGACCAGCGCCATCTGCGCCAGCTTCTTCTCCGCCAGTACAGCGCCCACGCGCTCGGCGTCCTGCCGCTCCAACCGCTCAATGTCGACTGCGCTCTCCAGCCGGTCAGCGAAATCCTCGGCGTAGACCGCATCGACCAACTCCTGCACGTCCCCTGGAACAGCGATCGGCTTCCCGCCACGCTCCCGCAGCAAATGACTGGTCCGCGTCAGCAACGCTTCCGGATACACCGCACCCCACCGCTTCGGAGCCCCCACCCGCCCCTGCGCATCAACCGGCTCCAGCACCGTCAACCGCGGAGCCTCACCCACCCACTGGGGCCGGCCTCCCTCCCCCAGACTCAGCCCCACTCGGTCGTGCCGCATGCAACGCCCTGCCCGCTGCAGCAACTGCGCCAACGGCGCCAGATCACTGATCACGACATCGAAATCGAGGTCCAGCGACTGCTCCACCACCTGCGTCGCCACCAGCACCGAAACCGGCGGCCGCCGACGCCCCACCCCCGGCTTGCCAAACGCCCGCTCACACGCCTCCGTGATCTCCAGCCGCCTCGCAGCCGGAAACCTCGAATGCAACAGCAGCAGCCCATCCTCCTCCGCCGCCAACTCCGGATACTCCTCCCGCAGCAACCGGAACATCTCCTGCGCCTCGGCCACCGTCGTACAGCACACCAGCGCACACCCACCCCGGGCCACCAACTCCCGCAGCTCCTCCACCACCGCCACCCCGCGCCCGGCCACAGAACCCACCGGCGCATCCCCCGCAATGGGCACCGTCCGGACCTCGATGTCCCGAGCCCGCGCGCTACCCACCGCACACGGAACCGACACCACCCCGCTCCGACCGCTGACATACAGCCACCCCGGGTACACCGGCGCTACCTCCGACGGCTCACCGAAACCACAGCCCCGCCGATACGCATCCACCAACGACGACGCCGAACGCCCCGACAACGTCGCAGACAGCAAAACCACCGGAGCGCCACAAGCCCCCAGCCACTCCAGCAGCCGCACCAGCAGACTGTGCATCCACGGGCCATAGGAATGCGCCTCATCCACCACCAGGACCTTGTTCGACAGCCCCAGCAATCGCAGCACGTTGTACCGAACCGGCAGTACCCCAGCCAAAGCCTGATCAATCGTCCCCGTCGCCAACGGCGCCAACAGACCCCGCTTCGCCCCCCTCAACCACCGCCCCGCAAACAACTCCGACTGCGCATCACTGGCCAAGCCCCCCTCACCATCACCACCCGCCCCAGGCTGCGCATACGTCTCACTCAGCCACGCCATGCTGTGCAGCAACGTCAACGCACGATCACCCGCGACATTCCGCTCCGCGAACTCCGCCACCCGACCATGCATCGCATCCGCCGTCGCCATCGTCGGCAGCGCGAAAAACAACCCCGACGCCCCCGACACACGCCCCATCACCGACGCCGCATACAACGCCGCCTCTGTCTTCCCCTCCCCCGTCGGCGCCGTCACCAGCAACAACCCCGGACCATCCACCAGCCCCGGCAACCCCTCAGCGACCGACGCCTGCAACTCATTGGCCCCCGCGAACGAAAACTGCTCACCAAAGGGCTTCTCAGGCCACTCAGCCACCCCCAGCCCAGCCTCAGCCACCCACCCACCGGCCTCCGCCACAGCCGTCGACCAATGCGCCGCAAGCCCCACCTCATCCGCAGCCCAACCCTCAACCGGCAACCGCGGACTGATCACCCCCTCCTGACTCGCCAGCCAGTCCGCCACCACCACCAGCCCCAACACCACCACCGCAACCTGCGCCGGCAACGGCCCCGCCACCACGTCCTCCGCGCCCACACCCACCAACCGGCGCACCGCCTCAGCATGCGCAACCCGCTGCGCCTCCCAGCCGGCGCCCCCCAGCTGCGGCACGTACGCCTCACGACTCCTCAAGTGCCTGGGATCCAAAGCGCGATGGACACAACCGTGGTGCCCGCCGAGCAGCTGCGCGACCTGATGATGCGCGGACCGCTGAACCGAACGCGACACCGGATAGCCCCAGGCTTCGAACAACGAGGTCAGCGCCCACTGGGTAGCCAGGTCGTGGCCGAACTTCTCCCGCTCAGCTCCGGCCGCATGCGCGTAATCCGCCTCGGGCTTCAGGGCGGCGTACGCCTCCGGCACCAGCGCCTGAAACACAGGAATGATCTTGCCGACATCATGCAAGCCGGCCCAGAGACCAACCAAACGCCGCAACCGCGCCTCCGGCAGACCGGCGGCCTCCGCCAGGCGGGCCCTACCCGAACACGTCAAAACGCGATCCCACAGCACGCCCGCCGCCGCCGCGGTATCCAGCAGGTGGCAGATCAACGGATACCGACGAGCCAAACCTCGTTCCTTACCCCACACGTTCGCATCGACCACTCGCTCCGGCATGCCCACCCCAATCACGACGCTGTGACACCAACAGGCATAGCAGCAGCCACTGACAACGCCCCCGCGCTGCCCGCTGCAGGAGTAGATTCACGCGCGTGCACAACACCTGCTCCTTGAGTCAAGAAAGCGCAAACCGCTCCTAACGCCCCAGGTCGCGAAGGGGTGCTCTCCGCGCAGGCGGAGGTGAGCCATGTTCGTAGGCGCCACCGACACGCGACCTGTGGGTGCTCTCCGCGCAGGCGGAGGTGAGCCGGAACTTGTCGACGCCGGCCCCAGTTGGCTCAGGTGCTCTCCGCGCAGGCGGAGGTGAGCCGGAGCACTACCGGATCCAGGTGGGCAAGGAGAGGTGCTCTCCGCGCAGGCGGAGGTGAGCCGGTTGACGCCAGCTGCGATGAGGGCGAGGAGCCGTGCTCTCCGCGCAGGCGGAGGTGAGCCGGACGTGCGGTACGAGGGGCTTGATACGGCCGGGTGCTCTCCGCGCAGGCGGAGGTGAGCCCGACGGCGGCAGCCCTCCCCGTGGGTTCAGCCCGTGCTCTCCGCGCAGGCGGAGGTGAGCCGGTGCCGGGGACAGCCCAGTCCGCGGCGTCGTCGTGCTCTCCGCGCAGGCGGAGGTGAGCCGGCCACCGAGCAGTTCGGCGTGGCGCACACGACGTGCTCTCCGCGCAGGCGGAGGTGAGCCGGACGGGGAGGTCGTTGGCGAGGAGTTGGACATGTGCTCTCCGCGCAGGCGGAGGTGAGCCGTAGGCGATACCGGGGTGGCGCCATGTGACGTCGTGCTCTCCGCGCAGGCGGAGGTGAGCCGATGTTGACCGCGTAGTCCCCGACGGTGTTGTAGTGCTCTCCGCGCAGGCGGAGGTGAGCCGATGTTGACCGCGTAGTCCCCGACGGTGTTGTAGTGCTCTCCGCGCAGGCGGAGGTGAGCCGCGCCCCGGGCGGCAGGCGCCGCCTCCTTCGTCGTGCTCTCCGCGCAGGCGGAGGTGAGCCGGGGCCGGCCCTCGGTGGGGTTGCAGGGGCCGTGTGCTCTCCGCGCAGGCGGAGGTGAGCCGGCCTGCGCTGTGGTGCGGACAAGGCGGCGGTCGTGCTCTCCGCGCAGGCGGAGGTTAGCCGCATCATCGGCACGCCGAGGGCGCACGCGAGGTCGACGTGCCCGGCTCCACCCGATCCGTGGCAGATCATCCACTGCTTCAGCGACCGGGCGCCCTACTGCCCGCATACGCTGAAACCGACGGATTCGCCGCAGAGGACTATCCTGCCGCCCGTCCGGTCCACGGCACCACGATCAAGCTCCCGGTGTGGCACCGCGAACAGGATCTCCCGCTCGCGAACGCCTACGCCGCGGCAATCACCAAAGTCGCCCTCAACCACAAGGACCTCCTGTGACCCTCACCCTCGGGACGGATCTGACCAACGAGCTCATCGCGGCCGCCGACCGGGACAGCATCACCAAGTACGTCGTGGGCGCCGCCATCCATGACCCCGAGGGCCGGGTACTGATCATGCGCCGTGCCGCCGGCGACTTCATGGGCGGCCTGTGGGAACTGCCGTCGGGCAGCGTGGACCGCGGCGAGGGCCTGCTCGAGGCCCTTCACCGCGAGGTGAAGGAAGAGACCGGCCTGCAGCTGGTCACCGTCGAGAGCTACCTGGGTCACTTCGACTACACCTCCGGCTCCGGCAAACGTGCCCGCCAGTTCACCTTCGCAGCCACCGCGAACGTCGCCACGACCGTACGACTCTCCCCGGACGAGCACGATGCCTACTTGTGGGCGGACGAGACAGAGCAGAACAGGGTCTCGGAGGACGTAAGGACTGTGCTGGGTACCTGGAAGATCCGGGCGGGGCGCCCAGGACGCCACCTACAGGCGTGAATTACGCCGCACGCATACGCCTCGACCCTCGCTCCGCTCCGGAGCCCCCGCATTGCCGGCGTCAGCGGTAACTTCAGGGGCGTGCACAACACCCGCTCCTTGAGTCAAGAAAAGGCAAATCGCTCCTAACAGCGCAGGTCGCGAAGGTGCTCTCCGCGCGAGCGGAGGTGAACCGGCCAAGGAGTTCATCCTCGCCTACGAGAAGCAGTGCTCTCCGCGCGAGCGGAGGTGAGCCGGCGTACCGCGACGGCGTCAAGGACGGCTTGACGTGCTCTCCGCGCAGGCGGAGGTGAACCGTACGGCGGTTTCCCCCGTACTGGGAGACCCAGTGCTCTCCGCGCAGGCGGAGGTGAGCCGCTTCTGGCCAAGGAGCTGGGCGTGCCCAGCGTGTGCTCTCCGCGCAGGCGGAGGTGAACCGCCGGACTCGGTGTACCGCTACCTCAGCGGCAAGTCCTCTCCGCGCGAGCGGAGGTGAACTGGCACTGGCCTGCGAGCGGGAGGGGCGCCAGGAGTCCTCTTCGCGCGAGCGGAGGTGAGCCGGTTCTGGCGCATGCGAACGGTGGTGATGTCGGGTCCTTTCCGCGCGAGCGGTGGTGAACCGTTGGCGGTGGCGTTCCTCTCGACAGGGAAGGCGTGCTCCGCGCAGGCGAAGGTGAACCGCTCGACATACGCCTGCTTACGTGCCGATGATCTAGGTGGCTGCCGCGACGCTGGTGGCGGGGTGGGAGTGAAGGAGGCGCGGTGCTGGGGTTGCTGGGGTTCTATGACGAACTCGAGAGTCTTCCCGGCAGGCCGAACGGATCCATACACGATGTGATTCGGCCTGCGGGCGAGCCGGATGAGGCGGATCTGGTGGCATATCTGGATGCCGGTCACGTCCTTATCGACGTCATGGAAGCGGGCCGCGACGTCGTCAGCGGAAGCGCGCACCGTCACTCCCTGGGATGCTCATCGCTGGTGACGGACGGCGCTTGGCTCTGGCGTCAGGACTTCCCGCACTACGTGGAAGCGCACCACGTCCTGGTCCCGACGGCGTTCATGGAGCACGTGCGAGGTCTCAATTATCAGATGCCGGCCCTCATCAGTGCTGAGTTCGCCTCCCACTATGACGAGACCATGCCTCTGGTCGGCTGGGCCTCGGCTGTCCCGTGGCGATCGTCTATGGCCGTGCTCGAACCTCAACCGCCAGCCGTGACGAGCAAGGCAGAGTTCGACGCGGCGATGCTGGCCCAGGAACGAAGCCGGCCACACGGCAAGTGGACAAAGCCTCGCAAGCCGAGGGTGTAGCGACCTCGGCCATCGTCTACGGCTGGGGTACTCCGGTGTTGCGAGGGGGCTTTACGTGCAGCGGAGGTGTACCGAAGGCGCGCCAGGCACTGACGAGCTCTGCGCGTGGCGCAGCTGGCATATAACTCGCCGGCGGCCGGAACTCTGATGGCCGCCCCCGTTGTCCTCGCCTACGGAACCCGTTCGGCAGCGAGCTTGCCCGGGTAGATTCTCCCAGGTACGCAGCCTCAGTTCCTTGAGTCAAGAATACGCAAAATGCCCCTAACGCCGCAGGTCGCAAAGTCCTCTCCGCGCACGCGGAGGTGAGCCGCGGGTCGTCCGGGCCGTGCTGTTCTGATGGTGGTCCTCTCCGCGCAGGCGGAGGTGAGCCGGTCACCGACGGTGCGGCGGTCCGGGAGAACGGGGCCTCTCCGCGCAGGCGGAGGTGAGCCGGCCGACGGGACGTACGAGACGGCGGCATACCCGTCCTCTCCGCGCAAGCGGAGGTGAGCCGGAGATCATTTACGCCGACAAGGGGCGGGCCCGGTCCTCTCCGCGCAGGCGGAGGTGAACCGGGTGAGGTCGGGGGTTCGGACCCCTCTCCGTCGTGTTATCCGCGCAGGCGGAGGTTAGCCGGACGTGGAGAACGGGTCGGCCTCCTGGCCCTGGTGTACTCCGCGCAGGCGGAGGTGAGCCGCCGATGGTCTACCGACCACAGTCGGGGTTCTAGTGCTCTCCGCGCGAGCGGAGGTGAACCGGGCATGAGCCGCGGCGGCCTCGTCGCCATGAAGTCCTCTCCGCGCGAGCGGAGGTGAACCGGGACACCCGCCCCATGAGCGGCTCCTCGCTCGGTGCTCTCCGCGCGAGCGGAGGTGAGCCGCGGATCCCCGAGGTGGCCCGGGTCATCCACGTGTGCTCTCCGCGCGAGCGGAGGTGAACCGGCAACGTTGGCCGGCCTGCGCGGTGCCCGCCGGTGCTCTCCGCGCGAGCGGAGGTGCCCACTCGACAACTGCCTGCGTGCATGCCGATGATCTCGGTGACTGCCGCGACGCTGGTGGCGGGATGGGATCCTCATCAGCTGGGACGCGAGCTAGCAGGGGGCCTCTCCGCGCAGGCGGAGGTGAGCCGGCCCGTCAGACAGGGATTGGCAGGGCTCGTTGGTGCTCTCCGCGCAGGCGGAGGTGAACCGTCGAGGCGGATGCGGCGGGGCGCCGAGCTGCCATGGTCTTCGCGCAGGCGGAGGTGAGCCGCACAGGTCATCATCGGGGTCATGATCGGCGGTGTGCTCTCCGCGCGAGCGGAGGTGAACCGCCGGACCCCACGCTGAACATGACCAGCTTCCGGTCCTCTCCGCGCGAGCGGAGGTGAACCGCTGTCGCCGTCGTAGGTCGGCTGCGGGGGCTCGTCCTCTCCGCGCGAGCGGAGGTGAACCGCCCGTCGGCCAGACGGTTGCCGCGTTCCTCGCGTCCTCTCCGCGCGAGCGGAGGTGAACCGTGTGGCCTACGTCCACGATGTCGATTCCGTCCGTCCTCTCCGCGCGAGCGGAGGTGAACCGAAGACGGCATCGGTGGCGACCATGACGAGAGCGTCCTCTCCGCGCGAGCGGAGGTGGACCGGTCGCCAGAATCGTGGTGACCTTGGATGGGCAGTCCTCTCCGCGCGAGCGGAGGTGAACCGCCTTCATCTTGTCGCGGCACTTGATCTCGACGGCCTTCTCCGCGCGAGCGGAGGTGAACCGGCGCCGACCGACGAAATCCCTGCGCCGGAGGAGTCCTCTCCGCGCGAGCGGAGGTGAGCCGGCGAGCCCTGAGGTTCGGATCTCTGCCGCGAGGTGCTCTCCGCGCAGGCGGAGGTGAGCCGGGGAGCTCGCGGTAGGCGATGCGGTAGCGGTCGTGCTCTCCGCTTAGGCGGAGGTGAGCCGCCCAACGATTTCCTCGGCCAAGCTCTGCGGGCGTGCTCTCCGCGCAGGCGGAGGTGAGCCGGCCGCGGCTGTGCTGCGGAACATCAAGGTCAAGTGCTCTCCGCGCGAGCAGAGGTGAGCCGCGCGTCGACCGCTCAGATCTTGTACCTCATGAGTCCTCTCCGCGCGAGCGGAGGTGAGCCGGAGAAGCGAGCCTCCCACTCGAACTCTCCGGGGTCCTCTCCGCGCAGGCGGAGGTGAGCCGTACCCCAACACGTACAGCAGCGGCCAGTCCGTGTGGTCTCCGCGCAGGCGGAGGCGAGCCGTTGCGCACACAGATCAAGGGCGAGGGCGGCACGTGGTCTCCGCGCAGGCGGAGGTGAGCCGTACAGCGTCGAGCTTGAATGGGATCGGCGCCCTGTGGCTTGTAGAGAGGTGCTCTCCGGCTCGAGCGGAGGTGAACCGACCTGGGCATCGAAGCCAGCCCAGTTGGGCCGTCCTCTCCGCGCTAGCGGAAGCGAGCCGCTATAGAGGCATGAGGGATCACGGAGGCACGTGTCGGGTGCGCGTCATGAGCAACGCCCGTCGCTGGGCCAACGCGCAACAACGGCACCTGGGGCACATACTTGACCTCGGGGACGCGGGGACCCGGAGGAACATAGTGGCTGCTCAACGAGCATTTGTGCTCGGCATTGATCTCGACGGAGTAGTGGCTGACTTCTACGGTTGCATGAGACATGTCGCTGCTGAGTGGCGCGGCGTCGAGGTCAGCCAACTTACGCAGGAGGTTTCGTATGGACTCCCTGAGTGGGGGCTCGTCGAGGACGAGTACGACCGGCTGGACTCCCTGAGTGGGGGCTCGTCGAGGACGAGTACGACCGGCTCCACCGTTTCGCCGTCACTCAACGACACCTTTCTGCCGTCGAGCGCTTGCCCCTTCACGACAGTGGTCGGCCCGGCGCTATGCGGGGCGAAGAACAGGAATGATCTTTGTAAGGATCTCGTGCAGCTGACGGGCGCCCAGGGCGACGCGGGCATCGGTGTCCCGCGACATCTCCTCGGAAAGCCGTAGCGCCTTTTCCCGGTCTTCGGAGAAGATGCTGAATACATCGAGGATGGCGGTGTGGATCCACTCGCTGTGATTCGAGTTGGCGACGGCCAGTGCGGAGGCGACTATCGCCAGCCCGGCCTTGTCCTGTCGCCGAAGCAAGGCTTCCGCGGTCCGCCGTGTGACGAAGGTGTCACCTGGGTCGAGCACAAGCTCCAGCAACGGACCGAGCGCCTCCTGCATCTCGGCGAACCCTGCCAGACCGTGGCCAGCATCCGCCCGGTCACGGTAATCGTGACTTTGTCCAAGCTCTCCGAGCGCCACGACAGCCTCACGCCGCAGGTCACCGTCCACTTGTTTGCCCATCCCTCCCAAGACCTCGGGCCAAGTGCCATCGAGGCGCCCTACGAAGTGATCGCCAGGACAGTACCTCGTGGTCTCCGCGCAGGCTGAGGTGAACCGTAATCGTGGCGAAAGTGGAAGCGGTGTTGGAGGTGGTCTCCTAACGAGCGGAGGTGAACCGCCCGAGCCCTCGGCGCCACAGGAGCCGTCGAGGTGGTCTCCGCGCAGGCGGAGGTGAGCCGCGGTACGGAAGCGTGTACGGATCGGTGCACGCCGAGTGCTCTCCGCGCGAGCGGAGGTGAGCCGGCACTCGACAAGACGGCGGACATCTCCGCCGCGTCTCCGCCCGAGCGGAGGTGAGCGGGGCCCAGCCACTGACGGAACTCTCCGCGTGGGGAGGCTGACTGATGCGCGAACTGAAAGCGGCTGTTGGCATCTAGGACTTGTCCGGGCGATCTCTGAGGGCAGCGGCGCCCAGCGCCCCGCTGTACTCGAGTAGATGCTGGAGGAGACCTTCGATCACTCTGTCGTGCACCACGGATACACCAACTACATGCGCGACTACGAGGTCATCGTCTACGCGACGGCTAGCCTCGAGAAGTCCTAACAAAGCACTACTAGGCATGCGAACACGTCCTTGGCCCCCTCCAGGACCGGCGCGGACCGCTCGATAGGGTGATCTGCCGAGGTCTGCCTCGGTCCCCTGCACCCAACCGGTACGGTGCGGGTGGTCTGGGACGAGCAGGGGGTTCGGGTGGCGGACGTTTCGCCCGCGCAGGCGCTGGCCCGAGCGAAGGCCGTCGGTGGGCGGGTGGCCGACCTGGTACGACGGGAGCCCCGAGGAGTCGACCAGACGTGCCGCTGGGAGCTCGTCGTGACCCTCAGCGGCAGCCCCGAGGACCGGGCGGCCGCCGGGTGGATCGTCGCCGACGAGATCATGCGGGAACGCACCGGCGGGCGCGCACGGACCTACGGAAAGTGGCGCGAGGCCACCTTGAACGGGGCGAAGCTGACCGGGACGGATCACGTCCTGGTGAAGGCCTTCGCGGAGCCTGTCTTCGAAGCGGCAGCCGCGAAGAAGGAGGGCAACCACGGGCTGGCCGGGTACGTGGGCGAGTGGCTCTGGTACCTCCTGACCCGCGACTTACCCGAGGATCCAGCGCGCGCCGTGGAGATCCTCGGACCGCCGAAGGCCGCCGTTAACGACGGAGGGGGCGACGGACTCATCGTCTACCGGGAAGGCGGTACGGCCCGGGGCTTCTCCTTCCGTCTGTGGGAGATGAAGAAGTACACCGGGAAGGTGAACCGGCCGGAGGGGGCGATCCGCAAGGGCTGGACGCAGCTCAGCACCAAGGGTGCGACCTACCTGGGAATGCTCTCCTGGGGCGACAAGCTGCTCGCTGACGACACCCGGGAGTTCGTGGGCAGTCTGGCCGAGCAGTGGGTCGATGAGGAGGAGTCGGCCGGCGGCGGTGTTAGCGTCGCGCTGAACACCACGGCGATCCCGACGAAGGCCTTCCACCTCGCGCACGAGCACTTCACCACCCACAGGCACCCCGGCGCGCTGCAGGGCCTGGTGGTGGCGATCGACAACCTCGAGGGCTTCGCCCATGAGGTGAGGGAGTACGTGTGGACCGCACTCTAGATCCGGCTGTACTCGCGACCGCCCTCGGCGAATACCGCCCCGGTGGGGTCCTGCCCTCGGCGCAGGAACTGCTGGCGGCCATGACCCAACTGGAGATCGCCGCCTTCGGCAGGGACCAAGAGATCCCGGACGACGTGCTGGCGACGGCGTGGCTCCTGCACGGACTGGCCGCGGTCGAGCCCGAGACGCCCGGGTTCGACCCGATGCGGATCCGGCAGGCCCTCGCGGTCAGCGCGCACGTGATGGACCTAGCCCTGGCCGACGAGCGACACTCCCCCACCGAGCGGCTGAGGATCGCCTTCGCCGCCCAGGCCGGGTACCGCAGGTGCGAGCAAGAGCCCAACGCCACCGCCGTCTACCGCCAGGTCAAGAACCTGGTGCACTTCACCTCCTCGCTCCCGGCGCACCTCGACACCCTGGCCCTGGAGGCCGGCGTCGTGTTCCTGGCATTCGACCGGCCTGACCTGAACCGGGCCCTGTCCGCCTGGCGCCGCCAGTTCGCGGAGTTGCGCACGCTGATGAACGACGAACCGCTGGCGGGCACCATGTACGGACCCGCCGAAGCCGTCGTCGAAGCGGTCCACCTCCTCCGCCTGTTCCTCTCGTTCGGCGATCTGGACCGTCTACACGACGCACAGGACCTGCTGGGCAGCGTGCTGGACGGGCGCGCCGGCCGCGGTGACCCGACCGCCCGGTGGGTCGCGGCCCACCTTCTCGGTCTGAGCGGCGAGATGGCCGCCAGCAGCCTGTACACGCTGCTTCCGGAGGGGACGCCGGATGCGGTTGCCCGGACCTTCACGGTGTCCCACCCGCCGGTTATGACCCTGTGGCGCCCGCAGCGCCAGTTGCTGAACCTGGAGCGGGGCAACCCGGTCGCCCCCGGCACCGGCCGGAGCCTGATCAGCGTGCCCACCAGCGCAGGCAAGACGCTGATGGCCCAGCTGGTCATCTGCTCCCACCTGGCACAGAAGCCCGGCCGCGTGGTCTACGTGTCGCCGATGCGCAGCCTCGGCCGGGAGATGCGGGCCGCGCTGCGCGGCCGGCTGCGGCTGATGGAACGCAAGCTCGTCGCCGAGCAACCGGACTTCCCGCTCGCCGACGGCAGCGGGTCCCTCGTCGGGGACGTGGACGTTGTGACCCCGGAACGGCTCATGCACATTATCCGCAACAACCCAGGCGGAGCGCTGGACGACGTCAGCCTCATCGTCGTCGACGAGGCCCACCACCTCACGCAAGGACGGCGCGGCTTCGTGCTAGAGAGCCTGCTCGCCCTCCTGCGAACCCGCCCCGACATCCGGCTGGTGCTGCTGTCCGCCGCTGTCGGCAACCGGGCTGCCCTGGCTTCGTGGCTGGACCCGACGCGGCCGGCGGAGGAGATCTATTTCACCGACGACTGGCGCGGCCCCCGGCGGCTGCACGGCCTCATGTACCCGCAGCTGCTCAAGGGTCAGGCCGAGCGCACCCGGCGCAAGCCGAGCAAGAACCACTCCTCCACCACCCGGGCCACTGTGCCGGTGGCCTCCCGGCTCGACGTCCGGCCGACCGCCACCAGCGGCACCTTCGGTCTGACCATCCCCGGCGTCGGCACCAGGGCGTACGCCTCCCCCAACGCCTGGCAGTGGAACAAGGACACCAAGCTGACCGGTGGCATCTCGGACTACGAGGTGTTCGCCGCCGGCGCCGCTGCCCTGACCCGTGCGGGCAGCGTCCTGATGGTCGTCGCCAGCAAAGTCATCGCCAGGAACGCCGCGTACGCCATGGCCAAGCGGTTGGATGTCCGCCCCGAGGCGGCGGCGCTCACCGAGTTCCTGGCCGAGACCCTCGGCGAGCAGCACCCCCTGGTCGACTGCACCCGCCACGGCGTCGCCTTCCACCACGGTGACCTTCCCGACGACGTCCTCCACGCCGTCGAACAAGGGCTTCGCGACGGGGACCTGCTGGCCATCGCCAGCACCACCACCCTCACTGACGGCGTCAACCTTCCGGTACGCACTGTCATCATCAGTCACACGGTCGAGGGTGATCACACGCGCGGGAACCAGCGCAGCCTCAGTCCTGCGGAGCTGTTGAACGCCATCGGCCGGGCCGGCCGGGCGGGGCGTGAGAGCGAGGGGTGGGTCATCCTCACCCGCCCCTACCCGCCCCGGCCAGCGGAGTTCGAGACACTCACCCCCGACACCGAGCAGCTCACCGTCACTTCCGAACTGCTCAGCGAGGAAGCGCTGTGGGCCCTTGCACTTGCTGAGCGGGAGCTGCAGCACTCCCTCGACAACCTGTTCGGCGTGTTGGGGACTGTCGCGGCCGACTTCGCCGCGTTCGTGTGGCTCGTCCTGCAGACCCATGCCGAGACCCTCCACGCACCCGGCTACCGGCTGGACCCGGTGCGATCACTGCTCGCGATGGAACAGGCCGATGACGAGTCGGTCCCGGCCCGCTGGATGGCGCTCGCGGAGAAGGTCGCCATGGTCTACGACACCACCGACCCCGGCTCCGCGCGTCGCTGGGCCAGCACCGGTACCAGCATCGGATCCGCGCGCTTCCTCGACAGCATCGCCCAGCGCCTCGCGGAGCAGCTGGTCGCCCAAGCGGTCCCCGCAGACACCCTGGACGAGATCAGTGTCTTCTTGGGGCCGCCCGAATGGCCGCTGGAGCAGACCCTGAGCTTCCTATCCGAGCAAGACGTCTTCGAGAGCCTTCTGGTGATGCCCGAGACCTTCGGGTGCTGGAAGTTCACCGGGACACGCAACGGGGGCTTCGCCGCCGACGTGCCGATCAGCGGCGCGATCCGGGACTGGATCTCCGGCACCTCCATCCCGGAACTGGCCCGCACCTGGATGCCTGACAGCTTGCCAGCCGATCCCCGGCCGCTGGAGCAGGCCGTGCACAGCATCAGCAAGGCCTTCGAGCACGCGATCAGCTGGACAGCCGGCGCCTTGGTCAACCTCGTCAATACCCACCCCCTGCTGACCCCCACCACGCCCCGCCTGTTCGCACACACGGCCTGGCACATCCGGCACGGCGTCGATACCGAGCAGGCGATCACCCTGCTCACCTCCGGCATCACCTCCCGCCGCCTGGCCCACCAGATCGGCCGCGCCGCGGCAGATGCCCGCATCAGTTCCGGCGAGCTCCGCACCTGGCTCGCCGATCAGCAGATCGACGGCTGGATCACCGCGTACAAGGCCAACACGTACGAGGTCGAGGACCTCCTCGACTACGTGAGCAAGCCGGCCAACCCGCTCAACGAACTGCTGCGAGGCCGCCCCGTGACCATCCCTCTTGCACGGGTAGGCCCGGGCACCGGAGACGGGCCGGTCACCCTGACCCACCCAGGCAAAAAGCCGGCGACCATCAGGGTCAACCGCGACGGCAACCAGATCGCCGCCGTCCCCGCCGCCCGGCATCACGCCGTCCTCACCATGATCGACAGCGGCCTCGACCTCACCCACCACCTTGAGGCCGGGCAGCTGGTCACCACCTTGGCCATGGCCAGCCTGTAGGGCGCCGAGGTTGGCCGGCGCCGTGCTCTCCGCGCGAGCGGAGGTGAGCCGGTGGGCACCGTCCCATACCCGCTCGGTGCCGTGTCGCCGTACAGTCGGTCAAGTGCACTACGGACAGAAGGCGTTGCTGCCAAAACCCGGCGAGTTCCCTGACGAGAAGGCACTTGCCGCGTTCGTCCTCAACGAGATGAATCAGTGGTTCCACATTGAGGAGCAGGTGTCGGGGCGCTATTGGACCGGCGAAAGGACTCGAATAGACGCAGTGCTCAGGCCCCGTGATCCGGAGAATTGGCAAGATGCCGACCCCGCCTTCGGCATCGAGTCCAAGAACCTTGGCCCAAACACAAGCACTGGCGAACGCTACGGGTGGGTTGCACAAGCCGTCGGATACACGCACTGCCAATGGCAAGGATACGAGCGACTCGGGATCTTCCTGTGCCCATCCCCTCTGAGCTGGCTCCTGTCTCGCGCCGACGAGATCGCCTCATTCCGGCAGCGGCAGATCAGTCCCGAGATTCTTGAGGCAGAGCGTCAGAGGGTGCGCGAGTACGGACGCAGCTTCGGCAAGGAGTACTCCGACGCGTACGTCGAAAGTGAGGCGTTGCTCGCACACCGGCGTCGCCTCGGTGAGCTGACCTACGAGGAGTTCGCCGCTCGCGCCGACGGGTACGCAAGCGCGGACGAACGCGAGCGTGAGCATGACCTACGGATGGCAGGCGAGCTAACCCATCTTCTGGGACAGCTCAGCGTCGGCGAACTCATGCCGTACGAGGGCAGCGGCTGGACGCTCATGCGATCGGGTGCGCGGCTATGGAGCGCAAGACAAGGCGTAGCCAAGGTCCGGTACGGGTTGCGGCCTCGCATTGGCTCCCAGCGAAGCCGACAGTAAGTCCGTCAGTCCGCGCTTCCCGGCCCACCAGCCAGCACACCCGGCGTGGCTGTGGCGTAGCGACAAGGAAAAGACTGCCGAGGGCGCTTTACGTGCAGCGGAGGCGTACCGAAGGCCCGCCAGGCCTGACGGAGCTCTGCGCGTGGCGCCGCTGCCATCTAGCCCGTCGGCGGCCGGAACTTTGACGGCCGCCCCCGTTCTCCTTGCCTACGAAACCCGCTCGGCAGCGAGCTTGCCCGAGTAGATTTACACAGGTGCGCAGCCTCAGTTCCTTGAGACAAGAATACGCAAACCGCCCCTAACGCCGCAGGTCGCGAAGGGGTCCTCTCCGCGCAGGCGGAGGTGAACCGCGGTGGCTGACCGAGGCGCAGTACGGGCGCTGGGCCTCTCCGCGCAGGCGGAGGTGAACCGGAGGCCCTATGTACAGCGGCATCGTACGCACCGGCCTCTCCGCGCAGGCGGAGGTGAACCGGACGACCCGGTGCAGGTGTGGACGAAGAGCGCGTGCTCTCCGCGCAGGGCGGAGGTGAACCGGTGGCCGAGGTCGCGGTGGGCTTTTCGTGCGAGCGGAGGTGAGCCGGGGTCCCAGGCACTGACGGAACTCTCCGCGTGGGGAGGCTGACTGATGCGCGAGCTGAATGCGGCCTGTTACATCTAGCCGCCGGCCGAAACTCCGCTGATCGTCGCCCCCCGGTGGTTCTTGCCCTACCGGGGGCCGCTCGACAGCGAACTTTCCCGGGTAGATTCACACAGGTGCGCAGCCCCTGTTCCTTGAGTCAAGAAAACGCAAAACGCTCCTGACACCCCAGGTCGCAAAGGGCGGTCTCCGCGCGAGCGGAGGTGAACCGTCGGCCCTCGCCGCATACCGCGCCCACCGCAAGCGGTCTCCGCGCGAGCGGAGGTGAACCGACGAACATGGTGCACGTCATTCTCGCCGGTTTGCGGTCTCCGCGCGAGCGGAGGTGAACCGGCGAACGTCCGCATTCTTCGATCGGAGATCAAGTGCTCTCCGCACCCTCATGGCCACGCTGGAGCAGAGCGTCCAAGCCGTGCGGGAGGAGCGTCAGGGGTCAGCGACCCTGGCACCGTGGCCGGCGGAGTGCGCTCCAGCCGCCACCGTGGCCTGTAGCGCCGTCCCTTACCCACACGTACTGCTGATCTTCCGTGACAGTCATGCCGTAGTCGTACAGCTGCGGCTTGTTCTCAGCCAGCCACACGTCCCATGCCTGCTCCAGCTCGTCGGCGAGACGGCGCGGCCCCCCTTGGTGCGCGACGGTCTTGCCGTCCCCTTGAGCTGACAGCGTCGCCCAGGACGTCACACCGTCGTGGAGCCAGGCGTTCAGGCCATCGTCGTCCACCGCCGCCGTAACCTGAAGCTCTGGCAGCGCGACGCGCAGCGCGAATCGCAGGTGCCAGTCGTCGCGCAGCGGCTCAAGGTCCCGCAACACCGGCCGCTCGTGGTCCGCCGGTCCCGTCCCGCGCACTTGGCCGAAGTCCCGGCCTGCCTCGGTGCCACGAGCAGGCATGAACTGTGCCAAGCCCTGTACCCACCCAGTCGCGGACCGGCCGTCCTCGGCGACGGTGAGTGCCACATGCCCCAAGGGGCCCCAGGGAGCAACGATGCGGCCGCCCGGCCGCGTCTGGGTCACCCATGACCACGGGATGCGATCGACCGCATACGTAGAAAGCACGCGGTCGTACGGCGCTCCTGGCGTCCAGCCCGCGGCGCCGTCGCCGACCTCCACCACCACCTGGGCGCCCACCGCGACCAGCCGTTGCTGCGCCGCCGCAGACATCTCGGCGTCCACTTCGATGCTGGTAACTCGCCCTGGCCCTGCACGCCAGGCCATCAGGCCTGCGTTGCGGCCGGTGCCGGTGCCCAGCTCCAGCGCACGATGGCCAGGCTCCAGCAAGAGGGAGTCGAGCATGTCCACTACAACGGCTTCACACGACAGACTCGAGGACGGCAAGCCGTCGGTGACCTGGGTGACCGCAGGTGCGTCCGGTCCTCCATAGACCTCGATGGCCCAACCTTCCAGGTCCGTTCTCCGGTCTACTGGCACATAGGCGTGACCGTCCCAGCGCCAGAGCCTCTCTGGGGCGAACTTGTGCCGCGGAAGCGCCTCAGCAGCCTGGCGGACCCACGGAGAACGGGCAGGCCACGCACCTCGCCGCTCCATCTCGGCTGTCAGGCGCCGACGCTGCTCAACGAACTCGGACACCGATTCCCACTACTCTCTACTTTTTGTGCTTGCCGTCGGACGGAGGCGGAGGCGGCACCTGCCCGTCTGAGTTCCCGGGCGGAGGCTTCCCCTGCGATGGTTCCGGCGGTGGCTTCTCGTGCTTGCCCACAACGGCCCCCTCCTCAACGGTTCGTCAGGCCACATGGTGACGCACGACGAAGTAACTGCGGTAGACCGCGTGCCAGCGGCCCCGCGCCATGACCGAGGCCTGGCCGCGGGAGCATCCATCGGTCGGACAGCTGTGGATCGGCCAGGATGACCTCTGGCACCGCTCCAGCGAGCCTGCTTCCTTAACGCCCATACCCGGCCTTGCTTCCGTCCCGGACACCCCGAGCCAGATCGCCTCACAGCGGATACCCGAAGGCTTACCCACCCGGATCCCCGCCGGTGAGCAGGACGTATCCGCTGTGTGCCGGAAACGGCCATCACAGCGCCGCAGCAAATCGGCCAGGACCGGTGGCCGGTACGCCTCGGCCACCACTCGTGCGCTCGTCATCGGCCATCGGCCACGACGCCCAAGGACATGAAGGGACCAGCAGCGCGGCTCACGCCCTCGCCCGGCCGCTGGCGACAGTCGCATGGCGGCCTTCACTTGTGGCCTGTCTCGGTGCGCAGAGGGTCGAGCGCGTTAAGGACCTTCGCGCCGGGTTTCGGCGCTATGTCAGAACTGCAGGAAGGCGCCCAGCTCGGCCCCAGGCGGGAACCGCTCGTCCGAGCCCAGCGGGCCGATGCATACACGCCCTTCCTCGCCGCCGAAGAAGCAGAGGGGCTCCGGCCCCTGCCCGACGACGAGTGCATTGCCGGCACAGCGCCAGGCTACGTAACGCCGCCCACCAGACACATCTGCCTCTTCCACAACGATGTCCAGCGCGGGGGGCCCGAGCAGCTGGGTGAACTGGTCGACAGCGGCCCCGAGGTGAGCGTTGAAGTCTTCCCGGTCCGCGCCCCGGAAGCTGGTCCAGCCCGGCAGGCGGCCCCACTCGTCCTGCGTGAACGCCAGATCCTCGCCCACGTGGTACTGCTCGCAGAACGGCATCAAGAACCGGGCATCCCCTTCGTAGACATGATGCCCTTGATCGGTGACGAAACGGGCCATGAACGCCAGCTCCGTCTCGGCGTCATCCCGCCATCCCAGCACGCGCTGTTGCCGGAGGCGATCACCAGGTCAACGAGCGAGCGCGCTGACCGTCGTTGCCCATCCGTAAAGCCGCTCGTCCAGGTCGCGCACGCATTGCTCGTGTTGGTTTGGGGCGAGTGCTCGGCGCACCTCCCGGACCCGTTCCATGCCCGTGGCGTACCAGGTGATCTCCAGCTGGTCGAGGGCGAGGCAGGCGTACCGGCATGCATCCTCCGGCTGACCGGCAGCTGTCTCCACTGCAGCGAGGTCCCCGTAGGTGACTGTGCGCTGTTTGTCTTCCGTGGTTGGCATCTCACGGCCTCCGTCGTACCGGGACCGACAGGCCCGGCCGGCCCCCCGGGCCCGCCCGGTGCGGACAGCGGGGACGGACGGGACGGAGCCCATGGCCGCTACGGAGAGACGTGCACCGACGGGTGCTCATACAATCGCCAGCGAGCGACCCGGACGCGCTCGTGTGCCGACATGACGGCGCCCCGTCGCCCCCGAACCCACGCCCACCACAAGTACGCCGGCGATTCTCACATCGGACCGATGCCGCTCCTAGGCGCCGCGCTCGGCCCCCGTCGGCCACACAACATCGACAGGAAGCCCGGCCTGCCGCGCCTGCTCAACAGTGTCAGCCGTCCCACCTTTTCCGGTAGATGGCATGCCGTCCCACACCGCTACGAGCCGGTCGGCCCGCTTCAATAGCTCACCGTTGGCTGCTTCGTACGCGTCGCGATTCGCGGTGTCGTACGGCATGGTCACCACGTCCGCGATGCCGGCCAGACGCTTGAACGCAGGGGCGTGATCGGGCTTGACCTTCGCCTGTTGGTAGTCCCGCGAAGGCAGGATGACGACCAGGCCCCCGCCAGCCTCGACTACTGCCTCGGCGAACAGAGTGTCGGAACCGCGTGCCAGGCAGGTGACCCCGGTCAACTCGCCTGCTTGGTGCTCGCGCAACAGGGTTCGCAGTGCCTCCTCTACCAGGGGCACGGTGCTTTCGGTGATGTCCATGTGCCCGGTAACGGCGATGGTGGTCATACTCGCTGTGTCTCCCTACGTTGCCAGCCGCTCGCGGATCTGGTCCCGGACCTCGCGCAGGGGGCCGGGGACGTCCCTGCCGACCGTATACGGGTAGAGCTGCGCAAGCTGCGTGCGCACCCGGCCCGACTGAGTACGAGCGGCGGCATCAACGGCGTGATGGGTGCTTTCGACCGCCCCGGTGACATCGCCCATCAGGAAATGACACTCGGCGAGTCCGATCCAGTCGAGCGCGTGGCTCCGGCTGGCCTCCGGACCGCGTTGGTCAAGGGCCGTTCGGATCTGCTTTGCCGCGGTGTCCGCGTGTTGGCGGGGATCCTGACGCGCGAGGTCGAGGAGCCGACCGCCGGTGACGCCGGCGAGTTCGGCGGTGTCGAAGTAGCTGATCCAGTACGGCTCGTCCTGCTCGGCGGCGGACAATGCATCGCCGGCCTGCCCACTGGCACGGCGAAAGGCGGCGTGTCGTCCCATCGCGGCGTATGCCCATGCCTCGCGGGTGTGGAGCATCGCGCGCAGGCGCGGTCCCGCGGTGTCACGGACGCTGTCCTGTGCGAGACGTACCAGTTCGAGCGCGTCATGGTGATGGTCGACATAGAGCATCTGCCGCGCCATTCCGGCGAGCACGTTGGCGCCGAAGGCGGTGTCTCCGGCTGCGTGAGCGGACCTTAGGGCTACGAGGTAGTAGTCCTGCGCCCGTCGCTGCTGTCCGGCGTCCCATGCCATCGTGGCGGCTGTGCCGGCGAGTTGAGCCATCACCCCGTACAGACGTCGCTCGATAGGCACGGTCTGGCGCTCGTTGAGGGCGGATGCCACCTCGTTGAGCTGTCCCAGCACAGCCTTTCGGCGGAGGCCCCCGCCGTACTGGCGATCCCACGCGCGGAAGGTACGCGCGGTGCTCTCCAGATCGTCGAGGTCCCGCGTTCCCAGCCGCCCGCGGCGGCGGAATCTACTGTCCGCGCTTGCAGGTTGAAGCCAGCCCTCAAGAGTGTCGAGCAGTGCGGCGCCAGTAACGGCTGCGGCAGACAGGGCGCGTGTGGCGTCGCGGCGGTTCAGCACGAGATCGCTCCTCGTCAGGTGGTCGGCTAGACCGACTGTGGCATCGGGACGCCACGGCACCTCCTCGGAGGGCTGGCGTTCCTCTTTCGGGGGAGGGGCGGTCTCCTGTTCCAGGCTCTCCCATGAGCGGGGGGCAAGACCGAGCAGCGCACCGGGAATACCGAGGCCGTCCGCGATGCGGCGGATGACGGCCATGGACGTGATCTGGTGCTGCCCGGAAATAATGTTGGAGACTTTGCCGGGGGTCAGATCACATGCTGTGGCGATCTTGTTTTGACTAAGGCCGGCCCACTTCTTGATCAGAGTGAAGGCGGCGGCAAAGTCGTGCTCGTCGAGTGCCTTGCGTAGGTCGTCACGCGCCAGCACGTCGGAGCCGAGCCGATTGGCGGGGGTGTCCATAGGGCCCCCTTCCCGAATGATCCTAGGCACGATTGGTCGTCGTGCTGCACCGGAAGCAAGTCTATTACCGCCTCGGTAACCCTTGTTGGTCATTCCTGACTTGCCGCGCTGGGAGCACGCTTTGTCCATACCGACGAGATTGGAGTTTGGACATGGACAGGCCGCCCGCTACCACGCTGGATCTGGCGCAACAGGTGCCGGTCAACGTCGCACGAGAGACGCTCCCGATCGACGTGGTCACCATCGACGAAACGATCAGCAGGGCGCTGCGCGTGAATGTCGGTCGCTTGGACCTCGTGCAGCTCGGTGAGCTAGAGGAGGAACTACGCGGCCACATCGGCTTACTGCTCCCCGAAGCCCGCGATGCGGCTGGCCGCATCTGGCGCGGCAGCCCCGAGTGGCACCGACGAATCGTGCGCCTCGACGGCATCGAGCGACAAGTCAAGCAAGGCATCAGTGACGCCCCGCTGGCATCACACTTCCAAGTTCAGCAGCTCGCCCGTGACTGCCAGTGGCTCCTCGACGATCACAAAGAGCGGGAGCAGACGCGGTGAGCGTTGAACGGGCACCCCTGGCATTCATCTACGACCGGTGTGCCACCCGCTCCCATCAGTATCTGGACATGCGGCTCGCTGGCTGCCACGTGTACGCCGCGCGCCACGGCTGGGTGCTCCGCGGCCGATGGCTCGACCTTGGCGATGCTGCGCTCGGCCAGGACCGACCCCAACTGGACTCGCTCCTCGAAGCCATGCGCGCTGAGGCAGGGAGGCGTGAAGTGATCTGCCTGGTTCACAACTGGGGCCGCCTCGCTCACGCCGTCGAGCACCGCATCGCCCTCCAGCAGCGCATCGCGCGAGCCGGCGGCTACTCGGCCACTACCTTCGACGAGTCCGACCAGCGCGCCCGCGAGGCTCTCACCGGGGCCCGTCATGCCTGAGCAGCGTCGCACCCGCCTCGTCGTGACCTATCTGACGTGCCTCGCCACCCTGGCATTCGTCCTCGCTGTCGGCATCGCCGGAGTCGAGCATGGCTGACGGCGACCGCTGTGACTGCGGCTCGACCCTCGACCTGCGCGACATCCTCGTCGACACCGTCACGGGTCCCAGCATCATCGTCACTGTCTGCGGCTTGTGCGCGGCCGGGCCGGTAAGCCCATGCCCCGTGCCCGAGTCGGTCGCCCGTGTCCTCGCCCCGGCGTGCGGCTCCCCGGAGAACCGCCCCCCTCAGCCTCTGAGACCGATGGTCAATAGTTTCTACCGTGACATCAGTACAAGTCGTGTCCAACGGAACGGGGAGTCCCATGCCCGCTTACGTCATTGTCAACGTCGATGTGTTCGATGAGGCGGCTGGCTTGGCCTACGCAACCGTGGCCCAGAGTTTTTTTACGGTCGTCGGCGATTCAGGTGTCCGTCTGAAATGATCTCCATGAGGGCGCCTTGCACCATCGCCACCAGGTGTTTTCCATAGTGTGGATGCCTCTTTTTCGGTCTCGACGGGACGTCTGACCCCAGGCGCCCGCTCCCGCCGTCGTCAGCGCGGTGCCCCATGACGTGGAGCGCTTGTTGCACATGAGCCCAGGCTCGGGGCTCGCCAGAGATCGTGACACCTGGCTGCGCAGCGAGGGCATCGGCGCCTACGTTCTGCCCCGGGCGGCTGACCTTGAGTCGAGGTCGGTGCATCCCTACCGGACTTCACCAGCGGTGCGGCCAGCTCCCCCGCCCAGTCGCTCATACCCTCGCACCCGCTAGGGCGTGTCCGCAAAGTCATGGGAGCCACAGTCGGAGGCAGGCGAGGGTGACCAGGGCTTTGTAGTGGTGGGCTCGTTTGTCGTAGCGGGT
>NZ_JBIRGO010000032.1:0-60167 GCF_044328065.1 Streptomyces sp. NPDC017993
AAGATGCGCGGCGCGGCGCTGCGCATCGCCGACGAGCTGCCCGCCGAGCCGACCGCCGGCGACCTGCGCGACCAGGAGATCGACGAGGCCCGCGAGCTGCTGCGATGGCTGTCAGCCGACCACTTCACCTTCCTGGGCTTCCGCGAGTACGAGCTGGTCTCCGCGCCCGGTGAGGGCGGCGCCGAGGAGGACGTGCTGACCGCCGTGCCCGGTACGGGCCTGGGCATCCTGCGCGCCGACCCCTCGCACGCCGACGACGACGGCCACCCCGTCTCGCCGTCCTTCAACCGACTCCCGGCGGACGCCCGCGCCAAGGCCCGTGAGCACAAGCTGCTCATCCTGACCAAGGCCAACAGCCGCGCCACCGTCCACCGCCCCTCCTACCTCGACTACGTCGGGGTCAAGAAGTTCGACGCCGAGGGAAACGTCATCGGCGAGCGCCGCTTCCTGGGGCTGTTCTCCTCCGCCGCGTACACCGAGTCGGTGCGCCGGGTCCCGGTCATCCGACGCAAGGTCGCCGAGGTCCTCGAAGGCGCGGGCTTCAGCCCGAACAGCCACGACGGCCGCGACCTGCTGCAGATCCTGGAGACCTACCCGCGCGACGAGCTGTTCCAGACGCCGGTCGAGCAGCTGCGCGCCATCGCCACCAGCGTGCTCTACCTCCAGGAGCGCCGTCGGCTGCGGCTCTACCTCCGCCAGGACGAGTACGGCCGTTACTACTCCGCGCTGGTCTACCTCCCGCGCGACCGCTACACGACCGGCGTCCGGCTGCGGCTGATCGACATCCTCAAGGAGGAACTCGGCGGCACCAACGTCGACTTCACCGCGTGGAACACCGAGTCGATCCTCTCCCGGCTGCACTTCGTCATCCGCGTCGAGCCCGGTGCGTCCCTCCCGGACCTCACCGACAGCGATGTGGACCGCATCGAGGCCCGGCTGGTCGAGGCCGCCCGCTCCTGGGCCGACGGGTTCTCCGAGGCACTGACCGCCGAGGTCGGTGAGGAGCGTGCCGCCGAGCTGCTGCGCCGCTACGGCCATGCCTTCCCCGAGGGCTACAAGGCCGACAACTCGCCGCGCAGCGCCGTCGCCGACATCCAGCACCTGGAGAAGCTCACCGGCGAGTCGGGACGCGACTTCTCGGTCAGCCTCTACGAGCCGGTCGGCGCCGGCCCCGGCGAGCGCCGCTTCAAGATCTACCGCAGGGGCGAGCCGGTCTCGCTGTCGCGCGTGCTGCCGGGGCTGAACCGCCTGGGTGTCGAGGTCGTCGACGAGCGTCCGCACGAGCTGCGCTGCGCGGACGCCACCATCGCGTGGGTCTACGACTTCGGCCTGCGGATGCCGGAGCACGTCAAGGGCGACGACGCCCGCGAGCGTTTCCAGGAAGCCTTCACGGCGGTGTGGACCGGCGCGGCGGAGAGCGACAACTTCAACACGCTGGTGCTGCGGGCCGGCCTCCACTGGCGCCAGGCGATGGTGCTGCGCGCGTACGCCAAGTACCTGCGGCAGGCCGGATCGACCTTCAGCCAGACGTACATGGAGGACACCCTCGCCAACAACGTCCACACCACCCGGCTGCTGGTCTCGCTGTTCGAGGCGCGGATGTCGCCGGAGCGGCAGCGGGCCGGGACGGAGCTGACCGACGGTCTGCTGGAGGAGCTGGACGGCGCGCTCGACCAGGTCGCCTCCCTGGACGAGGACCGGATCCTGCGGTCCTTCCTGACCGTCATCAAGGCGACGCTGCGCACCAACCACTACCAGCGCGACAGCCATGGCCGCCCGCACAGCTACCTGTCCATGAAGCTGGACCCGCAGGCCATCCCCGACCTGCCGGCACCCCGCCCGGCGTACGAGATCTGGGTGTACTCGCCCAAGGTCGAGGGTGTCCACCTGCGGTTCGGCAAGGTGGCCCGAGGCGGTCTGCGCTGGTCGGACCGCCGGGAGGACTTCCGTACGGAGATCCTCGGCCTGGTCAAGGCGCAGATGGTCAAGAACACCGTCATCGTGCCGGTCGGCGCGAAGGGCGGCTTCGTCGGCAAGCAGCTGCCGGACCCGGCGCAGGACCGCGACGCGTGGCTGGCCGAGGGCATCGCCAGCTACAAGACCTTCATCTCCGGTCTGCTGGACATCACCGACAACCTCGTCGGCGGCGAGGTCGTGCACCCGCAGGACGTCGTCCGCCACGACGAGGACGACACCTACCTCGTCGTCGCCGCCGACAAGGGCACCGCGACGTTCTCCGACATCGCCAACGAGGTCGCCGAGTCCTACGGCTTCTGGCTCGGGGACGCCTTCGCCTCCGGCGGCAGCGCCGGATACGACCACAAGGGCATGGGCATCACCGCCCGCGGCGCCTGGGAGTCGGTCAAGCGGCACTTCCAGGAGCTGGGCCACGACACCCAGACCCAGGACTTCACCGTCGTCGGCGTCGGCGACATGTCCGGTGACGTCTTCGGCAACGGCATGCTGCTCAGCGAGCACATCCAGCTGGTCGCCGCCTTCGACCACCGGCACATCTTCATCGACCCCAAGCCCGACGCGGCGGTCGGCTACGCCGAGCGACGCCGGATCTTCGAGCTGCCGCGCTCGTCGTGGGCCGACTACAACACCGACCTGCTCTCGGCGGGCGGTGGCATCCATCCGCGGTCGGCCAAGTCCATCCCGATCAACGCGCAGGTGCGGGCCGCCCTGGGCATCGAGCCCGGCGTGAAGAAGATGACGCCGGCCGATCTGATGCAGGCCATCCTCAAGGCGCCGGTCGACCTGCTGTGGAACGGCGGCATCGGCACGTACGTGAAGTCCTCGGCGGAGTCCAACGCCGATGTGGGCGACAAGTCCAACGACGCGATCCGGGTCGACGGCGAGGACCTGCGGGTCAAGGTCGTCGGCGAGGGCGGCAACCTCGGCCTGACCCAGCTGGGCCGGATCGAGTTCGCGCTGGCCGGCGGGAAGATCAACACCGACGCGATCGACAACAGCGCCGGTGTCGACACCTCCGACCACGAGGTCAACATCAAGATCCTGCTCAACTCGGTCGTCGCCGACGGCGATATGACGGTCAAGCAGCGCAACAAGCTGCTGGCCGAGATGACCGACGAGGTCGGCGCGCTGGTGCTGCGCAACAACTACGCGCAGAACACCGCGCTGGCGCTGGCGCAGGCCCAGTCGTCCAGCATGCTGCACGCCCAGCAGCGCTTCATGCGCCGTCTGGTGCGCGACGGTGACCTCGACCGGGCGCTGGAGTTCCTGCCCACTGACCGGCAGATCCGCGAGCGGCTGACCGCCGGGCGCGGGCTGAGCCAGCCCGAGACCGCGGTGCTGTTGGCGTACACCAAGATCACGGTTGCCGACGCGCTGATCCACACCGGCCTGCCGGACGACCCCTACCTCCAGCGGCTGCTGCACGCCTACTTCCCGTCGGCGCTGCACGACCGCTTCGCCGAGCAGGTCGACGCCCACGCGCTGCGCCGCGAGATCGTCACGACCGTGCTGGTCAACGACACCGTGAACACCGGCGGTACGAGCTTCCTGCACCGCATGCGGGAGGAGACCGGGGCATCCCTCGAAGAGGTCGTGCGGGCGCACACCGCGGCGCGGGCGATCTTCTCCCTGGGTCAGGTCTGGGACGACGTCGAGGCGCTGGACAACATCGTCGCGGCCGATGTGCAGACCCGCATCCGGCTGCACTCGCGCCGGCTGGTCGAGCGGGGCACCCGCTGGCTGCTCAACAACCGGCCGCAGCCGCTGGAGCTTTCGGAGACCATCGACTTCTTCGCGGAGCGGGTCGCCGGGGTCTGGACGGCGGTGCCGAAGCTGCTGCAGGGCAGCGACCTGGAGTGGTACGAGACGATCCGGACGGAGCTGACCGACGCCGGTGTGCCCGAGCAGCTGGCCGTGCGGGTGTCGGGCTTCTCCTCGGTCTTCCCGGCGCTGGACATCGTCGCCATCGCCGACCGCACCGGCAAGGAGCCGCTGGATGTCGCCGAGGTCTACTACGACCTGGGTGACCGGCTGCGGATCAACCAACTCCTCGACCGGATCCTGGAGTTGCCGCGCAACGACCGCTGGCAGTCGATGGCCCGCGCCTCGATCCGCGAGGACCTCTTCGCGGCGCACGCGGCGCTGACCGCCGATGTCCTGTCGGTGGGCAACGGCACCTCGACGCCCGAGCAGCGGTTCAAGGCGTGGGAGGAGGCCAACGCGGCCATCCTCGGCCGGGCCCGCGCCACCCTGGAGGAGATCCACGGTTCGGACGGCTTCGACCTGGCGAACCTCTCGGTCGCCATGCGGACGATGCGTACGCTGCTGCGCACGCACAGCTGACGCGCCCCGCACGACGGACGGCCCCGGAGCAACAGGCTCCGGGGCCGTCCCCGTGTGTGCGGCGCGAGCGGTCCGGGCGGGGCCGGCCGGCGCCGGTTACCGGAACGCTTCGTACGCCTTGACGACCTCGTCCGTCGGGCCGTCCATCACCAACTGGCCCTTCTCCAGCCACAGCACGCGGTTGCAGGTGTCGCGGATCGACTTGTTGTTGTGGCTGACGAGGAAGACGGTGCCGGCTTCCTCGCGCAGTTCGCGGATGCGGGCCTCGGAGCGCTTCTGGAAGCTGCGGTCGCCGGTGGCGAGAGCCTCGTCGATCATCAGCACGTCGTGGTTCTTGGCGGCGGCGATGGAGAACCGCAGCCGGGCGGCCATCCCGGAGGAGTAGGTGCGCATCGGCAGCGAGATGAAGTCGCCCTTCTCGTTGATGCCGGAGAAGTCGACGATGCCGTCGTAGCGCTCGCGCACCTCCTCGCGGCTCATGCCCATCGCCAGGCCGCCGAGGGTGACGTTCCGTTCGCCGGTCAGGTCGTTCATCATCGCGGCGTTGACGCCCAGCAGCGAGGGCTGGCCGTGGGTGTAGACGCGGCCGCTCGCGGGCGGCAGCAGGCCCGCGATGGCGCGCAGCAGGGTGGATTTGCCGGATCCGTTGGAGCCGATCAGGCCGATCGCCTCGCCCTTGTGGGCGACGAAGGTGACGCCCTTGACGGCATGCACCTCGCGGGTGCCCGCGGAGGTGGTGCGGCGGACGATCCGGCTCAGTGCGGAGACCGCGCTGCCCCGGCCGCCGCCCGCGCCGTGCACTTTGTAGACGATGTGGACGTCGTCGGCGATGACGGTGGGGACGCGCTCGTCGGGCGCCGTCGTGGCGGCCGGGCCGGCCGGCCGCGGGGCCGTGGACGGGAGCGCGCCGGGGTGTTCGGTAACGGTGATGGTGTCAGCCACGGCCGTACTCCTCCTCCGCCTTCCAGAAGTAGAGATATCCGACGGTGCCGGACAGCAGGGCCCAGCCCAGGGCCATCGGCCAGACGTGCGGCGGCAGGGTGTCGGCCCGCACGGTGTCGATCAGGGCGTAGCGCATCAGGTCGATGTAGATCAGCGCGGGATTGAGGTCCAGGAGCACCGCGACCAGGTGCGGTGCGTCGCGGGTGAAGTTCGAGATGTCGTAGAAGACGCCGGAGGCGTACATCCAGGTGCGCAGGACGAACGGCATCAGCTGGGCGGTGTCGCTGGTGCGGGCGCCGATCCGCGCCATGATCATCGCGAGTCCGGCGTTGAAGACCGACTGGAGCAGCAGCGCCGGGATCATCAGCAGCCAGTGCCAGGTCAGCGGCACTCCGCAGAGCAGCACGATGGCGCCGAGCACGCCCATCGAGAAGACCAGCTGCTGGAGCTGGATGAGGGTGTGGGCGAGGGGCAGGCAGGCGCGGGGGAAGTGCAGGGCGCGGACCAGGCCGAGGCTGCCGGAGATGGATCGGGTGCCGGCCAGCACCGTGGACTGGGTGAACGTGAAGATGAAGATGCCGGTGCATAGGAACGGGATGAAGTTCTCGATGCCGCGGCTGGTGTGCAGCAGCACACCGAAGATCAAGTAGTAGACGCCCGCGTTGAGCAGCGGGGTCATGACCTGCCAGAGCTGGCCGAGCTTGGCGGTGGTGTACGTCGCGGTGAGCCGGGCGGTGGCGAAGGAGCCGATGAAGTGCCGGCGGGCCCAGAGGCGGCGGGTGTAGGCGGGGAGCGAGGGCCGGGCGCCGCTCACCGCCAGGCCGTGACGTTCGGCCAGTGCGCGCAGTTCCGGGTCGGGGGGCGCGCCGGGAGCGGGCGCCCGGGCGGGCGCCGGGGCCGGTGGAGCGAGGGTCTGGGGCATGGAGGCCGCTTTCGTACCTGACGACGTCGGGGGCGGTGAACATGCGGAGCGACGGAACGGGTCCGTATCGTCGCGACGCCGACAGTAGAGGACCGTCACGTCGAAACGCAACCGTAGCGTCGTGACGCTATGCTCATGGCATGGCAAAAAACGGCAGCGAGACTGACCCCGCGGCGGCACGCCGGGCCCCGGCCGGCGCCGCCGTGCTGCGGGAGGACAAGACCGCCGCGATCCGCGCCGCGGTCTTCGAGGAACTGGCCGCGGTCGGCTTCGCGCGGATGTCGATCGAGGGCATCGCACGGCGGGCGGGCGTCGGCAAGACCGCCGTCTACCGGCGGTGGCGCTCCAAGCTGCACCTCGTCCTGGACGTGGTCTCCGCGGTGGCGGTGGCCGGTATGCCGACCCCGGACACCGGGTCGCTGCAAGGGGATGTGCGCATGCTGCTGGAGGTCGCGGCCCGCGCGCTGCGGCACCCGGTTGCCGCCCAGATCATTCCCGACCTGCTGGCAGAGGCGGCGCGCAGCCCCGAACTGGCCGATGCCCTCAAAAGCGCCCTGCACGACAGTCAGGAGGGCGTGGCCACCGCGATGCTGGCCCGCGCGGCCGAACGTGGCGAGATCCCCGCGGGCGCCGACGCCCGACTGGCCCTGGACCTGCTGACCGGCCCGCTGTACTGGCGGCTGCTGGTCGTCCGCGACGAGCTGCCGCCGGCCTATCTCGACGAGCTGTCGGCGGCGGTGGTCAGCGCACTCGCCAGGCCCTGACCGGGGGCGGGCGCCGGGCCGGCCGCCGACGCGCGCGGGGGGTGTGACGGCGCCCTCGCGGACAGGCGGGATCTGCCGTGCCATCAAATACTGGGAGCGTGCCTCTCGTCGGAGGGCTTCGTCCGGTCCGCGCCTCGCTGCGCATCGGGCCGGTTGGAGCCGCGTCCGACGCGATCCCCGATGGTGGTGGCGCCCTCGGCGCCCCGGAGGAGACCCCGAGTGCAAGCGCGCCCCCCTCGCGTATCCCGCCGCCGGCTGCTTCAGGCGACCGGCGGTGGCGTGCTGGCGGCATCGGCCGGCGCGGGGGTGTGGGCGTGGCTCGCACCCGAGGACCTGCTCACCCGGTCGGCCCAAGGGGCCCGTACCGGCCGGTCCGTGGCCGCCGCTCCCGACCCGGCCTTCTTACACGTCATCGCGCACGCCGACGACGGCCTGTACTTCATGAACCCCGATCTGGAGCAGTCCCTACGCAGCGGCGGGCGCTCGGTCACCGTCTGCCTGACGGGGGGTGAGTCCGACGGCCACAACGTCGGCGAGGGGACCAGCGACCCCGCGAGCGTCCCGCAGGACCGGGCCGCCTTCTCCCGGGCCCGCGCCAACGGGCTGCGCGCCGCACACGCGGTAATGGCCACCGGCGCCCCGGACAGCCCCTGGGACATCGCGGCGGTATCCCTGCTGCCCGGCTTGGAGGTGGAGGTCCAGACGCTGCGGGCCGCTCCGCAGCACCAGCTGATCTTCCTGGGGCTGGTCGAGGCGCGGGCCGTCTGGGCACCCCGGGCGACCAGCCTGCGCGGCCTCTGGCTCGGGGCGTCCGACACGCTTCCCACCCTGCCCGCCGCCGGCACCCCCGTGCGGTGGCCGTTCCACTACACCCGTGAGCAGGTCATCTCGACCCTGGTGGCGGTTTTGGAGCGGGTCGGCCCCTCGGTCGTGCGGACGCTGGACCCGAACGCGGTCCATGAGCCCCACCAGCCGCAGGACGGCCCCGACCTCCAGCCGGCGGGCACCGATGCCCGCCTGGCCGGCCTGCGGTATTTCGACCATCAGGACCACACCGCCTCCGCCTACTTCGTGCAGGCGGCGCTGGCCCGCTACTGGACGCGGGCTCACCGCCGGCCGACCTTCGTCGAGAACTACCTCGGCTACGAGGTCGCCGCCCTGCCCGCCGGCCTGGACACCGCGGCGGCCCGCCGCAAGGGGGACCTGCTGTCGGTCTACGGCTGGGCCGACAACCGCGACTGCGGCGACCCGGCCGGGTGCGGCGACCGCAAGGTGGGAGCCTCCGCCTTCAGCGGCGGCTCCAGCGGCTGGACCCGCAGCACCAGGCTGCGCGCCCCCGGCTCCAACGGCTGGATACGGCCCGCCCGGGACGGCCGGCTCATGGCCTTCGCCGTGCTCGACGGCGCGGCGTGCTGCTGGGCGGAGACCGCGCCGGGCAGCGGCAGCTTCGACGGTCCGGTGCCGGTGGGCGGCGAACTGCTGCACGGTCAGATCCAGGTGGTCCGTCACCCGGACGGCACCCTTCAGCTGTTCGCCTGCCGCACCGTCCTGCCGGGCCGCAACGCCGCCCACCGCCGTGAGCTGATGACCGCAAGGCAGCGCGGCACCACGCCCGACGGCGTGCCCGCCTTCACGCGGTGGGAGTCGCTCGGCTCCCCCGACCCGGATCCGGCCAAGTCGTTGGAGACCGGCTTCCCGGCGGCGGTGGTGGCCCGGAACGGCACGGTGCATGTCTTCGTACGGACCTGGGACGGCGGTATCGCCTGCCGCAGTGGCCCGCACGGCGCGCGGTGGGGGCTGTGGCATCGGCTGGCGGGCCCGGTCGGCTCCCCGCAGGCGTCACCGCAGGTCGTCGACGGACTGGACGCCTGTCTTGACTCCAAGGGGCTGGTGCATCTGGTCGCACCTGCCCCGGGCACGGTGCACCACTGGGTGTCGAAGAAGGCGGGTGCGCTTCCGCAGCCGGCCGCCGCCACCGGCCTGCCGGAAGCGGGCGGCCCGGTCAGCGTCGTCGGGCTGGGCAACGGCGCGGTGCGGGTGGCCTACCGTCAGCCGGCCACCGCGCAGGTGCTGCTCGCCGACTGGCGGCGGCCGGCCGGCGGGTGGCGGGTGACGGCGCGGTGCGCGGTGGTCGGCGGCCACGGCCGGGTGGCCGCCGTGCCGGTCGGCCGCGGCGACCGGATGGTGCTCGCGGTGCGGGACGCCGCGGGCGAGGTGCGGGTCGCGATGGCGCAGGAGGGGCCCCGGCCCTGGCAGCGGGGCAAGGTGCCGCACTCGGCCGCGGCCGGTGTCGCCGAGGACGCCGAGGGCCGCGCCGTGGTGGTGGCGCTGGGCCACGACGGCAGGTTGTACGCGGCCCGTCAGCGGGCGGCCGGGAAGAGCGCGCGGTTCGTGGGCTGGCGGGCTCAGGCCGGCTCGTCGGAGCGGGCCGGGGGCGGCGGGGCGGCCTGAGGGCCGGCATCGTCGGGTCGGTGGCCGTCCGACGTGGCGGCTTCGCGGCGGTCCGGCAGCAGAATCCGCCGGGAGACCAGGTAGGTGACCGGCAGGGCCAGCAGTGCGGCGAGCAGCGGTGCGACCGCGCTGTTCATCCCGCACCAGCTCACCAGCACCACCAGGCCGGCGCTCTGCGCCAGATAGTTGGTGACCTGCGTCAACGGGAAGAGCAGGAACTTACGCCATGTCGGGCGGGTGCGGTAGGTGAAGTGGGTGTTGAGGAAGAACGAGCCGACCAGGCTCACCAGGAAGCCGGCGGTGTACGCCGCGAAATACGGCAGCACGCGGTGCAGCGGGAGATAACAGGCGTAGAACGTCACGGTGTTGACGGCGCCGACGGCGGCGAAGCGGGCTGTCTGTCCCCACGGCACGGCCTGCGGAGACCACCGCATCAGCCCGCCTGGGAGGTGCTGGACGCGGGGTGCGGCGGCGGGGCCGTACGGGCCGCGCGTGCGGCGTTCGTGAGGTCCGTCGAGGTGATGGTGGCCGCGGTGGTGAAGTCCGGCCGGACGCGCGGCTGCGGCGCGCCGTTGGCCTCCTTGACCAGGAAGTGCGGTCGGCGCTTGGCCTCGTAGTAGATCCGTCCGATGTACTCGCCGATCAGGCCGAGCATCACCATGTGCAGACCGCCAAGGCCCACCACGATGGCCACCAGCGTCACATAGCCCGGCGCCGTGACCCCGCCGGCGAGGGCCACACCGATGATCCACAGGGTGTAGAGCGCGGCGCAGGTGGCCAGGCTCAGACCCGCGTAGATCGCCGCGCGCAGCGGGCGGCAGTTGAAGGAGATCATGCCGTCCATGCCGTAGTTGATCAGCGAGCCGAAGCGCCACTTGGTCTCGCCGGCTTCGCGGGCGGCGTTGCGGTAGTCGAAGGTGACCGTGTCGAAACCGATCCAGGAGCACAGCCCCTTGGAGAAGCGGTTGTACTCCGGCAGGGAGAGCAGCGCGTCCACGGCCTTGCGGGACAGCAGCCGGAAATCCCCCGCGCCGTCGGTGAGTTCGACATCCACCCAGGAGTTGACCGCCCGGTAGTACATCCGGGTGAGCACGGTCCGCAGCCGCTTGTCGCCGTCCCGGCTGCGCTTGGCGACGACCTGGTCGTGGCCGAGGTGGTAGAGATCGAGCATCTTCTCGATCAGCTCGGGAGGGTGCTGAAGATCGGCGTCCATGAGGATCACCGCGTCGCCGGTGGCCTCCTTGAGGCCGGCCAGCATCGCGGGTTCCTTGCCGAAGTTGCGGCTGAAGGAGAGGTAGCGGGTGGTGCTGGCGTGCTGCAGCGCGAGGCTGCGCAGCCGGAGCAGGGTCCCGTCGGCGCTGCCGTCGTCCACGTAACACAGCTCGTACTCCACGGCGAGTTCGCCGAGAGCCGCGCGGATGACGTCGTCGAACCGGGATATGACGTCTTCTTCGTTGTAACAGGGCACGACGATGGAAAGCTTCATGGAACTGGCCTTTTCGCCGGGGCAGGGGGCGTTTCACGCGCCGCTCCCTGAGGGCCAAGTCTACTAATGTGCGCCGATGTCACTATTCGGGCGGTGCAGACGTGGTGACGCTCCGGCAGTCACGGGCGGCGCGCCCGGACCGGCGTCACGGCGCCTACGGGCGGCCGCGCCGACGGCCACCGCGGTGAGCACCAGCGCGCCCGCACCGCTCACCGCAAGGCCCGCTTTGAGGCCGGGCGGTGTGTACGAACAGGCCAATCGGGTGGCGCCGGAGCCCAGGCGGACGCTCAGCAGACCGCTGAAGGAGCGGGGCGCGCGGGACGGCCCGCCGTCCACCGAACAGCCCCACCCCCGGGTGAGCGGCACCGCAAGCACCGCGTATCCCGCGCTGCCGGGCCGCAGGGTCGCCGTCAGCCCGTGGCCGCTCGTGCGGAACGCGACCGGGCCCTTGGCGCGCAGGGCGTCCACCGCCGCGTCCAGCTTGCGCGGCGAGACGCAGCCGAGGGCGTACCGGGGGACGTGCTGGTGACCGCGACCGGTGAAGCGCACCGCGACCGTGCCGTCCTCGGGCACCGTGCCCAGTGACCTGACCGGGTTGGCGGTGCGTTCGAACCAGCCCACGGCCCGGGTCCTGCTGCCCAGCCCGCCGACGTGCCCGGAGAACCACTTCGCGTACCAGACGGCGGTGCTGCCCGGGGTGCAGCGCCCGGTGAAGACGGTCCCGGCGCGGTCCGGGTCCGCGGCAGGCTTCCGTACGGCGGGCAGGATCCAGCCGCCCCGGCTGGGCACCGCGACATCACCCGGGCGGGGTGTCAGGGCCGGCACCTCGTAGACGGCGGCGCCGAGCACCCGCTCCTGGCGGGCGAAGACGGTCCCCGTGTGGCCGGCGGGCGGCAGTGTGCGGCGCACGGTCAGCAGGGGGGCGGGCCGCGCACGCCCGGTGGTGTACCGGCCGCCGCCCTCCGGCACCGGAGCCAGATAGCTGCTGACGCCCATGATCGCCCGCCCCACGGGGTCCTCGAAGCTGAGCGTGTGCCGTCCCTTCATGTACCAGCCCGCGCCCAGGCCGTGCAGCGTGCCGGCGGTCCCGGCGGGCACGAAGCTGCTGTAGTACGAGCCGCCCTCGCCGCCGATCAGCAGCGGGTCGTTGTTGGCGAACTCGTGCGGGCCGGGATCGGTGCGCGAGCGGGGCCAGTCGGCGCGGGCGGCCAGCCCGGCGTGGGCGGCGACCGCCCGGTCGTTCAGCGTGGTCTTCGGCCGGAACCAGGCGATCTTGCCCCGCTGCACCGTCACCGAGAACACCGTGTACGCCGAGCCCAGCAGGACCGTGCAGGCCAGCGCCGCGGCGACGGCGGTCCGTAGGCGGGCGCGAGCGGCGTGACCGCGCAGGGAGGACAGTGCCGCCAGCGCCATCCACGCCGCGCCACCGCCGCCGACGACCAGGATCCAGGTGGCGGTGCCGACGGAGTTCCGGTCGCGGCAGAGCATCGCGAGGAGCGCGACCAGCGTCGCCCCTGCGGCGAGTTCGCGGGGGCGCGGGCGGTGCGCCAGGGTGAGCCAGGCGATCATCACGAAGATCGCGCTGAGCACGAAGGAGGCGCGGTACGGGCTTCCGTTGGGCAGCGCCCCGCCGTGCCAGAGCAGGATCGTCGGCTTCCACACGAACGACACGGCGACCCCAGCCGCCAGGCCGTACCAGCCGACCCGCACCCGCAGCGGCAGCGCGCGGACGAACGGGAAGGTGGCCACCAGCAGCAGCCCGAGCATCCCGATGGCGACGTTGGGCACGGGGGTGGCGTGCGCCCCGCCGTGGCCGCCTGGCAGCAGCTGCGCCAACTGGTCGCGCAGCGCCGGCCGGCCGAGGAAAACCGCCTCCGGCGCCGGCTGGGCCGCCTTGCTCGCCCGGTAGGTGACGGTCATCGCGGGCGCCGCGAGCGCGATGCCCACCAGTCCCGCGCCGGCGGCCCGCAGCAGCGACCGCAGCCGGTCGCCGACCGATTTCCGCTCCGCCAGCAGCAGGCGCAGGAGCAGCACCAGCCCCATGGCGAGGGTCGCCATCGCCGCCGTGTAGAAATTGCCCGCCCAAGCGAGGGCGATGAGCAGGGTGGCGGCCACCCAGCGCCGCCGGTGCAGGCACCAGTCCGCGGCGATGCCGATGAGCGGCAGCGCGACCGGCCCCCACATCCACATCGGGTCCGCGTAACCGTCGTTGAGCACCCAGCCGCACAGCCCGTAGCCCACCGCGAGCAGCGCCCGCAGGAGGCCGGAACCGGGCTGCAGCCGGGCCAGGAGGACGGTCATCAGGGCGGCGCCGAGGCCGATACCGAACAGGGTGACCAGGAAGACGGGGAGGTCGACGAGATGGCGGGGGAAGAGCCCGACGAGCCAGGAGAACGGGTTCATCAGGTAGGTGAAGAAATCGGCGAGGAACGGGACGCCGTAGCCGCTGCCCCAGTTGAAGAACAGGTCGCCGCCGGTGTGGCCGTGGATCAGGTCCCACAGCCGGGCGTGGAACGGCACGAACTGGTTGCCCAGATCGTTGATGGCGCGCGAGCGGGCGCCGAAGGGGTAGCCGCCGTGGATCGCCAGGGCCAGGCAGTACGCCGCCATGGACAGCAGCGCCGCGAGCCCGGGTGCGGCCAGGCGCCTGATGGTCGGTCTCACGTCGCCGCGTTCTCCCTGCGCGTCCCGAGACGGCCGGGCAACCTCCCGCGCCCGGACCGCCTCTTACGGGGTGGAGGCCGCCGTACCGGCACCACTCCACGATCAGCGAACGCTCACACTACGGGATATGTCTCGATAGCCCGTTTTACTCTGCCGGGGTGCAGGGTGAATTCCACGGTCCGCAGGAGAGGAACGGAGCGCAGGGTGGCTGTGTCTGACGAAGCGATGGCCGTGGCCGCCGCCGGCCCTTCCGCCGCCGCGCCGACGGTCTCGGTGATCGTGCCGGTGCACAACACCCGGCGCTATCTCGCCCGCAGCATCGGTTCGGTCTTCGCCCAGAGCCTGGACCAGGCCCGGATCGAGCTGATCGCGGTCGACGACGGCTCCACCGACGGCAGCGCGGAGTGGCTGGACGAACAGGCCCGCCGGCACCCGAATCTGACGGTGGTGCGCCAGGCCGCGTCCGGCGGCGCGGGCAGACCGCGCAACATCGGGCTGGCGCGGGCCACCGGCGACTACGTCTTTTTCCTCGACTCCGACGACCGGCTCGGCCCCGAGGCGCTGGACCGGCTCACCGAGATGGCCGAGACCCACGGTTCGGATATCGTCCACGGGCGCATCGTCGGGGCCGACGGCCGCTCCGCACCGGTGGACCTGCGCACCACCAGCGGCAGCGTCTCGGTCTTCGACTCCCCGGTCTACTGGACCCTGGCCGCCTACAAGCTCTTCCGCCGCTCCTTCCTCGACAAGCACCAACTGCGCTTCACCGAGGGGCGGCTGCTGGGCGAGGACCTGCCGTTCGGTATCGCCGCGCTGCTGCGCGCCGGCACCGTCTCCGTCCTCGCCGATCACGACTGCTACCACCTGCACGGCCGGGACGACGACAGCAACGCCACCCGCCAGGACCTGGACTGGGCCGACCAGCTGCGCTACGTCGGCACCGTCCTGGCCGATGTCGCCGAGGCGGTACCGCCCGGTCCGGACCGCGACAAGCTGATGGTCCGGCACTTCCACGGCGAGATCCTCGCCTGCTTCACCGCCCCCTACCTCGCCCGCGACGCCGCGGGCCGCCGCGAGATGGCCGCCGCCGCCCGCCCCCTCGTCGAGCGGTACCTCACCGACCGGGTACGGGCCGCCCTGCCGCCCCGGCTCCGGCTGCGCGCCCACTGCCTGGCCGCCGGACTCGTCGACGAACTGACCGGCATCATCCACGCCGACACCGGCACGGATCCCGCCACCGGGGCTCAGCGCCGGGTCGCGCCCGCGCACATCGACGAGGACGGGCGGGTCTACGCCGGCTACCCGTACTTCCGCGACCCCGCCCGCGGACTGCCCGACGCCTGCTACGACCTCACCGACCGGCTCGTCCTGGAGCAGCGGCTGACGGATTTCGGGTGGGTGGACGGCGTCCTCCAACTGCGCGGCACCGCCGCACTGCCCGGCCTGGAGACGCACTCCGTCGAGGTCGTGCTGCGCGGCGGTGGCGGCGAGTACCGCATCCCGGCCGCCCACTGTGCGGAGGGCGCCTGGCACGCCCGGATCGACCCGGCGACCGCGGCGGACGGCGCGCCCATGGCCGACGGTGTGTGGGGTCTGAAGGTGGCGGTCGCCGCACACCTCGCGGACGGCGCGGCGGCACCCGGCGTACGCCGCGAGGCGTGGCTGTGCCCCGAACGCCGGGACACCGCCGGCATGGCGCCGCGGCTCGCCGACGGCGGCGCGGCCGGCCCGGTCGTCGCCGCGCTCTTCCGCTCGGAGCCGTACGGCCATCTCCACCTCGACCTGGACCGCACCGGCGTCCGCCGGCCGCTGGGCGCCGATCTGCGCGGCGAGGCGACCATCAGCCCGTCCGGGCGGGTCGCCCTCACGACCCGGCTCACCCTGCCCGGCTGCCCCGCAGACGCCGGTCTCCAGCTGATCCTCTTCGACGCCGCACGGACGGTGGCGCTGCGCACCACCGTCGAACGAGGCGCCGGGGACCGCTTCACGGTGTGCTCCCTGCTGCGCAGCGGGCCGCCCGGCACCTGGCGGGTCGCGCTGCGGCTGACCGCCGGGCCGCTACGGAGGGAGCTGCCGGTGCGGGCGGCCGTCCGGCGCGGGGACGTGCGGGCCCCGCTGGTCCTCACCGTGCCGCCGGGCGGCTGCCTGACGGCGCCGCTGTCGCGTTTGTCGCGCTGACGGCGGCGGGCCGACCGGAATCGCGCACGCCCCGTTTCCGGCCGCGCGGGGCGGCGGAGACGGGGCGTGGGCCCTCGGGGCGTGACCGGGTGCGGGTGCGGCGGTGATCAGCCGCGATGCTCCCGCGGGCGGTGGTGCTGCCAGCCCGCCCAGGCCGAGGTGATCATGTCGCGGACGTCGTGGTGGGCCTTCCAGCCCAGCTCGGCGGTGATCCGGTCCGCGGCGGCGACCACCCGTGCCGGGTCGCCCGCACGGCGCGGCGTGACCTGGGCGGTGACCTCGTCGTGCCCGGTGACCTCGGCGATCAGATCGACCATCTCGCGCACCGAAACGCCCTCGCCGCGGCCGATGTTGAGCGTCAGATCGCGGACCGGGCCCGGCTCGGCGAGCTTGCGGGCGGCCGCGACATGCGCGTCGGCGAGGTCGGCGACATGGATGTAGTCGCGGATGCAGGTGCCGTCGGGAGTGTCGTAGTCATCGCCGAAGATGAGGGGCGCCGTGCCCTCGGTGAGCTTCTCGATGACCATCGGGACGATGTTGAAGACACCGGTGTCGGCGAGTTCGGGGGTGGCGGACCCGGCGACGTTGAAATAGCGCAGGCAGGCGGTGCTGATGCCGTGGGCCTTACCGGCCGCGCGGGCCATCCACTCGCCGACGAGCTTGGTCTCGCCGTACGGGTTGATCGGCACGCACGGCGTGTCCTCGGTGACCAGGTCGACGTCGGGCATGCCGTAGACGGCGGCGGAGGACGAGAACACCAGCCGGCCGACGCCACCCGCGGCCATCGCCTCCAGCAGGGTCTGCAGGCCGTGCACGTTCTCGTGGTAGTAGTGCAGCGGCATCTCGACGGACTCGCCGACCTGCTTCTTGGCGGCCAGGTGCACGACATCGGTGACGCCGTGCTCGGCGAGGGTGCGGCTGAGCAGTTCCCGGTCGAGGGTGGAGCCGACGACCAGCGGAACGCCCTCCGGGACCCGGGCGGCCACGCCCGTCGTCAGGTCGTCCAGCACGACGACCGTCTCGCCCGCCTGCCGCAGGGCTCGTACGACATGGGCGCCGATGTAACCGGCACCACCCGTGATCAAGTAAGACATAGCGCCATCCTAGGCTCGGTGGACTCGGTCGGGTCGGGGCGGGGACGGGGCGCCGCTCAGCGGCGCAGCCTACGGGCGGCGATACGCCACACGCTGCGCAGCCCGCACGCGATCCGCAGGGACAGCGCGCCGCCGGTCGTCGCGTACGGCTGCACCAGCAGCAGGGCATGCCGCCTGCTGGGCAGCACGCGGCGGCGCAGCCCCGGGCCGGTCGCCCGGAGCGAGGCGCGGAAGCCGGCGCCGTTCGCGCAGGTCACCTGCGCCATCAGATCCCATGGCTCGGGGTCGGCGGAGCGGCTGCCGTTCCGCGCGGCCAGCGCCGCGAGATCCAGCACCACCTCGGCGGTCCAGCAGACACCGGCCTCATCGCCGGGCGCCGCGGTCGCGGTCAGCGCGGCGGTGTGCACCGGACCGCGCCGGTCGTCGGCGCGGCGCCGCAGCTCGACGTCGATGGTGACCGGCTCGGCCGCCGCCAGCCGCCCGTACATCTCGTGCACGCGCAGCCGCAGCACATTGCGGGCGCCGATGACCGGTTCCGCGTCCACCGTCACCGGCAGCCGGTGCATCGGCTTGGTGCCCAGCGCGTCCAGCTCGACCTCCGGCAGCTCCGCCGACCACACCGCTTGGCCCCCGGCCTCCGCGTACGGCGGCAGCAGGCGGCCGGGCCGGGCCGCCAGGTGGGTCAGGCGCTCCAGATCCCGCGGCTCGGGGGAGGCCAGCACCACCCGGGCGAGCCAGCGCGCCGGTGCGCGCGCCGCGAGCAGATCGGCCTCGTCGAAGCGGGCCAGGTAGGCGCGGGTCAGCCGCCACCAGTCGGCGCGGTAGTCCGCGCCCCGGGTGTGCAGCTCACGGACGTACATCCGAAGGTCGTGGTCGAGGAACTTGATGTCCGCCGCGTGCGCCAGCGCCTTGTGCCCGGCGGACTCGAAGATCTGCACGCTGGTGCGGTGGGCGTCGATCCGGGCCTGCCAGTTGGCGACGTCCTTGCGGTCCAGGGAGATCGACTGCTTGGCGGCGGCGCGGCGCACATGCCAGACGTAGACGCTGTCGGGGATGGTCGCGATCCGCGGGGCCGCGGCCAGCACCCGGGCGGTGAACACGAAGTCCTCGTAGGTGAACCGGCCTTCGGGGAAGGCGATGTCGTGCTCGGTGAGGAACGCCCGGTCGTAGAGCTTGTTGACGCACAGGGTGTCCCGCACCAGCTGAGGGCTGGTCTCGGGGGAGCCGTGCACGGCCGCCTCGCGGTAGAGGTTGGGCTGCCAGGCGACGTCGCGCCGCGCGGGCAGCTCACGCCGTACGCAGGCGCCGGCCGCCACCGGGGCGTCGTGCCGGAGCGCGGCCGTCAGCAGTGCCTGCGCCGCGCCCGGGGGCAGGACGTCGTCGCTGTCCAGGAACATCACGAACCGCCCGGTGGCCGCCCGCACCCCGTCGTTGCGCGGGGTGCCGCAGCCGCCGCTGTTCTCGGTGCGGTGGATGACGCGCAGCCGTGGATCGGCGCGGGCGAGGATGTCCAGGGCCGCGCCGGTGCCGTCGGTGGAGGCGTCGTTCACCGCGATCACCTCGGTGACCGTCTGTCCCGGTGCCCCCTGCGCCAGAGCAGAGCGCACGGCCTCGGAGACATGGGCGACATCGTTGTAGGCGATGACGACGATGCTGACCTGCGCGGTTGGCGTGATGGTGGGCCCAGGCCGTGGCTCTAGGGCTTCTTTCACAGTCACTACATCTACATTTCGTGTCGACAGCGTCTCTGGGCACGAGCGGGGTCCGGACTCCCTGTGTTGGGTCAGAGGGGGATTCCCGCTGAGCGGTTGCACCCTTCGCCACGGTTTTCCCTGTCCTTACTGTCCTGTGACGGACCGAAAGACCGGACTTGGGTGTGCGGGTGTCCGTGAGGACGCCTGCACATGCTGTAACGACGCGAGCGCCGCCGGATGCCGATCCGCGCCGCACGACTTGCCGCGGCCCGGTCGCCGCGGGCGGGCCCGCACGTGTCCGGGCGCCGCGCGTCACTCCGTCAGCAGGTCGGCGACCCGGCCCGCCGCGCCGCCGTCGTCGCGGTGACAGAACGCCTGACGGAAGTCCGCATAGGCGTCCGCCCCCGCCCGGGCGATGGCGTCCAGATCGCCGAGGGCGTCGATCAGTTCCTCCGTCGAGGTGAGCAGCGGACCGGGGACGCGGGCCTCGAAGTCGAGGGTGAAGCCGCGCAGGGTGTCGCGGTAGTGCGGCAGGTCGGGGGTCAGGAAGAGCATCGGACGCCCGGTGTTGGCGAAGTCGGCCGCCAGCGACGAGTAGTCGGTCACCAGGACATCGGCGGCCAGCAGCAGCTCGGTGGCGTCCGGGTGGGTGGAGACATCCATGGCGAACGGCGCGTGGTGGGCCGGCAGCCGGTCGGCGACCAGCGGATGGCCGCGGACCAGCAGCACGTGGTCCGCCTCCAGCGCACGCCGGGCGGCCGTGAGGTCGAGCGGCAGATGCAGGCGGTGGTGGCGGGCGTCGTAGGCCAGGTGGTCCCGGGGGGTCGGTGCGTACAGCACGACCTTCTTGTCCCGCGGGATGCCGAGGTGTGCGCGTACGGCCGCGGCCGCGTGCTCCCGCTCGGGGTGCACCAGCGCGTCGGTGCGTGGCAGGCCGGACTCCAGCAGCTCACCGGAGTAGCCGAGCGCGGAGCGCAGCACCGGGGTGCTGTGCGCGTTGGGGGAGAGCAGCACGCTCCACTGCCGTTCGGGCCGTGCCCGGGGTGCCAGATGGGCCAGTCCGGCGCAGAGCGTGCCGGCCAGGTCGGCGCCGATCCGCTTGAGCGGGGTGCCGTGCCAGGTCTGGACGACCGTCTGGCCGTCCCGCCGGGTGAACCACGCCGGCAGGTGGGTGTTGGTGACGACCCAGCGGCTGTGCGCCAGCGCGCCGTGCCAGGCGGCGCTGCCCACCACCACGGCGCGGGCGGCGCCCGGCACCGGGGCCTGGGCGTCGCGTACCGCCCACAGGTGCTCCACCTCCGTCCCCCTGCGCAGCAGTTCCTCGTGGACGGCGCGCGGGGAGTCCCCGTACGCGCGTCCGCCGAAGCTGCTGTAGAGGACGGTCTCGCGCAGGGGGCGGGTGCGGTGCAGCGGGTAGTGCTGTTCGCGCAGCACCCGGCGGCGGTAGGGACCGCGGTCGATGGCGGGCAGCGTGGGCCCGGCCGCGACGAACGCCTCGTCCTGCCGGTGCCGGTCGAGGACGAGCGGCTTGCCGCGGACGGTACGGGTCGCGGGCAGTCCGTCGAAGACGGCGGGCGGGAAGCGCACCGGTGCGTCCAGCGGGGTGCCGGCCGCGCCCTGCTCGCGCAGATGAAGCGTCCAGCGGCCCTCCCGCAACGGCACCGGCCCGGCGAGCGAGGGGAGCGCGCCCAGTGGCAGCGCGCAGTGGAAGCGGCTGCCGTCGTGCGTGGTGGGGAAGGCGGTCTCGGTGGCGTGCGCGGCGTGCCGCAGCACCAGCTCGGTGGCGTGCGGCGCGGCGTCCGGCAGCGGGCCCGCCAGCAGCAGGGTGCCGTCGGCGCGCCAGAAGACGCGGTCCAGGAACGGCTGCGGGGTGCGGTCGTGCAGCACGAGGTCCCCGCCCGGGGTCGCCGCCACGACCAGCTCCCGGCCGTGCGAGAGGGGGTGGGCGACGGGCGGGAGGTCCGGTGCGCAGGCGACGGGCTCGATACCGCCGTCGGCCAGGACCAGCTCCGCCGCCCAGGTCTCGGTGTGTGCCGGCGGGATCGCCTGCGGGGCGCCGTCCCGGGTGGGACGCGCATCGGCGAGGGTGTCGAGCCGGATGCGGACGGTGAGCCGCCGGTGGCCGGGCGCCGGGTCGTCGCCGCTCCCTGCCGCCTCGGCGTTCTCCACCGGGAAGGACACCACCGTGCCGGTTCCCCGGTGCGTCAGCCGCAGGGCGGACGGGGCCGGGCCGGGGGTGGTGACGGTCAGGTCCAGGGCGCCGGCCGCCGCCGCGCGGTGGCCGGCCAGCCGGTGTGTCCTGCGCTCGACGGACAGCCGCAGCCGCCCGTCCGCGTACCGGGGGGTGACCCGGACGGCTGCGTGCTCACCGGATTCCGCGGCCGTGTCGGGCCACGCGTTCTCCACCCCCTGGCCGGCCTGACGGCCTTGTTCGGGCTGACCGTCTGCCTCTACTGCCCCTACTGCCTCTCCGGTCTCTCCCTTTTCGGGTGCCACCTCCGCGAACGGCACGACCTCGTGGCCGAGCGGCGCGGCGCCCGAGCCGGCGTCCGGTGCGCACAGCCCGGCGGCCCGCACCACGCCCGCCGACGCCAGCAGCACGCTGACGCTCCAGTCGCCCTCCTCCCAGCGGCCGGCCTTGCGCAGCCGGCGCGGATCGAGGGCCAGCTCGAAGCCCGACCAGTCGTAGCAGTGCTGTTCCTGACCGGAGTCCGCGGTGGCCTGCGGCATCGCCACGGGCCGCAGTGGCAGCAGGATCCGGCGACGCCCCTGGGAGACCACGGCCGTCCTGAGGTAGCCGTGCCGGGTGGCGGCGTCCAGGTTGCGGATGTAGGCGTAGCCGCGCAGCAGCAGCGTCCCGTTCTGCCACACCGCCTCCAGAACCCGGGCGCGTACGGGGAAGTCCGTACCCTCCAGCCGGGTCACGCCGGGCGGCAGGGCGAGCGGCGGCGTGAGCGGCAGCACCGCCCGCTTGCGCAGCGGCGGCCCGGTGACCGTGAAGCCGCCGGGGTTGCGTGCCTCGTGCGCGAGCAGCGTCAGCAGGTCCGCGAGCCGGCCGGCGCGGACCAGGTACCAGCGCATCCGCAATTCCACCGGCAGCGCCGGGAAGAGCTGAGGGTCGACGCGGGACAGGAAGTCGCGGGCGCACTCCAGGAAAACGGCCCTGCACTCCGCGGAGGCAGCCGGCAGCGCCTCGATGAGGTCGGGCAACTCGTCGGTGAGCACCGCCCGGTCGTAGTCCGGCAGACACGCCGACCAGCGGCTGCGGGCCGGGTCGGTGAGAAAGGCGCGGACGCCCGCCACCGCCGCGAACCGGTCCCGGACCGACCGGGCGTCCGGCGGCCGGTGGCGGCCGGGGCCGTCCGGCAGGCGCCAGTAGCAGACGTGCTCGTGGAGCACGTCGACCGCGTCGGCGAGGAAGTGGGCCGGCAGCGTCACGGCCGCGTCCTCGCACCACTCGCCGTCGGGAAAGGCGAGGGCGTGCCGGTCCCAGAACGCCCGCCGGAAGACCTTGTTGCGGGCGAAATGGTCGGACAGCAGGGTGAGGTCCTCGGTGATGTGGGTGCGCAGCGCGGTCTCCCGGCCGGCCGGATGGTGCCGGGACTGGCTGCGGCCGGCCGCGCCGAGCCGGTAGACATTGCCGGTCGCGAAGTCCGCACCGGACTTGTCCAGCAGGCCGACGAGATCCTCGTACGCGCGGGGCAACAGCACGTCGTCGGCGTCGAGGAAGGCGAGATGGCCGGTGTCCGGATAGGCGTGCCGGGCGCCGGCGTTGCGCGCCGCGCCGGGGCCGCAGGAGCCGTGCGCGGCGCCGCGGACGATGCGGAAGCGCGGGTCCCGCTCGGTGAAGCGGCGGGCGAGGGCGGTGGGCGCGCTCTCGGCGGATCCGTGCCCCTCGTCCGCCGGGCCGGCGTCCACCATCACCACATCCAGTGCGGTCAGCGTCTGAGCCGCCACCGACTCCAGGCACTCCTCCATATTCCGTTCGGACCCCTCGGTGCGAGGGACCGGTACGACAACGGTGAGCCGAGGCTTCATGCGCGGACCAAGCCTTTCCGGACAGGTTCAGACACGGGACGGGGCGTTCAACTCGCCCATCGGCGACCCGGTCACCGGATCTGCGCTGAAAGGGTGAGGCAGATGATCGACACTCTGTGTCCGCATCGTTACGCTCGGCGTTCGTCCGCTGTTTGAGTGTCTCGATCCACGGGATGGCCATGCCCCGCTTCAGCGTCATCGTCCCCGCCCGCAGCGTGCAGGGATTCCTCCGCGGCTGCCTCAGCTCCGTCCTCGACCAGCCCTTCGGCGACCTGGAGTTGATCGCGGTCGACGACTGCTCGACGGACGAGGGCGGGGCGATCATCGATGAATACGCCGGCCGCGATCCGCGGCTGGTCGGGCTGCACCTGGCGAGGCCCGGGGGTGCGGGGCCCGCCCGTAACGCCGGGGCGGCCCGCGCACAAGGCGACTATCTGCTCTTCCTCGACGGCGACGACACCCTCGCGCCGGACGCCCTGGCCGCCATCGACAAGCGGCTGCGCGCCACCGGAGCCCCGGACATCCTGCTGTGGGACCACGCGCGCACGGACGTCTGGGAGCGGGTGCGGCCCAGCGGCGACGGAGAGTTCCTGGAGCGCGCGACGGCGCACACCACGCCGGGACCCAGGAAGGCCGTACCGCGCACCGCGAAGGCCGCCGGCCCCGCGGCCGCCCGCACCGATGTCTTCACCGCCGCGGAACGCCCCGGCGTGCTCGGGGTGCTGCCCGCCGCCTGGAACCGCGCCGTGCGCCGCGACGTCTGGCGCGCGCGGGCCCTGGCATTCGCCGACGGCCCCTACGAGGACCTCCCGGTCGCCTTCGGCATGCTGCTGGACGCCGAGCGGATCGCGACCCTGGACCGCATCTGCGTCACCTGGCGCCGGCGCCGCCGCGGCAGCGCCTCGACGACCCCCGGCCGGCACCACCTCGTCGCCGTGGACCGCTACGACGAACTTCTGCACCGTGTCGCCCGGCACCCTGACGCGGCCGTCCTGGCCCCCGTGCTCTACGACCGGGCCGCCCGCCACCTCCTGGCGATCCTCGCGGACGGCGCCCGCGTCCCGCCGGCCGACCGGGCCGACTTCCACCGCGCCGCGGCCGGCACCCTGCGCCGGCACCGCCCGTCCGGCGTGCCGCTGCCCGCCGGGCTCGGCTCGTACGGCGGCTACCGTTCGCTGCGCGGCGCCGACGCGCTGCGCAGGGGCGCCGCCGAGCAGCTGCGCACCCGCCGCGAGGCCGCCGCCCGTACCGCCTCCGAGCGCTACTACCGGCTCCAGCTGCGCCGCCCGCTGGACGACAACCTCGTGCTCTACGGCGCGTACGGCAACCGCGGCGTGCACTGCAGCCCCGCCGCGGTCTACCGCAAGGCCCGCGAGACCGCACCCCATCTGCACGGCGTCTGGGCGGTGAACGCCCGTGACCGCGACGAGGTGCCGGCCGGGGTGGACCATGTCGTGACCGGCTCCCGGCGCTACTGGGAGGTGCTGGCCCGCGCCAAGTACCTCGTGCACAACGCGGACTTCGGCCGCCCGTTCCACAAGCGGCCGGACCAGATCTTCCTGCAGACCCACCACGGGACGCCCCTGAAGGCCATGGGCATGGATCTGCGCCGCTACCCCGCGGCGGCGGCCGGCGTCAGCTTCACCCGGCTGCTGGACCACGCCGACCAGTGGGACTACAACCTCAGCGCGAACCCGCACTCCAGCGAGGTCTGGGAGCGGGCCTACCCCAGCGGCTACGAGACCCTGCCCACCGGATATCCGCGCAACGACGCCTACTTCACCGCCACCGCCGACGACATCCGCGCCCTGCGCGCCCGGCTCGGCATCCAACCCGGCACCACCGCCGTCCTCTACACCCCCACCCACCGCGGCTACCTGCGCGACGTCACCCCGCCGCTCGACCTGGAACGGCTCAGCCGCGACCTCGGAGCGGGCTACCAACTCCTCGTCCGCGCCCACCCGTTGTACGGCCCGAACGCCGGGCTCGCGGCCCTCCGGGACGCCGGCAGGATCCTCGACGTCTCCCGCCACCTCCGTGTCGAGGAGCTGTGCCTGGCATCCGACGCGCTGCTCTGCGACTTCTCGTCCCTGCTGTTCGACTACGCCTGCCTGGACCGGCCGATCGTGGTCCACTCCGCCGACTGGGAGACCTTCCGGCGCGCCCGCGGCGTCTATGTCGACCTGCTCTCCGGCGAGCCGGGCGACACCCCCGGCGTGGTCGCCGACGACGAGTACGCCGTCGCCGACGCCTTCCGCTCCGGCCGCTGGGACGCCCCGCACGCGGCCGGTATGCGGGCCGCCTTCCGGGAGCGGTTCTGCCCGTACGACGACGGGCAGGCCGCCGAGCGCGTGGTGCGCCGGGTACTGCTCGGCGACGACGAACTGCTGCCGCCGCTGCCGGCGTCGGAGCGCACCGTGGCACCCACCCCGCGCGAGGCGGAGGAGCGCGGCCGCCTGCTGGGCGCGGGCGTATGAGGCGGCCGTGGGGCGGGGCGCCGGGTGACCGGCGCGCCGCCGAGCCGGGGAGCCGTCGGGGGCGGACCGGCGCGCCGTGCGGGCGGGCCCGGTCCGATGCCGTAGACCCGTGGGGTGTCGTCCCGGCGCCGTTGCGCCGGGCCCCGAGGGAAAGGTGACCGCGACCCGATGTCCGGCCGTACCGACAGCTCCGCCGCCACCGACAGTCCCGAGGCCGCCGGCCCCGGCGGCGACCCCGCCGGCGCCCCGGGCGCCGGCTCCTCCCTCAGCGGCACCGCGCCGCACGCCTCGACCGCGCGACGGCCGGCCCCGGGGCGCACCGGCTCGCCGCGGATCGGGCCCGTCCGGCCCCCGCACCGCAGGCAGCTGCGGCGGATCGGCCGGGGCCGGGTCCTCGACATCGGCTGCGGCACCGGCGACGCCCTGGCGGGCTGCGGGTCCGGCAGCGTCGGTGTGGACCACGACCCGGAGGACGTGGCGCGGTGCCGGGCCCGCGGTCTGACCGCCTTTACCGCCGACGCGTTCCTCGCGAGCCCGCACGCCCGGCCCGGCGCCTTCGACGCCCTGCTGTGCGCGCACGTCCTGGACCGCCTGGACGACGAGCAGGTCGAGGACCTGCTGCGGGCCTACGTGCCGTATGTCCGGCCCGGCGGCGGAATCGTGCTGATCACCCCGCAGGAAGCCGGTCACCGGGCGACCCCCGCCGCGGTCCGCTTCACCGACTTCCCGCTGCTGCGGGCCTTCGCCGAGTCCGCGGGCCTGGCCGTCCGGCGCACCTACTCCTCGCCGCTGCCGCGCCCGGCCGGGAAGCTGCTGCGCGGCAACGCGTTCGTGCTGGTGGGGCAGGTGCCGCTCTGAGAGGTGCCGGCGCGGCCCCGCCCCGCTCGCGACGTCCGGCCGCCTAGCGGGATGCCGCGCGGCCCTTGCGGCGGGCGGCGACGACCGCCTTGGTGAGGACCGGCGGCAGCACGTTCAGTGCGACGCGACGCAGCGAGCCGGGCCGGGGGCGGGGAACCGCGCGGGCCGCGGATGCCGCCGGCGCCCGGTCCGCGGCGCGCGGGCGGAGCGGCGACGCGTGGCGGGAGACCGGCTGGGCGGGGTCCTTGGCGCCCTTGGCGCTCAGCCGGATCAGCGGGGCGCCGTTGACCTGCTGCACCTCGTGCCAGATGTCCTTGTGTGACTCGATCCACGCCAGCAGGGCCGCCTGCAGCGGCTCCGGGTCGCCCCACGTGCCGTAGAACTTCGTGCCGGTGATGCAGACCGGCCGCAGGCCCTCGTTCACCACGGCCTGCCAGGTGGCGGCGGCCACGCCGGGGCAGTGCTCGGCGCGGAAGTCGTCCAGGACGACGATGCCCTGGTCGGTGAGCAGCTCGCGGACCGCCAGGATGTCGCCGTGGACATGCTCGTACAGATGCGAGGCATCGATATGGGCGAAACGTACCGTGTTGTCCTCGACGTGATCCCGGACGACGGAACTGAGGCCCTGCACGACGGTGGGCAACTCGTCATGGAACGCGAGGTAGTTGGCTTCGAACGCGCGGCGGGTCAGGGTCGCGTAGGACTTCTTCATCTCCCGGGAGTTGGAGGCGTCCTCGGCGGGGGAGTCGAAGAGATCACAGACCGTGAAGCGCTCGCCGGCGCGCAGCCGTGCGCCGAGGAAGATCGCGCTCTTGCCCATGTACGCGCCCAGTTCGAGCAGGTCGCCCGACTCGGACCGGTCCCGCTGATGCGCGAGGAACCAGTCGAAAAGCAGCTGGTCAGCGGTGAAGAACCAGCCTTTGACCTCGGACAGTCGCGTGGGTCGCGGGAGTTGTTCGGCACTCTGGTCTGCGGTGAGGGCAGTCATGTGCGGTCCGTCTCCAGACGGTCGGGAATCCAGGGCGAGGGGCGACGCGCAGGTGTGCGGGTGCGATATGTGGCGGCGGTGCTGCGCCGCGGATGTGTCCGCCGGGTGCTGCTGCCGATACGGCCGGATGCCGTGGCGTGGCCGAGGCGCGCGGGGCAGGGCGGCGCCGGGGCGCCACCGCTCGGCACGGGCGGGGCGTACGCGCACGCGGCCGCCCCGACGCATGCCGCTCGCACCACGCGGTGCACGGCGTGACCGTCATCGGCCGTCATCGTAGGGGGACGGAAATGAACGGAAGATGGCGCGCGGACCGGCAGTGGTGGCGCGCTGCTTCACCGCACCTGCTACTTCACCGCGCCCGCCATCACACCCGAGACGAACTGGCGCTGGAAGGCGAAGAAGACGATCAACGGGACCACCATCGACACGAACGCGCCCGGCGCCAGGACGTCGATGTTGTTGCCGAACTGCCGCACCTCCTGCTGGAGGGCGACGGTGATCGGCGGGCTGCCGCTGTCCGCGAAGATCAGCGCGATCAGCATGTCGTTCCACACCCACAGGAACTGGAAGATCCCCAGCGACGCGATGGCGGGCCCGCCCAGCGGCATCACCACCCGGGTGAACAGCCGTAGTTCGCCCGCCCCGTCCAGCCGGGCCGCCTCCAGCAGCTCCCGGGGGATCTCCGCGAAGAAGTTGCGCAGCAGGAACACCGCGAACGGCAGGCCGAAGGCCGTGTGGAAGAGGATCACCCCGGCCGTCGTCTCGAAGAGCCCGACCGCGCCGAACAGCTCGGCCACGGGAATCAGCGCCACCTGGACCGGGACGACCAGCAGCCCGACGACGACCATGAACCAGATGTCGCGGCCGGGGAAGTCCAGCCACGCGAAGGCATAGCCGGCCAGCGACCCGATGACGACGACCAGCACCGTCGCCGGCACCGTGATCGCCGCGGTGGTCAGCAGCGAGCCCATGACCTTGTCGTTGGACAGCAGCTGGCTGTAGTTGTCCCAGGTGATCTGCGCCGGGGCCCGGAAGACCTGCCACCACCCGGACTCGGAGATCTGCTGCGGGCTGCGCAGCGACGAGATCAGCAGCCCGATGGTGGGCATCAGCCAGAACAGGCCGACGAGGACCAGGAAGATCCGCAGCGCCCCGCCGCCGGTCCGGGCCGCCAGCCGCGTGGCCATCGACCGCTTGGCCCGTACGGCACCGTCCACGGTGGTCATCGGCGACGCTCCTTCCGTATGCGCCGGAGATTGACGTACATCACCGGCAGCACGAGCAGCAGCAGGAATACGGCGATCGCGCTGCCCAGGCCCTCGTCGACGTCCGTGCCGAACGACGACTGGAACAGCTGGAGCGCGAGCACATTGGCGGACCTGACGCTGGAGCCCGGCGCGATGATGTAGACCAGGTCGAAGATCTTCAACACGTTGATCATGAGCGTGACCAGCACGACCACCAGGACCGGTGCCAGCAGCGGCACCGTCACGCGGCGGAAGACCTGCCATTCGCCCGCGCCGTCCACCCGCGCCGCCTCCAGCAGCTCCCGCGGCACCGCCGCCAGACCCGCCGCGATCAGCACCATCGCGAAGCCCGCCCACATCCACACGTAACTGCCGATGATGGCCGGGGTGACCAGCGCGGGGCCGAGCCAGTTGATGCCGCGGTATGCCTCGGCGAAGTTCGCGGCGGGCAGCCGGAGTTGGGCGCCGCCGGCCCGGTCGGCGGGCAGTGCGTACGTCCCGTCGGCCGCCGTCGTCGCCGAGGCGACCACCTTGCCGCCCCGGACCGCCTCGACCGTGATGCCGGCCAGCGCCTTCTCGCCCGGGTCGATGGCGTTGACGCGTCCGCCGCCCCCGCGGGTGAAGTCCAGCCAGACGGTGCCGGTGACCTTGCCGGGCCGGGCGGTGGCGGCAGCGGCGCGCTGGGCCCCGCGCACGTCGTCGGGCTGCACGGCGACCAGCGGCACATTCGCCGGGGACGTGGCGGCCACGGCCGACTTCGTCGTGAACGCGCCGCCCCCGGAAGGCCGCAGATCCGCGTTCGGCCGCGGCTTGGCGCCGGGGAACGGCGCCGGATCCGCGAAGGTGTCGTGCACGCCGACCCACACCGCGTTGGCGACCCCGCGCTCCGGATCCTGGTCGTAGACCAGCCGGAAGATGATCCCGGCCGCCAGCATCGAGATCGCCATCGGCATGAAGACGACCAGTTTGAAGGCGGTGCCCCAGCTGATCCGCTCGGTCAGCACCGCGAAGATCAGCCCCAGCGCCGTCGAGACGGTCGGCGCGACCACCACCCAGATGACGTTGTTCTGCAGCGCCGTGCGGATGCCGTCGTCCGAGAACATCTCGCCGTAGTTGTCCAGCCCCACGAAGCCGTCACCGGACGCGTCGAACAGGCTGCGCTGGACGGAGAAGACGATGGGATAGACCACCAGCGCGCCGAGCAGCAGCAGCGCGGGCAGCAGGAAGGCCGCCGCGATCCAGGGACGGGTGCCCGTCAGCCGTCGGCGTTTCCTGCCGGGGCGGCCCGGACGGCCGGTGGCCGGCGGGCCGCCCGGTATGCCGCAGACGGGTTCTGTGCTGGTGTGTACGTCGCTCATCGTGACGGTCCCCCGGTCCCGGTCGAGGCGGTCGGCGTCAGTGCCCGAACGACTTGGCGGCGTCCTTCTCCAGCTGTGCCTGGGTGCCCGCGATGTCCTTGGGGCTCTTGAGGAAGTCCTGGAGGTCCTTCCACTCGCCCTGCCCCGGCTTGCCGCCGAACCCGGCGGGCGCCTGGTCGGACATGTCGAAGCGGAAGTCGTCGCCCGCCGCGATCAGCGCCTTGGCGATCTCACGCATCACGTCGTTGGCGTACGCGGCCTGGTCCAACTCCTTGTTGGGCGAGATGAATCCGCCCGCCTGCGCCCAGATCTTGGCCGCGTCCGTCGACGCCAGGAACGTCAGCAGCGCCTGCGCCGCCTTGCCGTCCTTGAGGGCCACCGCCACATCACCGCCGGTCACCACGGGGGACTTGGCGCCCACCGCGGGGAACGGGAAGACCTTGGCGTCGGTGCCGATCGCGGCCTTGGTCTGGCTGATGTTGGCCGCGGCGAAGTCCGCCGAGGAGACCATCGCGGCCTTGGGGGTGTCACCGCCGCTGAAGGTCTGGGTCACCGATGTCGGGAAGTCCGTCTGCAGCGCGCCCGCGTTGCCGCCGGCCAGCAGGTCCTTGCGGCCGAAGAGTTGGCCGAGCGTGGTCAGCGCCTTCTTGACCGAGGCGTCGGTCCACTTGATCTTGTGCTGGGCCAGTTGGTCGTACTTCTCCGGGCCCGCCTGCGAGAGGTAGATGTTCTCGAACCAGTCGGTCAGCGTCCAGCCGTCCGAGCCGCCGACCGAGACCGGCTCGACGCCCGACTCGGAGAGCGTCTGCGCGGTCTTGAGGAAGTCCTGCCAGTTCTTCGGCTCCTGGGCGCCGGCGTTGTCGAACGCCTTGGCGTTGTACCAGACCAGCGACTTGTTGCTCGCCTTGAAGTACACGCCGTACTGCGTGCCCTTGTGGGCGCCGAGATCCTGCCAGCCCTTGGCGTAGTTCTTGGTGAGCTGCGCCTTGGCGGTCGCCCCGAGCGGCTTGAGCCAGCCCTTGGCGGCGAACTCGTTGAGGACGCCGACCTGTTGGAGCATCGCGATGTCCGGCTGACCACCACCGGCGATCTTGGACCCGACGAAGCCGGCCATGTCGTCACCGCTGGGCACGAAGTCGACGCTCGCGCCGGTGCGCTTTTCGAACTCGTCGAGCACCTTCACGAAGTTCTCCCGCTCGGCGCCCGTCCAGACCGCGGTGACCTGGAGCTTCTGGCCGCTGAGCTTGGGGAGCGACACGGTGGGGGCGGTGCTGCCGCCCTTGCCGCCCTCGCTCTCCTCCTTGGCGCCGCCGCCACCGCCGCAGGCGGACAGCGCGAGAGCGAGCGCCGCGGTGACCGCGAGTGCGGAGGTGGCGCGCGTCCGTCCCGTCGACGCCGGGCCTCGTGTGCCGCCGCCCCTTAGCGCCTGCGTGCCGCGTGCGGCCGTGCGGTCGAGTCGTGTGCGCATCCCCGTCAGCCCCTTTTCGCCGCGCCTGCCGTGCCGGTGCGGAGGGACGCCGTGTCACGTCGTGCCGCGGCGTCCCTGCCCGTGCCGTTCGCGTCGTGCTGTTCGCGTCGTGCCCTGAGTGGTGCCGTGGTGCCGTGCTGTGCAGCTGTGGTGTGCGACAGTCCTACGCCCTGATCACCCGGGCCGCAATACCGTCTCCCGCGCCAACTGGCCTTTTGTGATCGGGCTGTTACGGGTGGTGGGGGCGGCGGGACGGATGGTGCGCAGCGTCCCTCGGAGGCCCGCGGCCCGCCCCCGGCTCAGACCAGGGGCGGGGCGGACGGCGCTCCCGAGGACTGCGCGGCGCGCTGCAACGCGCTGGCCAGCAGCGCCAGATCGGTCGGGCCGTTGCCCAGCTCGCGCAGCGGGCGCCGGGCCGGGGGATCGCCCATCCGCTGCCACTCCAGGGGCACGACCGTCGGCCGCAGGGTCGAGGTCCTGGGTATCCGCCCGGTGACCCGGCCCGCCTGGAACGGCGTGGAGGATCCGTCCTCGGCGCGATGCAGCCGCCCGCGGCCGGGCGGGACCGGGTCGGACGGATCGCCCGACGCGCCCAGCCGCACCCGCAGACCGGCGCGGGCACAGGTCGCGGTGTCGGCCGTACGGTCCGGATGGCCGGTCGTCGCGATCAGATGCACGCCGAGCGCGGCACCCTCCCGGGCGACCGCCTCCAGGGCCCGCACCACCGAACCGGCGGCCGGCCGGCCCGTGCTGCCCAGCGCCGGGGACACCAGCTCGTCGAAGTCGTCGACCAGCACGAACAGCCGCGACATCGGCGCCGCCGCCGCGCCGTCCGCCACCGGCGCACCGCTGCGCGCCCGCAGCCGCAGCGTCCCCGTCGTGGACGGGTCCGGCTCTCCGGCGGCGCTGCCGGTCGTGCCCTCGGTCGTACGGCGCGGGGCGATGATCCGGGGCGCCGGCAGATGCTTGGCGCGCCACTCCGCGAACGGCGTCCCGGCCAGTATCTCCGCGCGCCGCTTCAGCTCCGAGGACAGCGCCTGCGCGAACTCGCGCATCCGGACCGGGTCCGAGGCGGCGAGATACGTCGTGACATGCGGCAGTTCCGTACACACCCGCAGCCCCTCGCCGCGCTCGCTGCTGCCGTCCACCAGCACCATCGACAGCAGATCCGGGCGGTCCGCTGCGGCGAGCGAGGCGGCCAGTGACCGCAGCAGCTCGGTCTTGCCGGTGGCCGCCGTGCCCTCCACGAGCAGATGGGAGCCGTCGGAGGCGAGGTCGGCGGAGAGCGGGCCGTGCGGGCCGGCGCCGAGGACCGCGGCGGCACCCGGCCGGTCGGTGTCCGTCGCGGCGGCCCAGCGGGCCATCAGCGACGCGGGGGTCGCGCGGGCCAGCCCCAACTCGTCCAGCAGCCGGGACGAGTCGGGCAGCGGGACGGCCGCGCGGTGCACCGTGCGCCCGCCGACGGTGGCCGTCGCGTCGGCCTCGCGCAGCGGCGCCAGCGCGCGGGCGAACCGCTCCGCCCAGGCGCCGGAGACCGCGTCCACCGTCGCGACCGTGCCGTTCGGCCCGGAGCCCGGCTGGACGACGCGCAGCGCCGTGGCGACATCGCCGCTGAGCACCGCCACCGCCCCGCACTCGCCGAACGCGGGCGACGCCACACGGGCCGCCTCGTACGTCGCGGCCAGCGGGAAGGCGGGGGACGCGGCGGGGGTCTCCGCCAGGCAGATGAGGTGGATACCGGCGGCGGGACCGCCCGCCGCGAGCCGGGCCGCCGTCTCGCGCAGCGCCGACGAGCCGAGGTCGCCGTCGACGATCACGACGGTGTAGGGGCCGTGGTGGCCCGCGGCGGCGGAGGCGACATCGGCGCGGTCGGCGCTGGCCCAGCCGGGCCCCAGAGGACCGTCGTCCAGCCGGCGCACCAGCTCGGTCGTACGGGCCGTGGCCTGCTCCTTGTCGTAGGCCAGCAGCAGGCGGCAGTCCTGGCCGTGTGCCGGGCGGACCTGGGGGAGCCAGCCCAGCCAGGACCAGTCCGCCACCCGCTCCTCGCTGCTGCGCGAGCGGTCCGTGCTCAGCAGCACGATCTCCAGGGTGCCGGGGGAGTGCAGGGCGGAGAGCTGGGCGACCGCGGAGCGGGTCAGCCCCGCCAGCCGCCCGCGCGGCCCGGCGAGGCCGAGGGCGCCCGCCCGCCGCAGATCGACGGTGACCGGCACGGCGGCCCGGCCGCCGCTGCCGCTGGCCGTACCCAGCCGGACGGTCAGTACGTCGGGGTGATCGGGGCCGCGCTCCCAGAGCCGCGGTCCGGGGCCGAGCGCCGTGAGCAGTATCGCGGCGGCATCCGGCCATCGCTCATGGGCGGCGGGGCCCGCCGTGGTGGAGAGGTCCGAGGCGGCAGCCGGGGGCGACGCGGCGGCGTGCTCCGCGACCGGGTCCACGGTCCGCTCAGGGGCGCCTGCCGGCCGGTCCACCGCGGACCTGCCGCCGGCCAGCCGCCGCGCCCAGGCACCGATGCCGCCGCGCCGCGCGCCCCTCGGGGGCTCGGCCTCGGCCGGGGCCAGCGCCTGCTGCCCGCCGTGCGTCCGTTCCTGCGCGCCCGCGGGCAGGCCCTCGGCCCGCTCCCGGACCCCGGAGCCGAGGCCGTCGGTGGGAGTGCCGCGCAGGGGCGTGCCGCGGCGGGTACCGGGTCCGGTGCCTGGCGGGTAGGTGTCGTCATACGCCGGGTACCCGTCGCGGCCGCCGGGGCCGTGTCCGGGCACCTGCCGGTCGGGCGCCGGGTGGCCGGCACGGCGGTGGTCGTGCCCCGGCTGGTCGTCTTCACGGTCGTCGTACCCGGGCTCGCGGCGCTGGGCGGGACGGCCGGTGGAGGGGCTGTCCAGGAAGGCCGCTCCGGGGCCGGGGGAGGCGGGCGGCCGCTGGGCGTCGTCCCACGCGGTGGCGGCGCGCGGCGGCGCGTCCTGCCGGGCCGGTCCGCCCGATGACGGGGCCGGTGCGCCCGGTGCCTGGGCCGGGAGCGGCGCGGAGTCCGCGTGCCGGCCACCGCCGGTGCCGCCCGGCTGCGTGCCGTAGGCGTCGTAGGTGCCGGGCCGGGAGTCCGGGCCGGTGGCGTCGCCGGGGTGGTGGGCCGGGTGCGCCGGGACGTCCGCGCCGGGCTCCGGCCACCGTACCGACGCGCCAAACCCTCCCTCGGTCTGCGAGACCTGCGGCCCCGCAGCGCCCGGCGGGCCGCCCCGGCCGCTGTCCCCGCGCACCGCGCCGGAGTCACCGCGCCCGGCGTCGCCCGCCGCCTGCGGGGTGATGCGCAGATGCCCCTCGCCGTCGGGTGTGGCGGCCAGGGCCGGGTCAGGGGCGCCGGGGGAAGCCTGCAGGCGCAGCGCGGATTCGCCGATGCGCAGCAGGGTGCCGGGACGCAGCGGGGCGGGCTGTTCGTCGAGGTCGGCGCCGTCGACGGCGGTGCCGTTGGTGGAGCGCAGGTCGGCGACATACACGGAGCCGTCCGGTTCGACGGTCACCGCGCAGTGCAGCCGGGAGACGTCCGGGTCGTCGAGGGGGACGTCCGCGTCGGCGGAACGGCCGATGCGGATCTGGCCGCCGTGCAGCAGATGGACGCCGCCGGCGTCGGGCCCGGAGACGACGCGCAGCCGGGCCTGGCCGTGCGGCAGGCCGTGCGCAGGCGCGGGGCCGGGGCCCTGGAGGGAGAGCACCGCGCCGTCGATCAAGGGGGGCTCGCCGATCGCGGCGCGCTGGAGATCGAGCCGCTCGGTCCCGGCGTACAGCACGACCGGGCCGCTGCCGGGGCTGCCCGAGCCGCCGGAGCTCCCGGTCCCGGAGCTGCCGGCGCCGCCGACGTCCGCGCCGGAGCCGGCCACCGACGCCGCGAGGGAGCCGGCCACCGAGGCCAGTGGAGTCCCGGCGGGGGCCGTCACGAGCACGTCGCAGGCCCGGGTGGTGTGGCCGCTGCGCGGCCCGAGGACGGTCAGCCGGATCTGCATCGCCGTCAACGGTCCCTTCTGCCGGGAAATCCGGCAGGGGCCGCGCTCACTCCCCCACCGCACCCGAGCACGTCGGCACGTACAAGTCCCAAGTGCACGTCGCGACAAAGACCGCGCGCCCCACCGCATGCGTGCTGGGTGCATCCTCGCACCTGCCACTGACAACACGCCCGTCGACCGCCAACGAGTGATCTTGTTTGGTCTTCTAAGGGCGAAAAAGTGCCTGCTTGCGCGCGGTGAACGGCCGGTTTTCGATCGCCATGATCAGCTTCGGAAGGGGCCGGACCCGCCGGGGCGGTCGTCCGCACATCCGCCGGCGGCCGGCGGCAACCATTCGCCGCTTCGGCACGTCTTCCCCACAAGCCCCGTCGCCGTCGCGAGCCCAGGAGCTTGTACGACGGCATTACAGTGGGCGGACGGGCCGCGAGCTGACCCTGCGGGCCAGGCAGAGGAACCACCACGACCAGGGAGCGCATGACGTGCGGCCGGTAGGCAGCAAGTACCTGCTTGAGGAACCGCTGGGACGCGGTGCCACGGGCACCGTCTGGCGTGCCCGTCAGCGGGAGACGGCGGGCGCCGAGGCCGCCGTGGCCGGCGAGCCCGGCGAGACCGTGGCGATCAAGGTCCTCAAGGAAGAGCTGGCGAACGACGCGGACGTGGTGATGCGCTTCCTGCGGGAGCGCTCCGTCCTGTTGCGGCTCACCCACCCCAACATCGTCAGGACCCGTGACCTCGTCGTCGAGGGCGATCTGCTCGCCCTGGTGATGGACCTGGTCGACGGTCCGGACCTGCATCGCTATCTGCGCGACAACGGCCCCTTCAGCCCGGTGGCGGCCTCCCTGCTGACCGCGCAGATCGCCGACGCGCTGGCGGCCAGCCACGCCGACGGCGTGGTGCACCGCGACCTCAAGCCCGCCAACGTCCTGCTCGCCGGGTCGAACGGCAGCGGCGAGATGCACCCGATGCTGACCGACTTCGGCATCGCGCGCCTCGCCGACTCCCCGGGCCTGACCCGCACCCACGAATTCGTCGGCACCCCCGCCTACGTGGCGCCGGAGTCCGCCGAGGGCCGCCCGCAGACCTCAGCGGTCGACATCTACGGCGCCGGCATCCTGCTGTACGAGCTGGTCACCGGCCGGCCGCCGTTCGCCGGCGCGACCGCCCTCGAAGTGCTGCACCGGCACCTGAGCGAGGAGCCGCGCCGCCCCAGCACCATCCCCGAGCCGCTGTGGACGGTCATAGAGCGCTGCCTGCGCAAGCGCCCCGAGGAGCGGCCCAGCGCCGAGAACCTCGCCCGCGGGCTGCGCACCGTCGCGGCCGGCGTCGGAGTGCACTCCTCCCCGGCTCAGGCCGAGGCGGCGCTGGGTGTCGCGGCGCTGCTCGCACCCGACCCCGCGCCGGCGATGGTGCCCGGGACGGACGGGGGCCCGGCCGGCGGCGACGCCGACTCCACCCAGGTGCTGCCCTCCCACGCCGGCTCCTACGACCCGGGCGCGGCGACCAGCGTGATGCCGTCCACCGGCGGCCCGGGCTACGGCCAGGGCGACCCGACCCGCGCCATGCCGCCGGTGCCGCCGATGCCGCAGGGCATGCCCGGCGGCGGACCGCAGGAGCCCGACGGGCCGCACCCCTGGGAGTCCCAGATGCGGGCCGCCCGGGACCGCAGCGAGCAGACCCAGGTGCAGTACCTCGACCCGAGCGAGGACCCGCTGCGCCGCCGCCCTCAGCGCCGGCCCGCGCCGCAGCAGCCTCCGCAGGGGCAGCCGCAGTACGGCGGGCCCGCGCCGTACGCCCAGCAGCCGCAGCGGCCCCAGGCACCGCAGCGCCGCCAGGAGCCCCCGCCGCAGCGCTACGAACCGCAGCGCCCGCCCGCCCCGGAGCCCCGTCCCCGGCGCGAGCCGCGTCAACGCAGCGCCAACCCGATGAAGATTCCTGGCCTCGGTTGTCTCAAGGGCTGTCTGTTCACCCTGCTCATACTGTTCGTGGCGAGCTGGCTGATCTGGGAACTGACCCCTCTTCAGGAGTGGATCGGCACGACGAAGAGCTACTTCGACCAGATCGGGGACGCTTTCCGCACCGTGCAGGACTTCGTGGAGAGCCTCTCCAAGTAGTGCCTCACCACCGGGGCGGCAGGGGCCGCCCCGGTGCGTGACCTCGTGGATTTGTCGACTTCCGGCGGGCGATTTCACTAACAGAAGTGAAGGTTGCCGCCGTCCGGGGCACTGAACCCGTCGGTACCCGCGTAGCTTTGACGCCAACTTCAGCCCCCGCAGGACGCTCGGGGGCCCGACACGTCGGAGCAGTCTTGGCACGGAAGATCGGCAGCCGGTACACCGCTCACCAGATCCTGGGGCGCGGCAGTGCCGGCACGGTATGGCTGGGCGAGGGTCCCGAAGGGGCCGTGGCCATCAAGCTGTTGCGTGAGGATCTCGCCTCCGACCAGGAGCTCGTCGGCCGCTTCGTGCAGGAGCGTACGGCGCTGCTGAGCCTGGACCACCCCCGCGTCGTCGGCGTGCGCGACCTCGTCGTCGACGGCAACGACCTGGCGCTGGTGATGGACCTCGTACGGGGCACCGACCTGCGCACCCGCCTGGAGCGCGAGCGCCGGATGGCCCCCGAGGCCGCCGTCGCCATCGCCGCCGACGTCGCCGACGGGCTGGCCGCCGCGCACGCCGCACGGATCGTGCACCGCGACGTCAAGCCCGAGAACGTCCTGCTGGACATGCAGGGCGAGCTGGGCCCCGGTGGGGCGCACCCCGCGCTGCTCACCGACTTCGGCATCGCCCGGCTCGTCGACTCGCCGCGCAGAACCCTGCCCCAGCCGCCGGCCGGGGGTTCCGCTGTCCCGCTTCGCTCGACGAAGGTCATCGGCACCCCCGACTACCTCGCGCCGGAGATCATCGAGGGCCTGCCCCCGCGCGCGTCCGTCGACGTCTACGCGCTGGCGACCGTCCTGTACGAGCTGCTCGCCGGCTTCACCCCCTTCGGCGGCGGGCACCCCGGGGCCGTGCTGCGCCGCCATGTCACCGAGAGTGTCGCGCCGCTGCCCGGAATCCCCGACGAGCTGTGGCAGCTGCTGCTCCAGTGCCTGGCGAAGGCTCCCGCGTCCCGGCTGCGCGCCCCGGAGCTGGCCGCCCGGCTGCGGGACATGCTTCCCGACCTCGCCGGTATCCCGCCGCTGGACATCGACGAGCCGGACGGCGAGCACCCGGAGGACGAGCGGTCGGGCCAGGACGGCGCGGCACCGCGGGACGAGGCGCTCTACCCGCCGGTGGCACCCGAGGCGGGCCCGACCCGTGGCGCGGTTCCGCTCGTCCAGGGCGCGGTGCCGGACTCCAACCGGGAGACCCACACGAGCATGCGGGTTCCCGGCCCGGACGAGCTGGCGGGCGGCGCCCACGGCACCGCCCGCACCCCTCGGGCCGCCGGGGAGCGCCGGGCGGGTTCGGCCCGGCACCGGGCGGTGCGCCGCCGGCGGATCAAGCTCGGCGCGGCCGCCGCCGCGGTGGTCGTGGCCGCCGGCCTCGGCGGCTGGCTGGCCTCCGGCGACGACGAGCCGGGCGATGCCGGGCCCGGCGTCCAGAGGTCGGAGCCCGACGCCCCGTGACCGCGCCTGCCGGGCAGCCGGCCGCCCGGCAGCGGCCCGGCAGCGGCCCGGCAGGGCCGTCCCGACGGGGCCGGGGCACGCCGACGGCGTCAGCCGTTAGGCTGGGTGCGTGGCAGTCGTTGATGTATCCGAAGAGCTGAAGTCCCTCTCCTCGACCATGGGGTCGATCGAGGCCGTCCTGGACCTCGACAAGATGAGGGCCGATATCGCCGTGCTCGAGGAGCAGGCCGCGGCACCGTCCCTGTGGGACGACCCGGAGAGCGCGCAGAAGATCACCAGCCGCCTGTCCTACCTGCAGGGCCAGCTGCGCCGGGCCGAGGAGCTGCGCGGGCGGGTCGATGACCTCGAGCTGCTCTTCGAGATGGCCGAGGACGAGGGCGACGAGGATGCCCGCGCCGAGGCCGAGGCGGAGCTGACGGCCGTGCGCAAGGCGGTGGACGAGCTGGAGGTCCGCACCCTCCTCTCGGGCGAGTACGACGCCCGTGAGGCGCTGGTCAACATCCGCGCCGAGGCCGGCGGTGTGGACGCCGCCGACTTCGCCGAGAAGCTGCAGCGGATGTACCTGCGCTGGGCCGAGCGGCACGGCTACAAGACCGAGCTGTACGAGACCTCGTACGCGGAAGAGGCCGGCATCAAGTCGACCACCTTCGCCGTGCAGGTCCCCTATGCCTACGGCACGCTCTCGGTCGAGCAGGGCACCCACCGACTGGTGCGTATCTCGCCGTTCGACAACCAGGGCCGCCGCCAGACGTCCTTCGCGGGCGTCGAGGTGCTGCCGGTCGTCGAGAAGACCGACCACATCGAGATCGACGAGTCCGAGCTGCGGGTGGACGTCTACCGCTCCTCCGGCCCCGGCGGCCAGGGCGTCAACACCACGGACTCCGCGGTCCGTCTGACGCACCTTCCGACCGGCATCGTCGTCTCCTGTCAGAACGAGCGCTCGCAGATCCAGAACAAGGCGTCCGCGATGAACGTCCTCCAGGCCAAGCTCCTTGAGCGCCGCCGCCAGGAGGAGCAGGCCAAGATGGACGCACTCAAGGGCGACGGCGGCAACTCCTGGGGCAACCAGATGCGTTCGTACGTCCTGCACCCCTACCAGATGGTCAAGGACCTGCGGACCGAGTTCGAGGTCGGCAACCCCTCCGGTGTGCTGGACGGCGACATCGACGGCTTCCTGGAGGCCGGGATCCGCTGGCGCAAGCAGCAGGAGAAGTAGGCGCTTTTCGGCGTATACGCCTCATCAAACAACTGCCTCTCCTCGGAGGGCAGTTGTTTTTTGATGTGGCGGTTTGGTCACAGTCGTACGTCCATGCACCGCCCAACTTCTGGCAATTCGGTCATCGAGACTTTATTCGACCTTGACGATGTTGGGAGAACTGGGAAGGGTGGGCGCGGCATGCGTATGTCTGGGGCGCGTGTATGAACGGGGAGATGAGTGGCCTGCCCGCAGTGTGGGGCCGTGACTCGCGTACCCCCTATCGGCCGTGGCCCCGTACAGAGATGCTCCATTGACGAGTTCAGCTACTGGGGGTAGCAGCACATGACGAAGAAGACGCGGCTGCGCGTAGCGCGCATCGCAGCCGGCGCGGTGATCGCGGCCGGTGCGTCGCTGACCGCGGCCGGCGCCGCCTCGGCGGCAGGTACCGAAGGCCCCGACAATGGTGGCGACACGGGCATCATTGGCGGCATCATCGGCGGCATCATCGGCGGTGGCGACTCTGGTGGCGACTCCGGTGGCGACACCGGCGGCGAGACCGGCGGTGACGGCGGCATCGGTGGCGAGATCGGCGGTGACGACAGCACCGGTGGCGAGATCGGCGGTGACGACAGCACCGGCGGTGAGATCGGCGGTGACGACAGCACCGGTGGCGAGATCGGCGGTGACGACAGCACCGGTGGCGAGATCGGCGGTGACGACACGACCGGCGGTGAGACCGGCGGCGACGACACCACTGGTGGCGAGACCGGCGGCGACGACACGACCGGCGGTGAGACCGGCGGCGACGACACCACCGGCGGCGAGACCGGCAGCAACGGCAGCACCGGCAGCGCGACCGGCGGCGACGAGGCCACCGGTGGCGACAGCACCGGCACCGGCACCGACAACGAGGGCACCAAGCCCGTCGAGCAGCCGGGCGAGGGCAAGGAGCAGATCGCTGACACGCCCGGTCAGCCCAAGCAGGAGGCCAAGGGCGGCGAGCTGGCCGAAACCGGCTCCTCCGGCACGACCTTCCTGCTGATCGGCGCGGCGACGATGATCGCCGGCGGTGTCGGCTTCCGCCTGATGCCCCGCTTCATCAACAAGAGCGGCGGCGGCGCGGCCGCGGCCTGACGCTGACGCAGTACACGACGAGGGCCCGGAGCGCAGCCAGCGCTCCGGGCCCTCCGGTGTTCTTCCGGCCAAACGCGTGCCGACGGGGTATACACCCGGCGCACGCAAAGTGCGCGTCCGCTTGCGCCAGGTGAGGTAACGGGGTGTCGCCCCCTATACGGCGGCGCTCACGCGTGGCTGCCGCTCCCGGCCTCAGACGGTCTGGTGCAGGAGCAGCCCGACCGCGATCAACACGATCAGCAGTGCCACCAGTGTCACGGGGCTGAGCTGGGCGAACATGCCGCCCTGCTGGTGCTGAAGTCGTTCCCTGCTGGCCCGGCAGACCGGGCAGCGGCCCTCACTCACAGGGGCCGCGCAGTTGGCGCACACCAATCGGTCGTACGTCATGCGACCTCCTTCTCCACTGCGCCAACGCACCGGAAGGCACATTGGTTCCCCCTACCACTGTGCCAGGTCCGTGACGGAACGGCGCGCCCCGCGGGATTGTGCTCCTTTTGTCCCGTAGGTGCCGTGAATAAACGCACCAACCCCCGACGGCGACTGCGCCGCCGTATGAGGTTCGCGTATGGTCACGCACACCGACGGGAGCCGCAACCCGGCATACCGTGCCCTCTATCCAGGTCGACCGTGGTGCATCAGTGATCCGATTCGACAACGTCTCCAAGACCTACCCGAAGCAGAACCGCCCTGCGCTCAGGGACGTCTCGCTCGAGATCGAGCGCGGCGAGTTCGTCTTCCTGGTGGGCTCCTCGGGCTCCGGTAAGTCCACCTTCCTGCGCCTGCTCCTTCGCGAGGAGCGCGCCAGCCATGGTGCCGTGCACGTACTGGGGAAGGACCTCGCGAAGCTGTCCAACTGGAAGGTGCCGCAGATGCGGCGCCAGGTGGGCACCGTCTTCCAGGACTTCCGCCTGCTCCCCAACAAGACGGTGGGGCAGAACGTCGCCTTCGCGCTGGAGGTCATCGGCAAGCCGCGTGGCCAGATCCGCAAGACGGTGCCCGAGGTCCTCGAACTCGTCGGCCTCGGCGGCAAAGAGGACCGTATGCCGGGTGAACTCTCCGGCGGTGAGCAGCAGCGCGTCGCCATCGCGCGGGCCTTCGTCAACCGCCCGATGCTGCTCATCGCGGACGAGCCCACCGGAAACCTCGACCCGCAGACCTCCGTCGGCATCATGAAGCTGCTGGACCGGATCAACAGGACCGGTACGACGGTGGTCATGGCCACCCACGACCAGCAGATCGTCGACCAGATGCGCAAGCGGGTCATGGAACTAGAGAAGGGCCGGCTCGTACGCGACCAGTCGCGCGGCGTGTACGGCTACCAGCACTGAAAGGACGCCATGCGCGCCCAGTTCGTCTTGTCGGAGATCGGCGTCGGTCTCCGCCGTAATCTCACGATGACCTTCGCCGTCATCGTTTCCGTGGCCCTCTCGCTCGGCCTGTTCGGCGCCTCGTTGCTGATGCGCGACCAGGTCAGCACGATGAAGGGCTATTGGTACGACAAGGTCAACGTCTCCATCTTCTTCTGCAACAAGAACGACGCCGGCAGCGGCACCAACTGCACCAAGGGTGCGGCCACGCAGCAGCAGAAGGACGACATAAAGGCCGAGCTCGACCGGCTGCCGCTCGTGCAGAACGTGCAGTACGAGTCCAGTGACCAGGCATACAAGCACTACAAGGAGCAGTTCGGCGACACGCCCGTCGCAGGACTGGTCACGCCCGACCAGCTTCCGGAGTCCTACCGGGTCAAGCTCAAGGACCCGACGAAGTTCACGGTCATCAAGTCGGCGTTCTCCGAGCGGCCCGGTGTGCAGGAGGTACAGGACCAACGGGACACCGTTGAACCCCTGTTCAACCTCCTCAACGGCATGAATATCGCCGCGCTGTGTGTGATGGGGCTGATGCTTGTCGTTGCGCTGATGCTGATCGTCAACACCGTCCGGGTGTCGGCGTTCAGCCGAAGGCGGGAGACCGGGATCATGCGCCTGGTGGGAGCGTCCAGCTTCTACATCCAGATGCCGTTCATCCTGGAGGCCGCCATCGCGGGCCTGCTGGGGGCCGTGTTCGCCTGCGTGCTGATCGTCGGCGGCAAGTACGTCCTGGTCAACAACTGGCTCGCGGAGAAGATCCAGGTGATCAATTTCATCGGCTGGGACTCGGTGGCGGCGGTCTTGCCACTGGTGCTGCTGATCGGGCTGCTGATGCCCGCGCTCGCCGCCTTCTTCGCGTTGCGCAAGTATCTCAAGGTGTGAGCTTTGCCAAGGGGCGTCGTGCGGTCAACTCACCGTACGGCGCCCTTTTGTCACCTAGACTCACCGGCATGTCGGGCCCGTGTGCGTACGACCGGCCCCGCCGCATCCGCCGCGGGGCAGCCCTGACGTTGGTCTTCGCGAGTGTGCTCGCGACCGGCGCGGCGGCGGGTACATGGAACGAGAGCGCCGAAGGCGCCGTGGAGCGGCCGGTGCGTACCACCGCCGACGGCCGGGCCGAGCGGATCGCCGACCGCGCGGCCGTCGAGCGTGCCGCGTCCGAGGCCATCGAGGACGGCAAGTCCGGTTCGCAGGCCGCGGCCGACGTCGTCAGCCGCAGCGGTGACCGCTGGTCGACGATTTACTCACCCGGCGAGTTCGAGGGCTTCCAGCAGCAGCTGGACGGTGCGTACGTCGGCGTCGGCCTGTGGGTGCGCCAGGCACACGGTGGCCTGATCGAGGTCTCCGGAGTGCAGGACGACAGCCCCGCCGAGCGCGCCGGCATCGCCGTCGGTGACACGCTGCGCGCCGTCGACGGCCGGCCCTCCCGGGGCAGACCGGTCACCGAGATCGTCGCCCGGCTGCGCGGCGCCGCCGAGGACGGCTCGGGCCGGCACTCCGCCGAGGCCGGTACGTCCGTCCGGCTGGATCTTCAGCGCGGCTCCCGCTCCTGGACCGCGACCCTGCACCGCACCCGTCTCAGAACGCAGAACGTCACCACCGAGCGGTCGGCCGGGGCCCACGGTCTGACCCGCATCAAGGTCGCCGCCTTCGCCAAGGGCACCGGTGAGGAGGTGCGCCGGGCCGTCCGCCGCGCCGCGCCGCACGGCGGACTGCTGCTGGATCTGCGCGGCAACACCGGCGGCCTCGTCACCGAGGCCGTCGCCGCGGCCTCCGCCTTCCTGGACGGCGGTCTGGTCGCCACCTATGACGTCCGCGGCAGCCAGCGCGCCCTGTACGCCGAGCGGGGCGGCAATACCCGCGTTCCGCTGGTGGTCCTCGTCGACGGGGGCACGATGAGCGCCGGTGAGCTGCTGGCCGGGGCCTTGCAGGACCGCAGCAGGGCGGTCGTCGTCGGCTCCCCGACCTTCGGCAAGGGCTCCGTGCAGATGCCCAGTGAGCTGCCGGACGGCTCGGTCGCCGAGCTGACCGTGGGCCACTACCGCACCCCGTCCGGCCGGACCGTCGACAGCCGGGGGATCACCCCCGACGTTTTGGCCGAGAGTCGCGCGGAGAAAAGAGCCCGGACAGTATTGAGTGGCCTCGGGGGTGGGTCGTAGTGCGAAAATGGCCGCACTATGGCTAAAGAGACGGGGCGCAAGCTCATCGCGCAGAACAAGAAGGCGCGGCACGACTACCACATTCTGGACACCTACGAGTGCGGCCTGGTGCTGTGGGGCACCGAGGTGAAGTCGCTGCGGCAGGGCAAGGCGTCGCTGGCCGACGGCTTCGTGCACATCGACGGTCACGAGGCGTGGCTGCACAACGTCCATGTGCCGGAGTACACCCAGGGCACCTGGACCAACCACAGCGCCCGCCGCAAGCGGAAGCTGCTGCTGCACCGCGTCGAGATCGACAAGCTGGAAGCGAAGAGCCAGGAGAGCGGTCACACGATCGTGCCGCTGGCGCTGTACTTCAAGGACGGCCGGGCCAAGGTCGAGATCGCCCTGGCCAAGGGCAAGAAGGAATTCGACAAGCGGCAGACGCTGCGGGAGCAGCAGGACCGCCGTGAGACGGAGCGCGCCGTCTCGGCCGCCCGCAGGCGTCAGCGCGCCTGACCCCCGGCCCCCGCCCGACCACCACGGCGCCGGGGCAGGGCCGGGAATACGCTGGCATCGTCGTGCGTTGGTCACGTACGATGGCACTGCACCTCACGGGGTGTGCAGGATCTGGCGCCCCATGCGGGTGTCAGTGCACCACCTTGAAAAAACAACATGGGGATGATCGGTTTCGACAGCGGATGTTGAAGCAGGGGAAGCGAGTCGAGGAAGCGGCAATGATCTCGTAAACCATATGTCGCAAACAATAATCGCCAACACCAAGCGCGATTCCTTCGCCCTCGCTGCCTAAGTAGCGACTTGCGAAGTGTCAGCCCGGGGCTGTTCCCGACCCGGATCCTGGCATCAGCTAGGGGACTAAACTTCTAGACCCGGTCACGGGGTATAGAAGGAAATCAAACAGTGACTGAGCCCGTCGGAGACTTGTTCGCGTGATCTCCGGGGCCGAGAAAATCGCAGCGAACTGCACTCGGAGAAGCCCTGTTGCTGCACCGTTGGACGCGGGTTCGATTCCCGCCATCTCCACAATTCCCATGTGAGGCCCAGGCCCCGTGTGTCCGAGAGGACACCGGGGCCTGAGTCGTTTTTGTGGTCGCCGCCCACATATCGGCGCCCCCGGGGCCCGCCTACCGTCCCTCGGCAAGGACGGACCGGACGGTGAAGGGCAGGGGCGTGGCGTGATGAGACGGACGCGGACGATATGGGGCCGGCGGGCGGCCGGGGTGCTGGTGCTGCTTGCCGGGCTGCTGGCGGGCGGGCTGTCGCCGGTGGGCGGCGCGCGGGCGGAGGCTGCTGCCGGGGCGATCGAGGAGGTCACCGGGTTCGGGACGAATCCCGGGGCGCTGCGGATGTACCGCTATGTGCCGGCCGGGCTGCCTGCGGGCCGGCCGGTCGTGGTCGCGATGCACGGCTGTACGCAGAACGCCGTCGACTACGGACGGCAGAGCGGGTGGGTCGAGCTGGCTGACCGGTGGGGGTTCTCGGTCGTGTTGCCGGGGCAGACCACGGCGAACAACGCCACCTCCTGCTTCAACTGGTTCACGGCGGGCGACACGGCCCGCGGGCAGGGAGAGGCCGCGTCCGTCGCGCAGATGGTGCAGCGGCAGCGGACGGACACGGGGGCCTCGAAGGTCTATGTCACCGGGCTGTCGGCGGGTGGCGGGATGACGACCGTGATGATGGCCGCGTATCCGGAGGAATTCACGGGCGGCGGGGTGGTCGCCGGGCTGCCGTACGGCTGTGCGCAGGCCGCCGGGTCGCCGTATGTGTGCATGTACGTCGGGGCGACGCAGACGCCTGCGCAGTGGGGCGACCGGGTGCGGGCGGCGTACCCGGGGTACGGCGGTCCATGGCCCACACTCACGGTGCTGCACGGCACCGCGGACACGACAGTGAAGCCGGTGAACATGGCGGATCTCGTCGAGCAGTGGACGAATGTGCACGGCGCCGACGGGACGGCGGACCGCACGGACACGGTGGGCGGGTATCCGCACGCGGTGTATCAGAACGCTGCCGGGGCCGCGGTCGTCCAGACGTACGCGATCACCGGCATGGGGCACGGACAGCCGGTCGACCCGGGGACCGGGCCGGCGCAGTGCGGGACGGCAGCGGCGTATGTGCTCGATGTGAACCTGTGCGCCGCGTACGAGCTGGGGCGGGGATGGGGGCTGGGCGGCTGAGAGGCCCCGCGCCCGCCGGGCCGCCCGGTTCAGCGGCGGGCGCGTGCGGTGAGCAGGCTGGTGACGAGCGCGAGGCCGGCCGCGGAGGCCGGGACGACATAGGCGGCGGGTGGCGAGCCGGGGAGGTGGTCCACGGCCCAGCCGCCCGCTGCCGAGCCGGCCGCGATGCCGCCGAGCAGGGCGGTCACGGCCAGCGTCATCCCTTCGTTCAACTGACCTGCGGGCACCCGGGATTGGACCAGGCCCATGCCGGTGACCATGGTCGGCGCGGTGGCCATGCCGGCCGGCAGGAGCGCGGCGGCCAGGGCCACGGCGCTGCCCGTCGAGGCGGCGAGGAGCGGGAGCAGCATCAGGGCGGCCATCGCGGCGACGCAGCGGAGGAAGCGGCGGGCGGTTCGGCCGGCCGGCGGCAGCAGGCCGTAGAGCAGGCCGGCCGCGCAGGAGCCGGCTGCCTGGAGGGCGAGCATGGCCCCGGCGGCGGAGCGTACGCCGTGGTGGTCCGCGAAGGCGACGGTGACGACCTCCAGCGAACCGAAGATCGCGCCGGTGCACAGGAACGTGGCCAGGAGGGGCGGCAGGCCGGGGAGGCGGAGCGGTGGGCGGGGGCGGGCGCGGCCGGCCTCTCGGTGCGGGACGGGTGGTTCGGTGCGGCGCTGGGCCGCGAACAGCAGCACCCCGGTGAGCAGGAGTGCCGCCGCCACGGCCGTACCCGCCTCCGGGAAGAGGGCGGTGCACAGCAGGGTGGCGAGGACCGGGCCGAGCATGAAGCAGAGTTCGTCCGCCGCCTGCTCGAAGGAGTTGGCGGTGTGCAGGGCGGCGGGGTCCCCGCGGAGCAGGTGGGCCCAGCGGGCACGGGACATCCCGCCGGTGTTGGGCGTGGTGGCGGTGGCCGCGTAGCAGGCGAACAAGGTCCAGGCGGGTGCGTCGTGGTGCACGCACAGGAGCAGGCCGACGGAGCCGAGGACAGCGAGGACGGTGGCCGGAACGGCGATACGGGCCTGGCCGTGGCGGTCGATCAGCCGGGCCGTCCAGGGACCGGCCAGCGCGGTCGCCGCGAGCCCGGTGGCGGTGACCGCCCCGGCCAGCGCGTACGAGCCGCGGGATCCGGCGATCATCAGGACCGCGCTGATGCTGAGCATGCCCATCGGGAGGCGGGCCAGCAGGTTCGCGGCGGTGAAGGCGCGGGTGCCGGGGACTGCGAAGATCCGGCGGTACGGCGCGAGCGGCCCGCGCGGTGAGCGGCGGAGGCGGGGCGCGCGACGGGCGGGCCGCGCGACGGGCCGTACGGGCGGGGCGGTGACCGGGCGGGCGGCGAGGAACAGGATCATGCGTCTACCGTCGCGGCAGCCCAGGTCAGTCGTCCAACACCTGATCAGACTGCATTCACGCAACAGGGTTGTTAGTGCTGGGAGGTGGCTGGGAGAGTGGCCCGGTGCCGTATGACATCGACCCGCGTCTGCTGCGGGCGTTCACCGCCGTCGCCGAGGAACTTCACTTCACGCGGGCCGCCGCCCGGTTGTACGTGGCCCAGCAGGCGCTCAGCCGGGATGTCCGGCGTCTGGAGCGGGAGCTGGGTGCCGTCCTGTTCGTGCGGACCACGCGCCAGGTGGCGCTGACGCCGGATGGGGAGCGGCTGCTGCCGTACGCCCGGCGGGTGCTGGCCGCGCAGGACGAGCTCGCCGCGGCGTTCCGGGCGGTGCAGGAGCGGCCGCTGCTGGTCGATGTGGGGGTGCCGATCGGGACGGCGCACCGGGTGCTGGAGACGGCCCGTGGCCGGGTGCCGGAGAGCTGTGAGCTGGTCGCCCGCTTCCACAGCGGACTGACGGGCGCGGCCGCCGAATTGGCGGACGGGCGGCTCGATGTGTCCTTCGGCCGGGTCGCGGCGCTGCCGGCCGGGGTGCGGGCCGGCCTGGAGCATCAGCCCGTCCGGCTGGAGCCGATGGCGGTGCTGCTGCGCGAGGGCCATCCGCTGGCCTCCCGGAGCGCGGTGCCGCTCACGGCGCTGGCCGGGGAGACGCTCTACGCGGGCGCCGGGAACCCGCAGACCGCCGAGTGGACGGATCTGGCCGCCCGCCTCTTCGAGGGGCGCGGGATCGCGATGGCCGCGCCGTTCCCGGAGATCGAGGGCTCGCGGGAGTTCGTGCGGGTGGTGCGGAAGCGGGGCTGGTCGGTGCTGGCGAGCGTGGAGTTCATCGAGGTGCCGGGGATGGTGCTGCGGCCGCTGGTCGATCCGGTGCCGCTGTCCCCGATCTCGATGGTGTGGCGCAAGGGACTGCGGCATCCGGGACTCGACGCGCTGCGGAAGGCCGCCAATGAACTCGCCGCCGGCAGTGGCTGGTTGACCGCTCCGGCGAAGGCGTGGCTACCTCGGGAGGATGCGCGCGCGATGGGCGCCGGCTAGTCGGTCGGGCGCGCGGCGGCGTACGCGGTGAAGGACGCCCATGCCTCGGGGGAGAGCGCGAGGTGCGGGCCCTGGGGGTCTTTGGAGTCGCGGATGTGGATGGTGGTGGGGTGGGCGGCGACCTCGACGCAGTTGCCCCCCTGTTCGGTGCTGTAGCTGGACTTCTGCCAGGTGTAGGCGACTTCGAGGCAGGCGCCGCCCTCGCTACCGCTGTAGCTGGACTTGAACCACGTCAGGTCGGGCATTGGTCTCCTAGCAACCGGTCCAACAGGCTCGCGGTTTCCTCTGCGTTGAGGGCCTGCATTCGCAGCATTCCATACTTCTGCGTGAGGACACTGACCTCGTGAGGGTCGGCAGTCAGCGCACTACTGCGTTGCGCCTCCGTATAAGCGAGGTGTTGGTGTCCGGAGGTCTCCAGCAGCACGAATGGGCCGTCGAGCCCGGCGTGCGTCTTGCGGGCCAGAGGCAGCGCCTGGACAGAGACGCCCGTGAGTTCCGCGCAAGTCCGCAGACGGGAGATCTGGTCTCGCATGACTTCGCGTCCGCCGAGTTCGCTCAGCAGAACGGCTTCGGAAATGACGAAGCTGGCGGTGACAGGTTCCGGCTTGTGCAGGATTTGCTGGCGATCCAGCCGTGCCTCGACCCGGCGTTCGACCTCCTCATCACTGAGGTGTGGGACATCGCTGCGGAATGTGGCGCGCGCGTAATCCTCGGTCTGGAGCAAGCCAGGGATGACGCCGTTCTCGTACCAACAGAGAGCAATGGCCTCCCGCTCATGCATCATGAAATCCGCCGCCCACACCGGATATTTCTCCCGCTCCGGCAGCCTCTCGACTCCCACCGCGAGCGCGCCGCCCGTCTTCAGGAGCTGGTCCAGCTGGGAGGCGAGGTGGGGGAGCAGGGCGCGCCTGCCCTGTTCGATCGAGGCGATGCTCTCCTCGGCCGCGCCCACGCGCTCACCGAGGCCGCGTTGGGTGAAGCCGGCGTTGACGCGGAATAACGCCATCTGCGCGCCGAGGAGTTCCATCGCCGAGGAGTGCCGGTTCTTGGGCTTCATTCGTGGCTGCATGACATTCCACTCCCCGTACTTCGCCGCGCGTGACCGTGTGCGCGCCCGTACTCGTCGGGAGTACGGGTTCACGTACTGGCACAGCGTAGTTACCCACTGCGACTCTCCCGGTATGAACGATGAGATGCAACCCCTCGACTCCCGCGAGCGGTTGTTCCGGCGTGAGCGCCGTTCCGTGCCGCTGGCCAGGGAGTTCGTGCGGGCGGTGCTCGCCGGCTGGGGAGTGGGGGAGTCCGCGGAGGCGGTGTTGCTCTGCGTGAGCGAGCTGGCGACGAACGCGGTGCGGCACGGTGTGCCGCCCGGCCGAGGCTTTCGGCTGTGGCTGCGAAGGGAGGCCGACGGCACGTTGCGCGTAGAGGTGCACGACAGCGGTGACGGCTGTCCCCGGGTGCTCACGGCAGGGCCGGGCGACGAGGGTGGCCGGGGCCTGCTGCTGGTGGAGGCGCTGGCCGACAAGTGGGGGGTGGGGGAGCGCGATCCCGGCAAGATCGTCTGGTGCGAGTTCGCGCTCCGAGGGGAGCCGCACACCGAAGGGGACCCCCGAGGGCTCACCACGCGGCCGCGGAAGGCGTGAGTGCAAGGTTTCGCCGTGGTCACCTGTCGGCACGGGCCGGAAACGCGCCGAACCTAACCTCCAGGGAGAAGAGACGACCCCTGGGAGGCGCGATGACGGCCGAGGCCGCGGCAGAGACCCGTAGCGGTAGCCGTACGAGGAGAGGAGGCCGGTGGATCGAGCAGTGGGATCCCGAGGACGAAGGCTTCTGGAAGCAGACGGGTGAGAAGATCGCACGGCGGAACCTGATCTTCTCGGTGCTCTCCGAGCACATCGGCTTCTCCATCTGGAGCCTGTGGTCGGTGATGGTGCTCTTCATGGGGCCGGAGTACGGGGTCGACCCGGCCGGAAAGTTCTTCCTCGTGGCGATACCGACGCTGGTGGGCGGCGTGCTGCGGGTGCCCTACACCTTCGCGGTGGCGCGCTTCGGCGGGCGTAACTGGACGGTGCTGAGCGCGCTGATGCTGCTGGTGCCGACGGCCGCCGCGGCGCTGGTGATGACGCCGGGCACCTCGTACACGACGTTCATCGTGGTCGCGGCGCTGACCGGCGTCGGCGGCGGCAACTTCGCCTCGTCGATGACCAACATCAACTCCTTCTACCCGCTGCGTAAGAAGGGGTGGGCGCTGGGCCTGAACGCCGGTGGCGGAAACATCGGCGTGCCGGTCATCCAGCTGCTCGGTCTGCTGGTCATCGGTACGGCGGGAGCCGCGCACCCGCGGCTCGTGCTCGCCGTCTACGTGCCGCTGATCGTGGTCGCCGCGGTGCTCGCCGCGCTGTTCATGGACAACCTCGGGCCGGTCACGAACGACACCGGGGCGGCGCGCGACGCGGCCAAGGAGCCGCACACCTGGGTGATGTCGCTGCTGTACATCGGCACCTTCGGGTCGTTCATCGGCTACAGCTTCGCCTTCGGTCTGGTTCTGCAGACCCAGTTCGCGCGCACGCCCCTCCAGGCGGCGTCCCTGACGTTCATCGGGCCGCTGCTCGGCTCGCTGGTGCGGCCGGTCGGCGGGCGGTTCGCGGACCGGTTCGGCGGTGCCCGGATCACGCTGGGCAACTTCGTGGCGATGGGGGCGGCGACCGGCGTGGTGATCTACGCGTCGGCGGAGCGGTCGCTGCCGGTCTTCCTCGTGGGATTCATCGCGCTGTTCGTGCTGACCGGGTTCGGGAACGGCTCCACGTACAAGATGATCCCGGGGATCTTCCAGGCCCAGGCCGTCCGGCGGGGGCTCGCGGGGGAGGCGGCCGTGGCGTACGGGCGGCGGCTCTCGGGAGCCGCGATGGGGCTGATCGGCGCGGTGGGCGCGCTCGGCGGGCTGGCCATCAACCTCGCCTTCCGGCAGTCGTTCCAGATGACGGGATCCGGTACCCCGGCGTTCGTGTCGTTCCTCGCCTTCTACGCGGTGTGCTGCGTGGTGACCTGGGCCGTATACCTGCGCAGGCCGTCGCGCGCGGCGTCCTCGGAGGGCGCGGAGACGGGCGTGGAGGCGGGAGAAGCGGCCGCACGCCCCGTCTACGCGGAGGTGTGAGACGCGCGCCGCAGGACGCGCCGTAACACTTGGGAAATACTGGGTGACCGGGCCTGTCACGTGGTGTTGGCAGGCTCGGTACCTCGATACCCCTCTCGCCCGAGCCGCGGCGGTGGGGGAGCGCATACGCACAATGCACCACACCACTCTGGGCGGAGCGGGACGACCATGCACGATCAGCAGCAGGAGCAGCAACCACAGCAGCGAGGCGACCAGCAGACGCAGTCGAGCGACGGGGATCCGCAGGAGACCCGGCAGGAGGCCGCGCGGGCCGTACGGCCACTGGAGGGGTTCACCGTCGGTGTGACCGCCGCGCGGCGGGCGGAGGAGCTGGGCACGCTGCTGGAGCGCCGCGGCGCGCAGGTGATGCACGCGCCCGCGCTGCGCATCGTCCCGCTGCCGGACGACACCGAGCTGCTGGCCGCGACCCGGGACCTGATCGAGGACGCGCCGGACGTGGTGATCGCCACCACCGCCATCGGCTTCCGCGGCTGGGTCGAGGCCGCCGAGGGGTGGGGCCTGGGCGAGGAACTGCTCGGCCGGCTGGCCGGCGTCGAGCTGCTCGCGCGCGGGCCGAAGGTGCGAGGCGCCATCCGGGCCGCCGGGCTGACCGAGAAGTGGTCGCCCGCGTCCGAGTCCATGGCCGAGGTCCTCGACCGGCTCCTGGAGGAGGGGGTCTCCGGGCGCCGGGTGGCCATCCAGCTGCACGGCGAGCTGCTTCCGGGCTTCGTGGAGGCGCTGCGGGCCGACGGCGCGGAGGTCGTGGGTGTCCCCGTCTACCGCTGGATGCCGCCCGAGGACATCGCCCCCGTGGACCGCCTGCTGGACGCGGTGATCGGACGCGGCGTGGACGCGGTCACCTTCACCAGCGCCCCGGCCGCCGCGTCGCTGCTGCGCCGCGCCGAGGAGCGCGGCATCAAGGAGGAGGTGCTCGCCGCCCTGCGCCAGGACGTGCTGTCGGTGTGCGTGGGGCCGGTCACCGCGCTGCCCCTCCAGGCCCTCGACCTGCCCACTCTCCAGCCGGAGCGCTTCCGGCTGGGGCCGCTGGTGCAGGTGCTGTGCCGCGAACTCCCGGGCCGGGTGCTCTCGTTGCCCGTCGCCGGGCGGCGCATCGAGATCCGTGGCCATGCCGTCGTCGTGGACGGCGAGCTGCGGCCGGTGCCCCCGGCCGGCATGGCGCTGCTGCGCGCGCTGGCCCGCCGCCCCGGCTGGGTGGTGGCCCGCGCGGACCTGCTGCGGGCGCTGCCGGGCGCGGGGCGGGACGAGCACGCGGTGGAGACGGCGATGGCCCGGCTGCGGGTGGCGTTGGGCGCGCCGAAGCTGATCCAGACGGTGGTCAAGCGGGGCTACCGGCTCTCGCTCGACCCGCACGCGGACACCGGCAAGTACGACGGGGCCTGACCGGTCCGGGCGGAGCGACGGCGCCTGAGCGTCCTTCCGGGCGGAGCGTGCCGCGGTGACCGCCGCGGCACGCGTCAGGCTGTGTGGTCGACGTGGTCGAAGTTGTTGACGTTGTTGACGCGGATCTTGGACTGGCCGTGCGGCCGCTTCTCCCAGTCCTCCATGAACCGGGCCTCCAGGCCGTGCTTGCGCGCAAGTCGCAGCAGTGTCTCGGTCCGGTAGTAGAAGTCCTCCCGCAGCACCTGGTGTTCGGCGCCCTCGGTGCGGTCGAAGGTGAAGTCGAAGAAGCCACCGGGCGCCAGGATGCGGCCGACGTGGGCCAGGCACTCGTCGATGACCTCGATCGGCGAGTGGGAGAAGACGCTGTGCGCGTGCACGACGTCGAAGTGGCCGTCCGGCAGGAAGTCCAGCGTGAGGTCGTGCGTGAGGGTCAAGTGCGGCAGCTTGGCCTGGAGTTCGTAGGTGGTGAGGGTCTTCTTCGCGGAGATCAGGATGTCCGGCGAGATGTCGATGCCGTAGTAGTTGCCGGTGTCCAGGTAGTCGATGAAACGCCAGCCCGCCCGCAGGTTGCCGCAGCCTATGTCGAGCATCCGGTGGACCGGCTTGAGGCCGTGTTCCGTCAGGTAGTCGAACTGCATCTCCCCCAGCGCCAGCCAGCGCTCGTGGCTCTGGCTACCGACGGCCGCCTCCGGGTTGCGGGCCGCGTCGGACGCCATGACCGCGCGGTAGTAGTCCACGTGGCGGGGGTGCTTCACGCGCAGCCAGGCGTCACGCGCGGTGCGCCTGAGGTACGGGGTGATGCGGGCCGGGTTCCGGATCGCGTAGGCCAGCTTGTGGGTCAGGCTGGCGCGGTTCCTGAGCAGGGATTTCGGCGACATGGAGACCTTCGTCCTGGTGGGGCCGGAAGGGGCAGGGCGCGGTGGTCGGCAGGGCCGTCCGGGCGCCACGCCGCGGACTATACCCGAGAGGTATACATGCAGTGTCTACTTGATGTGTCCGTGTGCGGTGCACCTCCGTGGTGGGCGCCCCCGGAGGGTTCCCGACGGCCGCCGCGCCGGGCACTCTTGGGGCACACGCGTTTGTTCTCTAAGGAGTGACAGGCACATGGCGGCGCCTCACGACCTGCGGTTCGACTGCGGGCGGATCTGCCTGGACCTGGTGGCCACGACCGGCGGCACCCCGGCCGAACGGCTCACCGGGCCCGAGCACCTGACGGCCTGGCTGGTCGGCGCGGGGGTGGTACCACCCGGCGTACCGCTGGAGGGTGTCGACGGCGGCTGGGTCGCCCGCTTCAGAGCGCTGCGCGAGCTACTGCACCGCGTGGTGCACGACGAACTCCGGGACCGGGCGGCCGATGCCGACCTGACGCTGCTCAACGCTACCGCCGAGGTCGCGGATCCGCCCGCCGTGCGCCTGCTGCGTACCGCCGAAGGGAGCCTTGCCCGCACGTTCACCGGCCCGCCCGACTGTGCCGGGCTGCTGGCCGCGATCGCGCGGGACGCCGTCACGCTGCTGACCGACGAGGCGGCACGCGGACAGCTGCGGGAGTGCGAGGGGGAGAGCTGCTCCCTGGTCTATCTGGACACCTCCCGCGGGCGGCGCAGGCGGTGGTGCTCCAGCGAGGTGTGCGGCAACCGGGAGCGGGTGGCGCGGCACCGCAGGCGTTCGATGCGGCGGCGCACGGGCACGACCACCCCGGGCGGGCCCTCCGGGGGAGCCGTCGGCGCGGCACCCGCGCCTGCCGTGCCTCCCTCGCCTTCGTCGGCTCCCGCGTCTCCCTGGCCGTCCGCGCCTCCCGCCCCTCCCGCCCCTCCCGCCCCTCCCGCCCCTCCCGCCTCTCCTTTGATTCACGCCAAAAAATAATCCGCCGGACAGTGAGTCGCCCCGTCCCTTTGGCCCGTACTCCTCTCCGCAAGTCCGATCCGTGGCATGGTCCCCGGCCCGCTCCGGTGATCCGCGCTATCGACCCGGGAGTTGGAGTGCGCAAGGATGCCGTCGTGGCAGACCGGACGACACCAGACGAGGCGCTCATGCGAGCCCTCTACGACGAGCACGCGGGTCCGCTCCTCGCCTTCGTCCTGCGACTGGTGGCGGGCGACCGGCACCGCGCGGAGGACGTGGTGCAGGAAACGCTGGTGCGCGCCTGGCGCAACGCCGACCAGTTGCAGCGCGCCACCGGCTCGATCCGGCCGTGGCTGGTGACGGTCGCCCGGCGGATCGTCATCGACGGACACCGCAGCCGCCAGGCCAGGCCGCAGGAGGTCGACCCCACACCCCTGGAGACGATGCCCGCGGCCGATGTGATCGACCGGGCGCTGCGCCTGATGACGATCTCCGAGGCGCTGAGCGACCTCAGCCAGGCCCACCGAGAGGCCCTCGTCGAGACGTACTTCAAGGAGCGTACGGTCAGCGAGGCCGCGGAGGTGCTGCGGGTGCCGGCCGGGACCGTGCGGTCCCGGGTGTTCTACGCCCTGCGCTCCCTGAAGCTCTCGCTAGAGGAACGAGGAGTGACGGAGTGAACCCGCCCACGCAGCCGGACCGGCACACCGACGTCGGCGCCTACGCGCTGGGCGTCCTGGACGCCGCCGACGCGGACCGGTTCGAGGTACATCTGGCCGTATGCGACCGGTGCGCGGCGGAACTCGAGGAACTGATGGGCCTGCCCCCGTTGCTGGCCGAGTTCAAGGAGTCCGCCCCCACCCCACAGACCCTCACCGCAACCCCCGGGCCCGGTGTCCTGGACGGCCTGCTCGACGAGGTCGCCGCGACCCGCGGCACCCGGCGCAGGCGCCGGCTGTACCTCGTCGCCGCGGCCGCCGTGCTGATCATCGGCGGGCCGCTCGCCACGGTCTCCCTGACCTCCGGCGAATCCGGGACCGGGACCGGGGCCGAGGCCGTGCCGCCGCTCGCCAACGCCGTCCGCGCGCAGTACGCCGAGGGCGAGCGGGTGACGTCCGTCGACCCCGACACCAAGGTCGCGGCGGGCGTGTCCATGGCGCCCCGGCCCTGGGGTACGCAGGTCGTCCTCGAACTCGCCAACGTCAAGGGCCCGCTCACCTGTGACCTGGTCGCCGTCGGCAAGGACGGCAGGCGCCAGACCGTCACCACCTGGGCGGTGCCCCCGGGCGGGTACGGCATCAAGGACAGCGCCGCCAAGTGGAACCGGCAGCCGCTGTACGCCGCGGGCGGGGCGGCCCTCAACCGCGGCGACATCGACCGGTTCGAGATCCGCACCCTGGCGGGCGACCGGCTGGCCACGGTGGACGTCTGAGGCTGCGCCAACCCGTCCGGCGGCACGCCCGCCGGGCGCCGCGGCGCGCCGCGGGCGGGGACGGCTCACCGTCGAACGGGGACCCCCGGCTGACCTGGCTGGGGATGAAGTCGATGCCTGAGTCAACATCCGACCGAACACGTCCCTTTTTGTCCGTATGGCCAGGTGCGCGCGGTGCCCGGTTCGCGTACGGTTGACGGCTGCCCTACGCACAGCAGAAGGGGGCCTGGGTGGCCGCGCAGAATGCCACGCACGCGCCGGATCACGCTTCGGATTCCGTTCGCGACCGCGAGATCGAGACCGAGCAGACGCATCTGGACCGCGTCTACCGGCGCCTTGAGGAGAAGATCCACGAGGCAGAGTTCCTGATGGACGACGCCGCCAAGCGCGGCCAGGTCGGCACGCCCGGCGCACTCGCCGAGCGCGACGCCCAGGTCTTCCAGGCCGGCGTCCATCTCCACCGCCTGAATTCCGAGTACGAGGACTTTCTCTTCGGCCGCATCGACCTGCTCCTGGGCAAGGACGGCAAGAAGGGCCCGGACGGCGCGTACACCTCCGTCGAACCCGCCGAGGGCGCCATCGAGGACGGCCACGCCGCCATCGCCGAGACGCTGCACATCGGACGCCTCGGCGTCCTCGACGCGGACTACTCCCCGCTGGTCATCGACTGGCGGGCGCCCGCCGCCGCACCCTTCTACCGCGCCACCCCGGTCGCCCCCGGCCGGGTCGTACGCCGGCGCGTCATCCGCTCCAAGGGCCGCCAGGTCCTCGGTGTCGAGGACGACCTGATGCGTCCGGAGGTCACCGCGACACTGGACGGCCGGGAGCTGCCGGCGATCGGCGACGGCGCGCTGATGGCCGCGCTGGGACGGGCCCGCAGCCACACCATGCGGGACATCGTCGCCTCCATCCAGGCCGAGCAGGACATGGTCATCCGGGCCCCCGCCGCGTCGGTGACGGAGGTCGAGGGCGGGCCCGGCACGGGCAAGACCGCCGTCGCGCTGCACCGCGCCGCCTACCTCCTCTACCAGGACCGCCGCCGCTACGCCGGCGGCATCCTGATCGTCTCCCCGACGCCGCTGCTGGTCGCCTACACCGAGGGCGTGCTGCCCTCGCTCGGTGAGGAGGGCCAGGTCGCCATCCGGTCGCTCGGTTCACTGGTCGACGGCGCCGAGGCGACCGCCTACGACACGCCCGCGGTCGCCCGCATCAAGGGTTCGAGCCGTATGCAGAAGCTGCTGCGCAAGGCCGCCCGCGGAGCGCTGGAGACGGCCGCCGGGGCAGGAACGGAGCCGCCGGAGGCTCCCCGGCCCGCCGTGGACGGGGGCGCCGACGCGCAGCTGTCCCTGGAGGACCTCTTCGCCGTGGCCGGGGACGACACCGCCCCCGAGCGGCCCGCCGACGGCGGACGGGACAGTCGAAGAACCCGCTCCAGACACTCGCGCCCCGCCACCACCGCGCCTACCCGGCTGCGGGTGGTCGCCTTCGGCGGCCGGATCGAGCTGGAGGCCGAAGAACTGCGCGCCATCCGGCAGGCCGCCCTCGGCGGCACGGCACCGGTCAACCTGCTGCGGCCGCGCGCCCGGCGGCTGATCCTGGACGCCCTGTGGGCCAAGTCCGGCGCGGCCCGCCGCTACACCGACCCCGAGCTGGTCGCGGAGGCCCGTCAGGGCTTCGACGAGGACCTCACCACCGAGCCGTACTTCCAGGAATTCCTGGACGCCTGGTGGCCCGAACTCACTCCGCGCGGGGTGCTGGCGGCGATGGCCGACGAGCGACTCCTGGGCCGCTGGGCCCGAAGGGTCCTCAACCAGCGCGAGGTCCGCCAACTCGCCCGCTCGCTGCGGCGCCTGCAGACCGGGGACGCCGCCTCGGCCGCCACCCCGGCGGGCAAGGCCGCGGGGCAGGGCCAGGGCCCGCTGTCGGTGCACGACGTCGCCCTGCTGGACGAGCTGCAGCTGATCCTCGGCGCCCCGGCGCGCCCGGCCCGTCAGCGCGAGGCCGACCCGCTGGACCACCTGACCGGTCTGGAGGAGCTCTCGACCTACGCCGAGCGCAACGGCGGCGGCCGCAGCCGCCGTGACCGGCTGGAGGAGGAGCGCGCCGACTACGCCCACGTCATCGTCGACGAGGCGCAGGACCTGACACCGATGCAGTGGCGGATGGTCGGCCGACGGGGCCGGCACGCCACCTGGACCGTCGTGGGCGACCCGGCGCAGTCCTCCTGGTCGGACCCGGACGAGGCGGCCCTCGCCCGGGACGAGGCACTCGGGTCCCGCCCCCGGCGGCGCTTCACCCTCACCGTCAACTACCGCAACCCCGCGGAGATCGCCGAACTGGCGGCCAGGGTGCTGGCGCTGGCGATGCCCGGCATGGAATCGCCGAAGGCGGTCCGCTCCACGGGCCTGGAGCCGCGTTTCGCGGTCGCGACCACGGACGGCGCGCGGGGCGCCGCCACCGAGGACGCGCTGGCGCGGGCCACCGTCGCGGAGGCCGGGCGGCTGCTGGGCGAGGTGGACGGCACGGTCGGCGTCGTGGTGGCCATGCAGCGCCGCGAACAGGCGCGCCGCTGGCTCGCCGGACTCGGCGAACGGGTGGTCGCGCTGGGCTCACTGGAGGCCAAGGGTCTGGAGTACGACGCGACCCTGGTCGTCTCCCCGGCCGAGATCGCCGACGAGTCCCCGGCCGGTCTGCGGGTGCTCTATGTGGCCCTGACCCGGGCCACCCAGCAGCTGACGGTGCTCTCCGCGGAGCGCGACGAGCCCGACGCGGACGGGGTGCCCGACCTGCTGCGGGACTGACCCGTACGGCCGCCCGCGCGAGCCGGCGCGGACCGCCGTCCGAGGGGTCTTGAAATCGTCCCCCCGGGACGGGATTCGCTTCCGGGGATGGTTTGTTAGCCTGGGTGACGGCACCGGCTCGATCCAAGCCCCCGGGCCCAACCATCGTCGCTACGAGCGACCACTTGCCGCGAGGCGAGCATGGCGGGTCGGTGCCACCTAGCGGAACTGCGGGCGTCCCTCCTCCGGGAGGGGCGCCCGTAGTCGTTTTGGACACCCGAAAACAGCCGCCCGAGGGCGGGCGTGAGGGAGGGGGGTTCCCCTCGAACCGCGTTATCTCGTATGGTGGAAGAGTTCTTCCGAAGTTTGTAGCTGGTTACCAGGTACCGACTGGTAGGTGGGACGATCGACCAACGCGCTCCGGACCTGCACTATCAGGTATCGGAGCGGCGTGCAGAGTGAACCAAGGGAAAGCAGAGGAAGTCGGCCATGGCAACGGCGCCTAGCGTCTCGTATTCGATGACGGTGCGACTGGAAGTTCCCGCGAGCGGCACCGCCGTCAGCCAGCTCACCACGGCCGTGG